>DBRQ01000008.1:47503-48487 GCA_002306345.1 Candidatus Pacebacteria bacterium UBA1364 | reverse complement strand
TCAACCATGGCTTGAGGATTGCTGGTGGTTTTGAGTTGGACCACTTTTTCTGCTTGGTCAGCAGTTAGTTCGTTACCCTCGATATGTGTACCAAAATGTACACTTCTAATCATGGCTTCATCACGAAACTTCGCCTCCCAAGAGGGCACAAGAGCAGCATGATCAATTAAGGCTTTAGCTGACTCAATAGAGGAAATGTAAGTTAGTAAGTGATTGGTGATCTCAAACTTTGGTTGATACATTTAGATTGATTTTAAACTAGTTTCCGCTTTTTGTGAAGATTCTTGCAAAATTTACAAGAAAAAACTCAAGCAAATGAGGCAAAAAGAGTAAGCCAGAGTAAAAAATAATGAAAAATGGTGATAACTTAAAATTTTTAGTTAACTAATGAGCCACATTAGTCTTTTTTTTAAAATCAGCTCCTCGTTAAAAATAAAAATAAGTTAAAATCAAGCTATGACAACTCAAGCAACTGCAATTTTGGAAAACGCCCTCTCAAAAATCTTCTTGCCACAAAGTAAATCTCACAAAGGCCAAAATGGGAAATTGCTAATCATTGGCGGCAGTAAGCTATTCCACGCTGCTAGCAAGTGGAGTCTTGATGTAGCAAGCAAAATTGTAGATATGGTTTTTTATTCTTCGGTACCAAGCAACAATCAATTAATTGCCAGCGTCAAAGCAAATTTTTGGAATGGCATTGTAATCGAAAGAAAACAAATTAAAAATTATATCGATGAAGCCGAAGTAGTTCTAATTGGTCCAGGTATGGATCGTACTTTATACACAAAACGTTTGGTCAATCATTTGCTGAAAACATATCCCAATAAAAAATGGGTGATTGACGCTGGAGCCTTGCAGATGCTTGACGTGCGCCTGCTGAACAGCAATCACATCATCACTCCTCATCATCAAGAAATGAAGCTGCTGCAACACAAAAGTCACCTGTTTGATGAAGAAAATTACCAAGCCAATTGTTATTGTTTA
>DBRQ01000008.1:27231-47492 GCA_002306345.1 Candidatus Pacebacteria bacterium UBA1364 | reverse complement strand
ACTGGCGATGTTCTGGCTGGACTTTTGGCTGCTATTTATTGTAAAAATGAAGCTTTAGAAAGTTGCATTGTAGCCAGTTATATCAATAAAAAAGCTGGTGAAAAACTTTATCAAAAACAAGGCCCATACTTTAACAGCAGCAATCTTGTGGAAATGGTGCCGCAAATTTTGTGGCAAGAAGTTAGTTTTGCCAAAAAACTGGCCATAAAATGATGAAATTAGACTTCCTTACAGCTTGCTTTGAGGCATTAATGTCTTTGAAAATATCACGGCTATCGCTGTAACATCATTGATCCTTACCACAGCTTGCTTTGAGGAAATCTCTTTGATTATAAAATAATCAGATTTAAGTTCTCTATTTTACTGCGTAAATCAGCTAAGATGTCAGCGTCGGCGGTAGTGAGAATGGTTTGGTAATGAGACAATAAATCCAAAACCATCTCCTTGCTTTCGACGTCCAGTTCAGACAAAACATCATCTAGTAGCAAGACCGGTTGATAGCCAATTTTATCGGTCAAAAATTGCAATTCAGCAATCTTCAACCATAAGACGCTCAAGCGTTGTTGACCTCTAGAACCATAAGCTAGAATGCTGAGATCGTTAATACCTTTTTGCTCTTGTGAAAATTTCAGTTGAAAATCATCTTTGTGTGGCCCAATTAAACTGTGGCCGAGAAAAATTTCTTTATTGAGGTGCTCATTAAGCCGTTTTTCAGAAATTAGCGAGGGTACATAGGCAATATTGAGTTCAAAAGGAAAGACCACTTCCCTAATAAAATCAATAAAATTTGCCCTTTGTAACTGGATAATTTCACCATTTTTGATTAAATTTAAATTCCAAAAATTTAATACATTGGCATCTTCTTGACCTTCATTGACTTTTTGCAATAAACGGTTGCGACGTTTTAAAGTTTGTTCGTACCGAGCTAAGGCCAAACGATATTCATCAGATACCATAGATAAAGCATTATCTAAAAAACTGCGGCGTCGAGAAGGAGAACCTTCCACCAAACGTAAATCTTCGGGACGAAAAACCACTGCTTTAAAAAAAGCTAAAAAATCTTTTTTGCGGCGACGAATGTCATTGACAGAAAATAAACGATATTGAGTTCTTCTACCTTGTACATTTCCTCTGGTCAGCATCACTTCTAGTTTTAATTCTTCATCTCCATTCACTGCAGCAGAATCTTCAAGGTCAATTAGCCCCTGTACTCGTCCTAAATCTGCTTCTAAACGAATCATTTCTTCAACTCTTAAAGCTCTAAAACTGTCAGCACTGGCCAATAAATAAATTGCTTCAATAATGGAAGTTTTACCGACGCCATTGTTGCCAAAAATTAAATTAGTTTTAGTAAAAGTAAAATTACTCAAAGTAAAATTGCGAAAATTTTGCAGTGCCAAAGATTTGATTATCATTTTTAAAACCGATTAAAAACTCTACTAAAACGTATCCAAAGATAAAAAAGTGCTAATTGCCAATAAAAACAAAAAAATAAGGCCACTTGATAAAAAAATTTGACCAAGAAAAAAGATTGATAAATTAAGTAAATAAAGTCAATCTGAAATAATAAATAAAGGATCAAACCAATTAGGGTTGGGTAAAAAGCAAAGGGTAGCAAAATTTTATTTCTCACCAAAAGCTGCATGCTGCGGTAAGGGTGCAATACGAGTCCAACTAACAATTGCACGCTAGAGTAGAGCAGTGATTTAAGAGCGATTAAAAATTTGTTTCTTTGATGTTGCATAACTTAAATTTTAATTACTGAGAAAAGTCCAAAGATTTAATAAAATCGCCGAAATAACAGCCAAAACTAACATTGATTGCCACAAATAACTGGCCACAAAATTAGCTAGATCACTTAGCTGATCCGGAATCAATTTTTCCCGACCTAAAAAACTTTGCTCTTTGGCAGTGTTTTTTAAAAGCTTTAAAAAGTTATCTTCCGCCATACTCAACTCCCAATTCCAACCACAGAGTTTTAAATTCTTGTCTGGCTCTAAATAAATCTGATTCCACTGCCTTGACACTTGCACCAGTTTCCAAGGCAATGTCTTTCACTTTTTTACAATCAACGTATTTTTTTAGTAATAATTCCCGATTTTTTTTAATCATGCGTTTTAGCACCACAGTTACTAATTCAGCCGAAGAAGCAGCATCTTTATAGCTTTGTTCCAGAAGCAAATCACTTAGAGGAATAGTTTGAATAACTTTTTTGGCGTAACGCTTGCGATAATAATCAGCAATTTCGTGGCGCATGACACTTTGCATCCAAGTCAAAAGTGAAGACTGACCTTTAAATAAATTAAGTGTTTGTAAACAATCAATAAAAGTTTCTTGGACAATTTCCGCCGCCACAGTAGAGTTGGGTACTTTAGAAAGAGCAATTTTAGTTAGTGTGAGACGGTATTTTTTAAACCAATATTCCACCGCTAATTCGTCACCATTTTTTAAGGCTTGTATTAAAACTGACTCATTACTAAAACCAACAAAACGAGTTAAATTTTGCATTATTAGATTCACTGTTATTTTACACTAATGGTGACATCTAGCGACACCACCCATGAGACGCGGAAGTTTGACGTATATGACATTAAAAAGTATCCTCTTTCCACACTAGATAGAAAATCAAAATCATTTTATAATCACTTTTGATGAAGAAAAAAGTGTGCTTGCTCATTGGCCTGTTATTTTTGGCACTTTCTTTAGGAACAACAAAAGTTTCTGCCGATTACGACATTGGTGGCGGCAGAACAGAAATTGACATTACTAGTGGCTTAAATCTCAAAAGTGGACAAAGAGTGAGAGATGTTTTTAATTCTACCGACGATATTGTTAATTTGGTGGTCAGAGTTATTTTTACGGCTGCTGGCGTCGTGCTGTTTTTGATGATTATTGTGGCCGGATTTGGTTTGATTAAAGGCGGAAGTGGAAATAAAGATCAAGCTAAAAACACTATGACTTCGGCTGTTGTAGGCTTCATTGTCATGTTTGCCGCCTATTGGATTATGCAAATCCTGCAACTTTTAACTGGGATTAATATGGGTTTTAAATGAGAAAGTAGTTTATAATCTAAAAAGACAATTATGAAAAAAGTTATTTACAGCCTGCTTTGTGCGATCGCAATTTTGCTTGCTAGCAATCAGACCGTGCTGGCCGAAAGTGTCATTGGCACTATTGATGCACCGCCTGGAGTAGCTAATTTCAATGCTCAAGATACAAGTGGGCACAACATTGGTTTACTCATTTTTATTTCCAATATGCTGAAGTTTGCCACGGTTATCGCTGGCATTTGGGTATTGTTTAATTTTATCAGTGCTGGTTTTACCTACATTTCCGCCAGTGGCAACAGCAGCGCTTATTCCAAAATTGGCGGGAAACTGCTTTCCAGTGTTGCTGGTTTATTTTTAATTGCGGCCTCTTACACCATCGCTGCCATTTTGGGTTTGATTATTTTTGGTGACGCTACTTTCATTATCAATCCGCAAATACCGACAATCTAACTATGGCAATAAGTACAACAAATATTGGCTCCATCCAACCCGTCACAGAGGCACGCACTCCAGCAGCGCTTGATACTGCAGGAGTAACCACTTCTCTTGAAACATACATCAGTGACATTATTGGACTGGTTACCATTGCGGCGGCTTTAGTTTTTATTGTTTACATCTTTATCGCCGCTTTTGAATTTCTTACTGCGGGTGGTGACAGTGGTAAAACTGCCAAAGCTACAAGTAAATTCACCAATAGCATAGTAGGCTTGGTGTTGGTCGTCGCCAGTTACATGATCATCGGACTCATTGGCAATTTAATTGGTATACCAATCTTAAATCCTGGGGAAATGATTGGAGAAATCATCCCCTAGGCCAAAACTAAAATATGAAATTGACCTTAAGAACAAAATTATTAACCATCTTTATTCCAGTCTTAATGATGCTGCTTGCTCTTAGCAGAGGAGCACAGACGGTTTTTGCTGCCAATGGGGGTGGTATCACTAATCCAGTGATTGGCAATTTGGGCCAAAATGAAGGAATATCTGATGGCAGTAAATTGACTGAATACTTGGTTTACATCTGGCAAGTCGCCATTAATCTAGGGGCAATTGTGGTAATTGTATTTTTCATTTGGGGCGCTTTTGAATGGTTGACAGCCGGTTCTGACAGTAAAAAAACCGAAAGTGCTCAAAAGCGAATCACCAATGCTGTAATCGGTTTGGTAATTCTAGTGTCTTTATTTACCATTTTAAGTTTTCTTAATAGGATTTTATTTAGGGGAGAATTTGATTTACTCAGGTTAACTTTTCCCACACTATAACTTTAAGAACTAAACACCTTATATGTTAAACCAACTAGCACTCACCCTAGACATCGCCCAAGAAGCAGAAAATCAAGGCTTGCAGGGCACTCAATATCGCAATTCTGCAGACGCTGGTGCAGGTGTTATTATTGGCAATATTATGAGCATCGTGATGTTGGTGGCGGTACTTTTAGTTTTTATTTTTCTAATCGTCGGTGCTATCCAGTGGCTGACTTCCGGTGGAGATAAAGGCAAAATAGAAAATGCCCAAAAACGGATCACTAACGCGGTAATTGGTTTGTTCATTTTAGCAGCTACCGCTGTAATTTTTATGTTGTTACAAAGTTTTTTGGGGATCAATGTTTTAAATTTTACAGGAGGTTCAAACACTGCTCTACCACCAGACCCCACTAATTGGACAAGTGTTTGACTTTGACTTAAAAAATAATTAAACTTGATATATAATAGAATTTGGATTTAAAATAAAGTAGTATTTAAATTAACAAGGAGTGATCTATGAAATCAATCAAAAAGTTTGTTATCGCTAGTGGAGCTGCCATGGGTGTCTTGTTGGCCAATGCTTCGACATTTATAGCTCAGGCATTAGATGTTGAGCCAATTAATCCAGGTACTGGTTATGCAACTAATTTTGGGACAGTGTTTAATTCCGTTTTAAACATTGTGATGTTGGTGGCGGCCATTTTAGTTTTTGTCTACTTGATTATAGGCGGTATTTCTTGGCTGACTTCCGGTGGAGACAAGGGTAAGGCTGAAAAAGCCAGAGAGCAAATCACTGCCGCTATTATTGGTTTGGTGATTATTGCGGCCTCTTATGCTCTCTTTAATTTAATTCTTAACTTCTTGGGCTTTAGTAACCTTAACAATGTATTCGAAAACGTTCAAACCATAAATGGATCTCAATCGATATAAAATTTGTTGATCGTGATTAGTTATAAACAGTGAACTTTAAAAAACCCGCTTTCTCAAGCGGGTTTTTGCTTTAAAAACGGCTTTCGCACCAAAGTTCTAAATCACATGAATAAGGCACGATACTTTTCAGAAAGTATGTGCCCATAAATCACAATTGGCTTTAACATAAAAAAAGCTATAATCTAAGAGAGAATGCACATCATCGAACAAGCCTATGCACAAACAAGGGAATGGTCAAGTATTCCAGGCGGATCTGGTTGTGTTGTTGGCGATGTGGCCACTATCCAAGGTGTGGGTTGTTTGGTAGCCAACGTGTTGTCAGTAATTTTAAGCGTTCTAGGCGTGGTTGGTTTTATCATGATCATTTATGCAGGCTTTAACTTGCTGCTTAATGGTGGTAATTCGCAAGCCACTAAAAAATCAAAAGACATCGTAACTTACGCCATTATTGGTATCGTTTTAGCTCTGTGCTCTTTTATTATTGTTAACCTAATTGCTGAATTCACTGGAATTGACGCTATCAAACGATTCACTATACCTAATTCAAGCACGAGCTAATTGCTTTGTTAAAGTTTCATCAATTTTTTCAATAATTAGCTTACTATCTAAAAATAAACTAAACCAAGGAGTAAGCACTCTCTTCCCCATTTTTTTATTTTTAACAGAAGACCAATTGAGCCAAGCATAATTCGCTACCTCAGCTGGATTAGGCAAAATTTTTAAAGTTGCCAATTTTTCATCATCAAAAATTGAGACAAAGATGTGATCAATTTCATTCTCAGCAAAACCATTTTCGCAAGTCACTTGGTAAGGAAAAACCACAATTTCTTTAAGAAAAAAGGCGCTCTGCCATTTAATCCCTAATTCTTGCAAAGCTCTTCTTTTTAAACAATGTAAGTGATTTTCGCTGGGAACTAAATTAGCGCAGAGGGTGTTGGCCCATTGTAAATTGCCAACAATTTTTGCCGCACTTCTTTGCTGCACAAGTAATTGACAAACTCCAGTCGGATTTTGGTGAAACAAAAACAAAGAAACTGCTTGATGTCTCTTACCTTGACCACGATGAGCATCAAGTAGGTCGGTGTGACCGATAATTAGATCCTGATTATTCACCAAATTGACTTGTCGCATAAAACGTTACTTATTCTACTACACATATCGAAAGACGTATTTTCTTCTTCCTCAAGTAGACCCAGCTATTATCGTCATCAGAAAAGACTAAAATATGCTAAAATTCATACTTAATTAATCAATTATTTTGTTTCGCTGCAAGTCTCATTGCCAGATCGGATTATGTTAGATAAACAATATCAAGCCAAAAATTACGAGAGTGAAATCTACAAATTGTGGCTTGCTCACGATTGTTTCAATCCTGACAGTCAAATTAATCAAGAGCTTAGGGCAAAATCTCCAAAAATCCAAGCTAATAAAAGTTTTTCGATTATCATGCCGCCGCCCAATGCCAATGATCCTTTGCACGTTGGCCACGCCATGTTTGTTGCTCTGGAGGATATTTTAATTCGTTTTGCGCGCATGCAGGGTAAGGACACCGTTTGGATTCCAGGCACAGATCACGCCGGTATTGAAACCCAATTTGTGTTTGAAAAAAAATTAAAAAAAAAGGGTCAGAGTCGCTTTAATTTTGATCGCGAGACTCTTTTTCAAATGATTTGGAATTACGTCAGTGAAAACTCTGCCATTGCCGTTGAACAAATTAAAAAACTTGGTGCTAGTGCAGACTGGAGTCGTTATAAATTCACTCTTGACCAAGATATTGTCAAAACTGTCCTTGAAACATTTATTCAAATGAATAAAGATGGATTGGTTTATCGCGCTAATCGCTTGGTCAATTTTTGTCCAAAATGTGGCACTGCTTTTAGTAATTTAGAAGTGGATCATCAAGAGCAAGTTACTTCTCTTTATTACATCAAGTACGGACCCTTCGTCTTGGCAACCACTAGACCAGAAACTAAATTTGGTGATACCGGCTTGGCCGTACACCCCAGTGATCAACGCTATCAACAATATATTGGTCAAGAAATTGAGGTTGAAGGACTAAATGGCAATTTTAAACTCAAGGTTATTGCCGATGAATTTGTCGATCCAAAGTTTGGCACCGGAGTAGTAAAAATCACGCCTTATCATGATTTTAATGATTTCGCTGCTTGGCAAAGACATAAGGCCGAATTACCGGAACCAATTCAAATTATTGACTTTGCTGGTCGATTGACCCAAGCCGCTGGCAAATACGCTGGACTTAAAGTGGCTGCTGCCAGAGAACAGGTCAGTAAAGATTTGGAAGCCAGGGGTTTACTAGTAAAAGTTGATACGAATTATCAGAACAATCTCGGTGTTTGTTACCGCTGCGGCAGTCCCATCGAACCTCTGCCTCTCCCCCAGTTTTACATTAAAGTTAAAGGTCTTACTCAAGCTGTCTTGGAAAAATTAGATCACAAAGAGGTTAAAGTTTATGGCGCTGGCCATAATAAAATTTTACGTCATTGGCTCGAAACTCTTGAAGATTGGAACATTAGCCGCCAGATTGTTTGGGGCATTCGCTTACCAGTTTGGTATAAAATTAGTGAAAATCCTGATGCTCTGGTCACTTTTATTGATAAAGCAAAACAGCGCATTTCTGGTAAATTAGGCGAATTATTAAAAACATATTCACCTGCAGAAATTAGTCAAGGCTTACAAAACATCAATGCCAGCGTTGACGCTCAATATGTAATTAGTCAAAACAATCCTGGCGACGCATATTTACAAGAAACCGACACTTTTGATACTTGGTTCTCCTCTAGCCAATGGCCCTTTGTGACCTTAATAAATAACAAGGCGGGTGACTTAGAGCGCTTTTATCCTACCAATACTATGGAAACGGCCTATGACATCTTGATGTTTTGGGTGATGCGCATGCTAATGATGGGTGTCTACCAAACTGGTCAAGTGCCTTTCAAGAATGTTTACTTGCACGGGCTCATTAGAGACGCTAAAAAGCAGAAAATGAGCAAGAGCAAGGGTAATGTGACCAATCCAATGGAAATAAGCGAAAAATATGGTTCAGACGCACTCAGAATGGCACTTGTCATTCGCTCCTCCGCCGGTTTAGACAAATCTGTCAGTGATGGTGATTTTAAGGCCATGCGCAACCTTTGCAATAAATTGTGGAATGCCAGCCGCTTCATTTTATTAAACACAAAAGAACATTTGGGAGAAAAGGCGAAAAAATGTCCCAATGATCAAGTTTTTCAAACTAAAATGACTCAACTTACCCAAGAAATCACCAAAAATCTCAATGCTTTCCAGATTGGAGTCGCAGCCGACACTCTTTATAACGAATTTTGGCACTGGTTTTGCGACCAGTCTATTGAAGAATCAAAAAAAGACTTGATAAATAGTGATTTATTACTTGATGGTTTGCAAGTTTTCTTGAAATTATTTCACCCTTTTATGCCATTTGTCACTGAAGCCATTTGGCAAGAATTGGTCAAAGAGAAACTAGTTGAGGAAAAAGTTTTGGCTAGTAGCACTTGGCCAACATAAACCTTATAATTCATCATTGATCATGTTGCAAAACTTGCTGTTTTACCTCAAGCTGGCGTGGCTCTGTTTGCGTCTTTTGCTAAGTCTCTTAGTGTTTGCCTTAACTTTTTTAATGCACAAAATTAATCAAGAAAAAGCTTGGCAAATAATGCTTGTGATTGTAATTTGTTTAATTTGGTTATTCAATTTTTCTTTAATTAAGCAAAAAAATACTCCGCAAATTAACTTAAAAAAAATCACTGATGTACAAAACCTGGAAGAAGTGGCGTCGCAGACACAACTTCAAGCGCAAACGATGATTTTAACAGAAGCAAAATTACAAGAAAAATTAGACTATTACGAGGCTTTAACTAATAAAAAAATCAATAGCCTGGGACTTTGGCTCAACTTACAGCAACTCAACGAAGCGGCTGGTCGGAGCGACCGCGCCCAAGAATATTTCAACAAAGCCCAACAAATTGAACCACGACTAAAACTTTAGCAGTGTTAATAAAACTAATTTAAGCAACGAAACTCAGGCCAATCAGGTTGGGTTTAAGACTAGGCTTTGGCTGTCGTTTCCTGGCCAGATTTTTGTTCTGGTTTGGCAGCTGACGTTTCCTCATCTTCCTTCTTTTCCCCCACTACTTCCGGCTCCGTTAATTCAGCTGTTTCTACCACTTCTTCAACTTCCTCTGCTTTTTCTTGGACAAGTGCTACCACAACTTCCTCTGCTTTCTCATTTTCTGCCAAGACTAAAGTAACTTTGGTGGGGTCAAAACTTAAAGAAGATAAAACAATTTGATCGCCAATAGCTTTTAACTGACTTTGGTCAATTTCAAATTTTTCAGGCAAATCGGCTGGCAAGGCTTCAACCTCAACACTATCTTGAGCCAAAACCAACACGCCATCTTCAACCGTAAATTCCCCAACCAATTCCACCGGAACATGGACTCTGATTTTTTCAAGAAGATTGACTTTTCTAAATACTACATGCAAGATTTTTTTACCAAAAACGTCGAATTGAATGTCGTCAATTAAAACTGGAAATTCATTCTTTTCGCCCTCAATCTGCAAATAGATGATGGCATTTTTATTCAATTTACGACTTAATTTCACGAAAGCTTTGTTGTCAATTTCCAGGGACAAAGATTCTTTGCCTGCTTGATACATATTAGCTGGAATGATTCCTTCTTTGCGCAACTGATTGTTTTTTTTATGTTCTCTTTTAAGAGCACTAAATTTAATTTTTTCCATATCAATACCTTTCTTGACTAATAGGCAGTTATTTTAACACAATAAAGCCTGACTTAAGAGTGTCAAACGGATCGTGATGCAACTAAACAAAAAATTAGTAAAAAAGATTACAATTTGATTATTTGAAAAATTTAATTATTTGAAAATGGAATTTTGTCAAAAATTTCGCTTCTGTTTCGCCCGTGGTGATTGATAACACACTGTATCAAACTAAAAGAACTTTTGTAATATTGACTATGTCAAAAAGATTGATAATAAAATGTAATCTCAAATCTCAAAAAGTAAAGCACGTGGAAATTGTGATTTTTTGCCGGTGGCTTGAATTAGTGACTTTTCCACAGCTTTTTCCACCATTTTTTTATCATTTTTTCATTATTTGATCACGGTTTTTTTGTGCATTTCATTCGCTAAAATTAATAGCAAATAAAAAATGATCGGTATTACTATTATTAAAACGAATAATTTTATCCTGATAAATTGCTGATGGAGCAATTAATTGTGGTTTGAATTGCTCATCAAAAACAATGTTATAGGCAGTCTCTTTAGCAAAAACACCAGCTTGTTTTTGGTCAAGAAATACATAAGAAAAAGGCGGCTGCATCTGATTAGGAATTAAATAGGTAATTTCCAATTCAATTTTAGATTGAGTGGGAATTTCCAACAACAAACTAATTTCTTTGCCATTCTCTATATCGGCAACTTTAAACTTCTCTTCTTCCAGTGGTTGGCCGTCGATTTCAATTTTTTCTAAACTAGCTTGCGAATTTAAATAAAATTTCAAGAAATCATGATAAGCACCGAGCGGCCAAGTATTACTTTTAGCGAAATTTTCAAAAGTAATTTTGCGCTTGTGACGAATAAAATCTTTGCCAATCCCAAGATTATGCTCAATTGTTTCTTTAATATAAGGATTGATTTTATTGACTCCTACGTTGTTTTCTACTTGAAATAATGAATCCAGTAGACAATTTTCTTGTTTAAATTCGGCCGGACAAGTCATGATTACTTTTTCACCACTCCAAGAGTTTGCTTCGATAATTTGTTGTAAATTTTGGTCATTTACTTGCAATAAAATTTCTTTTTGATTCAAATCTTTGATTAAAAGTTTATTGAGAGCCACAAACTGTGATTGAGTTAATTGTGATATTTTGTCAAGCAAAGCATTGATGAGTCGCCAACTAAATTTTTCGCTATTGACGCTTTTGTAGTCAAGAGAGGCGGCTTTTTCTTGTCTTTCTAAATAATTAATAGTATTAATTAAGCCATCGTTGGCTAACTCTACTCCATCTACGACTTTCAGGATTTCACTTATAGTTTTAGTGTTTAAAGCCACAGTTAAATCAATTTTGGAACCGGTTGCTTGTTCAACAAACCATTTAATTTCTTGATTACTTTGAGCAAAATCAGCTTGCCAATTGCTGTCGCGTAAATAGAACACTTCCTCCCCTAGCATGTTTTTAATTTCTTCTGGAGGCTCTTTGCGCCCATAAATTCTCGAGTCAAGATCATTGACATCNNCCAGTTGATCGTAGTTCGCTGCTGTCTTGCACTAAAATTAAAAGATTAATCCTTCCAGGCTGAAAAATAAAATCTTTAAACGGGCCAAAAAATCTTTTTAATTGTAGGTCGTTTTTGAGCTCAGCTTTATTTGTATCGAGACTTTTCTGCCAGACACTTTTTTCTTCTCCTTGATATAAATCTAAATTTAAAGAGCTTAAATAAGCATTAAAAGCTTTCTCCCCTTCTATTTTCTTATCTATGGCCAAATCTAATTCTTCATAAAATTGTTTGAGTTCAATTCCGCCAGTGAAAGTTTTTTTGTACAAATCATAGGCTTTATCTTGACTTTCTTTCCTACCAGCAGACAAAGCTAATAAGGCTGTATTAAGTTCTCGTAAATCTAGTGCTTCCCCAAAATTGTCTGCTGACAGAATTTTTAAGTATTGATCTAATTGGAAGTTAAAAAACTGATTAAATCTTGATTCATCAAATTTTTCTATCTCTTCACCGTTATTTTTAACTACCGTGAAAAGCTGGTTTTTAATTTTTTGCTGGCTAATAGTAAAAATGAAAAATAAACTAAAAAGCAGAAAGCTCAAACCAAACCCAAAAATACCTAAATAAAAGAGCACTTTTCTTTTTTTGCTTTTTTTAATAATTTCCTTACCTTTAACAATGTTTTTTTCTTGGCGATTTTTTTTCTCTTTTCTGCGCTGGGTAGAGAAGAGATTTTCAATTTTTTTAATGAATTCAGAGTCAGAATTTGCCGCCTCCGACTCTTGCGCGGGCTCTTTCTGGGCTTGTTTTAGCAAATCTAATACTTCGTTGCTTGTAAAATCCTGAGCCGGAATTGCCTGTTTCAGCTTGAGTTGTTTTTTAAATTGTCTCTCTTGCTGTAATTGCTCCATCGCTAAAGCTTTTTGCAACTCCCGATCGGAGGGAGCAATTAAGGCAATTTCCTTGTCAAAATTAACAATTTCACGTACTCGTTGATCAATTAATTCCTCAAGTTGCGGTTTGGAATTATTAACCACAGCAAATTCTTGTAAAAAACGGTTTTTTCTCTCATCAGCAAAAAGTTTAATAATGATTGGTTTTTTTTGAAAATACTGCTCATAAAGATAAGCAATTTTAGCAAGTGTTTTGCTTGAAGAAATGGCGGCACCTTTAACAATAAACTTGGCTCCGTCATGAGGTTTAATTAAATATTCTTTAATTAAATTAAAAAAGCTACGCTCATCTTGAAAATAAAATTTGACCTGTAAATCAAGTAAATATCCCTTTTTAATTGCCGAAAAAAACAAAAGAAGGGGATAGTCAATTTTTTTCTTATCAAGCAGTATATCTTGAGCTAAAAAAACCAAGCTTTGTTCAAATCTGGCCAAAAAAGTTTGTAAAAAAGTGGTTTGCTGAACCAAAAACTGTTGGTAAGCTGGCACAAAATCATCAAGTATTTCCAGTGAAGTACTAATTGGTGAAATTAGCACTATTGGAATTTTTTCGCCCTGTTTGTTGTTGAGCAAGTCTAAAAAATTAAAAATGCGCTGATAAACCTCTGCCGAATTAGAATCAAATCCATAAACAACAATAATTTTGTAAATTCTTTGTATTTTGTCGGCAATTTGCTCATACTCCAAAAAAAACCTCTGGTCAAGGCAAAGCACTTCGATTTCCAAAGCATTGGCTTTTAAATAATCAATAATAAAATTCGTAATGGAAAGACCAGGCTCAGCAATCACTAAAACAACTGGCCTTTCATCTTCTAAATGGTAAAACATTGCTAAATCATTCTAGAACAAAAACCAAACTCAAACAAAAGCGGTTGCTTTTTTATTTTTAATAGTTTTAAAGTTTGGCGGTATCCATTGCTTGATTGGCCAACAAATCTGCCATTTTATTTTCTAGTCTGGGAATGTATGTAATAACATAAGAAGAATGGGGGATTGTGCTTAAAATTTGCCAATTTTTTTCAGCTAAGGCACGCAAGCGAGCTTCCTTAATTTGCCAATTTTTATTCATTTGCTCCACTACCAACTTAGAATCCAATTTAAAGATAAGCTGCTTGTTGGCTTTATCTTTAAGATATTTTTGTAAATAGCGCAAAGCTAAATTAAGTGCCAAATATTCAGCTTCGTTGTTAGTCTTTAAACCAAGAAAGCTCTGTTCTCTGTAAATTTCTCGACCACTTTCATCTGTGATAAAAACACCTGCTCCAGCTAGGCCTGGATTACCTCGAGAGCCACCGTCAGTAAAAATAATAATTTTTTCCCGCATATTTACCGCTTTATTCACGCAAAGCCAGGAAATTAGTCTTTTTTTGGCTTGATAATAAGCACTCGTTCTTCGTCTCTATCTTCAGAAAAACTCTCAATTCCCTCAAGAGTTGCATCTTCAGCTAGAGCGGTGTGCACTAAATAACGTTCATAGGAATTTAAATCGTAGATTTCTTGTGGTCTTTGTGTTTCCACAACTTTGTGAGCCAAGTTAAGGGCTTTTTCTTTCAATCTTTCTTCAGATGCGGCGCGATATCCATTAATATCAAGCATGATTCTTTTATCCGGAAATTCGTCTTTAAAAGAAAGTTTGGTCAAAAGCTCAATAGCCTCAAGCGTTTCTCCGCGATTACCAATTAAAAGTGCTACGTCGGCTGAAGGAACGGTGATATTGATTTTTAAGCGATCGTCCGACTCTTCAAGCAAAATTTCAAAATCATCTTCCACCCCCAAATGTTTAATTAATTTTTCTAAATACTCTTGAATTTTCATGCTTACTTCCTATTTTTTTTCTTTTTTCTGCGATTTTGTTGTACAAATTTTTTAACACGAGTGGCTCGTTGATTTTTCGGTTTAGGAGCCTCACTGTTGCCATCAATGTTTTTTAGAACATTGGCTAGAGAGGTACTCTTGGTTTTTTTAGGAAAAAATTCAGTCTTTTTAACGTAAACTTTGTCTGGAATTTGAGTGAGAGTTTTACCCTTTGAAACCTTCATGTATTTACCTTTGAACGGACCGGCAGCTGCCACATATTTATTCCAATATCTGGCTAAACCACCCCAACCAGAAACAAAATATTGAGTAACCATGGTGAAAATTGTGCCAACAATCCAGTAAAGGGCTAGACCAGAGGGCAAAGTCAAAGCTATCACTGTGGTCATTACTGGCATCATAAAAATCATTTGTTGCTGCATGGTGGAAGCCATTTCCGCAATGTCTTCTTCTTTTTTATTAGCCTCTTGAACATTTTTAAGTTTTGACTCATTGCTTACCAAATCTCTTGTTTGTGTAGCTGGAGAAAGCATAAGTGATAATAAAAATTGGGTAAGACCAGCAATAATTGGCAAAACATAAATTGGGTCACGTTGACCAAGATTAGTCCACAAAAAAGTCAGGTTAGCAGCTGAATCGGGATTGCTAAAAAGTTTAATAATACTCTGATAGAGCACGATTAAAATAAAAAATTGCAAAAGTTGAGGTAAACAACCAGCTAAGGGATTAATGTTGTAACTTTTATAAAGTTGTGCCTGAGCCAAAGCCAAACCTCGTTGATCTTTGCCATGTTTCTCTTTAAGTTTTTTCAGCTCTGGCTGTAATTCTTGTATTTTTTTGCTAGATTTAACGCTTGGCAAAGTTAGAAGTAACAACACCAAACGAATTAGAATAGTAAAAACAATAATTGTTAAGCCAAGGTTCCCAAAGATAGAATCCAAAAAAAGCAAAATTGAAGTAAAAAAATCATTAAAGAAATTCATTTAAGTTGTCCTATATATAATATTATTTTAAGTTGTTTTGCTAGCTTTAAAAATGATGACAATTAACGCTACGCCATAAACCCTGTGACAGCCCGACAATTGTACCATTTTTTTTGATTTGCATAATGGTGTATCTACTACAACTTGGGGTTTGATGACAAGAAAAGGAAGAGCCAAATAAACTAAAAAGTGTTTGGTGCTTTAGAGTCCGCAGCAATTGATAAAATTTTTCATAATTTAAAGATTTAAAACTTGTTTGACTCTTGGAGGTTATTGATTTGGCGTTTGACATATTTTAAATATATTAAATTTTTGAGGTTTTTAAATAATTTCTGGTTTTAAGCTAAAGTAGCTGTGTTTATTTTTTGCAGTAATAAAGAGAAATCTTCGCTTAAAAGTAATTTGTTATCGGAAAAATGTCTTTTAGCCACAATAACTAAATCACTTTTTTTATTCAGAGAAAAATGCTCTTTTTTTATTTCGGCCTCAAGAAAATCGTATAACAAGCGGCGATAGTAATTGCGATGAGCGGCTTTAGAAAAAATTGCTTTGGGAATCAAACAAGCAACTTTTAAATATTGGTCGTTCTCTCTTAGATATGCTAAAAAAAAATTAGAAGAGAAAAATTCAGCGTTTCCTTTTGTAAAAATAAAGGAGTTTTCTTTCAAAGCCAGATTAAGGCGATGTTTTTTAGCTAACATTTAAAATTTTTACCAATGCTTGACAACGGCTAATCTTTTGCGCCCTTTAGCGCGACGTCTTTTCAGTACGGTTTGACCCATTGAAGTTTGCATTCTCTTCAAAAAACCATGCATTCTCATGCGCTTTTTTTTCTTTGGGTTCCATGTTCTTTGCATAAGCTAGAAATTATACCACACTAGTAAATTTGTTTTATCTAGATTTGTTTTATCAACTTTTAAAAAAACTAATTGTTAACCCTAAAAGGCATGACTATATAAAAATAATTTTCAATCTTTTTATCTTTAAAAACGGCGGGTTTTAAACTCTCGTTCATTCCAAATTCTAAAGAATCTGGCTTTACGGCATTAATAAAATCAATTAAATAATTGACGTTAAAAGCAATTTCACCCTGATTGCCAGTTAAGTTTTTAATCGCCAATTCCCCGGAATATTCGCCAAAAGAAGGGGACTTGGAAGTAACTAACATTCTATCTTCTTCTAGCTTAATTTTAACAATGTTAGAAGCATCTCTGGAAAAAATTGCCGCGCGACGCAACTGTGTTAAAAAATCTTCGCCATCAAATTCGACTTTTAAAGAAAAGTCTGGCGGAATAATTTTTTCATAAGGCGGGTAGGAGCCCTCTATTAGTCGTACATACATTTCGACATTGTTTATCTTAAACAAAAGCTGTTTCAATTCATCAGAAACTAAAATTTCAATGCTCTTAACTTCGGTTTGATTAGCAATTCGATATAATTCACTTAAGGCTTTAGCTGGCACTAAAATGGTTTTTTCTTGTTTAGAAACGGTATCTTTTAAAAGCAAATTGCTTAAGCGAAAGCCATCCGTGGCAATAACTTCCAAACCGTGTTTTTTAAATTTGAGTAAAATGGCCGTTAAGATTGGTCTCGTTTGATCTGGACTAGCACAAAAAGCCACTAAATTTTGAATTTTTTCTAAATTTATTAAACTTAGTGAAAGAGAATCTCCTGTTACATCGGGAAAAGTAGGAAATTCATCGCTTTTTTGACAAGACAATTTACTGATTGTTTTGTCTTGTATAATTACGAGTGAATTATTTTGTAATTCAAGAGTAAGTTTGCCATTTTCTAGCGAATTAATTAAGCTTTTAAAAAGTTCGCCATTAACAATTAAGCTTCCTTCTTCAATTATTTCTACTACTAACTCTGTTTTTATACCCAAATAAAGATCGGTGGCCGAAAGAATTAGTTTGCCATGATTGGCTTCTAATAGAATTGAGGAGAGTACACTTACTTGTGGTCTGCTGGGAATAATTTTTTGTAGATAACTTAAGGAATTTTTTAGATTTTCTTGTAAAACATTTAATTTCATATTTTCTTTTATTTAATTATATATTCTTAGTAGCTGTAGTAGTAGGGTCTGTGCATAAGTTAATATTTTTTTTGCGACAATCTGGTATTTATTTAAAAAAAGGTGTTTATAAAGGCTTCTTTTTTGTGTATTAATTTGTTAGAAGCGGTGCGATTGTGTGTAGAAGTTTAAAGACTTTTCAACAAGCCTATAAACTTTTAACATAATTGTGAACAACTTTTTAACTTTTTATCCACCGTTTTTTCCACAATTGTTAACAACCGCCAATTAATTTTTTATAAAACTAGATTTTACATTGATAAATAGGTTAATTCGAAATGGCAATCAAAGACATTTTCATTGCAGAGACGTCTTGTTGAACACTTTGATCTAAAATTAAATCTTGCTCAATTTTTTTGACAGCGTGAATAACACTACTGTGATCGCGGCCAGAAAACCACTGACCGATTTCTTCAAGAGAGATTTGTAATTCATTGCGCAGCAAATACATGGCAATATGTCTGGCCCTAACCAGTTCTTTGCTACGCCTTTTACCTCGAATGGCGCTCTGTTTGATTCGGTAGTGATTGGCAACAGTTTTAATAATGTCTTGTGGTTCAGCCTTGATAATTTTTTGATGATTTTGTTTAATTTCATTTTGTAAGATTTTGTCAATTAGGGCCGCATCTAAAGAGAGATTTTGTAGTTCAACTGCTGATTTGATTTTTTTGATGATACCCTCTATTTTTCTAGCACTATCCACCTGAGCAGCAATTTTTTGCGCCAGATCAATGGGAATATCTAGTTTATTAGCCTGTGCCTTTAAAAGTAGAATGGCGGTGCGCAATTCAAAGGTTGGCTGTTGGATGTCGATCATTAAACCAGCCTCAAAACGAGACCTAAGACGATCTTCCAAAAGACTAATTTCCTGTGGCGGACGATCTGAGGTGAGGATGATTTGTGAATTAATAGCAATCAACGCGTTAAAGGTGTGAAAAAATTCTTCTTGAACTGAATTCTTGCCAGCGATAAATTGAACATCGTCTAAAAGTAAAAGATCAGTTTTGCGGTACTTATTTTTTAATTGCAAAGTGTTATGACTCTTAATGGCTCTGACAATTTCGTTAGTGAATTGTTCGCCAGAAGCATAAATAATTTCTGCCTCAGGATTGTTTTTAAGGACGTAGTGAGCAACTGCGTGGATTAAGTGAGTTTTGCCAACCCCAACCCCACCATAAAGAAAAAGCGGGTTGTAGCTAGTACCCAAATTGTTGGCAACAGCTGTGGCGGCGGCATGAGCCATTTCGTTACTAGAAGAAACAGCAAAACTTTCAAAAGTGTAATCTGGACGCAAGCCGATTTGTTGAACACGAACTCTATAACGGTCAAAAGCATTGTTATTGATATTGGCCTGCGAAAAAAGTTCTTCTACGGTTGGAGACTCTTTATTTTCTTGACTGTTAATAAAACTTTTACTGTCGAGTAAATTATTTTTAAACGACCGGTAGTTTTGTTTATTGACCGCCTCATAATTAGCTGTTCCAGTCTGTTGTTTGCTTTCGTTTTTTATCACCATTGTTTCAATATTTTCTTTATTAAAACCACTGGCTCTTTTAAGGTCTGTGACCACAAATTCTATTTCAACAGGTTTGTTGATATATTTTTCCAAAGCAGTTTTGATTTGGGAATACAAATTTGTTTTTAGGTTAGCGACGTGAAAACCAGTCATACAAGAAATAGTGGCGATAGCTTTTTGGTCGTTTTCGATTTTAATTGCGGTAAGTGGACTAGGTACAATCCAAGTATTGTAAAAGGCAGGACTTAGGCTAGCTTCTAAATCTGCCTTAGCCATTTGCCACACTTGTTTAATAGTTTCCGCATCATAAACTTGCTCTGACATTTTTGTCTTTCTTTAAAAATTGAGAACACAATTGGGGCAGTAAATAAGCAATCTCGTGCTTACTTATACACAGGGTTTTCCACAATTGGCAAGGGGCAATTTTATTTCAAGACAGCAGTTGTTTCAGAAGTAAAACTATGGGACTTTTATAAAACCACGGGCTTTTATTTTGGCGGAGAATAATCATCTATACTGTAAACACCATGTTGGTCTGGTTTGAGTTCTTTTTGTTCCGGTTCAGCAAAAACAGTTTTTATTTTAAAGTTTTCCGTCTGAATCTCGTCTTGATTCTTGTTTGTAGTTGGTTGTTCTTCGTCGTTTGGTTGGTTTTGCTCCATTTGATCGCGGCTTTTTAATTCTTTCTCAGCATTAAAAATTGAGCGATCATTTTTAAGTGCCTTTTCAGCAATTGAATTGGCGTTTTCCAATGGATCTGTCTTGATTTCGATTTTTGGATTTTGCCAATCTAATTTAATTTCTTCATTCTCTTTATGATCTTTTTTTGAGTCTCTAAAAGCGGCGTCATTTATCAAGCGTTGTTTGCGCAGTGCTCGTGTTTTTTTATAGCTTTCAAAACTGTCTGTTCTGGGTTGCGTTCCAGCGTTCATCGCTTTTTTGATTTCTTCTTCATCTCTTCTTTTTAAAATTTCTTCTGGATTAGTAGTAATAACCTTATGCTCTTCTTCCGAGGCAATCACTCTTAAAGCAACGTGATTTTGGCCGGCAAAGAAAATGCCCTCCCCAATATCAGATGAAACCAAGAGCTGTCTTTCTCCCTCGGATAAATAGAAAGTTTGGGTCAGAATGGGAATGGAGGAAGTAGATTGTTTCATTAAAAATTGAATAGAGGCGTTAGAAACGATGGCTTTGCCATAATCATTATGCAAAAAGTCTTCTACATCTTGGGTGATAGTGGTAATACCGAGATAATATTTACGAGCTCTTTTGACCATAGAATAGACAAAAGAAGCGCTGTCTGGATGCATCATGAAATACCAAGCCTCATCAATCACCAAAATGCGTCTTTTTAAGTTTTTTTTGATTCTTGTCCAAATGAAATCAAGAATGACATACATGGCGATTGGACGCAGTGCCTC
>DBRQ01000008.1:2321-27190 GCA_002306345.1 Candidatus Pacebacteria bacterium UBA1364 | reverse complement strand
TCACTTTCATTTTGCTCCATGCCAATTAGTGCTTTATAGAGGTCTTCCATTAAGGGCGGAGTGTTTTTTTGAGTGGCTGGGTCTGGAGTGATACCCTTGGCTTTATAGGCGGCAATAATCGATCGATCAAGCAAAGCTTCTTGCTGAGGAGTCATGGCTCCCAACATGATTTTTAAAAGTCCATGAATGGAAAGGATTTTTTGTCCCAATTCATTTTCACCTTCCTCATAAACATTGGATAAATCGAAAGGGTTGATTTTAGTTTTTGAACCAAAAGTAAAGTTGATATATTCACCGCCCACCATTTTGCAAAGTTCCTCGTACTCGTGTTCTGGATCAAGAACAATGATCTCAGTGTCAAACATTAACTGCCGTAAAATTTCCAATTTAACGGTGTAAGATTTGCCAGCACCAGATTTAGCGAAAATAACCATGTTGGCGTTTTCCATCTTGAAACGGTCAAAAATAACCAACGAATCGTTGTGCTCGTTAATGCCATAAACAATACCGGTTTCCATGGTGAGTTCAGACGAAGTAAAAGGAAAAGTGGTGGCTAGCGAAGTGGTGTCCATGTTTCTAGTGACAGAAAGACGATCAACGCCCATTGGCAAAGTAGTTTTAAAACCTTCATCCATTTGCAAAGCTGATTTTTTGGAAACAATCATCAAAGCACCCAAAGTGCTTTGAATACTTTTAGTAATTTTGTCTAGAGATTCTTTGCTATCAGCTCGTACGGTGATGTAGAGTCCAAACTGAAAAAACCTTTCCGAGCCAGCCGCCAACTGTTCGCGCATCGCTCGGGCATCACTTAGTTTAATTTCGGTGTTAATATTACTAATTTTTCCATTCCTAATGTCCGAAGTAATTTCTGCCTCCATTTCGGTAATTTTTCTCTTTAAATCATCCAAAATATCTCCCGTGTCAGACGGAAAAATGAACATTGAAATATTGGCCTGATGCGGATAGTTAATTAGTGGTGACAGCCAATTGGCGGGCACGGCGCGAGGATAGCCAGCCACAAACAAAGTGCGAGTGTAAATAGAATTGATTTTTTGGTAAGTGAAATCAACCTCAATGGCCTCTGGAGCAATGATATCTTGAATAGTAACCAAACCACGAGCAAATTCGCTCAATTTTTCTTGAGTATATTTTTCAGCGTCTATTTTCTTTTGCTCTTTTCCATCGCTCGCTTTTTTTTTGCCAAAAAGGTTTATGCCAAAGTTCATATGGTTTCTTTATATTTCTGACTTTATTGTTTGATCTTGCATTTGTGTTTGCTTTTGAGTTTGATCCGTTTTTGTTTCATTTTCAAATTTATTTTGCAGTGGAGCAATGTCTTCAGTAAACACTTGAGAAGCATCGGCTACTCTGCTAGATGTTTCACTGGGTGTCGCATTGTTTACTCCACTCGCTTTATTAAAGGATTTGTCGTCTGCAACAGTGTTTATTAAGTTAGGATCAAGATTAAGATTTATTTCTGAAGATGGCTGTTGTGTAAATTGCTCTGACGAGAATTGGTTTGATGAGGGTTGCTCCAAATTGCTTGATGAAGTAGGGGCAAACACTTGAGCAACTTCATTGATTGAGTTTGTATTTGTTGCAACATTATCAATTGGAGTAGAATCTGGCATTTCTGCGCCAGCGATTGGTTGAATTTCTTCAGCGACCGCTCGAGCCTCTCCAGCAATTGGTTGAGCTTCTTCGCCAACCGGTTGAGTTTCTTCGCTGACGGCTGGTTTCTCTCCAATATAAGATTGTATGTCGTCAACGGTTTGTGCGATAAAGTCCGGAGGAGTTGAATTAACTGTTTGAGCTGAATTTGTTGAAAAGGCCGAATCTGTTGGCAAAGTCTCTTCTAGTGGCTGATTTCTAAGAATTTCTTCTGGGGTTGGTCCTTGAATGGTTGAAATTGGACNNGCTTGATTTTGAGTAATTTGCTCTGGAGTAGCACCTTGAGTTTGGGTAAGATTGTTAGCACCCCCCACATTACTTAATTGATCATACGCTTGATTGTTTGATTGCATAAATTTACCTCCAAAACTTGCCCTTACCAAGGGCGTAGTATAATTTTCGCTACCACCAACTTCTTGCCCTTCAACTGCCTCTGGGTTGTAATTGATATAAAAATTTTGAATAATTTCCTGAGTATCAAGTTGTCTAACGTAAAGACCTAAACGGTTAAATTGAGAAGTTAAATGATCTCTGCGTGGCTCCAATAAATTAAGGGCTTTTTCTATCAAAACACTTTTTTCAACACTATTAATGTCAAAGTTGGTCTTTCCAGGCAAAACATTAGATGGAGTAATGAGACCCATTTCTCCGGGACTGGCTGGCACTACTACGTAGAAACGCTTTTGTAAAACGTTTCTTTCCTTAATCAAAGCGGCTACAAAATCGCGGTATTGTCTAATTAAAATTGCCTTTTGGCCAGAATTAGTCTTAGTGATTTGTTCATCCAGCAGTCTTAAATACTTAGTGGCGTCTTTGGTTTGAGATTGAATATTGATTTGAATAGGATAATTCAAGGAATTAAGCAGTGATCCATAGGTAAAAATCACCGCATCTTGTTCTTCTTCGGCCAATAAACTGAAATTCATGGTTCCAATTTGTAAAATAATGGAAACCGTGCCGTCTTTTAACAGAACCATATCATTGGCAATGTCGTAGACATCAAGAAATTCTTGAGTAGTTGATTTAATGGCTTTATCACTCATAAGCTAACTTTAGTTTACTAAATTTTAGGGCTTGATTACAAGGGGGTTGAGCACTTCCCCTCTTAACTCTATTTGTAAAGGTGGATATTTATAGGTATCTTTTTCTGCTAAAACTAAGTAGTGACCATTTTCGAGAGGTGTGTTAACGATAAAATTACCACTTTGGTCACTTTTGATAATACGCAGACTTTCGCCACTTTGATTTTGAATTTCAATTAGCGCTTGTGTCACTGCTTGGCCACTTTCATTTATGACTAAGCCAAAGATTTGGTTGGGCAGATGGTCTCTATTTGCAACAAGAGTTTGTTCTTGAGGGGCCTTTAGTTTTCTTACTCTAGTTTTCAAGTTTGGTTTTTCTTGTTTTTTGGTTTGAATTTGTACCTCGCTTTGATCGACGTGAACGCTGTTAAATTCATTAAGAATTTCATTGATTTTTTGATTTTCTGCTAAGTCAAAATCATCTATTTTTTCATCAGCAGGGATACTTTTGAGATATTCAAAAACTCGTTGTTGCCTAGCGGGAGCAAAGTTAACATCTGGAGCAAAAAAATCATCTTGATTGCTGGTAATTTGATAACTAAAAAAGTCGGCAACTTTGTTTGCTTTTTTCCAAAAAAACTTAGTTGGTTTATAAATATTTTTAAAGAAAGTTTTAATCCAGTGATCCAGCGGCCTTTCCTCGATAGGCACAAAAGCAACAGCTGCTCCCAAGCCAGCACATAGGAGTATTAGTGGCCATTTGACGATACCAATTAGATTGGTTTTATAAACTAAAAAAGCAAGTACCACTCCTACGGCTACCTCAGCAAATTGTTTAAGCGTCATGCTGCCGATTAAATGAAATTTATAGTTGGTAATGTCTTGCGGAATTGGGTGTTGTTTCATTTGTTAATTCATTCTAACAGGTTTTAGTCTTCACTGGCAGTTTCCACCGCGGGAGTAATGACCAAAGCTTCGATGTTAATGCCTGCTGAATTAGTTAATTTGGCCTTAAATTTGTAAAAAGGGTAGGCAATTTTCAAACCTTCATCGTAGCGGTATTCAATGCTTACTGAGTATAAGTCTGCTTCATTTATCCAGCTGAGGTCGATTATATCGGCAATTTTACTTTGAGCGTCAATAATAGAGGCTTTTCCATCTTTGATATTCTTAACTGCTTGGTCAATCGTAATGGAGTCCATTTCTTTGATTGGAGTAAAAGTATAGAAATTGCTTTTAAAAACTACTCTAGTTAATTCGTAATTATTATTCACTTTGCATAAAAATGGGTAATTGTTTTCGTTTTGATAAAACATCGGATAACCGTCCAATTGGTATGTAAGGGGAATTTGCAAGCTGGTTGCCTGCTCCGGCTCTGTCTCTGCCTGTTCAAGATTATTGTTTAAATAAATTAGTTGATTTTTTTGTGCGGTTAGCGGGGGATTAATATTATACTTTGAGTAAAAATTTAAGCAGGTTTTAATTGCTTCATCAACAANNGTATTTTTAACTAAAAAAATTGCTCCATTTTGCCAATAATTTTCTACGTTTTCTCGTGCCACTAATTGATATTCATTGATAAGTTTTTCGGCTAATTTAGTAGATAAATCAAGACTGGTATTGGGATCAATTTGATAAATTTTAAATTTTTCAGGTATATTGATGGTTGTGCCGCTAAAAGAGATGTTTTTAAAAGTGCTTTTGGTATCGTTATAATTATTGATAACAAAATCATTTTGAACAATTTTATCTTTTTGTGGAGTAAGGATAGTTAGCGCAGCGGAAACAAGCAAGGCAACAATAATAACAATAATTAAAATCGGCACAAGTTTAATTTTTCTAACTGGTTTTTGCATTTGTTTTGGTTGTGATTGTTGATTATTCATATTTATTCGTAACAAGTACTTACCGTATCATTTAACACTGGTGGATAAGAACCCTGATTTGTTTCTGGAACAAGTGTTTCTAAAATTGAAAAATTTCTAGGGGTTGGACTATAAAATTGACCATTGAAAGCAGCTTCGTAGTGTAGGTGTGGCCCACTGGAGTTTCCTCTGTTGCCCATGATGTTAATGAAAAAACCTTCGTCAACGTTCATGCAGGTTCCTTCTTGACTTAATTGTGAATTAGGCTGTTCAAAGTGGGCAAAGAGCAATTTTTGACTTTCACCACCATCTTGAAAAGACAAGGTGTAGTGACAGCCAAAACCACTATCGGTACAATTGACAAAACATAAATTGCCTGCAAATGGGGCAAAAACCATAGGCAAAGCAGCATTGGCAATATCGTAAGCATCGGCATAACCAGTGGTGGTATTTCCAGGCGCTGGAGAGTGGCTGTAAGTTCCAAAAGGCATTTGACTTAGTATTCCCGTAGTTGGCCAGCAACCAGCGCCGGCGCTACAATTACCTAAACAAACTCTGGCGGCGGTGATGACGTTGTCAGTGCCAGAAATAGCGCTGTTCTGATAATAAAAATTAACTTCAATAATATTAAGAATGGCAGTGTTATTATAATCAGCACTTAAATTATCCATGGTATAGGTAAAGGTCAAACTGCCGCCAGCAGGAATAATAATTTCTTCGGTTTCTGTCGGAGTGACTAAGTTTTCTATTGGTTGAATTTCTGGCTCAGATATGGGGGTAGAAATGAGCGGCTCATTGCTTAAATTGCCTTGTTCTTTAATAATATTCTTAAAATAGTCGAAGTCTAAAATTTTTTCGTATTGAATGCTGGGTGGTGGTTGACCAATTTCTTCCCAGCCTTTTTTGCTCTGTTTAAATTTAATAGTATCTTTAATGTCGGTAATTTGTAGCGCAAAATCTTCTTTGGGCTTGATGGTGATGGTGTATGTAATAGAGACAGGAAAAGAAGGATTTTCGCACTTTACCCCGTTATTTTCTGGATTGCTGCAACCGTCAGTAATAACAGCAGTTTTGTCAATTTCAGCATATTTGGAAGTTTTTTCGACACTATTTTCTCCGGCAATACTACTTTCGGTAGCTGGAAAATCGGTTAAAAAAGCCGAATTTAAACTGTCTTGATAAATATAAAAAAAAGCTGTTGTGATTCCAACAGTGGCAATAACTGCTTGGCCAGCTGTCACCATTGCATTGGAGGAGATTACAGTGGTCAAAGTTTTGGCTGCCGCTGTTTTAGTGGCTGTCGCTGCCTGAGCAGTAGCCTGACTATAGGCTGCAGCCTGTCCAGTAGCTTGGCTACTTCCTAAGTTGTTGCCAACTCCTTGTCCAACCCCCGCGCCAATTTGGCTTTTGCCGGAAAACAGATTTTTTGCACCAGAAAAAACGCCACTGGTTCCTACCAGAACGTTTTTGACTACAAAATAAGCAGGAATTAAAAGCAAAGCAACCGGAGTAATAGCCATCAAGATCAAACCTGGCACAATAATTGGCCAGTATTTTTTGCCAAAATCAATAACCTTATCTAAACCCAGCTCAATAAGCTTTTCTTTAACTTGTTTGACAACCGGAGCAACTTTTTCTGCAGCGCGCAAAGCTTCACCCCAGCCGCCAGCGGCGTCGAGAGCGGTGTATAAGCCTTGACTGATAGCTTTGACGGCAAGCTGCTTTTTAAGCTGATTCTTATCACTTTTTTGCCCGACGGCTCCATCCATTAGGGCGGTTCCGTGATAGTCTGCGCCAGGAGCAAAAGCTTGTTGGACATAACCACTGCCGTCTTTGGTAAAAGAGCCTGGTCCAAAAACTTCAGCGGCCTGCAGAGCATAAAGATCCATAGAATTTATTTGAGGAACGACTTGTTTTTGAAAAGTTTCAACGGTGTATTCAGTTTGAGTAGTTTGAATTTGAGGTATGTAAAAAGTGTTATAAATTCTAACTTTTTGTTGTTGGTCTTTTTTACTGAGTTTAGCAATTTCTTGTTGTAAAAAATTATCAACCATCTCTTTTTGCAATTTGGCAAAATTCGCTGCTTCTCTGGCATTGAGAGTTGTATCTTTGTTTGTTGTTGGTGCATTTTGACCACTAATTGAGGCTCCCTGTTCGCCTGGAATTATTCCCTGAGCAATAAGCATCGCACGCGCTGCCGCACTTGCCTCGGTGGCCTTGGCCAATTCTGCAGCCAAACCATTTTTATCAGCCGAACCAACCGCAACATCAGTGTTGTTAGCCAATTCTTCAGCTATTTGTCTGCCGCCATAAACTAAATTAAGTGTGCCTAAATTGCGCAACTCAGCGGATTTTTTTGGGTCTTTTTTAATTGTTTCGTAAAGTTTACCTGCTTCTTCCGGAGTGTAGCGCTCTTGCCCAAATTCTTCACGAATTTCTTTAGCCCAAATGGCTCTTTTTCTTTTCCAGTAAAAAATGATGAGATTGGCAAGTTCTTCTTTATGATTATTAAACTCATTTTGACTAAGACTCCTACCAAAAATATTGACAAAGCGGTTGTAATCAAAATTTTTGGGATCAGGAATTAAATATTCTGGAGGCAAACCTTGCTGGACAAATACCTCGATTAAAGGGCGTACGTTGTCTACAATTAATTTAATTTTAATGCCGTCATTATTGCCAATGATTTCGGCAATTTTTCTGCTAAAAATTTCCTCTAACTCTTTTTCACTACTAACAATGTTTAATTGCCGTTCAATGGTTTGAGCAAAATTTTGAATAGAGCGACTTTTCTCTATTAATTCTTGAGCCTGCTGGCTATTGAGAATGTTTTTTATTTCTATATTGTTAATGGCTGTTGTATTTTTGATGCGCTGGCTTAAATTGCTGTCAATGAGTTGATCTTTAGCGTTGTCTTCAGCCTTTTTTTTAGCTTTTGCACCACGTTGAGCAATATCACGGACTGCATCGTTTAGTAATCGAAGTGCGTGCACATCCATCAACAAGTTTAATGCGGCTTCGCTGCTAAAAATAATTCTTTGCGATTGATTTTTGATTAAATCCTCTAAAGAAAAATTACCACTTAAAAGCAATCTCTCTACCTGTAAAAAAGACCTATCCATCAGTTGATTACGAACATTTAGTGGTAGTTGATCAAAAGTGATTTCTAAATCAGGTGGGAGACCAAACTTAGCTAAACTTTCCGCATTAAAATACTTGCTTAAAGCTTGGTTGATTGCAATAATCGACAGGGCTTGTATATAAAATCTGACTTGAGGATCAAGCTCGGTGATTTTAATACGTTCTTGCTCCTGAAACTGTTGTTGAGATGGTTCGTTACCACCTTCTGTTTCATTTTTAGTAGAGGGAGCCTTCTCTGCCGGAGTTACACTAGCACTTGGCGCAACTTGACTTTCACCAGTAATGTCTTGTCTATCCTTTTCGTCTGCTTTTATTTCTTCTACCTTTTCCAATTCAAGAATGACAAGAATTTTGTTTATATGTTCAACAATTTGACGACGTCGAGATGGAGCTTGTATTTTTTCTAGATCATCGATACTAATTTTGTTATCTGAACTAGGTGAGACACCTAAGAGTTGCCAAATACTACCAAGTTGACTAGAGATGTTGGTTTTTTTCTTATCATCAAAACTAAAAGCGGTGGGAATGGGGTGATATATTTGTTCAACAAAATTAACTAAATCGGAAATGAATAAAAACGGTTCTTTATTTAAATCCACGCTAGCAGAAATAATGTCTATGTCAGTACTTAAATCAAATTCATTACCGCTAAAATTGCGAATTTTAAAGTTAGCGCTAACTTTTTTGTTTCCAGCAGCTTGATTATAAAAATCATAAATCCATTCTCTAATTGTTATAAGAATATAAGCTGTTTCTTCTTTGCTTAGGTCATTTACACCAACTAATTCTTTAAGCGGAACAATTTGATCAGAGGTTTTGTTTTTACTTTCTTCTGCCATCTATTTTAATTATAGCGGGGTGAGAGTGAGCTTGAAAGAGCAGGAAAAAAATGTTTAAATGGAAAAGAACTTAATACAAGGGACTTAGTGGTCGTTTTTATGTAGGAGAAAGCTTTATGGATTTTGAATCTCAAATTAATCAAAAAGTTCAGATCAAAGATGCCCAAACTAAAGATGCTCAAACCAAAGATACTCAAGCCAAAGATGATCGAGAAAAGATAAAGGCAAACTTAGAGTTAAATAAAGAAGTTAAAGCTCAAAACTTAATTAAAGAAATTAATGAACTCAAGCCCGGAGATGCAAAAATTAGTTTTCTTTTAGATAACAACAATGAAAATTGGAGAGCAATTATGAGTCTTAATCCTAAAGAGACTTCAGAAATTGTTAATTTATTTTTGTCAAAATTAAGTGCCGAAGAAAAGGCACCAGATAAATTAGCCGAATTAATGCGTCTGCCTTTTACTGATTCTTTTCTCACTTTCGGTTTTATTATTAATCAAGCAGAAATAACCCAAAATCCACAATTTATATCTGAAATATTAAACAAGGGTTTTAAGTCAGAGGGCAAAGCTCTTCCTTCGTTATTGCTCGCCAGCATCATGCTCGAGCGCTTTAAAAACAGACTGAGTTCAGAGCAGAACATTGAATTGGCAATCAATATTATGCAAGGACAAACCGAAGCTGGTGGTTTAAATAATTTTTTGTTTAAGGGATTGTTGCGATCTTTGAATAAAATTATTCTGCAAAATTTAGATGAACAGGCTTCTGCGACGTTATTGTCAGAAATGATAGCAAAGTCAAAGGATAATAAATTAGATTTTGATTCTTTTCCGATGGATGAATTAATATCTAAAATTAAGATAAAGCAAATTAAAGAATTCAGTGCTGAACAAGTTTTACTTATGTCAACCTCCAGTATGTCTTTTAAACAAAAAGAGTCAATTTTGAACAAATTTTTTATTGAAGAAAATGAAAAGAATATGTCAGTTAAATGGACGGCAGAGAATCATCGTCAATTGCTTCACAATTTATTAAAAAAACACTTTACCGAACTTGGAAAAATATTGGATCTAAAAGATAAATCTGAAAATAGTCAAGAAAAAGGTTGGACTGCTTTGTTTTCCAATATCACAAAAGTTGCTGGAGTTAATCTATCTGTGAGAAAAGCTGCTCTTGGGGGTTAAAGTTTTGATATTCACACCAAAATTGTCGATCGACGTACTTACTTACTGGCGGCTTGCAAGAGGCTATAAAAAAAAATATAATAGTCACGTATTTATTAGCAATGTGTTTGTATGACAAATCCAGATAGCGATCCATCTCGAATGCCTAAAGAGGGGAAATCCAGTGAGTTTGATTTTGCCAGTAAGCTTTCTTTTTTACAATTGGAGTTAAGTAAAAAGTATAGCGAATTAAAGATATCACTCGACTTGGAGAGAATGGCATCTGGGGGTGTCCTTTCTGAAGAAAGATTCAATCAAATAGTAAATGATAACTTGAAAAATTTGCAAAATTTGCAAAATTTGATTACTGAATTTCCTGATTTAAAGCCTCATGTTGTACCAGAAACGGAAAAGATAATTAATCAGTTAAAGACTGAATTTTTTCCAGCTTCCTCCACTTCTTTTTCATCTCCCGAAATGGTCGATTCGTCTCCAGATCTAGATAAAGAACCGGGTATTGAGATTCCACTCTTTGTGCGTGAATTTTTTCAACTAAATGTGATAAGGGGTGATTTGTGGGAAAAAGAAGAAGTGGAAAATTGGAAAGAGTCTGATTATCTTAGAGCAATCATGTCATATATTTCTAGAGACGCAATGAAAGAAGGTGTCGCAAAAGTGCCAATGTTATCGATTTGGGATAAATTGTTTAAAACTGAGTATAACGTTGCCAGCCGTCAGGGCAAAATCTCTTTAATTAATGATATTATACCCACTTTCCCATCTGCAGAAATGAGAGAGAATTTAAGATATTTCTTTAATTCTTTAAAATCTGTTGAAGATAGCGCTGCTTTAATAAATGCAACAAGAACCAACGGAGATTCAGAAGCATTTTTTAATTTTTTACGCAATAGTACGCCATTGCCCATTAGTTTAAAAAATTTTTTTAGTTCAAATTTATTGCTGGCAGATGGTAAAGAGGAAAAACTTGCTACCTTTGGATGTAATTTTGGTTTTGGTGAATTAGCGCAGGCTGTTACGAGATGTTTGGTAAAAAGAGCTGCTAGCCAGCAACCTGACAAAAATAATGCAGAAAGAAACATCTTTCATCCAGATGCGAATGCAGACAGCATCACTAAAAGTATAGTCAAAGATATTGCCATCCTTATAAGAAACAATAGCCCAGATTTAGCAAAAAACGATAATGATAGCAAAGAAGAAGAGGCAAAAAAACAAAGTCAAGCTGAAGCCAGCGCAAATTTAGTAGTTAATTATACGATCAAATTTGTAGCAACATTTGTGCCGTGGTCTCTAAGCGACATAGATATCAAGCGATACGCTTCGCTCATTCCGACCAAATTGTTCAGATTTGGAGCTTCAGAGTTAAAATATTTGAATGATGAAGGACTCCAATCTGGAAGCATTAGTGTTTATGACAAGCTATTAATAGCGCACTTTAATAGATTGATAGATAGTGGTCTAACTAATTTTATTATACATGTGGAATCTGTTTCTAAAAATGCAAAAACCGGCGAAATTACGAAAAGAAAAGAGTCCATGACTCTTTTAGAATTACTCCAACAGAATAACGTGGTAGTTACAAAGAATTTAAATGAAGCAGCTCAAAATGCTTACAACTTGGATGCAAATCAACAAAAACTTTTGGAAGGCTATTCAAAAGTTTATGTAGAAACTTTACCTGACTTAATTAATGAAAATCTCCCTCCCGAACCTGGTCGTTATTGGGATGGAGTCATTGATCATACAAAGCGCATCTGGAACGCTCTTAAAGAAGATCCTCTACCAATGGATCACTTAGTGAGAGAGGTATCTTCTCCAGGTTTGGTTGAAGACTTTAAAACAAAAGTTCCTTCAGAGACTTTGCGTAACAGTCTTTCTGCACTATATAACGATATAAATTATTGGATGGGCGACTATGTAGTAAAAAAGAATAATAAAGATACAAGCAATATCCAAGATGTTTTAGAAAATGCGATGACGTTTAATACACGCAAAGAAGCAGAGATGTATGACAAGGAAGATAGATTTTTAAAACTTAGGGTTTATAGAAAAAACGCAGAAGGCAAATCAGTAGAGAAATACATTCTTATGAATTTTAAAGAATCTTTTCTATTGAATCCATATGAAGAAGTTTCCAATCAAAAGACACCTAACTTATTAAGCAAAGAATTAGAAGTAACTGGCAAGCAACTCAACTTTGTAAAACAAGATTTTGAGAGACTTGAGGGGTGTTCTGGTGATCAATACAAAATGCTGCAAAAACTTATCACTGAAAAATTTTTATTGGCCTCGGTTAGACATTATTTACGAAAATCGACGAATAAAACTTATTATACCGATGATGAAAAAAAGTGTTTAGGCGAGCTAATGTCAAGTGAATATGCCGCCGCATTAACAGCAGGTGGTACGGGTAATAGCCTGAGAGCTATCTTGGCAGGAAGAGTTCCACCTTTGGCTAGAGAAATTTATCCAATTGTGACCACTGGTATTTGGTCAAAAGACGAAGCGACTGGGTTTATTGATATGCTCCCAGATCAGCCTTGGACCTATAAAGTATTTGATGCGGGAAAAAAAGCGCAAAAGAAATAATACTAGCAAACTTTGCTCTAGGGCGATCTATTAAAAATTAGTTATCAAAGTCAGATATTCCACCAGAAAGACCACTTGCTTGTGCATTTTTTTTCTGTTCTTCAGCCCTTTCTTCGACCTTGAGAATGTCTGCATTTTGTTTCCCTTTTGCCGTCATGACGATTGGTGGCGTGGCCGGACGATTTCCTTTGCTCACTGCCTGAGCTCCAACAGAAGCACCGATACTTTGCTCAACAGAAGGTGCCTTGCCTAATATATTGCCAGTTACACTAATATTTTCACTAGCTTGTTTTGCCCCAAGCCCAAACACCGCTTTTGGTGCACCAACAACAACATCTCTTGCTCCAATCGGAGATTTGAATGGGACGCCTTCTATCTTTCCACCTCTCCAAGCTTCACTCAACGCTGTGCCAGCACCTTGAGCCAATCCTCCAAACATTCCTTCTTCGATACCCATGGCTTTTTTGATTTGTTTCATGATGTCTGGGATGATCAATAAAACGCCAAGACCCACAATTACTGGAACGATACCTGACTGACCTTGGCCAATTAAAAATGGTGGCATAAAACCCCCCGCCTCAGTCGTGCCACCAGCGCGTATTGAAGCAGTTAACATGCGCTGTACCAGAATACACAAAAGCACCACTGGCCAAAGAATTAAATTTCCGGCTAGATTTCTTATCCAACCACTAAAAACATTTTTGCCAGGGATGGCGCCCATCATTAAAGTTATTGGGGAAAATATAATTTGGATGATAACTGAAACATAAGTTTTAATTAATTCAAAAAAAATTTTAAAAGAGGCAAATAGAATAACAACGGCAACAATGACAGTGGCGGACAAACCAGTTATCCAACCAGCCACCGCCCCGAACAATGGAGCTAAACCGCTATTAGTAAGAGTTTCTGACATAAATCCTTGAACGGTATCTAAAACGGTTTTAGTAGTATCTCCACCCTGAAACATCAGGCTAATTAAGCCAAAGAAATTTGTGGAAACAACATCTGAACCTTCAGAGAAAAAACCAGCAATCATGTACATGATCACATACATGATATCAATCATAAAGCCGGCAATGGCGTAAGAAAAAGTAACTGCCAGCATGGCGATAATTAAACTAGGAATAGCCTGTTGAGCAGTAATTGCTGCTTGGCCAACTTTGGTCCTGAACATAATCATGAAGCCGATAACTAGAAAAATGACTACAAAAAATAAATAAGCCAAATTGCGAAACATTTTCCAAGTGTCTAAAATTGGACTAAGCGAAGCAAAGCCTAGTCCCTGAGCCTGAGCCTGGGGAATAATTTTAGCCGATTGCATCAGATCAGCTATATAAGTACGAGAACTAGCTGGTGGAGTATAAAGGGCCACGATGCCTTTATTTACATCTCCCAGCGCACCATACCCAATTTCTTTTTCTAAAGTGGCGCGATCGGCTTGACTTAAACTGCCGTCATTGGGGATTGCACCCATCCCAATTGCGTGCAAACCGATATTAGTGAGGATATTAGACATACTTTCGGCGTCAAATTTTTCTTTATCTGCATTTTTACTTGAAAAAGCAGTGACGCTTTTGGTAGTGGAGTTGTTGGTAAAGATACCTCGAATCCAACTACCAATACTAGAAACGGCTGCGTTAGCTGGTCTGGCTGACATGAAAAAACACGAGCAAACTAAAAAAACAACCAACAATAGGTGAGGCGCTTTTCTTTGTATCATATATATAGACAAATATATTTTAGAGTAAATAAAAGAAAACTGCAAAAGCTAAAAGTAAATCTCTTGACAAGCTTCACAAAACCATTTAAAACAATCATAGATGATCGATCAAGCACAAACTGATAAATTTAAGGAAATTTTGAGGCTTAGCAAAAATATTTTGGTGATTTTTCCTGAAACTAAAGACTTAGATTTGTTTTTGGCCAGTTATTGTCTTTATTCTTTTTTGTCTTTAAAAGTTGAGACTCGCCTGCTGAGTCCGAAATTGCAACAAAAACTGCCACCTGAACTGGCCGATTTGATTGAAAGCAAAAAAATTGAGACGGAATTAGGTAAAGAAAACTTACTCATTAATTTTCCTTACCAAGAAAATCAAGTGGAAAATGTTTCTTACTATATTGGTGAACAGAACAAGCGTTTTTATCTAACGATCAAGCCAAAAAAAGGAGTGGCTCCACTCGATAGCAGTCAAGTTGAATTTGCCTATGTCGGTAGCCAGGCTGACCTGCTAATTTTATGTGGGGTAGAAAATTTGGAAGATTTAGCACAATTGTACTTTACCTACGAGAATCTTTATAAAAGTAACAGCAATCACTTAGTAACAATCAATAATTTTATTCCTGATTTTGGCAATCTTAATTTGGATATTTCGTCAACTAGTTCTTATTGCGAAGCGCTTTTTTATTTACTCCAAGATTTAGAGCAAAATAGCCAAGATATTTTGGCTCAAGGCAATTTACCTACGCTTTTACTTTACGGAATTGAATATCAAAGCCGCGGCCTGCAAGCCGCCGATCTCAACGCCAATACTTTTTTAACCGTGGCAGCTTTACTAAAGCTCGGAGCTGTGCGCTTATTTAAACTTAACGCGCCAAAAATTAAAGTATCGTCAACCAAACACATGATGCAAAAAAAACCAACAATTATTGAGCAGTCCCGGATTCATTTAGTAAAATCGCGGTAGTAATTGAACCAGGTCTTTGATATTTAGGATATTTACGGCCTTCACCTAAACTTTGACAAACATCTGAATTGGCATAGCATTTGCTTTTAGCTTGAGTGATTAGCTCTTCTTTTCTGGCATCGCTAAAACCAAATTCTGTTTGTTTTTGATTTAAGTCACTTCTTAATTCAGAAATGATGTGCTCGGTTGGTTCGGCGGTGCAATTAAATTCGACATAGTCGAGGCAAAAAATTAAGTCCATGTCGCTGTGACGATCATCAATCCAACCAAGCGGGTGGGGGTGATCTTCAGAGGTAAATGCAGGTGGACATTTGCCACCTTCACTCCAGCGTGTGCCATCTTTAGCACAATTTTGATTGCCAAGACCATTGTAGGCACCAATGGCTGCCACTAAGTCCTCGTATTCAATATTGTTTTTATCAAAAGTACCTGGCCAAGCCTGTTCAATGAGTTTTTGCATGGCTTGTTTGGCATCTTCTTTGAGTGAGCCACCTCGAAGAGAACCGCCGTCAAAAAGCGATTGATTGGCGTTTAAGCCACCCTCTGTCCAGTGAATACCGGCTGCAACTTCACAGGGGACACCGGTTTCTTTTTCAGCATATTCATAAGCTTCAATGAGTTCATCAGTAATTTTGGGCGCAATACTAGTGGTAAAGGTGTCTTTAGCAAATTGGGGAATCGAGCCAGAATCTGGAATGTTTTTAATATTTTTAAAGCCCTCACCATTGCAAAATGACCGTTCCATGTCGCCCTCTGGATTTCCTTTGCAACGACCAAGGAACATGTCTTCTACTCTTTGACAAGAAAGAATGTAGTCATAGGTACTATTGATAGTGTTACGTAGTTTTTGTTGAATTTTACGCACCATAAAACCTAAACCGAAGTCTGGAATCAGCAGTTGTCCTTTACTGGAAGTGGCATTTTTGCTAGCAGTGTCACTAAAGCCAAAACCAAAAGAGTAATGCGTGCACGTTCTGACACTTTCTATGTGATAACCACTGCCATCTTCATCTGGTACTTGAATATCTTCCCATTTGCAAACGTCTTCAGGATTGATTTGTTGTGAGGCTGAAATACCATATTCAGCTCCTTTCATGGTGTAATATTTAGGAATGGCTCCCTCTTTGCTAGTGCCATTTTTGTCAGTCATGTCCTCGATGACATTGGTACTAACCATATCAAAAAAAGCTTCTTCACTCCAAAAAATGCTTAGAGCTTTATTAACATCTTTAACATTTTCTCCCACTGGCAAAACAAGGTAAGCGTTGACCGTCATTGACTCACCCAATGGTGGACGATCTTGATCAACAATTAATTGCCAATCAAATAAATTAGTAAAGCTAGACTTTAAAGCGTTAGCAGCAGCCCGATTACCGCTAGTGGCGTATCCATATTTATCCCTCATGTCTTTGGAAGCTGGAGTAAAAAGATCACCAGCTTTTTCCCAATTGAGATCTTCTTGATTAAAAATCATTTCAATACCGCTAGCGCTGGCTTGCTGTTCATTAATAGCTAAATCAGTTAGAGCAGTGTTGTCGTCGGTATTTCTGACAATTTTAAGCGTATCATTTGTGCAACTAGGTGAAGAGGCATTGATGATGTTAATCAACGCTTTTTCTAAAGGCTGATTGCATTTATCATAGGGACAATTAATGATTTTGTTCACTGGTGCGCTGGCTAATTTACGGATAGTTGTTCTTTTGTCTGCCTGATCTTTCAGATCTTTTTCATTTTGCTGTGCTGACTGGATGACCATTTTACTTAATTCTAAACTGTCGATATTGCCGGCGATACGAGATTTGTTGGTGGCGAAATCTGGAATTTTGAAAGCGATAAAAATTGGAGCGTGCACTCGCATGTCTATTTGCGGATCATTTTGTAAAAAATAAAATTTATCTACATCTTGAGTGGGATCTTGGATGGGCACCAAAACTAAAAAAGCCAGGCGATACAAAGTGTCCAAATCAATAGGAATGCGATTAATGGCTTCTCTCAACTTAGCGATTTCAGTTACATCCGCACTTGACGGGTCATCTGTAGAACTTGCAGTGCTGGTGTCACCGCCAGTAATATCTTCACAAACTTTTGAATAAAGTTCATCTTCATTTAATCCTGGACGAATGTTTTGAAACCACTGTAGTAAATCAACCATATTAAAGGAAACATTTTCTATGTGTTCATCAGCTTTGATGTTGTTTCTATCAAGATCGGAAATTGCTCGGCTACCACCTTCTTCATTAACAGCAATATCAAACTTGTAACTTTTATTAATGGTACAAGGATCAGTTGTTTCTTTACAAATTTGTTTGATGGCAATGAGATTTTGCGCTTTAACTAAACATTGTTGATAAGAGGTCAAAAGTCTTTTGGTGACTCCAGAGGCATTTAACATATAGGCATTTTGTACACTTTGAAAATTTGCCCCAAACATACCTTCTAGTGAACTATTTTTTAAAGTGATATCTTTGTCTTCTAAACCACGAAACATAGGAATGCGCGCTCTAGTTAAATCAACAATGTAAGGAGCAGTTCCTGCAAAAATTGTTGGATTAAGACCATGATAAAAACTTTCTTCTGGCGGAACACTGCTGCTAAAAAACTTCTCAATTGCTCCCAGCAAACTTTTATCAATTGACCACTGATAAGTGGCACAGTGGGCTTCATAACCCTGGTCAATGATCATAGCGTCCAAAAGTTGTTCGTAGGGCAGACCAGAACTACCTTTGACAAACATGGGCATCAGAGTAAAGTCACTAGTTGCCTCACCAATTGTTGCATTGTTGCTCTGAGCGAAAATCTCGCCTTGGGTAGACCAAAGAAATACGACTAAACAAAACAAACCCACACTCGTTTTTTTTATCAATCGACGCAACACAAATTTGATTATACTAGCAATCAAGATTCTAGGAAAGAATGTTGATGTCCAAAATTAGTTCTAATAATTGAGCGATCCAATAAGCAGCAAAGATCAAGACAAAGCCAATTAAAGCAGAGGTAATTTTTTGTCCACCTTCGCTAGTTGATTTGGAATTTCCCGCCCCAGTCATCATTTGAAATCCACCTAAAAGCAGTTGAATAAAAAGAATAACACCAGCAATAGGAAAAATGTAACTGCCTAAAGCTTTAGAAATAATACCGCCCGGAGTTGACAAAGAGGCATCACCACTTCCAATAATGAGAGGATTCAATTTATTGAGAGTTTGGGATGAAACAGTAGCGTCGTTAATTGTTACATCTATCGCTTCACATCGTCCGTTAATCAGCCAACCACAACAGATTTGACCATTGTCCATAGTTGTTTCACTACTACTGCCTCCACAAATACACTCGTCTTTTTCTGCGCGATCGTAAGTTTCACCACAAACAGCTTTTAGCGATGTTGGGTCGGCACGATTGCAGCCATTTTCAACCCAACCGCAACAGTATTTTCTATTGAAATTCCAGAGAATCCCTTCTGTATATTCCGTCCATGTGGCGCCTTCACAAGAGCAAGTAACATCAGCTAGTGAATCGGTATCAGGAATACTGTCTCCACAGGTATACTCACCAGGATGATACGCTCTACACACTTTTTCACTTCCTTCGCCTACAACCCAACCGCAACACCGCCAAGTTCCCGGACGCGAATATTCATATAGATCCATAGGTGAGCCTTCGCAATTACATTGACTTGAATCTGATTCAGATGATCGAAAAATTTGTCCACATCCAGCAGCGCCTTTTGCTCCACCTATAAATACTAACCCTAGTACCACTTGTAAAACTGCAATTTGAATCAATTTTTTCATGATTATTCTCCAAATCCTGGAATATGTAAGACTGATACACCAATAAATTGTAAAATAGTAACTGAAAAAATGATAAACAAAAGTCCAATGATAGCAGAAGTAATCGTATCCTTGGCTTCTTTAGTTTTATTGGGATCACCCTGAGAAACAGAAAGCTTAAAAGCACCGACGATGATCATGATTAAAACTACACTGCCCGCAAGTCCTAGTCCAGCAGTTTCAATAACACCGATAATGTCCTCTGGATTACTTGAAATACAACCGAGAGCAGTCCATACTCCGTCCTTTTCACGACAAGCTATGCACTGATCATATTGCGTAGTGTTGCCATTATTTTTTGGGATTTGTGAGCAAAGTTCGTAACGTTTTGCAGCTTCAGGGTTTGGAGCTTCAGGGTTTGGAGTAGATAAGCAATGATTATCAACTAAGAATCCACAACAATAGGTAGCAAAATTAGGGTAATCACCATAGTTTGTGAGCATTTCTTGCACAGGTGAATCTGGGCAGTCACATTGGGCTTTAGCAATGTCTTGTTCAGTTTCTCCATAAAGATTTATTTCCGTACCGCAACCAACTGCCCCTACTTCCGTCACCACCACTAGCCCCAGAATTACCTGTAACACTGCAATTTGAATAAATTTCTTCATGATTTTTAATCCTAAAAGACAAACAAACCAACTGAGTTAAAGCTAGTTTTGCAATTCTCCTTCATTAAACCACTCCTTATATTAAATCATTAAAAAGCTTTAAAACCAAGCCATTCTTTAGTAGAATAAAGACATGCTTTTTTCCCGCAGACTTATCTATTTTGCAAGTGGCTTTATTTTTGTAATGATGGGACTTATTTTTTTGAAATCGTCTTTTGAGGTAGAGGCCATTAGCGATATTGAGAATTTGCAAGCTCAAATAGACGAATTGGCCAAACTCAAAACCTTGTCTGAAAATGCCACCACTCCTTTAGAAAAAGAAGTGGCAGATTTAGAGGCACGCATCAATTCGGCCCAGACTGGCATTACTAAAGCCAAGCAGCAAGCCGCTGAATTAGCTGTCAGTATCGAAAAAAGGGAAAAAGATTTGATTTATCATTACCAAATTTTTTCTAATCGGGTGGCAGAATCTTACAAAAGAACTCGTGTCTTTAACCCACTCAGTCTTTTTTTGGCCAGTCAAAGTGCCAGCCAGCTGACCAAAGACTTAGCTTACCAAGAATCGGCACGCGCTCAAGATGACCGTCTCATTCGCTCTTTGTCTGAAGAAATTAGCTCGCTAAATGCGGACAAAAAACAATTGGAGTCTGATCAGGTACGTTTGGCTGCTTTGTCAAAGCAATTAGATGCTCAAGCTGAGTTTTTCAAAGGTGAAATTGCCAAAGCCAAAAGCTACCAGAGCGAGTTAAGTGGTCAAATTGCTGCTCTTTCTGCTAGACAACAGGCGATTTTATCGGAAAAATCTGGCACTTTTCAAACTACAGTTGGAGACGTGCCTCTGGCAGATGATCCTGCTAGTAGGCCAGATTATAATCCTGGATTTTCTCCAGCTTTTGCTGCCTTTAGTTTTGGTGCGCCACATTTTAAAGGTATGAGCCAGTACGGAGCTTTAGGTAGAGCTAAGAGTGGCCAAAGTTATGAAACAATTCTCAAGGCATATTATGGCGATGGCATTGAAATAAAAGATCATAATCCAGATCAACAAATTTCTGTAGATGGTTACGGCTCATATTCTTTAGAAGAATACACCAAGCGAATTTATGAAGTGCCCAATAGTTGGGGAGATGACGGTGGTATGGAGGCTTTAAAAGCACAAGCGGTTGCTGCTAGAAGCTATGCTTTAGCCAGAGGTGGAACAATTTGTGCTACTGAAACTTGTCAAGTTTTTAAACCAGAGGCAAAGGGTGGCAATTGGGAAAAAGCAGTCAACGAAACCCGTGGCAAGGTGGTTTATGCTAATGGTCAACCGTTTTCTACTTGGTATGCTTCTACTTCTGGCGGATATCAAGAATCCTATTCTGCGAATGGCTATTCTACTCCAGGTTTTTGGGATACTGCCAATGGTCGTAGCGGTTGGACTGGTCAGGCTTATGAAAAGATTGCTGGCTCCCCTTGGTTTTATAAAGCTTGGTATAAAACTAGATCTGGAGATAATTGTGGCAGAAGCAATCCTTGGTTAAGTAGTGAAGAAATGGCGGATATTTTAAATGCTTGGGTTGTAATGTATAAAGGGGGTGGAGATAGTAGTCGAGTGACTCCAGAATCTTCTTGTTGGGGTGGCAACCCTTATTCTAAAAGTGATTTACGAAACATTGGTGGCTACAGTAGCGTGAGTGAAGTAAGTGTTAACTATTCTGACAATGGCACGACAGCTAATGTGACTTTTCAAACAAATAAAGGCAGTGTGACTATCAATGGCAATGAATTTTATAAAACATTTAATCTCAGAGCACCGGCTAGAATTTCTTTAAAAAGTGGTCTTTTTAATATCGAAAAAAAATAGCTTAGTTAAATTGATCAATTCTAGTAATTTTTTACAATTTGTTACTTAGTGCGTAGTGTCTACAGCGATTGCAATGTCTGCAATTACAATGAGCAATGCCGCAATGCTTGTGTTAGTAATTACACTCCCTGCAAATATTTTGCTGCCCAAGGTTTATAGTTACTATAATAGTAGTCCTCGCGGATGGTGTTACCGTTTTTATCACGAATAACGTTGGTAAATTCAGTTTTAATTCCGCTGGTGGCCCAATCAATTTGTTTAAGTTCGCCCGGTTTTAAACTTGCATCGGGAATATAAATGGTTGGCGGGGCTGGGGTTAGGTCCCATTTTTTATAATTAACAATTTCTGTTGAGCGACCATCACTAGTGCCATAAAGTTGGCAGAACATGTAAAGTTTATCGCTGTCTGTTTGGCAATTAAGTAGCAGGTGCCCCGGCGTGTCATTAATAAAGCGCAAGTCAGTGTTGCCAGCGTAAACAGTAGCATCAAAGCCTGGCTCGTTCCCAATTTCATAATAAGAAACGCGGTAAGCGTGTGGGAGGCGACGGGTAATTTTTACCCCAGCATCAAGTAAAGTGCGAAAAAGAGTACTACTCACTTGGCAAACGCCACCGCCAGGAGCGAGTTTAGTTTCACCAGCCTCAATGATGTAAGCATTTTTATAACCAGTTTTTTCGGACACTTCACCTAAAGTTTTGTTAAAAGAAAATTCTTCACCAGGTTTAATGATGTGATTACTAATGCGACTGGCTGTTAAAGCAACGTTATCAATACGGTTAGCAGTGGAGTGAGCATACCAGCTTTCACCAAAGCCAAGCAGTTCCTTGATGCCTAAATCATTGGTTTGCTCCAAAGTGATGGCAGCCTTAGTGCTCTGCATTGGCAGCATGACATTTGCGGCAGCGCTGGCATTTTCTTCGATTTTAGTCAGAAAATCTTCAATGATTATTTTTGTGTTGTCAGCATCTACTTGCAAACCATCTTGATCAGCGGCAAAGTCGGTGACTTGCAAAGTATCTTTATCATAAACCAATCGAGCATTACTGCTGGGGCGATCAACTTGCTGTTTTAAATTTTCGATAAAAAGGTCAAGATTTTCTTGATTGAAGCCCTCTGGTAACGCCAAAAAATTGATTAAATCTTGGTCAGTTAAAGTAATTTTTTGGTGTTCATAATTTAAAAATAAATTTTGGTCAATAAGTTTTGCAACTCGATCATGATTGGCAGCAATCTGTAATTGATTAAGAGCCACAATGGAATGATTAACTATAGCTTCAACTTTTAAGTCTTCCTTTCTCAAATCGCGTAAGTTCTTACTCAAAATTTGTTTGTGTAAAGCTTGCCAAGTTTCATCAATTAGTAGTTCGTTACTGGTTATGCCCGCATCAATTACAACTTTTTTGTTTTTTAAAGCGAGACTTGGTTTTTTACCTGTTGAGTCTACTTGTTTTTTGAGATTTTCAATCTGGCTTTTAATTTTAGCCTGATCGAAATCAAGCTTCACCTCATATTGATTGATTGTGCCAAAACCTTTGTTGCGCTGACTATCCGCAAAAGCAATTTCAATAACTTCTGTTAAATTATCTTGAATAGCTAATTCACTTAGCTTGGTTTCAATTTGCTTGTCTTGATAAAAAAGAATTAAAGAATCTTGCGCCAAATTGATAGCAGTTTCCTTTTGTAAATTAGCTTGGATTTTGGCTTTGGCTTCATCTTTTTTTAATCCGGAAACGTTCACTCCATCAATAAAAGTTTTTGGATAAAAGCGGTCTTGATAATATTGAAAATACACCAAAATTAGCCAAGCACTAACGCACAATAGTAACAGGCCCCAAAAAAGGAGAGCCAGGTTTAGTTTTTTTTCATTCAAGCTCCGCTTGATTGATGAGTAAATTTTATCCATAATAGAGGACGGATTACATTGTACTTTGTAATTTGTTTCTATGCCAAATCAGAACCTACCAAAACCAAATTTGCCAGGGCAAGCAAACAAGCCGTGGGAGCCAGTCTCTCAAGGACCATTAAATCAGTCATCATCTACTCCAACCAGTCCACAAACTGTTTTTAATCAAAAGCCGAGTCAAATTCGGCAGGCGCAAGTTGTGCCAGGTGGTTTGTCCAGGGAAAATCCGGGAGGTACTCCTCCAAATATGAAAGTGGTGGCGCCACCTTTAACCGCCGAACCTGCGTCGGCAGTAACTTCCTCAAACTTGTCTTCGTCTTCCCAACAAACTGCAGCGCAGTCAGGGACAAACGTACACTCTTTGCCAAGTAGACCCATGAGCCCAATCGATCAATTTTCATTAAAAAGCCATACCGCTTCAAACATTGATACAAAGGTTCAAAGTCCAAAGCCTAATTTAACGCTGAATTCTCAAAATAGTGCCAGAATGGGTAATGCCAATACATCTACTCAAGGCACTTTGGCCAATTTAAATTTACCGCCCAAGGCTGATATTGCCATGAACGCTACGCATAATAAAACGATTGACCCCAATAAACCAGGGGCAATTACTCAAGCACCAGCGACGGAGGCGCAAACAGCTCAGACTGGGAAAGGAAGTTTAAATCCATTGGCTAAACTAAAAGGTAAAATTCCCAAACCGTTTTTGATTGGTGGCGTTGTGTTGCTAGTTGTCTTGTTGGCCGTTGTGATATTTAGCTTATTGAACAAGTCACAAACTTCCACTTCTAAGTCAAGCACTAAAACAGCGAGTGGCAGTAGTGCAGCGGCTGGTACTTCCAACACTGGAAATGCTGAAACAATCACTACTTTAACTTATTGGGGTTTGTGGGAAGATAGTCAAATTTTGAAGGAGGTAATTGCAGATTTTGAGGATGCCAATCCTTCTATTAAAATTGATTACCGCAAGCAATCACATCGCGATTATCGTGAGAGACTGCAACAAGCCATTGTTTCTGGCAGTGGTCCGGACATTTTTCGCTATCACGTTTCTTGGGTGCCAATGTTAAGTGATAATCTAGCAGCCATGCCCTCTACTATTATGAGTACGGCTGAATATAAACAAATTTTTTATCCTAGTGCTTACAAAAATTTACAGGTAAATGGGCAAATTGTTGGCATTCCTTTAATGTATGAGGGCTTGGCTCTTTTTTATAATAAAGAAATGTTAAAAACTGCTAATATCGAGGTGCCAACCACTTGGGCAGAATTACGCACAGCGGCCAGTAAGTTAACTGTGCCCGCCAATGTCTCTGAAAGACAAAATAATACGATCACTCGCGCTGGTTTAGCTATTGGTAATGCTGGCAATGTTGATCATTTTTCAGATATTTTAGCTTTACTCATTATTCAAAATGGCGGTAACCCTGCCGAGGCTGACAGCCAATATGTTAAGGATGCGTTGACCTTTTACACCAATTTTATTAAACAAGATAAGGTTTGGTCGGATCGTTTAGCCAATTCGACCGTTGCTTTTGCTCAAGGGGATGTGGCTATGATTTTTGCGCCTTCGTGGAGAGTGCATGATATTAAAAATTTAAATCCTAATCTCGATTTTGCAGTAGCGCGAGTGCCTCAATTGGACAGTCAAAATCCAGTTGCTTGGGCAAGTTTCTGGGCTGAAGGGGTGAGCAG
>DBRQ01000008.1:0-2268 GCA_002306345.1 Candidatus Pacebacteria bacterium UBA1364 | reverse complement strand
ATCGCTCAAACTTGGTATATGTCCAGTTTTACTCATGATAATGGTTTAAATGACCAAATTATCAAGTATTATGAGGATGCAATTACTGCCACTTTGTCTGGTGGGAGTAATTTTAGCGATTCTCTTAAAACATTGGCAACTGGTGTTAGCACTACTTTGACGAAATATAATGCTAAGTGATTTTCTTAAGGACGTAAAAGGATATGGAGCAAGGTTTAGATCATTTTTTGGCGGAGAGAGCCAAAGCCAAAAAAACTTTAACTTTAGTAACTGGCGTCTTTGATTTATTGCATCAGGAACACCGCAACTTTTTATTAAAAGCCAAACAACTAGGAGATCTTTTGTTAATAGGTTTGGAATCAGACGTAAGAGTGAAACAACTCAAAGGCGCCAACCGACCAATTAACAATCAGGCTCAGCGCTTGGTTAACTTGCGTGCCTGGAATATCGCTGACTATATTTTCATCTTACCAGAGAATTTTTCAAAATCAGCGGAACATCGACACTTAATTGAGTATATTAGACCAAATTTTATGGCCATTTCTTCGCACACTGCTTTCGCTTTGGAAAAAGAAGCAATTTTAGCCGATTTTGGTGCAAAATTAGTGGTGGTGCATAAGTTCAACCCTCAATTTTCTTCTAGTTTAATGATCAAAAATATTAAAAAACGAAGTTAAAAGTTATGTGTAGCAAGACAGCAGCCACTGTAAAAAGTTACGGACAAAGTAATTTTACTTTCCCGACTTTTTTGCGGGTAGTATTGCGAAACGATAGGTTGTATATAAGAAATTAAATATGGCCAAAATTAAATCTCATTTTCGCTGTCAAAACTGCGGGGCAAGTTTTCCCAAATGGATGGGGCAATGCGGTGAATGTGGTAGTTGGAACACGCTAGTTGAAGAAATTTTAGAAGCGCCGGATACAACACGACGGGCACAGGTTAAAAATACTCTGAGTGCAGCCGAAATTGCCCAAAAAAGCTTAGTTTTTTCTCAAGTAGAACGTTCTAGTGCCACAAAACAGCGTTTTTCCACCAGCATTGGAGAATTAGATCGGGTTTTGGGCGGTGGATTAGTGGCGGGGATGGTGGTTTTGTTAGGTGGTGAACCGGGAATTGGTAAGTCAACTTTGCTGACACAAATGATTTTGCAGATTTTGCGCTTACGCAAAGATGCTGTTAAAAAATTGAAACCTTTGAAAATTTTTTACGTAGCTGGCGAAGAAAGTCCTAGTCAAATATCCCTAAGAATAGATAGATTTTTAAATAATGAACATAATTCTTATTCAAGAGAGGAGATCGGGGAAAGTTTGGTTTTTATCACCACTACTGATGTTGATGAGCTTAATTTTTTAATTAAAAAAGAAAAACCGGATTTAGTCATTGTTGACAGTATTCAGTCACTTTCGACTAGCTTCTTGACTGGAGCTAGTGGCAGCGTGGGACAAATTCGCGAAGTAGCAGATCGCATTATCAATGTCGTTAAAGCTTTGGGTATTCCGACTTTTTTGATTGGCCACATTACCAAAGATGGAGTGATTGCTGGACCAAAAGTTTTTGAACACATGGTTGATACAGTTTTGCTATTAGAGGGCGAAAGATCAGACCAATTACGCATACTAAGGTCGCTTAAAAATCGTTTTGGAGCCACCGATGAAGTAGGTCTTTTTCAGACAGAAGATTACGGTTTGCGGGAAATTACCAACCCTAGCGAATTATTTTTAGAAAATACCAATCAGTTAGTGGTTGGGGCGGCAACAGTTTGCTTAATGGAGGGCACGCGTCCTTTGCTGGCTGAAGTACAAGCATTAGTAGTTAAATCACAGTTGGCCATGCCGCGTCGCGTCGGACGGGGAATAGATTTAGCACGCATTCAAGTTTTATCGGCAGTCTTACAAAAACATGCTGGTTTACCTTTGGCTTTTTACGANNGGTTTGGCAGTGTCAATTGCCAGCTCTTTAACGAACAAAAAAATTCCTCAAAGTACAGTTTTTATTGGAGAGATAGGTTTGCTTGGAGAGATTAGAAAAACTCCATATTTTGAAAGGAGGGCAAAGGAAGCCCGAAGACTAGGTTTTGCAAAAATCATTTCACGAGAAACCCATTCTAGTATTAGAGAGTTGTTAAAAGATTTGGGACTTTTGAAAAAGGAGACTGCGAATGAATAATCAAAAATTAAGCCAATTTTTATACGATGCCAACCAAGCTGGTTATGGCAACGGCGAACAGAAAAAGTGGATTAAAGAAGCAGATGGCTCCACTTCTATTC
>DBRQ01000010.1 GCA_002306345.1 Candidatus Pacebacteria bacterium UBA1364 | reverse complement strand
TTTTTTGTTTTGCCGCCTAATACACGTCAAGAATCGAAAATTGCAAAGAAACTGGCAAAACCTCGTTTTAAATCTGTAGTAGAATAATCTCATCATGCCAGATCACAGATATAATCACCAAGCAGTAGAAGAAAAATGGCTCCAATTTTGGGACAAAGAGCGCTTATTTTGCGACACTGACTTGGCTTTGACGCCAGAGGAGCAAAAAGATAAGGAGTACTTACTTTACGCTTTTGCCTATCCTTCTGGCTCTGGTTTACATGTTGGCCATGTAGAGCCCAAAACCGCCTTAGATATTCAGGCCAGGTTTAAACGCATGACTGGCAAAAAAGTCTTTTTTCCAGTCGGTTGGGACGCTTTTGGCTTGCCGGCGGAGAATTACGCCATCAAAACCGGTATTCACCCCAGAGAAACCACCAAGACCGCCATTGACACTTTTCGCCGTCAAATCAAGAGATTAGGCATTTCTTACGATTGGAGCAAGGAAATTGCCACTAATCATCCAGAATACTACAAGTGGACGCAGTGGATTTTTGCGCAACTTTATCGCAAAGGCTTGGCTTACCAGAGCGAAGGCAAAGTCAACTGGTGTCCTTCTTGCCAGACAGTTTTGGCCAACGAACAGGTTATTGATGGGCTTTGTGAGCGCTGTGATAGCCAAGTCATTCAAAAAAACCTCAAACAATGGTATTTCAAAATTACCGCTTATCAAGACGAATTAATTGCAGGTTTGCAAAACGTGGACTGGCCAGCGCCCACCAAGAGCCAGCAAATCAACTGGATTGGGCGCAGTGAAGGGGCACAGGTGGATTTTGCGATCAAAATTGCTGCTTTGCCAGCGGACAAGTGGCCCAAACTTTCAATTTTTACCACTCGCTTAGACACGATTTTTGGGGCAACTTTCATGGTTATTTCACCAGAAAAATTTGAGCAGCAGCAGCTTTTTGCATATTTAAGCAGCGACAAGGTTACCCAAGTACAAGCCTACATTACTAAGGCTTACCAAAAAACGGAGGAGACGCGCAAAATCGGTGAAAAGGACAAAACTGGCGTTGACACTGGCCTTTTGGTTGTCAATCCTTTTAATCAGGAAGAAATTCCTTTATTTGTAGCCGATTACGTGCTTGGTGGCTATGGCACTGGGGCGATTATGGCTGTGCCAGCTCACGATGAACGCGATCTCGCCTTTGCCCAAAAATTCGGTCTTTTGGTCAAAGAAGTGGTTATTGACGGTCGCTTGGTCAATTCAGCGGAATTTGACGGCCTGATTAGCTCCGTAGCAATTGAAAAAATGCTTGCTTCGCACCCCAAAGTGGCGCGCCGCAGCGTCAATTACAAACTTCGCGATTGGTTGATTTCTCGTCAGCGTTATTGGGGGGCACCTATCCCGATTGTTTATGATCCAACTGGCCAAGCTCATTTGGTCAAAGCAGAGCATTTGCCTTGGCTTTTGCCAAACGATGTTGATTTTAAGCCGACTGGTGAATCGCCTCTACGCTCTTCCGTGGAATTTAAAGCCAGAGTAGAAAAACTCTATGGCAAAGGCTGGACTCCAGAATATGACACCATGGACACTTTTGTTGACTCTAGTTGGTATTACTTAAGATACGTCAGTGCCAGAGACACAAAGCAGTTTGCTGACCAAAACACTTTAAAAACTTGGTTGCCAGTTGATTTTTATTTAATTGGTGAAGAGCACATCGTTTTGCACTTACTGTACTCGAGATTTTTCACTAAATTTTTAAGAGACGAGGGCTATCTTGATTTACCTTCTGGCGAGCCTTTTGCCAAAATGCGCCATCAAGGCATGATTTTAGGACCCGATGGCAAAAAAATGAGTAAGAGCAAAGGTAACGTCATCAATCCAGATGAAATCATTCAAGAATACGGTGCCGACACGCTTAGAATTTACGAGATGTTTATGGGGCCGCTAGAGGCTGACAAACCGTGGAATCCCCGCGCTGTAGCGGGTGTGTCTAGATTTTTACGCAAAGTTTACCGCTTAGTCAATCGTGAAATTGCCCGTCATCAAAATAGCTCTCTATCATTGCTGAGTGACCGCCAGCAGTTGGTCCAAAAACTGCACTCGACTATTTATAAACTAACACTTGATTTGCCAGAGCTTAAATATAATACCGCCATTGCCGCCTTGATGGAATTTGCCAATCTCTGGGAAAAAATGGACGCCGATGATGTTTTGCTATTAAAGACGGAGGAAATTGTGGCTTTCATCAAACTTTTGGCCCCTTTGGCACCGTTTATTGCCGAGGAACTTTACGATCAAGCCAAGGTTTTGGGCTTTTCTGCCCAAAAATCTGTCCATCTAGAATCTTGGCCAGCGTATGACCAGGCGTTGTTACAAAAAGAGTTCACTAATTTAGTGGTACAAGTTAATGGCAAACTGCGTGCGCAATTTGCTTGGCCCACAAAAAATTTAACTGACCAAGCCGCTATTTTAAACCAAGCTAAAAATCTAGAGGCTATGCAAAAATGGCTAGCTGACAAAACTATCCACAAGGAAATTTATGTCTTTGGTAAGATAGTTAATTTTGTGGCTAGCTAATTGCTGATCGATCACACTTCTTGTAATTTTGCCAATGAATAATGGCTTTAGTGCCAAAAATTTTCACTTATCTAAGTGTTTTTATCCCTTACGTATTGGTTGTTGCCGGCTTGACTATTGCTGGTGTTGCTCTACATTCGCTATTGAGTAGTACGGAAACTTTAGAGTGTTTTTGCCCTTCCTGTCCAGCCACCGCCTTTAGTCAAAAAGGAGTGGCCACCCTAGGTTTAATTAAAGTTGATATTCAGGGTGCGGTTATTAAGCCAGGTATTTACCAGCTGGAAATAGGGCAACGGATAGCGGATTTAATTGCTTTGGCTGGCGGTTTTAGCCAAGATGCTGATCAAGCTTATGTGGCCCAGACTCTTAATTTAGCTACAGAACTCAACGATCAAGATAAAATTTACATTCCTTTTTTGGTAGAAAATCAAACATCAAGCTCAAACATTACTAGCACAGATACTAGCACCAGCACGTCGAATGCGGCTAGTTCCATTACCACCGTCGATAATAATAGTAGTAATAGCAATGCCGCGAATACCTCTGGTCCTACTGCCGCCACTAGCCTCATTTCCATTAACCAAGCTGAAAATGCCAGTTTGCAAACCTTACCGGGTATTGGCGAGGCTCGTGCTAAGGCCATCATTTTAAATCGTCCTTACACCAGTTTAGAAGAATTAGTCAGCAAAGAAGTTTTATCAGAAAATTTGTTTAATGAGTTAAAGTCTCAGCTGTCCTTATAGTTATAGGACGCAGTTGGCTTCATTATTTTATTAATGAGATGCAAAATTGTTTATTAAAAACTCCAAACTCCTATGTTTTAGTCAATTTTTATGCATTGCTGCTTTGTTTCAAGTTAAATAGGCCTTTTCGCCTCAGAGAGTGGTATGACTTATAAGAATATTAGAAAAATACAAGTTTATATATTGATATTGATAAGCTATTTTATATTTATTGATAATTTTCAATTAATATTTAAGACCCGAAATATATTAGAAACAGATCACAAGAACCTGTCTAACGTGGTTTTTGTGTTAAATATTCCTCAAAACGAACAAAAGACGAAACAGGTTCCATTGCTGCCTATTTCTTTCTCCAGTAGTGAACAAAATTGGCAACAAAACAGCCAAAAAGACCAATATATCAAAGATAAACATACAATATCATTTAGCAGATTTAAGGAGTTGATTGATAAGCTTAATTTTTGGTTAAAAAGACTGATTAATGGCTTTTTTAACTTATTAGAAAAGCTTTACGTTTCGGTTAAATATCGCTTCCTGCAGAGTCAGAAATCACTAGCTTTGAAACGTCAATTTTACCTCAAGAGACTTGAGGGGCTCATTGGCACCAGAGGTTTACCTCTAGTCAAAGGTTTGCTCTTTGGCGATCTCTCTAGTATCAATCAAGAGACATATCATTCTTTTAAAGTTATTGGGATACTACATATTCTATCAGCTTCTTCTGCTAATTTCACTATCTTTTTGCAGTTTTGCCTGTTTTTTGGTAAGCCAATCACTCCCTACTTGACTAAAAGTCAACAATTCTGGCTTCGTTTTCTTATTATTTTGCTTTATTTCTCTCTGGTGGGATCGGCAGCCTCGACTTTTAGAGCTTTTTTAACCCTCAGTTTAGGGTTTTTTGCTTTTTTTTCACTTAATCGTGCCTTTTTACCTTTGTTTAATTTATACTTAGCAGCAATTTTTATGCTAATCATCAATCCAATGTACTTAGAGACTCTCAGCTTTCAATTTTCTTTTTTGGCTAGTTTTGCTATTTTATTTTTGTACAATTTCCTTGAAAAAGAGCCATTTATCAGTCATAATTATTTATTGAAAAATATTTTACTGACCTTTTGCGTGCAGTTTTTTCTAGCTCCTATCCTCATTGCTAATTTTGGCGAACTCAATTATCTAGCCATTTTAGCTAATCTTGTAATTTTACCCTTAGTAGAAGTTTTAACGACTTTATTTTTAGTCTCATTTATCGTGCTTTTTCTTACTGATATTTTTCCACTCACTTTTCTTGAATCACTTTTATCTTATTTAATATCTAAATTACTAGATATATTATTTTTTTTGATCAATCTTTTAGAAAAAATTCCTTACAAAAGTTTAATTTTTAATAAAAATAAAGACCTATTTACAGCTATTTTTTCCTTAATTATCCTTTTTAGTGTTATTTATGTTAAACACTTAAAAAATAAAAGATACTCAAAAGATCAATATAGGATTTTTAAATGAAAATTTACTTGGTTTTACTTGTTGTATTGCTTTTTATGTGGGAATTATTGAGTAAGCAACCAGATCAGTTGCTGCATATTGTCGTTTGTGATGTGGGCCAAGGCGACGCGATTTTGCTGAGTTTGGGGTATACACAGGTCTTAATTGACACTGGTCCAGATGAGAGTGTCTTAACTTGTTTAGATGATCATTTACCATTTTTAGATAAAAAGATTGATATACTTGTCTTAACTCATTTCGACGATGACCACATCGGCGGTTTTGCTTCATTAACGCAAATTTATGCAATTAATTATTTATTTTTGCCTCTGAGTGATTATAAAGATTCAAAGATTTATCTCGAGTTAAAAGAGCATTTAATTAGCTTGCAGAAGCAAGGCACGGTCATTAAAGAGCCGTTTTTAGGCCAACAGGTTGCTTTTTCTGAATTTAGCCCTGTCGACCAGGCTAAGTATAATAGTAGTAATGCCTCTTTACTTTTAAGTTTTTTAACCCCCTTCGAGTTAAATCTGGAGGAGTCTCGTCAACTTGAGGCGGCAAAAGTTCTCCTTTGGCAAAAACCCGAAAGTAACTTATCGGTCGAAGACTTAGAAAAAATGGCTACTAAATTAAGTGATAATAACGGATCTATAGCCATTTTTGCCCAATTTGGCGAGCTGAAACTTTTACTCTTAGGTGACCTCGAGTCCACCAGAGAATTAGCACTCCTTAGGGAAGGACTGATAACGGATATAGATATCCAAAAAGTGGGGCACCATGGCTCTAAAACATCTTCTTCACTCGACTTTTTGCAAGTAACCAAACCCGAAATTGCTCTGATTAGTTGCGGTTTAGATAACCAATTTGGTCACCCCGATGCTAGAGTATTGGCCGATTTTCAAGCAGTGAACTCGCAAATTTGGCGCACTGACGAAATGGGTACGATCGAAATTCTCAGTGACGGACAAAAATTTTGGTTAAAGAACAAAACACAAAGTTTTTTTTAAAATTGTTACAAAATTGCTACTTTGAAAAACTACAACCGATGCTAAAAAACTGTCAGTTTTTGCTTGCAATTTATGTTGCTTACTATGACAAATTTTTAGTTTTTTTGCAACTACTTTTTTGTATTTTGACGAATTTTCTTAAATAAAGCCAAGTAAAAAACTGTTCAAAAATTGAGTTTTAGCTCTATTTTTATTTAAAAATGTTATTCATTTTCGAGTAAATTAGTTGGCATAGTCGTGGTCATGTTGGCACAATAATGCTGTGGTTGTCACTCATTTTTTAGTTTTTTTGCGCAGTTAGTGAGTAGAAACTTACTACAAGCTTAGCAAAATTTGGCAAAAAGTCACTTTTTGACTTGAATTCTTTGAAATGCAATTTTTACAAGTGATTTATTTTTTTTATTGCATAAATGAGTAAATAATTTTTGCCATAAAACCGCATTTATTTTTTATAAGTAATCTAAAGCAAAGAGTAAAAAAATTGTTCACTTTTATTCGCTTTTTATTCGCCTTTTTTAAGGACTAGACTTTTATACCAAAGTGCTAAAATAAAGCTATAAGGCTGCGTGACTAAGCAGGAGTCTTTAACTAAAAAGTTTAAGTAAAGAAGGAAAAGCTAATGTTTCAAACCACTTATAAAGAAATTCAATTGCCCAAATCTACTCACAAATTGCCCGTGCTTTTAGTGGATATTCAAGCCAGCCAATCCATGACCACCATTTTTTTGGCCAACACTGGTTCCCGCTACGAAAAAAAAGCAGAGGAGGGTTTGGCTCATTTTTTTGAGCACATGGTTTTTAAGGGGACAGCAAAATTTCCCACAGCTAAAATCATTGCTGAAACTTTGGATAGTGTAGGGGCGGATTTTAACGCTTTTACCAGTAAAGAATACACTGGTTACTATGTGCAGTCGGCGGCGGCTAATTTTCCTTTGGCGCTAGATGTTTTATCTGACATGCTTTTTCGACCAAAATTGAGGCAAGCTGACATTGATCGCGAAAAAGGAGTGATTATCGAAGAACTAAACATGTACGCTGATAATCCCATCTCGCACATCGCCGACGTTTTTGAACAAATGATTTTTAAGAATAGAGATTTATCTCACTCGATTGTTGGACGCAAGCAAACGATTAGCGCTTTTACTACTGCCGACTTTCAACCTTTTTTGCAAAAATTTTATGGTCCAGAAAATCTACTTTTGGTGATTGCCGGTGGTTTGCAAGATTTAGCCAAAAACGAGGCCGGTTTGGTGGCACAAATAGAAAAAGCACTAGCTAAATTGCAAGACGAGCGTACGCCAGTAAAAAACCCTTTGCCCACAATTACTGCTGCCGATCCAGTTGCAATAGGTCAGCACACTTTTTCCCAAGATAAATTCGTCCTAGTTAATAAAAACACTCAGCAGGCTCATTTTGTGATGGCATATCCGGCTTTAAATGCCGCCAGCTCAGATCGCTACGCTTTGCAGATACTTTCAACCATCGTGGGTGGCAACATGAGCTCACGGCTGTTTAGCAAAGTTAGGGAAGAAATGGGCTTGGCTTATTATGTTCATTCTGACCTCGATTTTTTCCATGACAGCGGTCTTTTTGGTTGTAGTGCTGGGGTAGACCGTAAGCGCGCAGAAGAGGCGATTAAAGTTAGTAAGGCAGTTTTTACTGATTTGTGCAGTGAAAAGGCAAAAATTGACGCTCGTGAGCTTACAAGGGCTAAAGAATATCTACGCGGCAAAACTTTATTGGGTTTAGAAAGCAGCCAGAATGTGGCGCAGTTTTTTGGTTTGAGAAAATTATTGCGTGACGAGCTACTTTCTGTTGAGGAAGTTTTGGCCAAATTCGAAGCGGTCACGCCGGAAGATGTGTTGCGAGTAGCTAAAGATATTGTCCGAGAAAACGAATTGCGTCTAGCAATCATTGGTGATTTTAAAAGTGAAAAAGATGAAGAGAGCTTGCGTTTAGCGATGTCTTAATTTATGTTTTGATATATTACTTTATATTAAAACATATTGAAATTAAGGTAGAACTGGTAAACGAAGCCGAAATAGATGTATCTGATCTATTGTTATAGATTACTTTATAGATAAGTTAGGTAAGTTATATTAAAATTGGCAATAAATAGTTAAAAATTAAATAAATCATTAAAAATTAGTAAAGCAAAAAGAAAGGCAAAAATGAAAGCAACTAGAACCGCTGTTTTAGTCAAACCTGATGGTCTGCAAAGAGGCCTGATCGGTGAAATTATCTCCCGTTTTGAGCGCAAAGGTCTTAAATTGGTTGGGCTCAAGATGGTACAAATGGATGAGCGTATGCTTGACCAATGGTACATGGAGCACCGCGATAAAAGTTTTTTCCAAAATTTAAAGAGTTTCATGTCTTCGATGCCAATTGTGGCGATGGTTTGGGAAGGGGTTGACGCCGTGCCGGTAGTGCGTAAATTGGTGGGAACTACGCTGGGGCGCGAGGCGGAGGGTGGTTCAATTCGCGGGGATTTTGGCATGAGCCAACAGATGAATTTAATTCACGCTTCCTCTAATAATGCCGACGCCGAGCGTGAGATTGGCATTGTTTTTAATGCCGACGAACTTTTTAGCTATCATAGCGTATTGGAGGCAATTGTTTATGCCAAGGGTGAAATGGACGAAGAAGGATTGTAAAAATTCGTGAATTTGAACAAACAGTGAGCCAAGGTCCTCTCAATTCAGCAACTCGTATTTTGCTCCTTTGTGTGTTTGGTTGCCCGTGTAAATAACGGTTCCTAGTA
>DBRQ01000002.1:69140-147747 GCA_002306345.1 Candidatus Pacebacteria bacterium UBA1364 | reverse complement strand
AGCCATCTCTATATGTTTTTTCCATTTTCATTAAAAACAGAAAAAAATTTGCCAAATATTTATCTGACAATGGTGTCCAAACCGGTATTTATTATCCAATTCCTCTCCACTTACAAGAATCATTGCGCTTTTTAGGGTATAAAAAAGGCGATTTTCCCAATGCAGAGCTTTTCGCAAAACAAACGTTAGCAATTCCACTTTATCCGGAACTTAAAGAAACAGAAATAGATTTTATTTGTAAACTAATTAAAAAGTATAGCTTTTAATATTTTTTTGATTTTCTTTTTTAATAAATATTTTTTTGATTTTTGATCAAAGTATTCTTTAATAAACATTTTTGTTTCAGGAAGTAGTTTTTTGTCTTTTAAAGCCCCTTTTAGTATTTCCGTAAATTGATTTTCAATTGGTTTTTCTAAATTTTTCAGCCAATTCATATCGATGATAAATAATTTATAGAATTCGTCTAATAACTCTGGTTTTTGTTTTTTGATAATTTTTATAGTTAAAGCTCTCACGTTGAAATATTCTTGCTGTTTAATGTTGTAGCATGATGAGCCAACTCTATTTAAACGATAGGCGTACAACTGCTCGCGAATGATGGCTATTTTAGAAACTTTTGAAAGAACCAACCAATGAAATGGAACATCGTTATAACTAGTTTTCATTTTTGGAAACAAAATCTTTTTATTTTTCAGCCATTTTAAATCGTAAATCTTATCCCAATGTCTCACACTTAAATTACTTGCGTATTTAATAAGATCTTCATTCGTCAAGACATCTTCATTATGTAATTTGGGAATTCTAATTAAAGCGTGATAAGGATCGATCGAGACTTGATTAGTGTTGCTATCGAATGCATAAGCAGCGCAAACAGCTATTTTTGTGTGGGTTTTTTCTATGGTTTCAACAAATTTTTTAATAGTGTGTGGAAAAAAATAATCATCACCATCACAAAAGCAAAGGTATTTTCCATTAGATTTTGCAATACCTGCATTACAAGCTAGTCCGTGGCCTTTATTTTTTTGATGAATTATTGTGATTCTTGAATCTAATTTTGCATAATTGTTACAGATTTCTTCACTTTTATCAGTAGAACCGTCATTAACTAGAATTATTTCAATATTTGAATATTCTTGGTTTAGGATGGATTGAATACATTGATCAAGATAAGATTCAACGTTATAAATGGGAACAACAACGCTCACTAATTTCATTGTCACAAGTATACTATAAGTGATGATAGACTATGATCATATGTTCTTTGCTAAGATAGAATCTCTTTATCGACACATATTTAACTCAACTTTAAGTAAAGAAATTGCTATTTTTGCATTGTTTATTTTAACTAATTTCCTTACCAATCGATTACTTTTTCAAGCAATAATTATTTTAATTTATATTTTGGTTTTGTATTTTATTAATAGAAATCTTACAAGAACGCTGTGGGAAGTTTTGCTCGCAACAATTCTTTTTAGTTTAGGTCGATATTTTCCCTTTAAATTCACGACACCTTTTTCTGGGGAAGTGGAGGCTTACAAAGTATTTGGAGTTAGTTTTACAGACGCTGTCCTTTTAGGATTGCTGTATTGGCTCAAAAAAAGCAAAGGACATATTAAGGCACGTTTGTCATTTCTAGATTTAATTGTTGGAATCATTGTTATTTTATCAATTGCGTCTTCATATTATTCGCCTCACAGTGAAATAGCTTGGTTTAATTTATTTCAGTTGTTAAAACTTATCTCTTTATTTTATCTATCAAGAATTCTTTTTTGGAAAACAGATTACGCAAAAATAACTATCTATTTTATGTTAATTTATTTAACTCTAAATTCATTTATCATGATCGCTCAAAAACTGCACAATGGTTTACTTGGGCTTCTAGTTGAAAATTATTTGATAAAATATGGTAATTATGCACAAGATTCTCCAGGATTATTTCGTCCCGGAGGGATGTCCTGGGATGCTAATTATTCAGCAGCTTTTTTGTGCATGGGTTTTGTGTTTTTAGTCACCTTATTGGTTTATGACTCTAAATTTATTAATAAAAAATTTATTTCGGCCATGCTTTGCTTATTTGCCACAGCCATTGTTATAAGTGCCAGTCGTGGTAGTTGGCTTGTGACAATGTTTGTTACGAGTTTAATTATCATGGTGGGTTTGTTTAAAAAAAAGAAAAGACCTAGCGAATATTTGAAACTAAAAATTATTATTCCTGTTTTATTATTTGTTTTAGTTTCTGGTGGTTTTATAGTTGATAGATTTTATCAATTTGCTTCGGAAATGGGACAAAGTACCATCAACACCCGTCTAATTCATCTCAAACTTGGCTTTCTTCTTTCCCTAAATTATCCACTTGGCACCGGACCAGATACTTTTCAATATCAAATTATGTCAATGTTTGAACCAAAAGAATATCTTTTTGATTCCACGCCAGCTCACATGATGCTTGGTGAACTTCTTGGAGACTTTGGTGTTTTAGGTACACTTGCTTTTATTGCTCTATTTTACATAGTTCTAAAAAAATTTTGGTTTTCTAAAAATCAAACTCTTTCTTCTAATGCAGCTGTTAGAACAGGTGTATTTTGTATGGTCATTACATATTTATTTTTAGCTCAAATTTATCCACTATTATTTTCTTTTCAGATTAGTGCTATATTTTGGATACTACTGGGAGCCTTATATGAGAAAGCTTAAATTGTCGTTAAAAAAGTTACTAAAAAAGTTGTCATTACTTGATTATTTATTAGCGATTTTGTTTGTTGCTGCAATTTCTTTTTATTTTATTTTTTTCAAACGAAATGACAATATAATTTATATTGACGTATTTTCACCTAGTCCAGAATGGACGGAAGATTCTTATCCAGTGAGTCGTTGGCAAACTAGTGCGCTGAAAAAAGGAGACATACAATATAATTCTTTTGGGCAAAAAATTGCAGAAGTGATTGATGTTTATAAAACTCCGTGGAACGGTGGTAAGCAAGAGTATATGTTTGTGACATTGAGATTAAAAGCAACTTATAACAAAAATGTCAAAACTTATAGTTTTAATGGAAATCCACTCTCGTTTGGCAATGATTTTTTATTGGAAGCTAACAATGCGGTATTAGAGGGCAAAGTTATTAATATCTATAAAACAATTGAAGAAAAAAATGCTGGATTAAAGCACAAAAAAGCATTACTTACGGTTAGATATAAATCTCAAGAGCCTTGGATTGTAAAGAAACTACTGCAAAAAACTGAACTTCGCGATGATACTCAACAATTAATGTTTAGTATTGTTGATATCCAAGTTTCACCAGCAAAGGAATTCTATCCAAATTGGCAAGGGCAAATAGTGGCTTCTATACATCCTGAGAAAAGCGATATTGTGGTGAAAATGGAAATTCCAGATGTTGAATGCTCTGAATATAATTGTTTTTATAATCACTATTTTCCTTTGGCCATAGGTTGGGATTTTCCGCTAGAATTTGGGGATCTCACGGTAACTGGTAGTACTATAATTGATGTCCAATATAATGATTAAAAAAAAGCCATTGCAGCTGGCGATTATATATACAGATCTAAGTTTAGGCGGAATTCAGAGAAAAATAATTGACTTGCTCAATTATATCCATAAAACTAAGCTGCGCCAGAGGCTAGACACAGAAGTGATTCTTAGATGGAAAACAGATTTTGATCTTATTCCAAACTTAACTTCTAAAAAGCAAAAAATTTTTTATCCGCCAAGAATTTTTCCTTTTCCCCGCAGAAGAATGCCTTTTTTCTTTAACATTTTATTTAGATTTATAGTTAATCCTCCGAATATTATTTTGACCCATGTTTTTTCTTCATCAATGAGATCTGTCCCATTAGCGAGACTAATGTTTGGTAAAAAAGTGAGAATAGTAATTAGTCAGGATAATATTTTTAGTTATGAAAATAATCAATGGTACGCAAGATTACTTGTTTCAACTATTTATCCAATGGCAGATGCCATTATTGTTCAAACAAATATTTCTAGGGATGATTTAGTTAACAATTGGAACATTCCAGCAAGCAAAATATCAGTGATTCCTAATTGGTCAAGAAATATTACTTTAAAAGAAAAAAAAGATAGAGACATTGACATTATTTATTGTGGCAGATTTGAGGATCAAAAGAACTTACTTAGATTATTAAAAATTTGTAAATTTTTGATAAAACAAAAATCAGATCTTAAAGTTGTAATTATTGGTTCTGGTCGTCAAGAATCTCTTCTGAAGGATTACGCTTCACAAAATGGTCTCAATTCTAATGTTTCTTTCTTAGTTCCAACGAATGATATTGATAATTATTTGGGTCGTGCGAAGATATTTGCTTTGACTTCAAAATTTGAAGGTCAACCCATGGCATTGTTAGAGGCAATGAACTATGGGTGTGTACCAGTTTTAATTGATTTTCCTGGAGCAAACGAATACATCTCTCACAATGTCAATGGATTAATCGCGAAATCAGATAAAGTTTTTGCTTCTTATGTTTTTGACTGTTTGAATGATAAAAAATTAAGCGCTAGGCTAGCATTAGCTTCCAAAAAAACTGTTGAAAAAAAATATTCAGAAAAAAACATTCAAAAATATCTTGATTTAATGTTGCAAGATTTAAAACTCTAAATTTAAATTTTTGAGATCAATTTATTAAGTGGCATTTTATCTAAATTTGAGTTTTTGAACTTAGATAATATTTTTTTAAAGTAATTACAGGGATTCATCCGAAAGCTGTATACAAATAATTGAATTGCTGATTTGTAAGCGTGTTGACTAAAAGACAATTGTGCGAGATTTAATAATAATTTTTGATACATAAGACAGTAGTCAATAATGTAGTTGACTTTTTTGTATTGCCAAGTTGAGTTCTGGTATTTTTTTGTTAATTTCTTTAATTTATCTAAATCTAATTTATTAATTAGTGTTTTTGCTAATTCAGCCCTCTTTTTTTCCATAAGGGGAAGATGAAGGGCAGTGATTCCGTTCTTTGAAATAGTCCACTGGTAAAGTGGCTCTGTAAGAATTTTAAACTTTGTGTGGGCAGACATTTTTATCCATAATCCGTAATCTTCACAATGTAAATCATTTTCTTCGTAATGCAGATGAAAATCTTCAAGAACTTGTTTTCTAAGCATAACTGCACCATGAGTGATAGGATTGAAGAAAAGCATGCTTAATTTTATTTCGTAATCATTAATTGGCAGAGCTGTTATTTTGATTACGGAGCCATCTTTTTTAACCACCATAAATATTGAACAAACTAAGCCATATTCTTGATGATTGTCCAGAAATTTTACTTGTTTTTCAATTCTATTTGGTAAACTAATATCGTCAGCATCCTGGCGAGCAATATATTTTCCTTTGGCAAGTTTGATGCCTATGTTGAGACTTTTAACTAACCCAAGATTTTTTGGATTATTAATTAATTTAATTCTTTTATCGCAATTGACAATTTTTTGACAGGTCTCTAAAGTATTGTCTTTTGAGCCATCATTAATGATTAATAATTCCCAGTTTTTGTAGCTTTGCTTTTGAATGCTCTCGACAGCTTTTTTAAGATGCTGGTTACCATTGTAAACCGGTAAAATAACTGTTACTATTGGGGCTGTCATAGGATGATTCTAACATCAAATTACTTTTCAAATTGTGGGGATTTATGGATTTAAGAATGCAAACTTTTCCAAAAAAAATCAATTTATTACATAATCTTTCCAAAGGCTTCTTTTCATATAATTTTCCATTTCTTTTTTCTAATCAGTTGCCAGAACGAGTGCTGATTGCTTTGACTTATCAATGTAATTCTCGCTGTATTATGTGCAATATTTGGAAGATGAAACCAAAAAATGAGCTTACTTTTGATGAATGGGAGTTCATGGTTAGCGACCCTTTGTTTTCAAATATTAAAGCACTTGATATCACTGGAGGAGAATCAACTCTTACAGCTGATTTCTCTAAGAAAATTGAATTATTTTTGCAAAAAATGCCAAAGATTCAAACTATGACCATAGTGAGCAATGGTTTTTCTACTAAATTAATTATAAAGCGCGTTAAAGAAGTTTTAAAACTCTTAGAACCAAGAGGTATAACCTTAAATGTAAGTATTTCTGTTGATGGTACAGCAAAAATGCACGAATCCATTCGTAGAATTCCAAGAGCTTTTGAAAAAGTCAAAAATACCATCTTTGAGCTTAAAAAACTTAATCTTACCCATCCAAATCTTAGTATCTCTGTTGGTTCTTTGATCATGCACCAAAATATTGATTATGTGGATAAGATTACTAGCTGGTTAGAAAAAAATGATATTAAATATGGCTTGCAAATCGTTGGTTATCATGACACCTATGTGCGTAATTTAGACACTGAAGAATCAACTGATTTTAATCGAAGCGACAAACCAAAGCTTATAAAATTATTAGCAAAACTAAGTAAACCAACTTCTTGGAGAGATGTACGAGCCTATTATTGGCGTGATTTATTAGCAATGTATAGAGATGGAAAACGAAGAACAACTCCTTGCCCATTTTTACATGATCAACTGGCAATAGATAGTTTGGGCAATGTTTACAATTGTTTTTCATCGCCAGCTATTGGCAATATTCGCGATGGAAAAACTCCGAGTGAATTGTATTTAAGTGAAAAAAATCAATTAGAAAGAAAAAGAATGTGGTCAACGGCTTGTGTTAAATGTAATAGTGGTTGCAGTGCCAGTGAAGCCACAGCAAAAGATTTCAAAAGTTATTTTTATTTTCGTTTAACAGGTAAACCTTACTATGGTTTAAAGAATTTACTTAAGTAATTATGAAGCTTTGTTTAGTGACTTCTGCTGGTGGACATTTTTTTCAGTTATATCAGTTAAAGAAGGTTTGGAGTAAACACGAAAGATTTTGGGTTACTTTCAATAAATCTGATGTAGATAGCACCATTCCAAATGAGCAAAAATATTATGTTTACTATCCAGAGAGTCGTCACGCTCTTAATGCGATAAGGAATTTCTTTTTAGCTATAGAAATTTTATTAAAAGAAAAGCCAGATGCCATTATTAGTGCAGGAGCGGGAGTAGCTGTTCCTTTTTTTTTAGTTGCTAAAATGTTAAATATAAAAACAATTTATTTGGAACCAATAGATTTCATCGCATTTCCAAGTTTAACTGGCAAACTTATTTATTTTTTTCATTTAGCCAATTTATTTCTAATTCAGAATCCAGTTCAAAGAAAATTTTACAAAAATAGTAAATATTGGGGAGGTACACTGTGATTTTTGTTACCACGGGCACTCATTATCTACCTTTTGATAGATTATTAAAAATGGTTGATTTACTGGTTAAAAATTTAATTATTACTGAAGAAATTGTTATTCAATCAGGAACATCTACAACGCAAGTTCAAAACGCCAAACTAATTCCATTTTTATCTTATCAAGAGATGATAAAATATATTGCTAAAGCAAGGTTGGTAATAACGGCGGCCGGTCCAGCTACAGTTTTTCAAGTTCTCACCTATGGTAAAAATTTGCCAGTAGTGGTTCCAAGAATAAAGAAATATGGAGAGCATGTTAGCGACCATCAATTATATTTTGCAAAGTATCTATCTGAGAGATCACTTTGCAAATTAATTTTATCTAGCGACGATTTAATAAAATGTTATCAAAATGCAGAAAAAGTTATGGACAAGAGATCTTCTTTTCCGTCCGAAAAATTAATTACTAATTTAGATAAATATTTATCGGTGCAATGAATGATTTTTAGATAGAATTCAATATTTGTTCATACAGTCGAAAAGATTTATCATCGCTGTATTTTTCAATAATAGTTTGTCTTGCGTTTTTTCCTATTTTAATCAATTGTTTTTCATTCTTTAAGATATTTGCTAATTTTTTGATTGCTTGTTTTTGATTATTTAATGGAAGAATTAAGCCATTTTTCATATCTATTATTAATTCACGATTTTCTGGGATATCACTAACCACGCACACTAAACCACAAGCCATAGCTTCTAAAAGGCTTAAGGATAAACCTTCCATTTTTGTTAAAAATAAAAAAATGTCTGCTTTTCCTAAATGTTCTTTTACATTTGTTACATGTCCCAAAAAATTAACTTTGTCAGTCATTTTTTTTGTTTTAACTAGGTTAATCAGTTTATTTTTTTCTGGTCCATCACCAAGTATGGTAAATGTAAAATCATTTGGCACTAATTCAAGTAGTTCTATTGAATAATCTAAATTTTTCCTTTTTTCTAAGAAGCCAGTGTAAATAAAATTTATTTTTTTAATGTCTAATAAGTGGTGGGTATTGCTTGCCAAGAATTTTTTACTCAAGCTATTTGGAATGCAAACAACCTTTTGTTTTTTTACGTTTTTAATGGCTCTGATTCTGTTGGCCACAGTTTCTCCAACAGTGATATTTAAATCAACTAAAAACAAAGAAAAGTAAAAAAGAATGTTTTTTATTATTTTCCACCAAGATTCATTTAAAAAACCAAAGCTGGGACGAATAGTTAAATGTTTATATTTTGGCCACCCCAAAAAAAAACGGACAATAAACACAAAATATTCTGATCTTAATTCTTTAGTCAAAATAATTGTTTCTGGATTTTCTTTGAGAAAGTGAAATACATCTTGAATTTTTACTCTAGTGACATTTGGAACTGAATCAAATTTGGTTTTGAGTTCACCATTATTCGTTAGTGATGCTAAAGCAATTGCATCTCTTTTCTTCGATAAAAATTTAATCAAGCGTAATAAGTGTTGATTGTGAGAAACATCATTAAAATTGTTGATGACGATCAGCATTTTTTTCATGGAGATTTATATGCTCCTTGTAGTGTAAATGGACCATAACACATTCTATTTTGACATATTTGCGCGCTGATTTTACTTATTTCATCTGATTTATTTTTAATTTGGTCTGGATCAGAAATAAAAATTATGTTGTTTGCGTATTGCATCGATTGAGGCATAATCCAATTATCCACTTCTTTGATTTTTATCCATTGTTCATTGAATTTTGTAATTTTTGTCCCATCATAGTACCCATCGAAATAGTACGCATAAAGTGCATCTAACGCATATTCTTTATCAGAGATAATGACGAGTGTAAAGGGTCCATTAATTTTTTTGGCAGTTTCATGTATTTCCGACCACTGGTCTAGACCTTGAAAGCCATCTTTTAGTTTAAGAGAAATTGGCAGAATACGGGCAATGTGTAAAAAGAAAATGACAATGAGAATTATTTTTAAGTATTGATTTTTGCTTTGACTAATCACGTATGGTATGAGAAAGATAAATAAAAATGAGGAAACTAAAAGATTACGAGGAATAAATATTGGATGGGTTTGAGAAATAAAATACGAAGTTGTTAAGGTTACATAAAAACAAAGTAGTGATGTTAAGGTTAAAATGATGGCATTTTTTTGTTGACTTTTGATTGTCAAAAACAACGCACTAACACTAATAATAATGATAAGTACTAAGTCATACGGCAGTAAATTTATTAAACCAGCGTAGTTGGCAATTGCGTAGCGCACAGTTTCATAAATGGGAATTCCAGAGTATGCTTCTAAGCCAAGTGCCGCCGTTAATGAACGAAGAACTATTGGTACTTGCGGTAACATGAAAAGAGTTGCGATAAACAGGCTCTTGAAAAACTTTCGTAAAGCGGTCTTTTGTATTGACTTTGTTATGTACAAAATTATGGCTGTTAACCATACTGATGCCCATAACCACACAAATGAGTAATCTGTATAAAATCCAAGAACCGCAAAGACGATAAATAATAACTGAGATTTTTTACTTTTTGCAGTTAGCGTCATTTGCATCCAATAAATTGTTCCGAACATGAACACCATTTCAAAAGCGTACATTTTTTGTTGGAACCCAAGATTAACAAAAAAATGATTGGTAGCAAAAAAAATTGAAGATAAAATTCCCATTAACCAGCCACCAGTTTGCTTGCCAATTTTATATATAAAAAAAATAGTTGGAATGAAAGCCAATAAAGTAGGAATTCTTAAAAATAAGATATTAGTGCTAATTTTTTGCCAAAAATGTAAGAAAACATAAAATAATTGGGGATGACACTTATCCCAATGCTCTACAAGAATGAGTGATTTTAAGGAGTTTCTCATGGAAACGGTAAATATAGACGACTCATCTCCCCAAAAGGATTGCAGCCAAGCTGCTCTGACTCTGAGATACAAACCCAAAACAACGATTGTAAATAATAATAACTTTTTCATTTATTCTTTGTCTAAATTACAACAAAATAATTCTATCTCATAAATTGTTAGATATTAGTTGAAAAATTTCAATCACTGCTGTGATTAATGATACATTTATCCATCATGTGTTATAAAATGTTTTTTAATGCAGTTGCGTAACAGAAATTTCTTTATTGGATCTATTTTATTTTTGTTATCTATTGGTTTCTACACTCTTTATAAAATTAATCAGCAGTCATCTTGGTGGCAAATTTCAACTCATGGGGAAATTTTTCTTTCACCCATTGTTACAAACAATAAAGTTTATTTTGCTAATAATCTTGGAGAAATTTACGCAATCAATAAAAAAACTGGTAAATTGTCGTGGAGTACGCAACTTCCCGCTAGAGATCCTTACAATATTTCTGGTTACATGGACAAATTATTTGTTTTGACGCCGAGCGGCAGACTATTTTGCCTTTCTATGCAAAATGGTCAAATTTTATGGACATTTGCTACGGATAATCAAATGACATTGTCAGCATATTTTCATATACAAAATAATGTTATGTATATAAATAGCAGTGATGCTGCAATTTATGCAATCAATATCAAAAATGGGTCTTTATTATGGAAATTCACCAGTCAATCAAGAATTAATAATAAATCTGAAGACTCGGAGAAGGAGAGTTTAAATCTATTTGGTAGATTAGAATTTTATAAAAATAAATTAATCTACTCTAGTATTGATGGATTTGTTTACATGATTGAGGTAAAAACGGGAAAGATTGTCTGGCAAACTTCAGTTGGGCAATTAACCACAACAATACATTTAAAAGGAAATATTCTATATGTCGCAAAAGAAGACGGGGCAATAGTTGCTTTGAGGTTTCATGATGGCAGAATTATTTATAAAAATTCTGAAAATAAGAATCAGATAATGTGTTTTAGAAATACATCCATTCTTCAAGATCTGTTTAAATCTTTTTCTTTTAGCAATATTAAACATGTTATAAATTATCCTTTGTTAATTGTTACCAAAAATGGCAAATTTATTGCAGCCTCAACTAAATTAGATTCTTTTGACGAAATGTTTGATTTAAAGACTAACTTAGTTGATTGCCCACAAATTATAAATAATCATGGTTACGCGTTTACAACCGATGGAGCAGCAATTTCATTTAATCCTCATGAAAAATTATTTAATCAATATAATCAAATTTCTAAGACCTTTCTTTTCAATCCAAAACTTGTTCAATATTTACACTTACCATTTAAAGATCTATTTACTAAATATGAGTTAGGCACAATTAGTAGTGATTCTGATGGAGGATTTTCTTTATTAAAAAATTCCAACGGTGAAAAAATATGGTCATATTCTTCAATTGGTAAAGTTGTTTCTGCACCGACGATTGATAATAAGTTTATATATTTTACTGATACCGATGGTAGATTATCGCGAATTTTGCTTAAAGATGGCAAAATACCAGTTGTGAGAGCAAAAAAGAATTTTCAAGTAGAACAGAAAAATATAAATATTGGCAGCAATCAAGCTTATGAATTTACTATCAGCTATGATGAATCTAAGTTTCCCAATCCATGGAATCAGATTGGAGTTCAATCAGTATTTTCACACAAAGAAACAGGGACAAGCATAACAATTAATGGTTTTTATTATGATCGAAACATTTGGAAATTAAGATTTAATCCTCCTTTAAGGGGTGATTGGGATTGGAATCTTAGCATGAAATTCCCTGACGGATTTGTTTACACAAAAGCTGGCCACTTGGTAGCAAATACTGACACAAAAGAAAAATATATTAAAATTAATGCTCAGCATCCAGATAAATTTACCTTAGATAATAAAACAGAATTTATTCCAATCGGAATTCAGGATGCTGTCAGCGATACCAATCATAATGGCACCAGTTTAGATGATTGGTCTTTAGAACAAAGAGCTACGGGTAGTTCAGAAATTGTTGATCTAAATCAATATTTGAATGAATATGGAAAAAATGGCAAACGATTCAACCTATATCGTTTTGGAGTAAATAATGCATCATTTGATTTATTTGATCGTTTATATGTTGGAGCTCAACCAGCAATAGAAAATGCCAAAATGCTAGATCAATTATTTGAAAATTTACAAAATAATTCATTTCATATTTGGATGAGTTTGTTTAGCTTTTACCTAAATGAAAAACCAATTTTGATTGAAAAGAATTTTCTAGATGAATACGTCAAGTACATCATTGCTAGATACGGAGTTTATGTTGATATTTGGGAGATTGGTAATGAAATTAAAATTTCAGACGAAACCGCTCAATATTATAGTGAACTAATCAAATCTCTTGATTATGAAAAACGTCTTGTTACCACAAACTGGGAAAAGCCAAATTTAGATGGAGTTGAGATAATATCACTTCATAGATATGACAGTGATCAACCTAATAAAGTTGATATAAATTTAATTAAGCTACTAAATCAATATACTAAAACTTCTAAACCAATTGTATTTAGTGAAGCAGGTAATTTAAATAGTAGCTGGGAAGTTAATTCACTGGATAGGATGAGAATTAAAATTTGGACTGGTCTGTTTAACAATACGTCTTTTATTTTTTGGAATACCACCCATAAAAAAGATTATTACAATTCGACAATGAAAAATGGCAACATTTATCTTGGCAAAGATGAAAGACAACAAATTGAAGTTTTTAACTCATTTACTTACGATATTCCACTAGATTCAACTAGATCAAAAATATTTACTTCAGATCCATATGTTCGTGGTTATGCTATCGACGCAGGCAAGATGATTTTAGGTTATTTTGTTTGTGAACACTCAAGTCAAGACGTGTTAATTGATAATTTTGTAAGAAAAGCTGGTTCTATTGAATGGATAAATCCACAAAATGGGGAAACCATTGCTAAAAATACAATTTCTGCTTCAGATCGTATGTTGAAATTGCCAGCTTGTAAAATTGATCTTGCAATGAGACTATCATATTTATAAAAAATATAGTTAATAACATGCTTTTTTCTTTTATTTTTCCAGTTTACAATGAAGAAGTTCATCTAAAAAATCAAATTGAAAAATTTATCCAGTTTGTCAACCAAAAATATAAAAACAAGTTTGAAATCATTTTGGTTGAAAATGGCAGTAAAGATAAATCTTGGTCTTTAGTCAAAGATTTAGAAAAAAAGTTTTCATTTGTTAAAGCTTATAAATTACCTTATCCCTCTTATGGAAGAGCATTGAGGAAAGGCTTGTCTGTTTCTCTTGGAAAAAAAATCTTTTTTTTTAATGTTGATTATTTTAGTTTTGATTTTATAGAAAAAGCAGATAAATTGCTTAATACAGTTGACATTGTTATTGGCTCAAAAACTTTAGCCAACAGCGATGATGGCAGATCTTTTTTTAGGAAATCAATCACTTATTTCTTTAATGTTTTTTTACGTTTAATTTTGAATTATCCAGGTACTGATACACATGGAATTAAAGCTTTTAAAAAAACAAAAACATTGATTAAATTTGCTGAAATCTGTCATACTGATAATGAACTTTTTGACACTGAACTTATACTACGTTTGACTAGGCATGGTGCAATTTTCGTCGATTTACCTCAAAAAACAACAGAGTTAAGAAAATCGAGATATTCTGTTATGAGGAGAATTAAATCAACTTTTTACGATTTAGTATTAATAATTAAAGCTAAATATTTTTTTGGCAATAACTTTTTTCCCTTAGTAGTCGATGCTGATGATTTTGGTATGTCAGAAGAAGTGAACAAAAAAATTTTGACCGAAATAGAAGCTGGCAATTTGGATATAGTTTCGATCATGCCTAACTTGGTAAAACCGAAAGATTTAAATAATTTAAAGAATTATTTTGGGAAAATTGATTATTCCATGCATTTTAATCTTTTAAGAGGTAAACCCTGTGAAAAAGACAATAAAGTACAAAGTTTGATCAACAGACGTGGCAATTTTTATCCATTACCAATTTTTGTTTTTAGATTATTTTTTGGAATGATTCCTTTAGATGAAGTAAAATTAGAATTTTTGGCGCAATATCGAAAATTGGCAAAAGCTGGGATTTATCCAAAATATTTAAATTCGGAACAACACATTCATATTTTATCTCCAATAAATCGTTTGTTAGAAAAAGAAATTGACAAAACCTCAATTAAAAAAATTAGAAGTCTTGGTTCATCTTTTTCTTCACTAAAAAGAAAACCTTTAAGGAAATTTTGTTTAGTTTTCTTTAAAAAAATTTTTGATTTTAAATTTAATAAATTTTCAGATTTCAAAAATAGATATGATGCCAGGATTGTTCATCCTGGGCTAAAATTAGTGTATAAAAAAATATGAAATTTTTTTTTAGAAATCTTTTTTATCCAGCTTTTTTTATTCTTTTTCTTTTTTCTTTTTTTCTGATAGAGGGAGATTATAAATTTTACTTATTTGCAGCTTGGTCAGTTTTTTTGTTAATTTTTAGTCATTTTTTAGAAAAAAAACATTTTTCAAAATCAGTTTTATTAGCAATTATTTTATCTGTATTATTTCTCATCAGTTCTATATTCTCGCAACACATTCCCGTTTCTTTGGAAAAATTATTATTTTATTTTTTGTCTTTGGCCATTTTTAATTTTTTCAGCTTATTGTCAAAAGATAAATTTAATCAAAAATTATTTCTCTATTATTTATCCATTGTCACATTGATTCTCAATCTTTTTGTTTTGTTTTTTACTTTTTTTGATCCGCAACCTGATATTTTTCCAGGGATGAATCTTTTAGTCAGAAGTTATGGTCACAATCATTTTGTAGCGTTTTTACTTTTGGTTATACCAATTTTTTGGTGGCAATTCTTGTTTGTTAGCAAAGAAAAATGGTTTTCTAAGAAAGAAATAAAAGTTTTAGCGATTACTTTATTGATTTCTTCTTATCTAATTATTATTTTTAGTTTAGCCAGATTAGCATTGTTAATCTCATTAATACAATTAGTTGTGATTTTTTTGATCAACAAAAAAACGTTTTTGAATGCAAATAAAAATGCATTTACCATAGTTCTTGCTAAAACTTTTATTTTTGCCTTTTTATCGATAAGTTCAGTTTTTTTATTTTTATCGATACCATTTAATCAAAAGGGTGAAAATATTTGCCCATTAATTTTTACTCAAAAAGAACTTTGTAAACCAATTTTGGCAAATGATCGTTTTATTTATTGGCAAAAAGCTTGGGCAATTTTTAAAAAATATCCTTATTTTGGTTCGGGGCTTAAAACTTTCAATTTTGCCAGTCGGCAGTTTCCAAGCGACGATTATAAAATTACTAGCTACGCTCACAATATTTTTTTGCACAATCTAGCTGAGGGTGGTTTATTTGCAGGTGGGTTGTTTATTTTCTTTATTTGTTATCTTTTTTATCAAAGTTTTTTGGTTGTCAAAAAGAATAAAAATCCCTTAAATCATTTTTTATTAATTGCGGCTTTTTCTTCTCTCGCCAATGCTTTTTTTGATTTTGATTGGCATTTTTTTGTGATTTTTACCCTGACTTTAATCTTTTTAGCAATGATTTTACAAAATAAATCTTCTCTCAAGAAAGTAGCTTTTAAAGCCATTGATATAAAAGTTTATTTTGTTTGTATAGCTGTAGTAGCTAACTTCTTTGCTCTTACTTACTTTAGTTCTGATATCTTGCGTCGAAAAAATCAAACAGACTTAGTAATCAATCTATTTCCATATTTTAATTGTCTAATTTGTTATCTAATTGATGAGAACAAACTTTCTATAAATAACTATGAAAGTATATACAAACTTTATAAAAATGATCCTAATTTTATTTACAATTTTTCCATGCTTGAAGATTTAAATATGGAAAAGAAAGTGCAATTGCAAATTGAATTAGCTCAAATAGACCCTTTGCTTTTTGTGCAAAATATTAACTTTTTAAATATTGACTATAAAACTGCTGAGCCTCTTATAGATAGATATTTTGAAATTACCAACAGATACCATCTTTTAGATGATTATAGCTTTATCTTTCATGAGGAAAGATTTAATTTATTTGAGCAACTATTTGCATTAGCTGGTAAAGCTTATCAAGATAATCAGCCCGCTTTAGCAGCTAAATTGTACAAACAGTCAATGATCCTCAATCCATTTGTGACTGATAACATGAATGTTGTTTTTCTAGATGATACTAACTTTACTAGAGCGACTATTTTTTTATTGAATTTCAAAGATTTTGATCCAGAAAAAATGCATAAATATACTGACTCATACATGTTGTTTTATGAACGCACGCTAATTTACCTATTTCAAAACGACCAGTTGGACGATTTTTTTATCTTGTCAGAGGCAATGTTTGAAAAGAGACCAGATTTTTCTTGGTTTCTCTTTAACGATCTAATTAAAATAAGTTCAAGCTCTGCAGAAAAGCAAAGACTGCAAAAAATCTATGATCATTTTCAAGATATGCCTACCTGGCACGATTTTTTACCTTTGCCAAAATAATAAACGTTGGTTACTTTTCTAACACTGCAATTCCTGGCAACTTTTCTCCACCTAAAAACTCCAAAGCAGCTCCTCCAGCCGTGGAAACGTGAGTAAAACGGTCTCTTAGTCCACAGGCATTAATTACGGCATTGGTTTCGCCGCCGCCACAAACGGTGATAGTTCCAGATTCGGTAGTGCTAGAAGCGATACTTTTAGCAATTTCGCGACTACCTTTGGCAAAAAGTGGATTTTCAAAAACTCCGACTGGGCCATTAAAAAAGATAGTTTTGGCTTGAGATAATAAATATTTATATAGATTAATGGTTTTTTTGCCGATGTCTAAATACTGCAAATCCAGATCATGCTCACTATCTTTGACATTTTTGAGTAATTCTAGATGGATCACTTCTTTTTCGTCATTAACATCTTTATTCTTGGCGGCCAAAACATCAACAGGCAAGGTAATTTTTGGCAATGGCAGACTTTTGCCAGTTTCTGCGATGTTAATCATGGTTCTTTCTGTCTGGTGTTCGTCAAGAATTGCTTTGGCGATTTTGACGTTTTCTTCCGCCTTTTTACCCATGAACGATTTATGTACTTCAATATTGCTAGCCTTTAAAAAAGCATTGGCAATGCCGCCACCCACCAAAACTAAATCAGCTAATTTGGATAAATTTTGCACGGTGCTGACTTTGTCATCAATTTTAGCTCCGCCGAGCACTACTACAAATGGATGACGGGCTTTATCTAAAATTCTGCCCAAAATTTTGGTCTCTGCCACTAAATCGAAACCGGCAAAACTTGGTAGTAATTTAGCTAAACCCACCACTGAAGCATGAGCCCGATGCGAAGCGGAAAAAGCTTCGTTGATAAATACTTCCGCGTTTGTATCCTTAATCATTTTTGAAGCAAAAGCCGTGTCATTGGCTTCTTCTTCAGGATGAAATCTGAGGTTTTCGAGTAATAAAATTTCTCCTTTTTGTAGCGCAGCCGCTTTTTCCACCACCTCTGCCCCAATGCAATCGTGAGCGAATTCAACTTCTAATCCAAGATTTTGTTTGAGATAAAAAGCAACTGGTTCTAGACTAAACTCTTTAATGACTTGTCCATCAGGTCGGCCTAAATGGGAAATTAAAATGATTTTACAGTTATGTTCTTTAAGAAAAAAAATCGTTTCCAGAGCACTTCTGATCCGCTGATCATCGGCAACCACATAATCAAAACTATCGCCTTGTGCTTTCTTTTTTAGAGGTACGTTAAAATCAACTCGAACAATGACGGTTTTGTTTTGAATATCTAAAACTTTGGGAAGGTGAATTGTCATGTTTTTCCTTAAATGTAATTTTAATTATTAAAGATAATTTTGCACCTTAACGGCAACTCATTAAAGGAGTTGATTAAACAAGCAAAAAAATTGCTCTTTACAACTACGCAACCAACTTCACTGAGTGGAAAAAAAATTACCAATTTATGGGGGCAAAATTTTTAGTGCAACGTAGTTAGAGTTAAAGTGCAAAACTAGTATCTTTATGATACAATCTTGCAATCCAAAAAGAAAGGAAATATTTTTGTTATGACTGATAAACCGGTCAAGAAATTACAAACTATGGAGGAGCTCTTAGCTGCTAACGCAGGTAAGTTAGTAATCCCTAAAAAAGGTGACACCGTTTCTGGTGTAATTGTTGAAAAAAATAAAAGAAATTTAATTATTGATTTAGGTTCCAAAACTGAAGGCATTGTGGCCGAAAAAGAATTTGAGTTTGCCATTGATTTTGTTAAAGAACTTAAGGTTGGCAATAAGGTCAAGGCCATCGTTGTTTCAACTGATAATGATAAGGGACAGGTGGTTTTATCTCTTAAAGGGGCAGCCTCCGATGCCAAATGGGAATATTTTGAAGAAGCTATGGAGAAAGATCAAGAATTAGAGGCCAAAGGGATCGAGATGAATCGTGGCGGTTTAATTGTTTTAGTCAATGGAGTACGCGCTTTTGTGCCGTCTAGTCAATTTAGTCGCAAATACATGGGCAAAATTCAAAATTTGAAAGGTGTGGCTTTTAAAGTGAAAGCTATTGAAGTTGATCGTGAAAAAAATCGTTTAATTTTTTCTGAGCGCCACGTCAGTGAGGCAAAAGAGTTAGCTCAAAAGGATTTGGCAATTGCTAATGTGCAAGAGGGTGGAATTTATGACGGCATTGTCTCTGGAGTAATGCATTTTGGTTTATTTGTAACAGTCGAAGTGCCAGTCAAGGATACTGATAAAAAAGACAGTATTGGTTATGTGGAGGGTTTGATTCACATCTCCGAAATTTCTTGGGAAAAAGTCAATCATCCCAAAGATTATCACAAAATTGGCGACCGCATTAAAGTCAAGGTTTTAGGTATTGATGAAAAGACCAATAAACTTAATCTTTCTATTAAACAACTGGAGGCCGATCCGTGGGAGAGTATTGAAGAACGCTATGGTGTGGGCACTACTTTTACCGGTGAAGTGACTCGACTGGAAACTTTTGGGGCGTTTATCAATGTTGAAAAAGGTGTGGATGCTTTAATTCACGCTTCCAAGCTTGAGGGTCATGAGCTTAAAGTGGGTGAAAAAGTGACAGTTAACGTTGAAAACGTTGTTCCAGAGCAACGTCGTATGAGTTTGTCGATTGTGGATACTTCTACGCCTATTGCCTACAAGTAATTTTGGCCTTTTTAACTTTGAAACAAATTTTTACTTTGTTTGACGATCACTTGACCAATGATTCGCAGTTTTTGATAGTCATTCATTTGCAAGGTTTCTTTTTCTAGTTTTTTCCAATAATTCAGCGATTTGTTGTGTTGAGGATCGACCGCCCAAATTGAAAAAATGCCTGGTTGCACGCTATGTCGCCAGGAGTACCACTTTGGATCAATTTTTTTAAGCCTTTCTGCCTCTGCAACTGGTAGCGGTCTTGGTCCAATTAAACTCATTTCCCCCTTTAAAATATTCCAAAATTGCGGAACTTCATCAAGCCCGGAATAAGATAAAAATCTGCCAACTTTTAGCACTAGTGGTTTGTGCAAAAGACCAAAAAAAGTAATTTCTTTTTTAATGAAGCGTGGGTCTTCGTCTATTTTAAACATAGGAGCAGGAGCTTCGTTTAGAGTTAAATATTTGTTTTTGATAAAGGAGGCATTTTTGTTCATACTACGCAATTTGTAAATGGTAAATTTTTTGCCCTTTTTGCCAATCCTTTCTTGTTTAAAAATGATTGGTTTACCAATCAAAAACACCAAAGTTGGATAAAAAAACAGGCTCAAAGGAACAACCAGAAGCAAAACCAAACTAGCACTGAAAAGGTCAAAAGTTCTTTTTTTAGTCAGCATAAATTTAGTTTATATTTTAACTATAAATAACCAAAAAACCAGGCTTCAAATTTTTTTTATTAGTAAAAGTGCTATAATAAGCCTATGGCAAAACAAAGAATGATTGTAACCGATGATCAATTATTAATTGATATGGATTTGTTATTTAACGCCATTCGTGAAGCTAAAGGTGATTGGAAAAAGGTTGAATTGGAAATGAAGCAGTATATAGCCGCGGTACAAGGCATGACTGAAACGAGTGCCGAAACGAGTTCTGAAATGAGTGAAGAATAATTGTACTTTGTTTTTTAGTTCGCCTTTACAAAAAATCTATTTCCTGCCCTACATAAAAGAGGTAGTTTAATGCAAACCAAAAAAAATCAAGAAAAAAAGCTAAGTAAGCCAAACTTAACTGATTCGTTACAAGTGACTCAAATGCCGTTGGTTATTGCTTGCGGTGATGAAGGAGTGCAAATTAATTTTGGCCGCCGCTTGGCTTTTCTGGGGGCAGGATTGAAACTGAAAGGTTTTGATCAAGTACTTGTGGCCTTGCGACAAATGATCACTGTGCAGCCCAATATTTTAGATCAAAAATTGCGTTTGGTAGCCAATGAAGAAAATGCTTACGTTAAAGAAGTTTTAGATCTTAATGATTTTGATGAAGCTAATGCCAGCATGCAACAGCACCTGCAAGCTTTGGCAGATCAAGAAAATTTGCTTTATGCGGGCATTTTACCTTTTGCTGATCCTTTAGAATTAAATTTTAACGTCAAAGGTCACATGGTTCGTCCACGCAATATTCACGTTGCTAATAAAATTTGTTTTACTTTGGCTGGCGGCGAGACTACTTATAACTTAGGTCAATATTTGATTTCCGCCGATTGGCTGGCTTTTGCTAATCAAGATTTAGCCAAATCAGTACTTGATACACAGGTCAAGTTTTATGAAAAATTGGCGGAGAGGCCACTTAAATTGATGATTGAAGAGCAAGGAGATTTGCCAAGTGAAATAGTAGCCAAAAATAAAGCTATTCTACTGAGTTTAGGTTATAATTTTTCTTGAGATGTCTAAAGCCAAGCTAACTCAAGCTGTTTCCCTTTTTAGCACAATTGATCAAACTAATTCCAGTCCAGTTGAAAAGGCCAAAAAAGCTAAGTCGCCAAAAGGCGATTTTTCCTCTAGTAAAGATTTATTAAATTGTTACCAAATGACTGAGCAAAATAAACATATTACTCACGAATTTCAAAGTTTTGGTTGTCATTTGGCAGAAGTTTTGGCAGACAAGCGTCACACGTCGTTGTATATTAAGTTAGCTAAAACAGTGCCACGTGGACTTTTAGAACGAGCTTTGAGTTTTGTAATAGACTCGACTGCAGATAGCAAAGCTAAACTTTTTATGTGGAAACTGGGACAATTGCAAAAGAGCGAAAAAATAAAGCAGAGTACTGAAACTAAGCAGGATTGTGGAACTTAATTATGAAGAATTGGACAACCAAAATTTTAATTGTTTTTCTTTTTATCTTGGTTGTGTTATCTGCCTACAATTATTTTAAAAAGCCTTTTTTTAAAAACTCTGAGCAAATTGCTAGTGAAAATTTAGAGCCAACTGCCACACCTACGCCCACTCAAATTCCCAAAAAAGAGTTAAACACGCAAGAAAAAATTGCTCAACTTATAGCTGTGCCTCTTGATCTAAACGAATTAGAAAAAAATAGCAGCAGTAGCGCTTCAATCTTAAATTATATTGAAAAAAACCACCCTGGCTTTGTAATCTACTTTGGAGAAGAGATAGCCACTTCTGCAGCGATTTTAGCGACAGAAACAATCTACGATCATTTGAACGAAACTGATTATATCCCTTTAATTGCAGTTGATCACGAAGGGGGTTTAGTGCAGCCTTTAAGTGGTGAGGGTTTTACAAAATTGGATTCTTGGCAGAAAATTGTGACCACCTATTCTAGTGCTCAACAGAAAGCGGTTTTTAATCAATCGGCCAGAGAATTGAGTGCAGTAGGAATTAATTTGGTTTTTGCGCCGGTGCTTGACTTAGCTTCCAGTAATGCAGTTTTAAAAACTCGATCTGCCAGTGATCCTGATCAAGTGTACACGGCTACCAGTAATTTTATTTATGCTTTTTCTCAAAATGGTATATTGCCAGTTATCAAACATTTTCCAGGAATTGGTTCGATTACTAAAGATCCACACCAAGCAGTTTCGACCCTTAATTTGAATGAACAAGATACCGAAATTTTCAGTCGGGTTTTGGACAAATTTATTAACATCGGGGTGATGACCGCTCATGTACGTTTGCAAAATAAATTATCTGGTCAGATTTGCAGTTTGAGTGAAGAATGTTTGAGTCAATTTGCCAAATTTTATCCAAAAGTGTTACTTTTTACTGATGATCTAACTATGAAAGCGGCCAGCAGCCAAATTGGAACAACAGAGGAAAAAGATATTGGCCAAATTGCGGTTGAAGCGATTAAAGCTGGTAATAACGTTTTAGTTTTTGGTAATGAAGCAGACTCGGCTCTTTTGGAAACAGCAACTGCTGCGTTGCAAAGGGAATATGAAGATTCAGAAAGTTTTAGAAATAAAGTAGATAATTCTGTGCAAAAGATTTTAAATTTAAAGAAATAATGAGTGGCAATGATTTGCAAAAATGAATAATATTTTTTCTAAAAAACAATTGATTTTTAAATTTTGCCTCGCTTTTTTGTTTCTAGTTTTTTTACTGATTTTTTTCAAAGCCTGGCAAAATTGGCTCAATGCTCTGAGCTTTGTTTTTGCTTATGGCGTGGGAGTGGGGTTTTTGTTCGCTGATGAACAATTTTTGTATAAATTCTATGAAGAAAAGATTGATTCAGGAGAACAAAATGCTTCGCATCTTCCTGTGTTGGCAAGTCGTAATTTTATCTTTCTTTTGTTTTTGCCCTTTTTAAGTGTCTTTGTTTTAACTTCATCAGGCAGTATTTTAGGTATCGCTTTAGTTATGGCGATCAATTTCTATTTACTGATTGAAATGTGGCAATTACGCGATGAATTTGTGTTATTTACCGAACGTTTTTTAACGATGTCAAAAATTCAGCCAACTAATAAATTAATACACCAAATTTGTTGGTTTGCTTTGGTTTATTTTATTTTTTTGTTAGCGACTTTACTTTTTTAATATGAAGCGACCTTTGCTGATTATTGGTTTGATTAGTCTTTGCGCTTTTTGGTTTTATTTTTTTTATACAAGCTATGGTTTTCTTTTTTTTGTTAGTGATCAACAAATCATTAAATTAGTCTTGAAAGAAAATCTGTTTGCCAAAGCAAAAAAAGAGATGGTAGTAGAAGTTGCTAAAACACAACAGAGCATTACTCAGGGTTTGTCTTTGCGCCATGCCTTAACCAGCACTACTGGTCAGAAAATTGATGGCTTGCTTTTTATTTTGCCAAAAAAAACAATCCAACAATTTTGGATGAAAGATATGTTATTTGACATTGATATTTGTTGGTTGAGTGGTTCCACTTTTCTCTCTTGCGAAAGAACGGCAACCGCCCCGCTTGCACCGCTAAACAACCAAAATTTAACCATTTATCGTTCACCCGCCGCTACCAATTTAGTTTTGGAGACGGCACCAAATTTTTTAAGCGAAGCTGAACTTAAATTAAAACCCTTCTTTAAGTGGTGAGAAAAACACGTTATGATAAGCATGTAATGAGCAAGCAAACTCTTCGTAGAGCTTTTTCTGGCGTAAAAATGGATACATACCCGACTATCGCTAAGTTTTTGCCTTCAATTTTTGACCCACAAGTAGTTTTTTCTAAGATAGAAAATCAATTACCTGATGAGAGCAATAGTGAAAACAATTTANNAGAGAGCACTCTGTCCCCTAACGGTCCTCAAGTTTCTACTCGCGCTAAGGAAATTTTAGTTGACCAAACTCAAGCTGCGGAAAATGCTCCCGTAGAGGAAGCGGTCGAGCAAATTGAAACCGCTGTTGAGGCGGCGCCAAATCCCGAGATTAGCAAACTTTCCCAAGAATTACAGGAAGTTTCCAAAGAAAGTCAGGAACGACAGAAACAAGCTGAAATTGCAGAGAAACAACGAGAAATCGATCATTTAGCGCAAACTATTAAAACGCCTGTAGCGGTCTCTGATCGACCGGTGGTAGTTTTGCCGATTACTGCTAAAAGCAAGGAAGAGGCTAAGTTTAAGAGTACTAAATATAGTGTCAGGTGGCTTCTTGAGTGGTGCGATAAAATTAAAAAAATGTTTCTTGGTGCTGTAGTATATAAAGAAGAAGTCGAGAATTCGTAGATAAATTTTGGCGCTCTTGAAGTGTCAAATTTACATTAGATTATTATGAACGAACAAAGTCAAGCCTTTTTATCGCAAGCTAATAGTGTTTTTCTTTCTGTTTTTTTGGTTTTAACTTTAGTTGTGGTTTTAGTGGTAACCATTTATTTACTTGCTGTTCTGATTAAAAACCGTCATCGAGAAAATTACGTGCTGAATTTTGTAACTTTATTAGTTGAATTGCCTAAAAGTAATGAAATTAAGATTGATGCAGCAGAACAGATGTTTGCAGGACTTTATTCTTTGAAAAAACGCGGTTTTTTCGCTTTTTTGAAGCCGGAAGAAACTATTGGTTTTGAAATTACTAGTATGAAGGAAGATATTGCTTTTTACGTTACTTGTCATAGAGCAATTCGTGATCTGGTGGAAAAGCAAATTAACGGGGCTTACCCTTCGGCCTTTATTTCTGAGGTGGATGAAGTTAATATTTTTAACGAAACGGGCAGGGTGGCTTTTGCCACGATAAAATTGGACAAAGCCAATTTTTATCCCATTAAAACTTATAAAGATTTACCCACTGATGGCTTGTCTTTAATTACTTCGGCTATGTCTAAAATGAGTGATGGGGAAGGCGCTACTTTGCAAATTTTGCTTAAACCAGAGGGTAAACGTTGGCAAAACAAAGGACTAAGGCACAATCAAAAGGAAAAAAGGCAAGAATCTGATCCCGACAAAGCTAATTATTTTCATGACCCCAAAGAAGTAGAAGCGATCAATAATAAAATTGGCAAGCCAGGTTTTAGGGTTTGTATTAGAGTAGTAGTTTCTGCGCAAAATGCAGTTACAGCTCAATCAAATCTGAATAATATTGTTGGGGCTTTTTCGCAATTTACCTCCACTTACAATGGTTTTAAAAAAGCTTTGTTGTTATTTAAACATTTTTTCATGATTGATTTCATTTATCGTTATATGCCGTTTTTTAACATCAACACAATGATTTTGAATGTGGAAGAATTAGCAACTATTATGCATTTTCCAAATAAGACGGTTGAAACTCACCACATTCGTGTTTTAACTGCCAAAACTGCTCCTGCGCCACACCAAATTCCCACATCTGGTTTATTTCTTGGCAAATCGATTTATCGCGGTCAAGAAAAAGATATTTATATTGGCTTAAACGATCGCCGTCGTCATACTTACATTATTGGCAAGACTGGCACGGGTAAATCAGAATTTCTTAAGGATATGGCGTTACAAGATATAGAAGCTGGTCACGGAGTGGCAGTGATTGATCCACACGGTGATTTGGTGGAGGATATTTTGCAATTAATGCCACCAGAACGTGCTGAAGATGTGATTTATTTTAATCCCTCAGACACTGATCGACCTTTGGGACTTAACATCATGGAGGCCGATACTGAGGAACAAAAACATTTTGTGGCAAGTTCAATTATTGGTTTGATGTATAAACTTTATGATCCACATCATACTGGCATCGTGGGACCACGTTTTGAACATGCCATTCGTAATGCCATGTTAACGATTATGTGTAAACCAGGTAGTACTTTTATTGAAATGGTCCGTATTTTGACTGATCCTAAATTTGTTGAGGACTATTTACCTTTGGTTAAAGATGGCATGGTCAAGCGTTATTGGACGGATCAAATTGCCAATACTGCCGATTTTCATAAATCTGAAGTGATGGACTACATCGTTTCTAAATTTGGCCGCTTTGTGACTAATAAAACTATGCGCAATATTATTGGTCAGCCACGTAGTTCTTTTGATTTTCGCAAAGCGATGGATGAACAAAAAATTGTTCTCTGCAATTTATCTAAGGGCATTTTGGGTGAAGAAGACGCTAAATTTTTAGGTTTAATTTTAGTACCAAAGATTTTAGCGGCGGCAATGAGTCGCCAAAATGTGCCAATGGAACAACGACCGGATTTTTTTCTTTATGTTGATGAGTTTCAAAATTTTGCCACAGAGGATTTTGCCTCCATTTTATCTGAGGCTCGTAAATATCGTTTAAATTTAGTGGTGGCTAATCAGTTTATTGGTCAGATTGATGAAGATATTAAAAACGCTGTTTTTGGAAACGTGGGTACGATGATTTCTTTTCGTATTGGTGTGACTGATGCCAATTTTTTGCAACATGAATTTGCTCCGACCTTTTCTGAAACTGATTTAGCCAATGTGGAAAAATATCACGCTTATGTCAAGACAATCGTTGATAATGAACCAGTGCCAGCCTTTAGCATGTCGCTTTATAAAGATATCAAAGCTCAAGAAGCGCGAATGAATCCTAAGTTGGCTGAGATGATTAAACAACTTTCGCGTCTGAAATATGGCAAAGATAAAGAATTAGTGGAGATGGAAATTAATCAACGAGCGAAATTACTCTAAGGATTCTCCAAAGGTTTTAGACTAAACTCCCCCTTGAAATCACTTTTAGAAAATATATAATTGTGAACTCTAAAGCTTTTGGTGATAGGCTTACAAAGAAATCACGCGACAATCCGTTTTAGGATTCCCTCCGTCTCAAAATAGCCTTCAAATAGGTTAAAAATATAAAAAAACAGATAATATTGTTTTTTTGCTCTTTAAATTGAACAAGCACGTTAAGGTCTTTACTAAGACGCAATCAAAATGAGGGCCCTTAGCTCAGTTGGCTAGAGCGCCACATTTGCAATGTGGAGGCCAAGGGTTCGAGTCCCTTAGGGTCCACAAGGTATTAAAATTATAAGCAATGGTAAAAAATAGCTGTTTGCTGCTTATTAGACTTTGGATTTCTTTACACGAGATTTCTAGAGGCTAATAACTAGCAAATTGCTAGAAAGCGCGATTGAGGCTTAACTTCAAAAACGCAGCTTTGTTCTTTAATAAGTGAAGAAAATTTGTAGTCTAATTTATTGGGCTACAAACTAACTGTTACTCAATATGACTGAGTAAGAGAACATTTCAATGATAAAAGAGTTTATTGCGATTAGAATGTTGTAATAAACTCGATATTTTGTAAATTAAAGCAGAAGGTGAATGCCTTGGCTTGTTTGACCGAAGAAGGACGCCTAGGGTGCGAAAGTCGTCGGGGAGCTCCCAAAAAGCTATGATCCGACGGTGTCCGAATGGGGAAACCCCCCTATCAGCAATGGTAGGGATTCCTAAATTTATTTAGGGAGGGGAACGTGCTGAACTGAAATATCTAAGTAAGCGCAGGAAAAGAAATCACAGAGATTCCCTGAGTAAGCGACGAGCGAAACGGGAATAGTCCAAACCGAACTTTTGTTCGGGGTTGTAGGACTCCAATATTGTATTTTTAAGGTTAGTAGAACAACGTGGAATAGTTGGCCAAAGAACGTGACAGCCGTGTATGCGAAAACCGAGAGAAACATAGGATGTTCCTGAGTAAGTTGGGAGACGGCAAACTCCCTTCCGAAGCTGGGGTGACCACACTCCAAGACTAAACATCAAACAAGACCGATAGTGAACGAGTACCGTGAGGGAAAGGTGAAAAGAAGGGCGGAAGGCCCCGTGAAATAGTACCTGAAACCATCTGCTAACAACCAGAGAGAGCCCCTCGTGCAAGCGATGAGGGTGATCTCGTGCCTATTGAAGAATGAGCCAGCGAGTATTTGCTAGTTGCTTGGTTAAGACACTTTCGTGTCGGAGCCGTAGTGAAAGCGAGCCTGAATAGGGCGATTTTGTAACTAGTAAATGACCCGAAACCGGAGTGAGCTAACCATGGTCAGGATGAAATTAGGCGAAAGCCTGATGGAAGTCCGCACCGGTGTATGCTGCAAGATGCTCGGATGAACTGTGGTTAGAGGTAATATGCCAATCGAACCCGGAGATAGCTGGTTCTCCCTGAAATATATTTAGGTATAGGGTTGCGTTAAGCTTAATTGGGGGTAGGGCTCTGATCGGGCGTCCTATGGGAAACCGTAGGCGTCTAGTCAAACTTCGAATACCAATTTTGTGTTTCGCAGCACTCAGCACCTGGGAGCTAAGTTCCAGGAGCAAAAGGAAAACAAACCGGACCTACAGCTAAGGTCTCTAATAAACATTTAGTGGAAAAGGAAGTTTAAATTCTAAGACACCTAGGAGGTCGGCTCAGAAGCAGCCACCCTTTAAAGAAAGCGTAACAGCTCACTAGCCGTAGAATTTATGCGCCGAAAATTAACGAGGCTCAAATGTTTAACCGAAGCTTAGGATTCGTTCTAGTTTACTAGAATGAGTGGTAAGGGAGCGTTCTGTGTACTGTGAAGGTAGCCCGTGAGGAGCTGCTGGAGTGATCAGAAGTGAGAATGCTGGCATAAGTAGCGTCATTGAAGTGAGAATCTTCGACTCCGAATGTCCAAGGTTTCCGCACCCACGTTCGTCGTGTGCGGGTTAGACGACCCTAAGGCGAGCCTCCGTCTCAGACGGAGGGTACCCGATGGATTACTGGTTAATATTCCAGTCCTTGATAAAAGACATTTTACTTGGGGAGGGACGATGATGGATAGGGGCAGTGTCAAAGTGAATTTGACATTCAATCAGTAAGACAGTCTTGGCAGGCAAATCCACCAAGGCGTTTATTCAAGCTGTGATAAGTCTTTGTTCCTGCGGGAGCATTGATTGCCTTGACTTCATTATCCTGGAAAAGCTTCGCAAGGAGCCTTTTATCAAATCGTACCGATAACCGACACAGGTGGACAGGTCGAGTAGACCAAGGAGAGCGAGAGAAAGTAGTTTAAGGAATTCGGCAAAATAGCTGGGCGTAACTTTGGGAGATGCCCTTCTCTTTTGGGTGTTAAAGCCTGAGAGAGGCACAGCAAAAGACGTAAGGTTGACTGTTTACCAAAAACACAGGTCCGTGCAAACCCGCAAGGGGAAGTATACGGGCTGAAACCTGCCCGGTGCTGGAAGGTTAATTGCGAGAGTGCTGACGCAAGTTAGTGCTTTCAATCGAAGCCCCAGTGAACGGCAGCAGTAACTATAACTGTTCTAAGGTAGCGAAGTTCCTTGTCACTTAATTGGTGACGTGCATGAATGGCACAACAAGCCTTACACTGTCTTGAACTACTACTCGGCGAAATTGAGATGGCCGTGAAGACGCGGCCTACTAACATCTGGACAAAAAGACCCCATGAAGCTTTACTATAACTTGGCACTGGTCTTATATATGGAATTGTTTAGGATAGGTGGGAGTTCCTTCATTTAGTGATGGAACAACAGTGAAATACCACTCGTTTTATATGTAAGACCTTACTTAGGTTCAATGCAAACTTGAACAAGGACACTGTCTGGCGGGTAGTTTAACTGGGGAGGTTGCTTGCTAAAGTGTAACGCAAGCGCGCAATGGTACTCTTAGCTTGGATGGAAATCAAGCTGTACGTGCAATAGCATATGAGTGCTTAACTGTGAGGCATACAGGCCGAGCAGATGCGAAAGCAGGTTATAGTGATCCTCGTGCACTTTGTGGAAGGTGCCGGGCTTATCGGATAAAAGCTACTCTGGGGATAACAGAGTTATCACGCCTAAGCGTCCCTAGCGTCGGCGTGGTTTGCTACCTCGATGTCGGCTTAGCCCTATGAATGGGCTTGGGTCACTCAAGAAGTAATTCTTGAGCAAAAACATCTGGCTTATAACGGTGAACCCTTCATCTACCTTCTTCTTTTCTTCGGGTTATTATTATGATAATCTAGTGAGATATGGGTAGATATGGCAATACCGTGGGAAGTCGAGCAATTTTGTCTTATCAACAACAAGCAATCATTGTTGGTAAGGTTCTTGGTGATGGATGTCTAGAAAAAAATGGTTTGCACGTTCGTTTAAAAATCGAACAAACAGACAAACAAAAGGAATATGTTTTTTGGTTATACCAAAAACTTCAACCTCTTGTTGGTAGATCTCCTCTAGCAGTTTTACACTCTGGAATAGATCGACATCAAACTAAACGTTGGCGTTTTGCCACTTTAAGTTTGCCAATTTTTGATCAATATAAAACTTTGTTTTATCAAAATCAGCATAAAATTGTGCCAAGTAATATCATTTCTTTTTTAAAACATCCACTCACTTTAGCAATTTGGTACATGGATGATGGCTATCTACGCACTGATAAATCAGGAGCGTATTTATGTACTTCATCTTTTACCAATGCAGAACAGCAATTGTTACAAGATGCACTTAAGCAAAATTTTGAACTGACGACAAATGTTCATTTTGCGCATGGGTATGCACGTTTGCATATTCCATCTAGCAATAAAGAACATTTTATGCAGATCATAAAGCCTTATGTGCTCGCTTGTATGCAATACAAATTGCTTTGACCCCGTAACGACTGAGCTTTTTAGCTTGCTAAATCAATCTAAAAAGCGAGATGGAAAATATCTATATTTCCATAATACGCCGGACCCCTACATTGCAATGAAAGTAGGGTGAAGATATAGTCTACACTCATAGAAATATGAGATTTATGTGCATCGCATCCTGGGGGTGAAGAAGCTCCCAAGGGTTTGTCTGTTCGCCAATTAAAGCGGTACGCGAGCTGGGTTCAGACCGTCGTGAGACAGGTCGGCCTCTATCCGATGTTAGCGTTAGAAAGTTGAGAGAATTCGTTCGTAGTACGAGAGGACCCGAATGAGGAAATCCCTAGTGTTCCTGTTGTTGCTGTCAAGCGCACCGCAGGGTAGCTACATTTCTTTTGGATAACCGCTGAAAGCATCTAAGCGGGAAACCATGCTCAAGATTAACTTTCTCCATAAGACCCGTGGAAGATTACCACGTTGATAGGCTGCCGGTGTAAGCATGGCGACATGTTTAGCCTAGCAGTACTAAGTGTCGATTGAACAAAATATTATCAGTTCTTTCAAAGGTCATATTGAGTAGGTTAGTAGTGAAAAATTTGTTTTTTTACTACTAACTTTGCTGCATTCGTAGCAAACAGTTAGCTTCACTTATTAGCGAACAAATTAAAAATTGTCGCTTTTTTTAACATAAACACGTGTATAAAAACGCTTTATTCTGGTCTCTAGAGCGAGATGGCACCAACTCTTCCCATCCCGAACAGAGTCTTGAAACGTCTCAGCGCTGACAATAGTTGGAGGTTTCCTCCCGCAAAGATAGGTCGAGGCCAGAATAAAGCGTTTTTTTGTGGCAATTTTGGATTTTTGCCTTTTTTCATCGTTTTTTCTTGTCTATTCTTCTTGCAAATAGAGATCAAGATAAGCTACACTTTAAACACTTAAGTGTTCTTGTTTTTTTATGGACGATCCCAGAGATTTTCTACCAGCTCGATACAGAGACATTGCCAGAAAAAATAATTTTTTGCGTAAACCTTGGCGTATTTTTTCCAATGACACAATCAGCAGTTTTAAAACTAATCTACAAACCACTCTAACTAATATTAAAAAAGCCAATGTGCCAGTGACTAGTGTGTTGGCGGCTTTATTTTTAGTCGTTGGCGTTTTTGCCAGTTACACGCTGATGCAGCAAAATCAGGATACGAGGCAACAAGCTAGTATTAACGACAGTAATGATCCTTATGCCCAAAATGTCTCAGTAACGCCTACGCTGCGCCCAGAAACTGAATCAGCTTGTGCAGGCAGTGGTAGATGGTTTAACGATACCTGCTATTTATATTGGGAGGCTCTGCCAGGGGGGACACACGTGGTGGTGCCACCTGCAACGATTGGAAATTATTCTTATCCAACTTTTGTACCGATTGCCACGGTCAACCAATATTTAGCAGCAAATAGTACAAATGTAGGTCAAGAAGTGATACCAACAATTACTCCTACTCTGGTTTCATCACCGGTTGCTTCTGTGTTAAATCGCCCAGAAACTGAATCAGCTTGTGCAGGCAGTGGTAGATGGTTTAATGATGTCTGCTACGTATATTGGGAAGTTCTGCCAGGAGGGACACACGTGGTGGTGCCACCCGCAACGATTGGAGATTATTCTTATCCAACTTTTGCACCGATTGCCGAAGTGCAGGCATATTTGGCTGAGAATGATTTAGAAATCTCTACCATTACAGAAACTGTAACTCCGGTAATTTCACCAATAACAAGTGTGACACCTACCACTTTAGGTAGAATTCCCAATAAAATTAGCACATATTACAACCAATTAGATCCTAGATGGAGTAGCATTCCAATCGAGGGAAAAACATTTGGCAATGTGGGTTGTGGAGTGGTTTCAGTAGCTAATATTGTTGGTCAATTGCCCACTGAAGTTTTAAAACTTTATACAATTGGAAGTTCAACAGGCATTACTGAACGTGGCACTAGTGTGGCAGCTAATGTCAGTGCTTTAGAAAAATTAGGTTATCGCACTAGTGCGGGAGTCAATGGTACAGGTGCTTTGGAAGCAGAGGTCAGAAATGCTAATATTTATAATGATTACACAGAAGTGTTGGAAGGTCTTGAAAATTACCAGAATGGGGGTTGGGAAATTATGATTGGTGGAAATTTTGGTGATGTGGGTGGACATTGGGCAGTATTAGAAGATGTTGACGTAGCTACTGGCGCAATTAGTGTTATTGATTCTAACGGAGGAGAATTGAAAAAATATATTTTTGACGCATCCGGTAGTGTGGGTAATGACGCAGCAATCACCCCAACAAATCTAATTTTGGCTAAAAAAATTTAACATCAAAGTAACAATGAACAAAATCAACTTATTTTTAACAGCATTTAAACAACATAAAAAAGCAGTATTTATAACTGTGTTGACAATTGTTGTTTTTGGGTTGTTTGCCATTTATTTTGTGTCTAAAAATCAACAATCCCGATTAAATAATCAAGAGTTTGCCACTCAAGATATTAATGCTGACCAAGATATGACACAAGAATCTTCTTCACAAACTTCGTTTTTAGGACAATTGCTTGAAAATGTAGATCAAGAAGATGAACTTGCACACACTGAGTCACAACAAGCTGATTTAAATTCTTCGACTTCTATAACTACAACGGATGTTTCTACATCAACAGATATTGTTCATTCTGATACTTTGTCTGCAGTTGCTTCTCCTACACCTACTATTAACCAAAGCCCCGTTGCTTTACCTACTCCAACAATTAATATTTTAATAACAGGCGAAAATGCTGCCACTCTCAAAGTTTTGCCCATTGTGATTGAAGATGCATCTACTCCAGAGACAATAGAAAAAGCCAAACAATTTGCTACTTTAAAATCCAAATGCCCAGTAACCACGGCTAATTTTGAGATAGATTTTTCTTACAGCGAAGATAAATTTAATGTATTTATTGTTTTGGACAAAGAAGCCGAATTTTGGAAGTGGTTGGGAGAAAATTATCCAGCTTTGGATGTTAATTCTTTTATTTTGACTGCTTTACCATAGTTTCAAAATTCATAGAGATTTACAAAAATAGTAAAAAACTCACCAATAAAACCACTGCTAATAGCAAATTAATAAGACCCAGTAGGCTGATGATTGAGGAAAAACTGGTAATCAAAGTTTTTTTCATTACCTGTACCTGACGAAAAACCACAAAAGTGTAAATTAAATAGAAAATTGCACCAACAACAAAAACAATTTTCAGTAGCGTTGGGAGAAGATTTTGATACTCGCCAAATATTTGCAAACCCTCAATCATAAATTTCCCTTAATTAGCTCTATTTTCTATTTTTTCTCTTTCCTCTTCCAAAATTAATTCGTTCAGTAATTTAGTGATTTTAGCTGGTTGTGGCACGTGTTCAAATTCAAATTCGCCTTTTTCGCCAGCAGTTTGTACAAGTATGGTGCCGTAATCAAAAACAGCGGCAAGTGGACCAGTGGTGCGCGCTGTTACATCTTCGATATTTTCAATCTTGGCACTGCTAATGTTGCGATAAACCATTGAAGCAAAATCAACGTCAATGATTCTTTCATCGGTAATGATGTAAACGTTAAAAAACCAGATTAAAAACGACTTAAAAATTAAGCTAAATGACAGCATGAACCAAAAAACGTTAAAAGCAGTTAGAAATTGAGTAGGCAGAAAATCTATAAACCCAGTCGATTTAAAGAGTAAAGGCATTAAAAAAATCATAATAATTAAAATGAATAGCGCTTTAACTTGGGTAATTGGATGTTGTCTGAGAACCAAAATAATTTTTTCATCTTTGTCTTGAATATCAATACTAATATTTCTGGGTTTGGCAATAAACGCTCTCAGCGAATTGCCAGTGACTTGCTCATGTTTCATGACTTCAGAATAATCTTCGATTTTTCTTTTGGGATGATTTTTGTCTTGATCAATCATAAGTGTTTCTACCTCGATTATATCATTAGTCATCAGTAGTAAAACATGACCTCAGTTCGCAATGGAATCCATACACTTCACTAGTTGAGGTAACAAAAGAGCTAGAAGTTATTAGTGTACGGATTTAATTGCGCATGTAGGTGAAGTGACTTTTCCTACTTTGATTTTCCTCTAAAATTTGCTATGTTATGACCAGTTTTAAATCAGTAAGCAAATTAGAGAGAGGAAAAATGACAGCTAAAAAGACTAGTAAAAAAAATGTTCGAATCAATACTGCTCAAGTTGTGGCAAGCAAAGCGTCTAAACCGGTTGCCAAAACCGCTCCTGTGAAGCCATTAGTTACAAAAAAACCGATGACGAGTAAGTTTGTTCCTGTTTCACCATCAGTTAAACCAGTTGCTTCTAAAAAAATTGCACCGAAAAAATTAATCAAGCCGCTAATCTTCTTATTGATCTTAGCTTTTGTCTATTTACTGAAAGATGAAGTGATTGTGGCTAGCGTTAATGGTCGTCCTATCACTCGCTGGGCGCTCATACGTACTTTGGAAAAGCAAGGGGCCTCAACTACTCTAAGGGATATGACTACTCAATTGCTAATTGAGCAAGAACTACAAAAAGCTGGCATCGTCGTAACTGATGAAGAACTAGAGGCTGACATTAATACACTTGATGAGCAATTATCCGCTCAAGGTCAAAGTTTAGACGATTTATTGGAGGCTCAGGGTTACACTAGAAATGAAATTAAACAGCAATTGGCCCTTAGTAAAGGCATGGAAAAACTTTTAGCTGACAAAATTACGGTCAGTGATGATGAAATTAAAGCTTATTTTGAAGAAAATAAAGAAGCTATTGGTACTGACGTCAAACTAGAAGATGTTTCTGAAAATATTAAGAGTCAATTAAAACAAGAGAAGCTAAGCACAGAGGAGCAAAAGTGGTTTACTGAAATTCAAGGAACCGCTAATGTGAATTACTACAAATTTGTGCCAAATAATAGCTTTTAGTTATTAGAGTAAACTTAGGTTTCTAGAACTGCAAGAAAAGCGTCTTGATTGAGTTGTACTCGACCAATTTGCTTCATTTTCTTCTTGCCTTCGGTTTGTTTTTTAAGCAGTTTCATTCTTCTGGTACGATCTCCACCATATAATTTAGCGGTAACATCCTTGCGATAAGCTTTAATTGTTTCTCTGGCGATGATTTTAGCGCCAATACTAGCTTGAATAGGAATTTCAAATAGCTGACGAGGAATGACTTCTTTCAATTTTTTAACGATCGCTCTTGCTTTTGTTTCGGCATTCTCTGCGACAGTAATAAAGCTTAAAGCCTCTATTGATTCTTTATTGACCAAAATTTCCACTTTAACGGCGTTGATTTCTCTAAAATCAAAAAGTAGATACTCCATCGAGGCAAAGCCAGATGTCACTGATTTGAGCTTATCATGAAAATCGGTGATTAATTCGGCTAGAGGAATTAAATATTCTAGACGATTGCGATTGCTAGAACTAACACTATTTTCTAAAATTGCTCTTTTATCATGACAAAGTTTCATCACATTGGAAACGTAATTATCTGGGACAAAAATACTTAATTGAGCGATGGGTTCTAGAATTTTTTTAACGCGACTCATGTCTGGCATTTCTGCCGGAGAATGAATCTCTATCATTTTGTCGTTGGTAGTTAAAATCCGGTAGGTTACTGAGGGCGCTGTGGCAATTAAATCTAAGTCAAATTCGCGTCTTAACCTTTCTCGCACTATTTCGGCGTGAAAAATGCCTAGAAAACCCACACGCAAACCATTGCCCAAGGCAATAGAATGAGTGTTTTGATATTGCAAAGCGCTATCATGCATGGTTAATTTGGCCATAGCATCTTTAAGATTGGTAAAATCTTTACTCTCTACTGGATAAAGCTCCATAAACACCATAGGTGTTGGTTCTTTATAACCAGGTAAAATCTCAATTAGTTCTTTATCCTCAAAATTGGTGATAGTGTCACCCACTTTAAGGAGAGAAATATCTTTGAGTCCGGTAGCTACGTAACCAACTTCACCGGCAAGTAAAACATCTTTTTTTACTTTCTCTGGAGTAAAAACTCCAATTTCGACTGGTAAAAACTTAGTTTTACTAGAATTTAAATACAAATCTTTTTTGCTGATTTCGCCATTAACCACGCGCACATAGGCAATGGCACCTTGATGATTGTCAAATTTTGAAGTAATAATCAGCGCTCTTAGTCTGTTGCTGTTTTGCTCACGTTCCTCCTGAATTAATTTTTGTTCGGGAGCTGGTACTTTTTCAATTATTCTTTGTAAAACTTGTTTGACACCCTCACCAGTTTTGGCTGAAACCAACAAAACTTCTTTTTCCTCTAATTCAAAAAATTCCATGATTTCTAAGATGCTTTGCTCAATGTTAGCGGAAGGTAAATCAATTTTATTGATGACAGGAATAATTTTTAAATGGAGCTTTTTTGCCTTTTGATAATTGGCTAAAGTTTGAGCCTGTACACCCTGAGTAGCGTCAATGAGCAAGAGCGCTCCTTCGCAAGCTGCTAACGACCGATCAACTTCGTATCCAAAGTCAACATGTCCTGGTGTATCAATTAAATTTAAGATATATTTTTTCCCTAAATATTCATAGTTCATGCGCACTGGCGCCAATTTAATGGTGACACCTTTTTCTTGTTCAATTGGGTTGCTATCCATCATCCGCTCGTGAAAATTTAAATCATTAACAGCTCCTGTCAAACGCAAAAAAGCATCGGTTAGAGTTGTTTTCCCGTGATCTATATGCGCAATGATAGAAAAATTTCTAATCAAAGAAGGGTCTTGTGACGAAGTAGAAAATGAATTCATTAACAGTAGCTTTTACTACATTTTTAGTAATTGCTCGCTCACTTACAGAAACTTACTATTGTTGTTGATAAAGCTTATTTACTTAATTAGTTTACTCAACGAAGCTTTGATGCGAGCGGCCTTATTTTTTTGTATAACGTTTTTTTTGACACTTTTATCAGCAGCAGAGAAAGCAGCAGCTAAATTTTCAGCTGTTGGATTTTTTTTCATAGTGGAAATGGCAGTTTTTAATTTTGACTTAATCTGCCCGTTAACGATTGTTTTTTTCTCACTGGCGCGAAGAGCTTTTTTAGCATTTCTAAGTATTGGCATAGACGGCAATTATACTAGAGGAACACTTTTATTACAAGTTTATGTATGTGGATGCAGACATTTCGGACTTTTTTCATTTAAGGAGAGTTAAAAATATATCGTGACCTATAAAATTTCACTTCCACTAGCCAACTCTTTGTTACAAAATAGCGGCCTTCGTTTTCAAAATTTTACAGTATAATACTAAACGTGATTTCCTTAACCAAAATTCTTAATAATAACAAATGGCTAGAAAAGAGGCAAAACTCAATTCTTTCCGCCGCTTTAGTGATTACTTTGGCCAATGTTTTTTCGTCGGTTTTTGGTTTGTTGCGTGAGCGAGTGTTAATTAATCAATTTTTTAGCACTACTGCCTCACAACAATCCTATGAGGCTTTTCAGGTTGCTTTTCAAATTCCAGACGTGATTTTTCAATTAATCGTTATGGGTGCTCTGGCGGCCTCATTTATTCCACTTTTTACTGAACTGAAGAAAAAAGACGAAAAGGAAGCTTTCCGTTTTACTTCTATCGTAATGAATTGGGTGCTGCTAATTTTTTTGGCTTTTTCTCTTTTAGCCTTTATTTTTGCAAAAGAAATTACCTTGTTTCGTACAGGTAAAGAATTTACTCCAGAGCAAATTACCATTGTTGTGCAATTAACGCGTTTAATGCTTTTTGCGCAATTTTTCTTTGCCATTTCTAATTTTTTAACAGGGATTTTACAAGCTTATCAGCGTTTTATTGCTCCAGCTTTGGCGCCAATTTTTTATAATTTAGGGATTATACTTGGCACGATTTTTTTATCTAAGTATTTTGGGATTTATGCAGCGGGTATAGGTGTGCTGATTGGTGCTTTTTTACACATGGCAGTGCAATTACCACTGGTTTGGAAAATGGGTTTTCGTTTTAAATTTGATTTAAATTTAAATTTTCCTTACGTAAAAAAACTTTTTTCCTTGATGCCGCCGCGTTTATTAACAGTGGGGATCACGGAGTTTCAAAATTTAGCGATGGGCTTTTTTGCCACCACGCTTGGTGATTTAAGTTTTGTGGTGGTTAAGTTGGCTACTCGGCTAATGACTTTACCTATTCGTTTTTTTGGTGTACCAATTTCTCAAGCTTCTTTATCTTTTCTTTCGGAAGAATCAACAGCAGCAGATCACAATAAATTTAATCGTTTGTTGCTGCAATCTTTAAATCAAATCGCTTTTTTTTCCTTACCAGCTTCAGTATTGCTGCTAATTTTGCGTGTGCCTATCGTGCGTCTCGTTTTTGGTACTTACAATTTTCCGTGGAAAACTACGGTTTTGACTGGCAAAGTGGTGGCTATCATTGCCATTTCTATCACTGCTCAAGCAATGGTGCAACTTTTAGTCAGAGCCTTTCACACCCTTAAAGACACTAAAACGCCCTTTTTTGTCACTTTTATTACCGTTGTTGTGTATTTATTAATTTCTTATCTTTCGGTTTATGTCTTTTCTGCAGGTGTCCTTGGTTTAGGTGCGGCAACTGCTGTTGCCGCTTTTGTAGAGCTATTTTTGTGTTTGATTTTACTTAATAAAAAGTTAGGTTGTTTTAACGATAAAGCATTTTGGTCAGAACAAATAAGAATGTTAGCTGCCAGTTTTTTAATGGCAGTATTTCTGTATTTACCCTTTAAAATTTTAGATGAAGTGGTTTTTGATACTTCCAGAACCGTTGATTTAATTGCATTAACTATTTCAACTTCAAGTATTGCGATTCTAGTTTATATTTACTTTTCCATCCTATTTGATGTTAAAGAATTCATCTATTTTCGCAATATTTTACGCAAATTTGGCAAATGGCAGGAAGCAATCGAAGATTCTCCTGAAGTCATTTTAGATGGTTCTGTGAAAAACCATGAATTGTAAAAGCTTCGCTTAACCTTTATCATAGAGATGGATGCCAAAAAAGCCTGCCAACAAAAAATTGGATATTACTGTTAACTTGGTTCCAGAGGATCCGTTTTTGGGGACTGTTTTTGGGCGTTTTTTGAAATGGGCACTATCAGTTGGTCGCTACATTGTGATTTTTACTGAATTAGTAGTGATTGTGAGTTTTGTGTCACGTTTTACCCTCGACCGCATGGTTACTGACCTAAATTCATCGCTTAACCAAAAAGAGAAAGTGATTGCCTCTTATGGTGATTTGGAAAAGAATTTCCGCTTTATCCAGCAGCAAATTGAAGATTATCAACAATTTAAACAAGAGTCGAATTTAATTGATATTTTTCCAATCTTAAATGCCAATATTCCCAATGATGTCATTTTTGAGACTTTGTTAGTTAGACCAGGGTCAATCAATTTTACTGGTACAGCCCTTTCGCAAGATGCTTTAAATGTTTTAGTCAATAATTTAGCTTTAAGTCCTTATTTTACTGAAGTTAGTATTAATAAAATTGAATCGAGAGGTGAAAGAGTCTCCGGATTTGATTTTGACATCAAATCAAACATTAACTTAGATGCCAAAAAGTAGACAAGAACAAATTCAAAACGTTCTTTTTGATTTCTACAGGAATCCAGTAGCTAGAGTTTCTATGGAATTGATATTTTCGATTGTAGCGGTCATCTTTTTTGCCATTTTTGCTATTCGGCCAACACTGCAAACCATGTCTGAATTAGTGAAAGAAATTAAAGATAAGCAAATTTTAGATGAGCAATTAGATCAAAAAATAGCCAGTTTAAATACTGCTCAAAGCCAGTATCAGAAATTTAACTCACAGTTTTACTTATTGGATGAGGCTATTCCTAAAACTGCTCGTTTGGTTGAAGGTCTTAAAATAGTTGAAAAGATTGCCAGTGAGAATGACTTAGTTATTCAAGGCATTACTATTTCGGCTGTTCCAGATGAATTGTCTGTAGCAACAGCAGATAAAGCTAAAAGGGACTCTTTGACTTTTAACGTTGATGTAGTAGGTGACTACTTGAAAATTCGCCAATTTATCAATGATTTAATGAATTCCAGAAGAATGATGATCATTGACCAAGTTAATTTTAGTTTAGGTAGTAGTCGTTATCAAGAAAACTTAACTGCCCTAGTCAGAATTAACCTACCTTATTATAGAAATGAAACCGCTGCGGACACAATAGCACCTGCCGAAGCGGTTTCCAAGACAACAACTGTGGATGAAACAATTTTAGATGAACAATAGTGACGTTCAAAAACAATTAGCTAAATTACGTCGTGACAAAAAACTTTTGTGGTTGGCAATCATGTTCTTTGTTTCAGTTATTTTGTGGATCTTGCTTAGTATTTTTGTTACTACTAAGACCAGTTCAATTTCGCAAGAATTAAAGAATGCAGCTAAACCTTTTGTCCCCAGGCTAGAATCGCAAGTTTTTGAGGAAATTTTAGATAAAAGGGCTTTTTCGGAAGCTGAGTTAAGTTTCTTTCCTATTTATGTTTTTGACAGTAGTAATATTGCAAAAAAGCCAATGATCATTGACATTATGACTGCCGATCAAGATTTACCTCACATGGTAGAAGAACCAGTCGCTACAGAACCTAGCCAAATGGAAGAGAGTCAAATAGAATTAGAAGCAACAAATGCAGCAGCTACTCAAGCAACAGCAGTAACCGATCAAGAGAACCGTTCTCTACCGGTTACAGTTGAAGTTTCTGGTGAAGCAAATAATTAAAGTCTAATACTTGTTGCTTGACTTGGAATCATGTAAATTTAAGGTAGGAACATTTTTGTTTAAGTTCGTTTATGCAAGTTCAATCATCTACTCAAACTAGTCAATCAGCCAGTTTAAACAACGCCTCTCTGGGCGGTGTTTCTCTAAGCGGGGTATCCTCTGGAAAGGCAACTCTATCTGATGCTTCTCAGACGCCCGCATTTAATTCGCCTATTTCTCAAGCTAAACCACCTTTGACCTCTCCATCGCCTGCATCACCACCACCAGCACTAAATCAATCACCTTCGGCTGGACAAACTGCTGCTAAGCCTAATACTGCTCAGACGACTTATAGTGAAGTTGATTCCAAAGTTAAACTTGGTAAGGGAAAAAATTTAAATTCAAAAAAACAAATTCCGACTATTCTTGGTTTGTTAATTTTATTTGTTGCTTTAGTGGCCGGAGTGTTACTTTTTGGTCAAGGGACTGGAGTTTTTTCTCCTAGGGCGACTGCAGAAACTACGCCCAAAAATATTCTTATTAGTAACGTTACAGACAAAACTTTTACTATTTCTTTCTACACTGATGAGAGTACCGTAGCCTTTGTTAAGTATGGTGTAGATAGCAAATCATTAGACAAGCAAGCTAGTGATGATCGCGATCAACTTTCTGGGGTAGTAAAGGACTATCATCTGCATCACATTACTTTAAGAGGTCTTGAACCAAGCACAAGTTATTTTTATACTTTAGGTACTGGCTCAAGTTCTTTTGATAATAATGGCCAACCGTATACTATTACTACCGCCGCTAAGCCGAGTCAATCACCAAGCAATAACCAGACTATTTATGGTAATGTTTTCAATGCGGATGGTTCACCAGCGGAAGGAGCAGTGGTATATATTTATAGTGAAGGCATGGGAGTTTTGTCCAGTTTGGTTAAATCTTCTGGTAGCTGGGGAATTTCTTTAGCCAACGCCTTTAACACAGAAAAAAATGGTTATTTAACCATGACAGACGAAACTCCAATTGAAATTAAAGTACAGGGCACAAACATTGATTTGCTGACGAGTTTACAAACTACAGTGGCTTTGGCTCAGCCGACGGCCAATTTGATCTTAACACAGAATGGTTCTTCTGTTGCCAGTGCCTCGGCAACTAGCAATTTGCCAGAGGTGGATAAAGCAGAATTGCTGGCTGATAACAGTGCTTCGCCAACTGCCGATTTGGCAGAAATTACTGAAAGTAGCACAGCAAGTGGTGCAACACCTATTGATACTGCTGCTTCGTCTGCCGCGCAAGCAGATTCTTCTGTAACAACAGACGACACTACCGATACAGAATTACCCAATTCATCGGGAGCTTTACGAGATTTACTCACAGAATCTACGGACAATTCTGCAAGTGAGACCATTGCAGAAACGCCAACGCCAGCNNAATTTGCCAGCCAATACTACAGTCAGAATAGTTGTTCATTCCGACACTAATATTGACCAAACACTACAAACTGATGCCAATGGTGACGTGATTTTAGACCTTGCTAGTCTTGGCGAAAATCTTGACCCTGGTGAACACACCGCTAGTTACACTTACACTGATCCAGCAACCGGTGAGGAAGTGACCAAAACTTATAGTTTTACCGTTAATCCAACAGCCACTAGACAACTGGCCACTGTTGCTGATTTAGATATGGCAAACCAACTCACTCCGACTCCTACGCCTACTAAAATTATTACTCCGATTCCTAGTATTCCCTATGGTTCTGGTAATCCTTATGTGCCAACTGAGCCGGTTACTGCAACTGCCACCAGCACCAGATCAGCTGTGGTGGCCACTGATAGTGGTCAATATGATTCTGGTTCAGTGGGGACGACCTTGGTGTTACTTTTAGGTGGCTTATTCTTTGTTTTGGCTGGTACTTGGAGCTATTTTTTAGCGACTTCTTTTGAGCAAAAAAAAGATAAGTAGGTTGTTTATTTCGTCACATAAATAATTTATTTTTGCGCAATTTGTTGGTTTTTTTGTTCCTTCTTAAATTTTTCTAAATCCCATCGGCAATGACTTGCCACAGTTCTCGATTATTATCTTCGTAACCAAGTGCCCAAATGGCAATGCCCGCTAGGTCTAGTTGTCTGGCGTACTCCAATTTGTAGGCGATAGACTCTGGATCTTCATAATAAACAGTGTAAAGTTTGTCACCTTGTTGGTAGGTAATATAAGGTGAAAGAGCATCGTTGTCGAAAAATTTTTTAATTTGTGTAGCTCCTAACCAAGCACTTTCACTCGCTTCACCACCTTCACTTAAATTTAATAGATCTTTTACTTTTTTGTAACTGACTGTAAAACCAGTGTCTTCGTAAGTATTAGCTTTAGGATCACTGGAATCGGTTTGCCAACCGTAACCATAGAAAGGAATACCTAGTAGGATTTTTTCTCTGGGCATTTGCTCTAGAAAAATTTTGAGGTTTTGGTTAATGTCCTTATTCCATTTGTTCTCTTCACTAAACAATGGTGCTACTGGACCAGCCTGGCTGCTACTTCTTTGGTGAAAGTCATAAGCCATAACTATGATGTAGTCAACGTATTGACTGAGAGCTTTAATATCCCAAATACTTTGTTCATTACTGGCGGCGCTAGCATAGACATCAAGACTGACATTAACATTTTTATATTTAGCATTTAAATAGTCATCTAGTTTGTGCATAAATTCTACTAAACTTTGTCGCAAATTTTGGCTATTTTCTCCACTATATTCGATGTCAATGTTGATACCAGTTATGGGATAAGCTAGCAGTAAAGAATCTAAACTGTTAAAAAAATTAAGCTGTGCTTGCTCATCATTGAGAAAAGCTGCAATATCTTTTGAATCAAATTGCTTAAGCACTAGTTCCACTTGGCCATTTTGTGCCTTCATCTGTTCTGCGAGCTCAAGAAATTTATCCTCATTAATGATTCTGTAGCCTGGATCAAGATTGCCATCACTGTCTTTGGTGGCAATNNAAATCATCTACATTCCAATATGGTAAAAAACCATAAATAATTTTGTGATCCTTTTTAGGAATAATTAATTCTTTCAGATAGCGCAAACGACTATTATTGTTAATTGAAGAAAAAAGTGGGGCGTCGTAAAAAACGTTAATAGAAACCAACGAGGCAAAGATCAACAATAAAAATAAAAAAACGCTAAAGAATGTTTTTGACATCAATGATATTTTGTTCGTAAATAGTTTTGCCTTGTTCATCAACCGGCCTGGTGCAGTCCCCACAATAAAGCTTGGTTAAGGGATCGTAGTAAAACACATGTGTCTCCAATTGCAAGTCAGTAGCTTCTTCGCCTTCTGTTGGTGGTAAGCCAGTAGCAGCTCTAATCCAGTATTCTTTACTAAAAGTGCCGGAATAAGTTGGTTTAGAACTCTCCCAATACAATTCTTGACCCCTGTAATTACAACTAGCAATCGGATCGGTTTCGGCATTAACTGTACTAATGCGATTTTCGTTATCGCCACTAGCTATGATTATTTCTCCTAGACCATTTTTGGCGGGCATGCCAGTTGAACACACATTGCCTACTTTGACGTCACTGGGTTTTTCTGGCCAAATAGTTTCTTCATCTTGCAAAATATATTGCATAATATCGTGCCAAATGGGGGCGGCGCCAGTGATACCTGAAGCTAAATAACTCATGGATTTGCTATTATTGTTACCAACCCAAACAATGGTTAAATATTCCGGCGTGTAACCAACTGTCCAATTGTCTTTTAATTCGTTAGTGGTGCCAGTTTTAGCAGAAACGATTTTGTCTTTAATGACCAGTTCTGAATTACTTCCAAAAGCCGACTGGCGGGCATTATTGTCTTGCAAAATGTGGCTCGTCAAATAGGCAGGCGCTCTTTCCATTACTCTTTTGAGTTGATTGCGTTCTGATATCAGTTCATTATCATTGAGGTATTTAAGATCTGCTTTGGTAGTTTCTGGGTCATATTTTTCTAAAATTTCACCCTTATAATTACTAATTTCTAGAATACCAGTTAGTGGTACTCTTACGCCTTGATTGGCCAGTACACCAAAGGCTTCAGCCAATTCAATCATTTTAACGTCACCTCCGCCTAGAGTGAGAGATAAACCATAATTAGCTGGATTAGTCCAAGTATTTATGCCCATAGCTTTTGCTTGATTAATAAATTTTTCCACCCCAATGGTGGCCAAGGCTTTAACTGCTGGAATATTGAGTGAATTACCCAACGCCTGACGTACGGTGACGGGACCAGAGTAACCACCGGTATAGTTTTTTGGACAATAGTCTTTTTGGCCAGCTACGCGAAAACAAGTTGGCACATCCAACAGTATTGAACCAGGGTTAAGAGTTTTTTCGCTAAAGGCCGTAGCATACATTAGAGGTTTAATGGAAGAGCCTGGTTGTCTTAAAGACAGGACGACATTGACTTGGCCATCAATCTCACTATCAAAATAATTTTTACTACCTATCATGACTAAAATTTCACCAGTGTTCGGTTTGACGACTAATGCCGCTCCGTTGCTCACTTTTAAACTAGCCAATTTGGACAATTCACTGGACAGAGAAGCCTGGGCGGTTTCTTGTAGGTCTAAATCCAAAGTAGTTTTAACTCTCAGTCCACCAGTTTCGACCATTGTTTCGCCATATTTTTCATAAAGTAAGTCTTTGATATAAAATACAAAATGCGGCGCCTTGATGTCATTCTGATTAATCGCAAAAGTTAAAACTTCACTTTCTGCTGCAGCTGCTTCAATACTGCTAATATATTGATCTTCTACCATACGGCGCAGGACTTCTTTTTGTCGAGCTTTCCCTTTTTCTGGATTAGAGCCAAAAGGCGAATAGGTCGTGGGCGATTGTGGTAAGCCAGCCAAAAGCGTTGCCTCAGCTAAAGTTAAATCTTTGGCTGATTTATCAAAGTATTTATTAGCAGCCGCTTCAATGCCAACAGCGGTACCGCCATAAGAAATGTAATTGAGATACATTTCTAAAATCTCATCTTTGCTATAAAGAACTTCAGTCATGATGGCCAAGACGGCCTCTTTGATTTTGCGTTTCAAAGTTTTTTCTTTACTAAGCAAAGCATTTTTGACTAATTGTTGGGTGATAGTGGAACCACCTTGAATATCACCACCACTAAAATTGTTAAAACCAGCGCGCAATAATCCTCGTAAATCTAATCCATGATGAGAATAAAAACTTTTGTCTTCTATAGCAATCGTAGCCTGAATAACATAGTCTGGTAAATCAGCAATTTTAATGGGAATGCGATTTTCGTTACCATAAATTTCATAGAGCAACTGCCCATTGCGGTCAAAAATTTGCGTACTGACTGGAAAATTTTCATTAGAAGTTAAATTATTCGGTGAAGGTAATTGCTTATATAAATAAACAAAAATCGCTAAAAAAGCCACGGCAATTAAAACTAGGGCGATTTGCAATAATTTATCAGTTTTAATCCTTCGTACAAGTTTGCCCCAAAAAGAAGTCGCAGCCTGCCTTTGCTTGGCTTTTTTGCGCTGTGTCATGCGAAAGGGATTCATAGCAGCCATTATACCTCAATCTTAAAATCAGGGTATTTTTGTTTCTTGTCAATCCGATTATAATTACTGACATGGAAACTCAAGAAAATGTTGAATGGTTGAAGTATTTAGATGTTTATCAACAAGAATTGGTGCTGGTTAGTTTGTCTCTTGCAAATAAGAGAGATGAACTATCTAACCTGAAAGATTATTCATTCATGGTTTTTCCTATGGCCAAAGCTTACGAGGGTTTTTTAAAAAAGGTTTTTTTTGATTTACAGCTGATTAACAAAGACACTTATGAGGGTCGGCATTTTCGCATTGGTCGAGCATTAAATCCAGACATTCGTCCTGAACAAAGAGACGAAGATTGGCTGTATGACAATGTCGCTAAAAAATTTGGCAACGAAACAGCCCGCCAACTATGGGACACTTGGTTACATTGTCGCAATCGCGTTTTTCACTATTTTGCCAATGCACAACAATTTCTTAGTTTTAACGAAGCATTGGCACGTATTTTCATGATGAAACAGGCAATACAAATCGTAGCTAAACAATTAGACATTAATTCAGAGATTAATAAAGTACCTAAAACTGCGTAAAAAAATAGTTAGTTAATAAAGGATAGTAATGCAGCAATTTAATTATAAAAACATCACTATTTCTGGATTGCCGGGTTGTGGTTCCACTACTCTTCTAACAGAACTTAAAGAAAAACTAAAAGCAGACGGCTGGATAGGTTTTTCTGGTGGAGAATTTATGCGCGCTTACGCTATTGAAAAAGGTTTGTTTGATTCAAGTCAAGCCGCTCATCACAGTGCCACGGTTTATAGTGATGACTTTGATCGCCAAGTGGATTACGGTATACGAGAAAAAGTGGCAAATCAAGAAAAATGGATTATTGAATCTTGGTTATCTGGTTTTATGGCGCAAAATGTGCCGGGAACACTAAAAGTTTTAATGACTTGCAGCGATGATGCTGTCAGAATTGACCGCATTGTTAATCGTGACAATGTTGATGTTTCATCAGCTAAAGCCAGTATTTACAATCGTTATCAAGGTAATTTGTTAAAGTGGCGACGCATGTACGCCAATGAATGGCAAGAATGGGTAGTAAAAACAGGCAAATTACAAGAAACTGAACCAATTGATTTTTGGCGCCGAGAGCTTTACGATTTAGTTATTGATACTTTCTCTAATAGTAAAGAAAAAACTTTACAGTTAGTTTTAGATGCCATCAAAAAAAAATAGCCAAAACAAAAAGAAAATTGACTTAAATAAACATGAAGTTTTTCTGCCGATTCTATTTTTAACTTTTTTTTTATGGTTACTTTATAGAAGGATTTTTCATTTTTCGGTTTTATTTGACGAAAGCATTGGTAAATTAGTCTTTTTTGCCTTACCAGTTTTAATATATGTTTCTATTTCTGGTAGTAAGGAAATTTTGGCTACTTTTTCTTTGAAAAAAATTAAATCAGGCTTGTTGTTGGGTTTAGCTTTTGGCGGTATTTTTGGTTTTATAGGAGTTTTAATTGGGACGCTAGGTCGTGGTGGTCAGGTGAGTTTAGTGCCTTACTATTTTACAGACTGGTTTTGGCAAGAAATGTTTTTGGCTCTTTTAACCGGTTTTTGGGAAACTTTATTCTTTTACAGTTTTGTAATGGTGGTCATTGATGAAAAATTTCAGCATTTTTCTCTTTTAAAAAAAATCAATCTAGTGGCGATAATTTATTTACTTTTTCACTTGCCGAACATTTTTAACCGTTTTACCTCTACAGAAGTTTTTCTGCAAATTTTGTTAATTTTTGCCTTTGCTTGTGGTCAAGCATTACTTTTTTACAAAAGGCGTAATGCTTACGTGCTTGTTTTAGTTCAGGCAATTTGGGGCATGGTGCTTTTGCTTCATTTTTGATTTCTTTATGAAAAAAGCGAATTACTTATTTTCATTACTAGCTATTGGTTTCGCTGTCTTGGTTTTATTTATTTCATTACAATCCGCCAACAGCAGTGAATTAATCGGTAAAACTAATTTGCTTGCCAGTAAATTTTACGTGACCAAAGAAATTTTACCTGATCATTCCTTATATCCATTATTAATGGTTTTTGACCGGGTGCGTTTGGAATTAGCAGATTCAGAAAAGAGAACTTATTTACTTGTCTCCTATAGTCAACGGCGATTTTTTTACAGTCGCAAACTACTGGAAAAAGGGAACAAGACTTTAGCTTTTACTACCTTGAGTAAAGCCCTTAAATATCTCAATCAAGCTATGGAAGAAAATATTTTTTTCTTTGAAAAACAAAGTAATCGCAGCAACCTCGAAAATCAAACCCTGGCTTTTCTGATTTTGGAGAATTTTGATGAGCAAATGGATTTTATTGTGGAGCAGAGAGATCAATTTAATAATGAAGAAAAAGTAGTTCTAGAATCGTTATGTTTGCAGAGTTCTTCTTTAGCAGAAAAGTTGCGAAAACTAGTCCAATGAATTTGGCAGTTGATTGATATCTATTGTTATAGTTGACAAGTGCCCCTCAAACATGAGATTCTTTTAGTCCTCACTTTAGATAACCACAAGATTTTGTGATTAAATAGATGGTGAAACACTATAGATAGGATTATGTGCTATGCAGTGTCCATTTTGTAAAGGCAGCGAAACGGCAGTTATTGATTCACGAGAGACGGAGAATGGGGATAGTGTGAGACGAAGGCGAGTGTGCGAAGGTTGCAAGAAACGCTTTACGACTTACGAAAGAGTTGAGGGCGTCGATTTGAAAGTAATTAAGAAAGATGGCAGTCAGGAGATTTTTGATCGAGAGAAAATTAAACGAGGTCTGGTCAAAGCTACTTGGAAACGACCAGTCAGTATGTTGCAAATTGAATTACTGATTGAGGATGTAGAGGCAAAATTGCGTCAAAGGGAAGTGATTGAAGTGAAAAGTTGGGAAATTGGTAATTTGGTATTAAATCGTTTGAAAAAACTCGACCCACTTTCTTATCTTCTTTTTGCCAGTGTTTACCGAGATTTCGGCGAATTAGCAGACTTTGAAGCAGAAATTAAAAAATTGAAGGACTAATTTCTACTCTTTAACATGAGACTTGCTTGAAGGAAATTGTTGGCTAATTTAAGTTGATAATTTTCTTCTTGCCTAGTAAAGTCACTGTTTAGAAACATCGATACTTATTTATGTTTTCATTCAGCGTTTTTAATGGCCTCATGTTAAAGAGTAGAAATACGTTGATAGCTAGAAAGAAAAATATATGACAGCGCAAAAAGTTGCCAGCAGCCACCTTCCCAAAATAAAGATGAAATTTATCGATCGCAAATTGGCTAAAGGTTTGGGAGAAGCAGTGGCTAAACGTACCATCTTGCGTACTAAAGCCAACGGCGAATTAGAAACTTGGTCTGACGTGGCAGATCGCGTCGCTTTGGGAAACGCTTCTTTGTTACCAAAAAAGTTTGCTAAAGAACGACAGGAAGAATATGATTTATTGCGTAAACACATAGCCAATGCATCTCTGTTATTGAGTGGTCGTCATTTACAGCACGGCGATGAAAATCAGCCTACTCGCAATATGGAAGTGTTTACTAATTGTAGTACTGCTTCGTCCTCATTTTTACTTTTTTATTTACTTCTAAATGGTTCCGGAGTGGGACGAGCCTATGACGATGCTCTTATGGTAGTGGATTGGGACTATATGCCGATTATACGTTGTGTACTAAGTGACACGCACGCAGATTTTGTTTGGGGAGATGATGAAAGTGTCAAAGAAGCTCGTCATAAGTACGAAAACGCTCACTGGTTTGAAATTCCTGACACTAGAGAAGGATGGGCACAGGCAGTTGAAAAAATTGAAGAAATGGCCTACGAACGTAAGTATAAGGATGATACTTTAATTTTAGATTTTTCTAAAGTGCGTGCCAAGGGCTCACCCATTGGTGGAATGCAAGGTCGTCCAGCTTCTGGACCACGTCCTTTGATTAAAGCTATTCAAAAATTAGCTACCATTAAAGGTTCAGGTATGAAACCCTGGAAACAAGCGCTTTATGCCGATCATTATTTATCAGAGTGCGTACTGGTGGGCGGCGCGCGCCGCGCCGCCCGCATTGCAGTAAAAACCTGGACTGATCCAGATATTTTTGAATTTATTAGCATCAAAAAAGGTGGTTTTTTATGGTCAGCCAACAACAGTGTGGCGGTGGATGAAAAATTTTGGAAGCAACGTAGCCAACATTCCATTAAAGTCTTGGATGCGATCATGCGTGCCTCTTATTTTGATAAAACTGGCGAACCAGGTTTTGTGAATCAACACAAATTAGTGCAAAATGATAGTGGTTTTGACGGCTATTTAGACGGTAATTATGCACACAGCAAAAAATTTGCCCCGATGAAAAAGACCGTTAAAATGTTAGCTGAAGTAGCGCGGCATGCTAGTGCTAAATATTATACTCAAATCCCCAATCCTTGTGGAGAAATTACTTTAAATATGCTGGGAGGTTATTGCGTGATTGCTGATGTGGTGCCTTATTACGCTCCTGACGTTGACAGTGCTGAAGAGGCTTTTCGCGTAGCCACGCGGGCTTTAATCCGAGTCAATACTTACATGGATAGTTTATATTCTCGAGAAGTCAAAAGAACCAATCGTATTGGTGTGGGTATGACTGGTATTCATGAATATGCTTGGAATGCTTTTGGTTTGGCTTTTCGCGATTTAATTGACGAAGAAAAATCTAAGGACTTTTGGATGACGATTGCTCGGTTTAAACGAGCAGTGGAAGATGAATCTATTAACTATGCTAAAAAGCTTGGGGTAGTTGTGCCGCACACTAACACCACCATCAAACCAGCGGGTACCACCTCTAAGCTGTTTAGTCTTTCAGAAGGGGCACATTTACCAGCGATGCGTGAATATATTCGTTGGGTACAATTTCGAGAGGACGATCCGTTGGTTAAAAAATACCAAAAAATGGGTTATCCAATTAAAGAATTAAAAAGTTATCAAGGTACAACGGCAGTAGGTTTTCCTACTCAACCGGAAATTTGTCGTTTGGGAATGAATAGCAAACTGGTAACGGCCAGTGAAGCTACTCCTGAAGAACAATATAAATGGTTAATGTTATTGGAAAAATATTGGATTGTGGGGGTCGATGAAACAGGTAAACCGTTAGCAGAAGATCGTGGCAATCAGGTGTCTTACACTCTCAAATACGATCCGGAAAAGGTTTCTTATCGCAAGTTTTCTAATATGATTCGCAAATACCAACCATTGATTAAAACTTGTAGTGTCATGCCTAAAATTGATGTGACAGCTTATGAATATCAACCAGAGGAGGCGGTAACTATTGGTCAATTTATGCAAGTTATTAATGAAATTAGTGATGATGGGGTGGGAATGACAGAAGACATTAACTTAGAGCATCTAAAATGCGATAGTGGAGCCTGTCCAATTTAAGCCAATAAAATTTTCATGTTGAATTAATGTAATTTATCTTATGTATTAAACAGTGATTTCACTAAGTGAAACAAAAATTGTTTATTTTACAAAATAAATTTAATTAATTTTAAAATACAGAAATAATTTTTTCATGTTAGAATAAGCGCCAAGATGGCTGCTAGAAAAAAATTACAAAATACTCCAAAAAATAAAAAAAATTCCAAAAAAAATAGCAAGAATGTTTCTACAAGCAGCCAATCATTAAAAAAAATCAAACGCGGTCGTCCCAAATTATCGATAAGCATTAAATTAAAAAGGGCGGTTACTAAATATTTCCAAAGATTAAATAAAAAAATAGATAAATCAATAAAAAAATTGAATTATCAATATATTTTATTTTTAAAGCTACTTAAAATTAAAAAGGGTCGTGGTCGTAAGAAATTACCGTTTTATATTAAATGGCAGCGTTTTTTTATAAATACTTATTCTGTAATTTTAAAAACTAAGAAGCGTTTTTTAAAAAAACTTCGTGCATCTAAGCGACGCTTACTCAAGTTTCTTCACTTGAATAAAAAGGTTGGTCGGCCAAAGAAAAAATCATGGCATTTAACCTATTTCTCTTCAATTCTTTTAACGATTTTGTTTTTAGGTTTTGCTTATTTTACTTATGACTTAGTTATTAAAGATTTGCCTTCTCCAACTGATTTGTCAAATAAAGCGCAAAACGTTACTACCAGAATTTTGGACAGAAACGGTAACCTACTTTACCGCATTTATGAGGATGAAAATCGTACCTTAGTCTCTTTGCCAATGATTTCTCAATACCTCAAAGACGCTACCATTGCTATAGAAGATCGGGAATTTTATCAGCATTTTGGTTTTTCTATTAAAGGTATTTTTAGGGCATTTGTAAAAAATATTCAAGGAGAATCAATGCAGGGTGGTTCAACAATCACTCAGCAATTGACTAAAAATCGTTTACTAAGCAATGAAAAAACTTACCGCAGAAAAATTCGTGAGTTATTGTTATCTTTACTTGTTGAACGTATCTATACTAAAGAGCAAATTCTGGAAATGTATCTTAATACGGTGGCTTATGGAGGATCGACTTATGGTATAGAAGAAGCCTCTTGGCGCTATTTTAATAAGTCAGCCAAAGACTTAGATTTAGCCGAGTCGGCCTTATTGGCTGGTTTACCGCAGGCTCCATCTACTTACACTCCCTTTGGTTCTAATCCGGAATTGGCCTATGCTAGACAAGCCGAGGTATTGCGGCGCATGGTGGAGGATGGTTACATTAGTCAATTGCAAGCTGATCAAGCTAAACAAGAAAAATTAGTTTTTAATCAAGATCGTATTGACATGCAAGCACCTCATTTTGTAATGTATGTGCGCAAATTATTAGCCGAAAAATATGGTGAAGACGTGCTTTCTAAGGGAGGTTTAGAAGTTAGAACAACATTGGATTTATCACTGCAAAATCAGGCGCAACAAATTGTCAGCGACGAAGTTGCTAAGCTTGGAGTTTTTCAAATTAGCAACGGAGCGGCTTTGGTCACTAATCCCAAAACTGGAGAAATTTTAGCTATGGTAGGTGGAGCAAATTATTATGATTTCGAACACGACGGCCAAGTCAACGTTACTGTTAGACCACGTCAACCGGGTTCTTCCATTAAACCCTTAACCTATGCTATCGCTTTTGAGCAGGGTAAAACAGCGGCTTCTATTATTGATGATTCACCAGTAGTTTACCAAATTCCAGGTAGTAAACCTTATGCTCCCAAAAACTATGATGGTCGTTTTCATGGTCGAGTGACTCTTCGCCAAGCCTTGGCGTCTTCTTATAATGTGCCAGCAGTAAAGCTTTTAGCTGATATTGGAGTCAATACTTTAGTTAACAAAGGTGGGGCTTTAGGGATTAGTACTTGGCAAGATAGAAGTCGTTTTGGTTTGTCTTTAACTTTGGGTGCAGGAGAAGTGTTAATGACCGACATGGCACAACTTTACAGTACTTTTGCCAACCTAGGTTATCCAGTGGCTGTTAATCCATTTTTAGAAATTCGCAATTATAAAGGTGAAATTCTTTATCGCAACAGTTGCGCCTTGGATGCAGGTAATTGTTATGACGACTTAGAGTTAAGTCCCACAGCAGCTTATCTTGTCACCGATATTTTATCTGATAATCAAGCACGTTCTCCGGCTTTTGGAGCATTTTCTGTGCTTAACATTCCTTCACAGCAAGTGGCAGTAAAAACTGGGACTACTAATAGTATGAAGGACAATTGGACAATTGGTTACACTAGCGATCGCTTAGTGGCTACTTGGGTTGGGAATAATGACAACACTTCAATGAGCTATGTTGCCTCGGGTATCACTGGTGCTTCACCCATCTGGAACAAAATTATGCTCTTACTTTTGGATGATCAAAATCCTCATCGTTTTGCCATTCCAGATAATATGATAAAAGTTAAAATTTGTGCTGCAACGGGCACTTTGCCTTGTAGTGCCTGTCCTAAACTCAGTGAAGAAATCTTTATCAAAGGAACAGAACCGCAAACAGCCTGTGCAAATGAATCGTTTATTAATTTGTAATCATTTAAATGGAACAATAGATAAATTTTATAAAATTAACTTTTGTAAAATGATTGCTATTTCTTGAAAATGTTGGAAACTAAAAAACCTAATAAAAGAGTAAGCATCAATAAAACTGGTGCCACCCACTTTTGACTGAGTTCTTCTTTTTCAGTTTTTTTTTGTCGTTTTTTAGCTTGCTTAGCTAAATATTCTTTTTCGATGCGTTTGGTATCTTTGCTAACTTTTTTAATAAGAGTGGGGGTTTGTTGATAATTTTTACTCATTTGTATTTCGATTTCTAATTTTTTGCACTTTATCGGCGATTAAATCCACTACTTCTTCAATTTTTAGTTCACTGGTATCCAAAACCCAAGCATCTGGCACAATCCGTAGCGGATCAATTTTTCGCTGCATATCCCTTGTATCTCTTTCCTTGATCTCAGAAGTGACTGCTTCAATAGTAATATTCATGCCTTTTGTTAAATATTGAGTATGCCTTCTGGCTGCTCTGGCTTGAAGATTAGCCGTCAGAAAAATTTTGAGATCGGCATCTGGTAAAACCCGAAAAGTAATATCTCTACCTTCCATTACAACGTCTTGTGTTGAAGCAATTTCTTGTTGCTTTTTGACCAAAGTTTTTCTTAATTTGCTCAAAACAGCTACTTTAGAAGCACCAATCCCACATTTTTGCGTACGAATGGCCCAGGAAACGTCCTCACCATCTAAAATGACAGTGGTTAATCTGCCATCAAGTTCTTTAGGGGGGAGCGGATTTCTCATTTCTAATTTGCTTTTTTCCAGTAAAGCAACGACCTTGTCTTCATCATTTAAATCTATTTCGTGACGCAAAGCTAAAAGGGCAGTAGCCCTATACATCGCTCCAGTATCAACATACAAAAAACCTAGTCTTTGTGCTAAAAGACGAGAGACAGTCCCCTTACCGGCGGCCACAGGACCGTCAATGGCAATTTGAAACGTCTTGCGCATTGTTTGCTTCTATTTTTTACTGGTTTTTTTCTTTTTGCTGACAGGTTTTTTATTGCTTGGTTTAATTTCTTTTGTAACCCATTCTTCTCTATCTGAAATAACTAAGCCGCCTAAACCGACCACAATCAAAATTAGTGGCCACAGGTTCCACAAGGCCGCTGGCAAATAACCCATGTTGGAAGCCATAAAGATTAATCCCATGATTACTAAAGTGACGGGCCAAAAAACATTTTTAGACATAAGTAATTTTATCCTCCTTTAACTTAATTAAAGCCTAATTTGGTGCTGAGAACAAGGGGAATTTTGCCTTTTTTAATTTTGGCCTTTTTAACTTTGAAACAAATTTTAAATTTTAAGCTTAGCTTTTTTATTCTCAATTTGTAACTCTCTCTTTAGTGCTCTTTTTTTGATGTTTTCTCTTTTTTCGTATTCTTTTTTGCCCTTAGCTAAGGCAAATTCTAGCTTGATTTTATTATGAGCAAGGAAGAAAGCTAGAGGAACGATAGCAAAACCTTTTTGTTTACTATTTTCAAGTAGTGTTTTGAGTTCGCTTTTTTTAAGTAATAACTTGCGTGATCTTTTTGGATCGTAATTTTCTTGATTAGCAAAAGCGTAAGCATTAATTTGTGCATTGATTAGAAAAAGCTCACCGCCAATTTCTTTGATGTAGCTGCCATTTAAACTAGCTTGTTTTAAGCGTAAGCTCTTAACTTCCATACCCTCCAAAACAATACCAGCGATAAATTTTTTGCTAATAGTATATTCGTAGTTGGCTTTTTTATTAAAAACAAGTGACATTAGATTTCCACTTCATAGATAGTTGAGCCACTAAGTGCATAGACTTTTTTTTCATCATCGCTTAAAGCAATACTACTGACACCAGCCAGTTCATTACTTTTAATTTCACGTAGCAACTGACCATCTTTGGTCAAAATCAATAATCTTTTATTTTGTTTTTCTAAAATTGCCACAAAATTACTTGTTTCATTGCTACTTAAAATCACAGGGTTAGTGGGCAATTGACTGATTCCTTTCATTTGAAAAGTCGCTGCAGTTCCTTTGCTAAATTTGAGAACATTACCGTCTTTAAAACCTAACCACAAATCCCCATCTACCATTAAATCGTTGATATTGTCAAAATTAACACCTTGTTTATCAATTAACCAACCAATTGGATCGCTTAACTGGTCATTGTTGTAATAATATCGATAAATGTTTCTTTTATCCTTATTGAGCAGATACAAATAGGGACCAAAACTGCTTAAAAATTCGCCATTTTTATCCGATTCTCCTTCTTCTTTAACTTTGATAAAAGTTTGCTCGTTTGCGCTTAAGTCCAACATGTAAAGGCCACTACTCAAAATAAATAATTTATTTTCCGTAACAGTAAAATCTTTAATTTTCTCATTATTTTTTAAACTAATTTTTTCTCTGCTTTGGTCTGCTTTAATGTGCAAAATTTCTTGGCCACTATTTTCTAAGAGAAAAATTTGCTTGTCTTTAATTTCAATTTTGCTGGCCAAAAAATCGTCTAAATTATACGCAATCGATAATTGATCAAGTGCATTATTGCTAGATATTTCTGCAATCAACGCCTGCGTTTTATTAATTTCCGCCTCTATCAATTTTAGGCTGTCTTTATTGTTTTTTTCATTTTTCAAAGCCTCCAGTGAGGTTAAGCTTTTTTGGGCAATTTCTCTGGCTTGGAGTGGTTGTTCTAAAACTAATTGCTCAATGTTATTGGTATTTTTACTAATTTCGACAATTTTAGCCGTTATATTTTGGATAATTTTTTGATTCTGATTGTTGGAGATAGTGATAAAAGTGAACAATGATGCCATAAGTAGAAACAAAATCACAATCGTAATAATTATTTTTTTCCTGCTCTGGTTTTTAAGTTTAAAAAAAATTCTTTTAAAAAATTGAAAGATTTTTTTAAGCAATTTATCTATTTTATTTAAAAAAAATTTAATTTTTTTTAATTGTTGAATAATTTTTTGTAAATTAAATTTTTGGTTTTGTTCTTCTTTTGCTGTTGTTTTGTAAGTTAAAAACACAATACTTTCATCAAGATCGTTGTAGTTTTGTCTTATCAAGTCAATCTCACTCACTAATTTTTCCAAGCTAATGTTTTCTGTCAGTTTTTGTAGGATTTGTTTTTCAATTTTTTCTGCAGATTGATTAAGCAAGATAATTTGATCATTATCTTTAAAGCTACCTACAATAATTTTGATTTCTTTTGTACTTTCTAGAATTTTTTTAACTTGGCCATTTCTCTTCAGAATTACTCGCCCGCAGTAAGTGGCAAAAATAATTTCTTTTTCAGTGAGAAGACTTAAAGCAAATTCTATTTCTAATTTTTTCTGTCGCACAAAACTTAGTAAATCTAATATTTTTTGGTGCAATTGTTCAGAATTATCTATTTGCCAATTGGAGAATTCATCAACTAAATCTTTAGCAAAACTAGTAGCATTTTGTCCTTTGACAAAAAAAGCAACAACTAATTGTTTACTTTGGTTGCTGCTTGCTTGTGCACAAAAATACAAACGAGGATGAGTTAAAATTGATACAAAATGAGCCTCTTTCATTAAGGATATCCTATCATAAAAATTTGCAGAAGACTTGAGAAGATATAGTTACGCCATTTCGTTTTATTTCTTGTTATACTCTGGCAAATGCGCACTGACTGTGAAATTGCAGTATGTTTCCATTTGAGAAAGTTTGCAAGGGTTTTTAAGAGAAGATGTTTTTAAATTGTTAAATTGGGTTTTCTGTCTAACTCATCCAGTTTGGCAAATTCGTTTCTTGAATATTTAAGTCCAGCCACAAGTCCGATCATGGCGGCATTATCGCTACACAATTTTTTGCTATAAGGAACTTTAAGTTGGATTTTTTTGCCACTTTGTTCTTGATATTTTTCAAGTAATTGCCTGATTTTTCTTCGTAAGTTTATATTGGCGGCTACGCCGCCACCCAACCAAATTTCGTTAATCAAAGTTTTTGGTGCTTGGCCATTTTTAATCTGGTCTAGAAAATCTCTTTTGGGATATGTGCCTGCTACTAAATTAGGACTCAGCAAAATTCTTTTTAATTTATAAATAATTTGGCCAAAAACGGCTTCCTGTAAGGACGCGGCTAAATCATAAGTAGTTTGCTGATCTAATTTATTTTGTTTTTCTAAATCCGTAATTAAATTACGGGCAGCGGTTTTGAGTCCTGAAAAACTTAAATTAAAATTGTCTTGCATAGTCATCGCTTTAGGCAAACTAAATTTGCTCGCTTGTCCTTTTTTGGCAAATTTTTCGACCAGTGGTCCAGCTGGATATCCGAGATTGAGTAAACGGCCGACCTTATCTAAACATTCTCCAGCGGCATCATCAATGGTTTGGCCAAGTTTTTGATATTGACCCAATTGTTGCACCAAAATAAATTCGCTATGACCACCAGAAATCACTACGGCTAAACTAGGTAAATTAACTTTTGTATCAGCTTGTTTACCTCTTTTTCTACTGTGATTAAGAGCTAACGGCGACAACGCGTGTCCTTCAAGGTGATTAACAGCAATAATTTTTTTGTTATATTGAATAGCTAATTTTTTCGCTTGAGTAATGCCCACTTCCAAAGCCGGTGCCAATCCCGGACCAACAGTGACAGCAATTGCATTAATTAAAGACCAATCAAGCTGAGCCACTTGCATTGCTAAATTAATGGTTGGTTCAATGTTTTCTTGATGGGCTTGTTTGGCTAAAGTGGGAAAAACTCCACCAAATTTTTCATGAATTTGGTTTTGCGAAGCCACGATGTTACTGAGAACCACTAAGCCATCAGTGACTGCGGCACTGGTATCATCGCAACTGGTATCTATGGCTAAAATTTTGCTCATTGCTACAACTGTATCCCACTTTTGATTAATAACTCAGTAATTTTAACTTTCGCTAATGACAATCTTTCTTTTTTGCTTACTTTCTGCAAAATCCAAAGTAATCAGTGTAGTTTTTTGCTCTAAGGTTAAATATTGCTCAATCTGTTGAAACCATTCAATTACAAGCACGTTATTTTTTTTAATTAATTGCTGAATGTTTAAAAGTTCTACTTCAGATTGACTATCAATCTTCCAAGCGTCAAGATGATAAAAAGTTCCTTTAGTTTGTGCTCTTTGATAAGCATATTCATTCATGTACGAGTAACTTGGGGAATTAATGATTTCTTGAATGCCTAAAAATTTTGCCACGCCTTTAGCAAACACAGTTTTACCTATACCCAGTGGGCCATTGAGAGCAAAAATTAGACCATTTTTTTGTAATTGATTCAAATGGTTGAGCATAAGTCTGCTAGCTAATGCACTGGTTTCATTTGCAGATTTGCTCCATAAAATTTGACCAGTATGATGGTGATTTTGATCAAGCGAACCACGCAAGGCAATTGGCGTAGATAAAGTGGTATCGATTACTACTGATGGTTCATTTTTGGGCAATTCACCAGCATCAATGACTAAATCAATCAAGGCCTTCTGTTTAGTTGAACAATGCTCAAAAATATCCTGAATTTTGTAGGGTCTTTTTTGCCCAGAAGCATTGGCAGAAGTGCTAGTAATTGCCTGATTAAAAGTTTTAATAATTTCAACTATTAATGGGTAATCAGGAATCCTAATTCCTAACGTACCAAATTCAGAATTTACTCTTGAATCAACCAGATTTTTACTTTTGGAAATTACGGTAAAGGGGCCAGGTAAAAAATTCTTGTAAAATTTAGCTGCCTGCTGGTTGATTTCTACATAGCGCTCAGCCATTTTTTGGTCGGTAACGGCGATAGAAAGTGGCTTGCCTTGGCGACGACCTTTATATTTTAACAATTTATCGATAGCTTTATGGCTGCAAGCATTGGCACCAATCCCATAAACAGTTTCTGTGGGATAAATGAGCAAACCATCATTTTTGAGACACGCTACGGCGGCCTTAATAATCTCTTCTCGATTAGAATTGAGCTTTAATATTTGCATATTATTTTGTAAGATAATAGGTCAATATTATAATGCCAAAACATAACAATCGTCAGCAAATTTTAGAAGCCTTAGATTTTCAAACAAATGACTTGTTTGATGATACGGCAGATTTAAAATTTAGCCTTTATTTACGTGCTCGGGAAATGAGGCAAATTGTTTTGTATTTGGAAAAATTGATGCTTAAGAAAAAAGTCGAGCGTGATTTATTTGTCAAAGAAAATAAAGCCATTTTTGATACATTGTTACAAACTTTTGTGGATAATTCCAACTTTAGTATCGAAGGTGTGAAGCTGGATCAGGAGTCAATACAGTTGTCAATGCAGATGGCCATGGATTTACGCAAAGTTATGCCGCTCATTAACGCTTTATTTTATGGAGTTGCTGGGTTAGCAAGCTAATTGTAATTGTAAACTGGCAGCGGTCTTGGTCCAATTAAACTCAAAAATTTCTGGACTAGTTTTCGCAACTTTTCTGCTAAAGAAGACTGGTGTATAGAGCGCACAGAAGGTAAAACAATGTTTACCAATAGAGAACTTGTTTTTAAAGATGAAGCTCGAAAGCTTTCTATTCATCGGTTGCAGACTGCTTTTCTAATTAGTCATTGTACCCTTCATAAAATAGTTAGCTTAAATTAGCAATCAATAATGCTTATTGCTAATAATAAATTTTTGTGTTAAATTTTCGCCAGTTAGCATTTATGATTGTGAATTAGAAAAATAAACTTTAGCTAATGAAAGGGAAAATTATGCAAGATTTGAATGTTAAAAAAATTCAACCCACTAGAGGTTACGTTTTAGTTGAGCCAGCTAAAGCAGATGCAAAAACTGCTTCAGGAATTATTTTGCCAGAGAATGAGAATGAAAAACCTCAGCACGGAACGGTTTTGGCTGTTGGTTCGGCTGAATGCTCTTGCGATTGCAAAGAGGGTGATCAAGAGACAACAACTAAAAAAAGTAAAACTGTAAAAAAGACTGATTCTTGCTGCGATGACACTTGTTCATGTGGCAGCGCTCCAGTCAAAGTTGGCGATAAAGTTATTTATAAAAAATGGGGTGGGAACGAATTTAAAATTGATGATATTGAATATCAATTTTTAAAATTCGAAGACATCTTGGCCGTAATTAATAATTAATAGTTAATAGTTTAATAGTTAATAAAAGACAAAAAATAAAAAAGAAAGGAGCAAGTTCATTTTTCGCTATTGCGTCGCCCACACAAATCTCTTCTTTAAGAGAAATGCGAAAGAGAAAAATTAATCTTGCGAAATATTATGGCAGCAAAACAACTTCTTTTTGGCGATGAAGCCAGACAAAAAATGTTGGTTGGGATTAATAAATTAGCCAATGCGGTAGTTACTACGCTTGGACCTAAGGGTCGCAATGTGGCCTTAGATCGATCTTGGGGTTCACCCAGTGTCATTCACGACGGTGTGACCGTTGCCAAAGAAATCGAGTTGGAAGATCCATTTGAAAATATGGGAGCGGCTTTGGTTAAAGAGGCCGCTAATAAAACTAATGAAGTGGCTGGTGATGGTACTACCACTTCTACTCTTTTAGCCCAGCAAATCGCGCTGCACGGTATGAAACAGGTGACTGCTGGCGCCAATCCAATGATTATGAAACGTGGCATTGATAAAGCTGTCCAGGCGGTGGTACTTGAATTGCGCCGCTTATCAGTTGATGTCAAGCAAGAGGATTGGGAAAAAGTGGCCACGATTTCTGCGCAAAGTAGTGTCATTGGTGGCAAAATTGCCGAAGCACTACGTAAAGTTGGCAAAGACGGAGTGGTTGAAGTAGAAGAAGGTAAAACCATGGAAATTACTATCGAACATAAGGAAGGCATGGAATTTGATAAAGGCTATGCTTCACCTTATTTTGTGACTGATACCGATCACATGGAAGCTGTGAGCGAAAAGCCCTACATTTTGATTACTGATCAAAAAATTGCCAACATCAAAGATATTTTACCCTTACTTGAGGCAGTGGTGAATGAAAATCGTGAGTTGGTAATTATCGCTGATGAGATTGAAGGCGAAGCTTTAACTACTTTGGTGGTTAACAGATTGCGTGGTACTTTTAAATGTTTAGCGGTTAAGGCACCTGGTTTTGGTGATCGTCGTAAAGAAATGTTACAAGATATTGCCATTTTGACTGGTGCTAATTTAATTAGCGCTGATACTGGTCGTAAATTAGTTGAAACCAGCATCTCTGATCTCGGTCAAGCTGACAGTGTGCGTTCTAGCAAAGACAGTACTAGAATTGTTGGTGGTCGAGGGAGCCAAGAAGACATTAATGCGCGTGTGGCACAAATCGAGAAGCAGATTCAAAATACTACTTCTGATTTTGACATCGAAAAATTGCAAGAACGTAAAGCTAAATTGACTGGCGGAGTAGCAGTGATTCAGGTTGGTGCATCCACAGAAATGGAAATGAAAAACTTGCAAGAACGCGTTAAAGATGCCAAAGAGGCCACCAAAGCAGCTATTGAAGAAGGGATTATTCCAGGTGGTGGAGTGACCTTCATTCGGGCCTCTAAAGTGCTTGATCAAGTTGCAACTACTTCTGATGATGAAAAAGCTGGAGTGGAATTGATCAAAACTATTTTGGAAGCTCCGTTGCGTATGCTAGCCGTTAATTCTGGCGAAGACGCTGGTTGGGTGGTTGGTCAAATCAAGGCTAAAAACCAAGACAATTGGGGTTTTAATGCGCTTACCAACAAATTTGAAGATTTGTCAAAGGCTGGTGTGATCGAACCAACTAAAGTGGCTATTACTGCTTTAGAAAACGCTGCTTCTGTGGCTTCAATGATTTTGACTACAGAATGCTTAGTCACTGATGCACCAAAAAAGAATGAGCCAGCTATGCCACAAGGAATGGGTGGAGGAATGCAAGGGATGATGTAAACAAATAATGTTTCTGATGGTTTTTTATCAAACAAAAAGGGCTCTTTGTGAGCCCTTTTTGTTTAGTCTTTAAATAATTGTGAGAGGTTGGTTTTTCAAAGCCTAATATCTTCTTTTGATAATATGCCGATTTTTTCTGTCAACCTCTTTGCCAGAGGCAGGATGAAATCTAACTAGAAAAATTTCACCGAATTTAGATTGGTTTATATTTAATCATCATTCAACTCCTTAATTCTAAATTAAGAATAAATTGTGGGAATTAGGATGAGTAGTGTTGTAGAGTAAAAACTTTAAAGTAGCGGGACTGAGATTCGAACTCAGGACCTTCGGTTTATGAATCCGATGCTCTAAACCAGCTGAGCTATCCCGCCTTGCAACACAGTTTGTCGTGGATTGTATTTTAACGCAGCTTGCTTGATTATGCTAGCTTATTTTGTTATAATACCAGCCTACACACGCGGGATAGTGTACGGTGCACGTGGGGCTCATAATCCCACAGACTAGGTTCGACTCCTAGTTCCGCAACAAAGTGGGAATGGCGGGATTAAACAGTTCATTAAAGACTGATTGACCCGCTTTTTTCGTAGGTTCTAACCGAATATCTAGTTTAGCCATTTCTTTTTTGCCTTTTTCAACTAACCACCAAAGATTATCCTCATCTACCAACACTTCTTTATTGTAGAGCTTTAGGTTCTGACCAAGTAGTTGAAGTATTTGAGTTCTAGTTTTTAGGTCACCCTTTTGAAACCAATAACGAGAATAGCAAGCAAACTCAAAGGTTTTGCGAGATAACTCAATCCAATCATATTGTTCTTGATCGCTGACTTGCATAGCATCCTTAACAGATTCAATCTGATTTTTAAGTAGATCAAGCTCTTCCTCATAGATTTCTTTTTCCTCAGCGGTAGATTCTTCATAAGCTTCAGAAAAGCGGTGTTTGGTCATTCTTCTAAGTCTTGATTTGAGGTTTTCATAGTTGGTTGTATTTCTTTCTGTGGCTTGTTGATCCTCATCTGCTTTTCGATCATTTAGCTCACTGATATGGTTGATAGCCCAATCCTTGAATTCGGGGTCAATTTCAAACCTCTGAAGCTCTTTATCAACTTGTTTCTCAAGTTCTCCGATCTCTAAGTACCCTTGAGTACAGCTCTTGTTTACTTTTTTAGTGCAGTGGTAATAAATGTAGTGAAGTATTGTTGGATCACGCATTCTTTCAATTTTTAAGTCACATTTAGTGCATTTTTCTCGATTTCTGGTTTTGGCAAACTTAGTTTTACATTCTGGACAAATAATTTGCCATTTTTCTTCAGCAGTGACAAAACCGTCACATTCACCACATTTCATAACATCCTTAAAGGGGAAGTCGTGTTGTTTTTGTTTTGATCTGCTTTTTTTTCCAAGTCTAATTTGAATTATGTTCCATTCATCTTGAGTAAACATAATTTTATATTTATGCTTACCGCTTTGCATTTCTCCCTCAACTTTATGTTCCATAATGCCATAGTAGAAAGGATCGCCCATAATCCTGTAAAAAGTTGATTTGGAAAGTGGTCCGCCCCCTTGTTTTCTTTGTCTAATAGTACGATATCCCATATCATTATTGAGCCAATCAAGAGCCTCTAAAGGCGTAAATTCACCACTAGCAATTTTTTTACCTGCTTTTTGAATGAGATTAAATCTATCTTTGTCTAATTTAAGATCTCTTTTTTTAGTGATTGGATCTGTATAGTTGATAAAACCTTGTTTTGCTGGTCCTGACCACTCTTTGTTTTCAAAAAACTTGTATTTGTTGCCTCTGTGAACAACAACGCTGAGATCGTCAGAAGATTTTTTTGATACTGTGAATTCAATATTCAGGGCAAACTTATCCTCTGGAGTGTTGGTATAGATTCCACCTTTGGTTTTAATAGCCTTGATTTTTCCCTCATCTATAGCATAAATGAAGTTGCCTGCATCTTTTGAATTACGGGCTATTCTATTTGCACCCCAAACTAAGACAGCATTTACTTCACCCACTCTTATTTTCTCCATCAAATCATTGAAGAATACTCTTCCTGGATGAAAGGCTGATTGTGACTCCTGGTATACAAAAACAATATTTCTGAGTCCAAGTTGTGTGGCTAATTGTTTTAACTCTTTTTCTTGAGCGGGAAGTGACTCAATTTGTTTATCTTCTGTATCACTACTTTTTCGGCAGTAAATTGCCCATTTCAATTCTTTTAAGTTAAGATCTTTTTGCATATAAAAACCCTCTCTGGGTGGACTCAATCAACAAAGGACTGTCCCAAAGAGGGCATCTATATCCTTTGTTTAATGAGTCCATAGATATTTTATAATTTACTTGGTGTTTTTGACACCCTTAAGTTTGCTGTATAAAGACACTTCCTTTCTGGGGATTGGTTGATAAATGAAAGCAAATCTTTGTAATTCTTCAAGAGCCTTAGTACTGGCTTCCTCAAAAGTTAGTTCAATACCGCATTTCTTTTTGTAGAGTTCTTGAAAGCTAGTGATGGCTTCATTACTAAGTTGCATTAGTACAAAGCCTCCTTAACTTGTTGGTGAAATGATCTGATTGGAGTTGCTTCACTTACTGACTCATCAATGAGTAGTTTGTCTTCCCAAGAGGGCAAGCCAGGATCTTCTAGTCTAATTTTTGTCCATTCTGATTGGGTATATTGATAACTATCTTTATTGGAAAGGTTATTACCAACCTTAAAAGAAACATTAAAGGAGTTAGATGCTTTGCTCGAGTTATATTCCGAAATATCGGATTGAGGCTTTATTTTTTTAGAAGAATTTACTAAAATTTCGGATAACCGATCCTTAATTTCATTATTGGGATAATGTTTCTCAAATAAGCCTCTTTCTTTGAAGAATTTAAAATGTACAACTCTAAAAACATCATTTTCTTTTTTTAGGTAACCTTTTTTAACTAACTTGTTAAAGTTATCAAGTAAGGTTTGATAGCGAATCCCAAAAATAATAGACAGTGTCTTGATGTCGTGTCTAATTAATCCAAATCTATATGGATCTTTATCCCAATCTGCGGATGTTATTGCAATGTGTAAGTATCCTAAATTTAGTGGATTTAGCTTTTTTTCACAACAATTTCTAACGACAAAACCTCTAGGTGAATAATAGTATCCTGTCGAAATTTGTTTGATTCCAGCGTAGGGATTGAGATTTTTCATCTTTCCCCCCTTGCAAAAGAGAGAAAAGAGCTAGCTGATTGAGTCCATAAATGCTTCATAGCATCTATAAGACTAATTTAAAATCGACTTTTATGAGCAAAAATTTAAGGAGTAATTTTTTTTGCTATTTTAGAGGAATCAAAATTTCTTCATCTGAAATAATAACTTGATTTGAAAATTCATATTCAAATTTTTTTAGTATGTTGGGAAGGCTTTTACTATTAATATCTTTAGATGTTAGTTTGGATGCTAATTCTATAACCTCATCAGTATGAAGAAATTCATTATAAGTAAATTTATCACTCCACTGTTTTTTTGCTCTAAGGTAAGCTTTATAAATTTTAAGGCGAGTAATAAAATCTCTCTGACGATTTTTTATATCGACATCAGAATTAGTATTTTGCCATTTTAGTATTGCATCTTCTATGTGTTGCCAGGCTAAAATCCAGTCATTTCGTGTAGTTAGGTGACTAACAACAACTTTTATTTCTGGTTGCTTAGTAACCGAATTTACCTGTATGTCAATTTTAATCGGTCCAAAATGTTTTTCACTAAACTTACCTTTGAGTAAAAGCTCATTGAAACAATTTCTAAAATTTTTATGTTCTATTCGCTTTATTAGATATTTTTTAGCAAGAGATTTGTAAAGAGCTTCAATTTTGATGTTGGCAGTAAAAGAGCCATTAAATCCATCAATGGGATTATCAATGACTGTATTGTCACCACTTAAGCTTAATTCTTCTTTTAAACCCTTAATAGCTTTTTTCACAGGCTCTAGCTCAGAAAAAATTAGAAATTCAAAATATTCATTAGTAATCACATATCAATCTTACTTTTAATTAGTATTGTTGTTAACAATGAAAGTAAGTCTAATCAGTTTTGATTTTTATGTATTTCAATATCTGGGTGAGTAACCACAAAGCCCATATTTTCAAGTAAACGAACAGATGCTCCCATAAGTGTAGAGAATACTCTGGGATCTTCTTTAATTCTGTCTTTTTCTTGGTTCTCTTGACTGTTATCTATTACATAGGAAGCAAATTCATTTTTCTTTTTTCTTTCCAGATACCATTTGGCTATACCAACATCACCAGTTGATAGGGCATTAAAGATTATTTCCCTAGCTAATAAAACGGGCTTGAGTTTTCGAGCCTCTTTTTCCTCCAAAAAATCAGGGTTATCAGCTTGATAGTTGTACAAAGTAGAAGTACTAATTTGTGCCGATATACAGGCTTCTTCATCAGTTGCACCAATATCAAAAGCGTGTAGTAATAATGCCAACTTTTTTGGAGTTATTGCACTAGGACGACCTCGCTTATTTTTTTTACTCATATCTTAATTATAAAGAAAATGAGTTGTGTTTTTCTTTTTTTACTTAAGCTCCACTCTGTAAATATCATTACTGTTTGCTTTGGCAGTTAGTAATTGATAAGAATCGATTGATTCAGGAATTTGGAATACAATCACGCCAGTTTCTGGAATATTTGGACTTAATTCTCTCCAATCCATATAGTTATCTATATTTCCAATGGTGTCAGAATAGGTTTTATAAAAGTCTCCATTGTTGTCTTCAAGGACAGGGGAATTGTCATCGTATTCAAATGTTTCAGAGGTTGTATTGGTAACAGTTAGATCAACTATTACAAATTTCGTGCCTTCAGTTGCCAAGTGGGGTTGTCCATAATCTGATTTAATTAGATTTTTTTCTTCAACATCATTTACAACATATTTGAAAGTTGCCAGCTCTACAGTATCTCCTATTGCAACACTAATATTATTCATTTTTTTAACTTCTTGAGCCATTTCTCCAGAGTCTTCTGCTTTCTGACCATCAGTAGAACTTGTGTCAGAAAATGCTTCTTCAATAGAATTGACAATCTTTTGCTTGGTGTATTCTTGACCTATGAAAAACCCTCCAATTAATCCGACAACCAGTGATATAAGAACTGGAACTAGTATTTCTTTTTTCATATAAACCCTTTCGTTTATAGTATTAATTTTATCGTTTTGCTTTTCTCCAACCAGCCGATTGTGCTTCAGATTCAGAACAGAACCATCTCTCGCCACTGCTAGAATCAATTACTGTTTTTTCATAGTCTCTTTGTCCAGGAGTATGATAAATTTTTTCACCAGTGCTATAGGAGATGTTGCCTTTAATGACACAGCCACTTGTGTCTTGTGTGGATGTCTCTGTAGTGGTTTGAGAGCTTGTATTTGTAGGTTTAACAGTTGGAATTGGAGTAGGAGATGAACAGGAGTTCCATAAGCCCTTATTTTGACTTCTAGCTTGGCTTTCTGATTGTCTAAATTGTTCTTGAAATGCAATATCTGGAGGGTAGCTTGATGCATTCGCAAATCCTTCACTAACTAGATAGTCATTTACAAATGTAGTATCAAGATAAATGTATCGAAGGAGTCTTTGATATCTATCTGTTTCAGAAACATCTTTTTCGAGTTTTACCTTTTTGTTTAAAACTAGGTTTGAGAGTGTATTTTTTGCCTCATTAAAATAGCAATCTCCAGATTCAGGAGTATCAATACCAATAAGCCTTACTTTTGCACCACCTTCGATTTCTAGCGTGTCACCATCGATAATTCGAGTTACTAAGAAAAGGTTTTGATCATTTTGTTCAGCATTTTCACTATCTATAGTTGTTAGATCATTATCTGCAGTGTTTGAAACTGCTGGACTTGGAGGTGATGTTTCAATTTCTTCTTGCTTGTTATCAGGTTCAGTTTCACTATTTTTTTGTTGAGCAATTTCTTCTTCTGATAACTCTCTAATAATTATGAGCTCTTCCTCAACTGATTTAAAGTTAGCAACTCTGATTTCAATTTTATTTTCTCCAATTTCTAAAGGCTGACTATAACTAAAATTGCCATTTTCTGAATCAATTTTCTTGTCATTTACATAAACGCTAAAATGAAATGGTTCAAATGAGCCTCTCAAATCGATAGAATCAGCTTTTATAACTTGATTATCTTCAATATTCTCAATTTTTAGACTTGGTTCAGGATCTTTGCTGTAGCCCCAAACACCCCAGCTAGTTATCAAGAAGAGTAAGCCAAAAACAGAATAAGTAGCAATTTTTTTTGTTTTACTTTTGATTCTATCTGTACTAAAAAACCACCACATTGCTGAAACAAATAGTCCAAATGGGAAGGCTATAAAATAGCAAAAAATATTAAAGGTTAATAACGCCCAAAATTTTTTATTGTTTTTATTTTTCTGAAAGATATTTCTTATGGTTTTAAATGATTTGTCAAACATTATTTATATTTCATTGTTAAGACTTATTGTACTCTAGTATAGAGTATTTACTCTAGATTAGGCATAGGCCAATCATTTTCAGCTCCTTCTAGAGCAATAGATTTCCATTGTTCTTCAGTAAGATTATATTTTTCTAAAATTTGCATACGGTATTGTTCTTGCAAATCGAAAGATAATGTTGCATTATTATCAATGCGTTCTTCCAGCTTTTCTTTGTTTTGATAAAGGCCTTCTTCATTAATAGATTTTGAATCAGTTGGATATTGCGAATCAGCTTCTTTCTGAGCTCTATCTTCTGCTTCAACAACTTCATAAAATACCTTTTGTTTATCCTCAAGAGATAGCGTGATGCTTATCTGATCAGAAACTTCTTCAGAACCCCCATTTTGACTATCTAGAGAGCTTCCAATAGCACCAACAACATAGACTACGAAGATTATTAAGCCGATTATGAGAAATTTCTTTTTATTTTTCATATACCTCTTTCTTTGCAACTGAATTGCAAACTTATAATTTGTTATAAGGAGGTGTCCACATACAAAAGGACTACCTCCGGTATTATCTGCGGCGAAGCATCAAACCCTTTGAAGGTAGCCCTTTTTTGGGTTCGATGCTTTGTGCCACAGGAGGCACAACAAAAAATAGTTCGCCGCAGATTTTTGTTAGGCTGATTATAGCATTAAGAACTTGATTAAATCGATGTTAAAATTAGAACTAAATGAACAAAATTCCTGGTGAAATAAATGATCTAAAATATTGGGTAACTATCTTATATGAAATTTTAGAACTCAATAAAGGCTTTGTTCCTCAAAAATCAGATGATTGGATTATTGATTCAGAATCATTACTTCAAAAAGTGGCTTGCCATTCATTGAGTGTTCTTGATTTACTAGAAGGTACTAAACCTCAAATAAGCACGATAAAAAGTAATATTAATTTCATAGATTATTCTTCCATTTACAGCATAGTAAGATCAGCTTTAGAAGCATATCTTGTATTCAGTTATGTTTTTATTGATCCCACTGTTGGAACTAGAGTTAAAAAGCTCAGGCATAAAATTTGGGATGCATCCTCTTTATCGCAAAGGCAGAAGCAACTTTCTTTTTCAGATAAAACAGACGAATTGTTAAAAAAAGAAAAGAAACGCTATTTTAAGTTACGCAGAGAAATATTGAGATCTAAGACAGTATCAAATGTAAGTATTAGTCAATTAAAAAACCTTCAGAACAAAAAATCATTTGATTGGAAACCAAATGGTGGTTGGAGAGGAATAGCAGAAACATCTGTTTTATCTGAAAAGTACTGGGTTGATGTTTACAATTTGCTGTCATCGGTTGTTCATTCTAATGCGGTCATTTCAAACCATTTTTCAAATAAAAATCCAAAAGAGGTCCAGGAATCTAGTTCACTAACAGCAACAAGTTTTCTTAACTATATTGTTCCTCTATTTATTGAGGGATACGCAGAAATTTTTCCAAGAGTGAAGTCATATTTAGAAAAAAATGATAGTTTGAGATTCAATATAGAAGTAGCAAAGGGGGTAGTGGGCGGTTATGGCAAGTAAATGTAGCAAGATATAGTTAGACAATGTTTTTTCTCCAATTCCAATACTCTTCATTACTCGGTATTTCCACTGCCAAATCAGGAAAAATAAATAATCTATTTGATATTATCCAGGTTCGGATTTCTTCCCACATCCGCAACAAAAATATATATGCCGTTTTTTAAAGAATTACAAGCTGAAACAGGCTTAATTGTAGGGTAAAAAGTTCGTTTAAAAGAAGAGTTTACTTCATCTAGATCTGGTAGATGTTTACCAAACGAAGTGTTTAAAATTATACAAGGACCAGCACACGGTAATACAGGTTTAGTTATATTACTTGGCTTATTAGGTGATTGCAAACTTGTAATTAACAGTGATGGAAACGTAATTTTAAAACGTATTGACTAATCAAATTGGCAAAACAAAATCTTTATTTCAACAATTTTTGCCATTCTTGCCAAGGTCCGTTTTCTTCCTTTTGAGGGTCTTGTTTTTCTTGATCACTGGGTTTTTCTTCGGGAATTTGTAAGACAATTTCGCCTTCTTTCTTGAGTAAAAGTTCATTGTGCATGATTTTTTCTACTGCAATGTCATCTTGACTATCTTTAAGTTTTTCCTTTTCTAAGGCTACTTCTTTTTCTAAAGAGTCAATATTTTTCTCTAATTTTTCAATGCTTTCTTTAGAAACCAAGGCCTTTTTACTACTTTCTCTTAAAGAAAAAATAACTAATAGACAAAGACAGCTATAAATAACGATTAGTAAGGGGTGGTTCAGAAGATTTGACGTTTTTTCTCTATTCATTGTGATGTCATTATATTCAAACAATGCTTGTTTATAAACCTACTTTATGATATTATAAGACCCTGATATTGGAATATTAAAGTTAAAGAACTTAATTTTATTTATCTGTCTTATTTAGATTGATGCCATTATGCACACAAACTTACTCGATGCGCAAGCCAAGTTCACCGATAATCTCAAAGCAAGCGGTAAGGCGCATGCCACAGTCATTGCTTACAGCAAAGACATTGAACAGTTGGCTGATTTTTTAAGTAAAAGGTCTAAAACTTTACTTTCTGAAGTAGTGGCAGAAGATGTTGAATCTTTTAAAGAACTACTAAAAAAACAGCGTTACACCAGCAAATCTATTTCTAGAAAAATTAATTCAATTAAAGCTTTTTTTCGCTTTTGTGTGAGCGAAGGGTTAATTGATAGTAATCCTACTCAAGAAGTTTCTCAACTAAAGTTTGATCAGGCTCCGCCTCGTATTTTGTCTCGCTTAGAATATCGCGCTTTGCGCGATTCTTGTCGGGCTGATGCTCGCATGCACGCCATTGTAGAAATTTTGCTACAAACAGGGATGCGTATTAGTGAATTAGCTGCTTTGCAAATTACTGATGTTGATCTGGAAAGAGAATTAATTTATATCCAGGCTCAAAATTCCCGCGAGGCTCGTCGAATTCCTTTGAATGCTGCCGCCAAAAAATCAATTTTAGATTATCTAAAATTGCGTCCTCGTGCCAAAGAAAAGACTTTATTTTTGACTAAAACTTGTCGCCCATTTTTAGTACGTAATATTCGTACGGCCATTGATCGTTATTTCCGTTTAGCTGGAGTAAAAGATGCCAAAGTAAATGATTTGCGCCACACTTTTATAGTCGAACAACTCAAGGCTGGGACACCTTTAGTTTATGTTTCTCAGTTAGTTGGTCACAAACGCATTACTACTACCGAAAAATATTTACACCTAATTGAAGCGCCAGAAATGCAGCCTTCAATCAAAATTGAAGAGCTGTAATTTTGCTTGATGAAATTGAGCAACCTTGTTAGTTCCTGTTAAATTTAGTGTTTCCAAGAAAAAAGAAATCCAAGCTTTGGCAAAAAATCTGTACTATTTTGCAGTGCGAAGGGATGACTCGAGTTGACTTTTTCATGAACGGCAAAGGTGAAGTAATTTTTAATGAACTGTAGCTTAGGCGCGGCATAAGAGAAATTCTTCAATCTTATTTGAGGAAAAGATGGTAAAATAAAACCTCCTATGTCTGAAATGATCCAATTTGCCGATTTTCTTAAAGTAGAAATGCGCGTGGGACTGGTCACGGAAGTGTTAGTACCAGACTGGAGTGAAAAGTTATTAGAGTTAAAAGTAGATTTTGGGGCAGAATTGGGTCAGCGTACTATTTTTTCTGGAGTGAAAAAGTATTACAGCGAAGCGGATTTTTTAAATAAAAAATTTCCTTTTGTTATCAATTTAACAGCAAAAAAAATGGGTCCAAGCATAAGCCAGGGAATGATGGTGATGATTGATAATTCTCTCAAGCCAATCCTTATTCCTCTGAGTGAGCAAGCAGAGTTAGGGGCACTTTTGTGTTAAACTGACGATAAGGAAAAAAGAAAGCTTTTAAATATGAATGAAAAACATTTGGATTCAAGAAAATCGACGCTTAAATCGACGCCTCAATCAACGTCTAAACCGACGCCGAATTTGCCAACGGCTGCTAAGCCAACAGAGGCGACTAATCTGCAACAGCCAGCTAAACCAGCAGACGCTAAACAGTCCAATAAACCAACTGGTGATTTAAAACGCATTGAACTAAAAATTAATTTGAACAGATTTATCAATAAAACTTTAATTTATCTAGTGATTTTGTTTTTATTTGTACCTTCTATTCTAGGAGTTTTTGGCGGAGGAGCAAAGCGTGAGCAAATCACTATTAGTCAAATGGTAACGGATATCCGCGATGAAAAAGTTAGCAAAATGGAAGTTTACGGCCAAGAACTACGTTTAACTTATAAAGACGATAGTAAAAAAGTGGCCAGAAAAGAAAAAAATCAGCAAGCTTTGGAAATTTTGCAAGCCTCTGGCATTGATTTAGCTAGCATTGATACACAAATTCAAGACGCCACCGTTTTACAAATGTTGTGGGAATTAGTGATGAACTTTTTACCAATTATTTTAATGTTTGTCTTTTTGATGATCATTTTTCGCCAAGCTAAAGGTGGCACTGACGCCATGTTTGGTATGGGTAAAAGTAAGGCAAAAGTTTTTATCAAAGGTAAACAAAATATTAGTTTCAAAGATGTCGGGGGGATGGATGAGGCCAAGAAAGAATTGGAAGAAATTGTTGATTTTCTTAAACATCCTAAGAAATACACCAAAGTGGGCGCGCGCACACCTAAAGGGGTTTTGCTAGTTGGTCCGGCTGGGACAGGTAAAACTTTATTAGCACGAGCGGTAGCTGGTGAAGCTAATGTCCAATTTTTATCGATTGCTGGTAGTGAGTTCATGGAGATGCTAGTTGGAGTAGGTGCTTCTAGAGTAAGAGATTTGTTCGATACAGCCAAAAAGCTTTCACCATCAATTATTTTTATTGATGAAATTGATGCTATTGGTCGAATGCGTGGTCGTAACAGCATGTCTTCTCACGACGAGCGAGAGCAAACGCTTAATCAGATTTTAGTTGAAATGGATGGTTTTACTCAGAATGACAATGTAATTGTCATGGCAGCTACCAATCGTGGGGACATGCTTGATCCAGCTTTAGTCCGACCGGGTCGTTTTGACCGTCGTGTACAAGTCAACTTGCCAGACTTAGAAGAACGTAAATTTATTTTGGGCATCCACGCCAAAAATAAAACTTTTACCAAAGATTTAGATTGGGATAAAGTGGCTAAGCGCACAGTTGGCTTTTCTGGTGCTGATTTAGAAAATATGCTTAATGAAGCGGCGATCGCTATTGCTAGAGAAAGTCGTGAAGAAATTACCATGGAAGACATTGAAGAAGCTTCACTTAAGACTAAATATGGGCCAAGTAAGAAACGTCTACAAGACGAAAAAGAAAAAAGAATGACCGCTTATCACGAAGCCGGTCACGCAGTTTTGGCTCACGTCTTACCCTATGCTGATCCAGTGCATCGTATCTCTATCGTTTCTAGAGGTCAGGCTTTGGGTTACACTTTTACTCCTCCGGAAAAAGACAAGTTACAAGTGTTAAAGTCCGAACTAATTGATAATATGACTGTAATGTTGGGCGGTCGAGCGGCGGAAATGTTAATTTTTAAAGAACAGACGGCTGGAGCCAGTAATGATATTGATCAAGTCACTCGCATTGCTCGTAACATGGTGATGTATTTTGGCATGAGTAAATTAGGGCCAATGAATTTTGGTTCTCAGTATGAAAGTGAAGACTATAATCGTATTTGGGGTGAACCAAATCGTCCCTCCAGCAAAATGCAGGAAAAAGTGGATGAAGAAATCATAAACTATATTACAGAAGCTGAACAAAAAGCAGTTAGTTTATTGACAACACACCGTGCTAGTTTAGACAGAATTGCTGAAAGTTTGCTCGATAAAGAAACTTTAGATGCTGATGAGTTTGCAAAACTCATGGGTGTACCTAAAGCCAAAGCAATATAATATTAAAAATGTGTATTTAATATGAGAAATATACTCGCCCAATTGTTGCGTCAACGTACTTTACGTAAAATTCTGACTGCCTTGCTTTTTCTTTCTTTTTCGATTGCTATTTTAATAGTTCCTTTAGAATCTGGACAACCAAAAGCGACAATTAATAACTTTGGAGATGCAATTTGGTGGATGGTGTCAACGATCACTTCGGTGGGTTATGGTGATGTAGTGCCAGTAACTTTTGAAGGCAGAGTATTGGGTATAGTTTTGCAAGTCATAGGTGTCGTTATGACTAGTAGTATCATTGGTAGTTTAGTGATTCAATTACATCGTAAACGAGACAATTACCAATGGGAGAGAATGGACAAAAAACTGGATCAAATCATCGAAGATCTTGATGTAACCAAAAGGAAAACTGATTTTATTATTTTACAAACCGGTGAGCACAAAATAAATAATAAAAAAAAGTAATGTTAGAATAGATGCATGTCTTCTCGCAGAAAATTTCTTTTAGTTGATGCTCATGCTCTGATTTACCGTGCTTATTATGCCTTACCTAATTTAACCGACCCAAATGGCCAACTAGTTAATGCCGTTTTTGGTTTTAGCAAAATGCTGTTGAATGCCATTACTTACTTTGAGCCTGAATATGCGGCTGTTTGTTTTGATCATCAAAAACCCACTTTCCGGCATAAAAAATTTGATGGTTATAAAGCACAACGAGCCAAAATGCCCGATGATTTAATCCCGCAGATTCAAATTATTAAAGACATTGTGACAGCCCTCGGCATTCCTAAATTTGAAGTGGAAGGTTTTGAAGCTGATGATTTAATTGGTACAGTGAATTGCAAAGTTGAAAACCTAGATGGTCAATTATTGACAATTATTGTGACGGGCGATCAAGATGCTTTTCAATTAGTTGACAACGACACTCACATTTGGATGCCCGCTCGGGGCAAACAAAAAGGCGACATTGAATATGATGAGGACTTAGTCGAAAAAAAACTAGGTATTAAACCTTCGCAGGTGATTGATTTAAAGGCTTTAATGGGTGATAGTTCCGATAATATTCCTGGTATTAAGGGTATAGGCCCGAAAACTGCAATTGCCTTGATTCAAAGATTTGGGACTGTGGAAAATATTTATGACTTTTTAGCTCATAATGCGCAAGGCGACAACTTGCTTAAAGGTAATCTATTAGAAAAATTGCGTAATGGTCAAGCATCAGCCCTAATGAGTAAAGATTTAGCTACCATTGAATGTCAGGCGCCTATTGACTTTAATCTAGAAGATTGTCGGGTAACTTCCTATGATAAAAATCAAGTGATTCAAATTTTTCAGAGTTTGGGTTTTAAATCTTTAATCAGTGCGTTGCCCAGAGATGCTTTTGAAACCTCAGTACAGGAAGCCCTGTTTTAATAAGTCATAACGGTTAAAATTATAAAATTGTGAGCAATGAACAATTATGTCAAACAATACTGCCCTTAAAGTGGCCTTGGTACACGATTACCTGCGAGAATATGGCGGCGCTGAGCGTGTTTTAGAAAGTCTTCATGAGATTTTTCCCGATGCACCAGTTTATACTGCTTTTGTTGACCAAAAAGCTATGGGACAAGATTGGCAGCGTTTTGCTAATTGGGAAATTCATCAAAGTAAATTAACAAAATTTCCTTTTTATAAAAAACTTTTTTCACCAATGCGCATTTTTGCTAAATGGGCTTTTGAACAATTTGACCTTAGTGCCTATGACGTAGTGATTAGCTCCACCAACGCTTATTTTGCCAAGGCCTCTAAAGTGCCAAATGGCAAACATTATTGTTATTGTCATACTCCCCCAAGAGTTTTATATGGTTACAGTGCTAAAAGTAATTGGCAAGCTAATCCATGGACGCGATTTGCTGGAAATTTACTCAATCATTTTGTCAGACAAATGGATTTTAAAGCTGCTCAAAATCCAGATGTTTTAATCGCCAATTCTCAAGAAACAGCCCTAAGAATCAAGAAATTTTACAAACGAGAAAGTATTATTATCAATCCGCCAATTAAGATTTATGACCAAGCTGCCACTTTTTTTCATCGATTAAGTGCCAAGGAATTACAGACTTTTACTCAAAAGAAAAAAAATTCTTATTATTTTTACGCTGGTCGCTTAGCCATGGCCAAACATCCCGAATTAGCCATAAAAGTCGCCACACAATTGGGTTTGCCCTTGAAGGTAGTTGGTTCCGGTTCCATGCTTGATGGCCTCAAAGCGATGGCTGGTGAAACAGTGGAATTTTTGGGAGGAGTAGATGATCAACAATTGGCGACACTCTATCGCGATGCTAGAGTTTTACTTTATCCAGTTGAAGACGAAGATTTTGGGATGGTACCTATTGAGGCGATGGCTTTTGGTACACCAGTGATTGCTCATTGTTCAGG
>DBRQ01000002.1:27793-69068 GCA_002306345.1 Candidatus Pacebacteria bacterium UBA1364 | reverse complement strand
TTTGCTCATTTTCGTAAAAAATTGCAGACCTTAATTAATTTTTAAGTTTACGCTTGTCATACAGATGAAAACTTACTTAATTTTTGATCAATGTTACTTTTGCCACTTCGTTAATAGGCATAAAAATTTCGCTTCGTAAAGCCGCAGCACTAGTGGCAATTTGTTGACTTTTTCTTGATCCACCAAGAAATTCTTCATTAAGTGTGTACGATCCTGGTTCGATATTAATGAAAGTAATTGGCACTAATTCGCTATGTGATGATTTGGGGTCAAAGTTGGCAATAATGATTTCGATCTCACTTTGATCATTTTTGGCCGCTAAAGCTTTGACAAAAGAACCAGAACCAGTCAGCTGTAATCGTTGGTCGGCAATACTATCCAACATTTTTAAAGCTCTGTAGCGTGGTTTACTATTGGCCCCAAAATCATTGTGGGTAAACAGCCCCCAGCGCCCCCAATAGTTTTTACCAGTAGGATCTTTACCATCTTGAATCTCAAAGGCGAAGGCCCTTTGTACATTATTCATCATGGCAATGGCAGCGGCCACAGTGTGAGCGGCGCCATATTGTGAATCATAACCTGCATTATTATCGCTGTTATGACCCCATTCAGTGATTTGAAATTCCATAGTTGGTTCTAATTGCGGATAGGCCTTGATCCATTCCTTAGCAGATTGCATATCTTGAGCGTATTGATCAAGATTAGTGGTGTAGCGGTGCCAAGAGAAAAAATCACAACGCCATTGGTTATTAACACAAGCTTGGCAGAACGCATTAAACCAATTTTTGTAAAGTGCCGTATTTGCCGGACCACCTAATTTGAAAGGTAAAACCCCACGAGCATTTTGAGCACCAGCACTAGCATAAGCATATAAAGTTAAGTAATTTTTATCACCGTAATATTTAAATGACCCAAATAAATCAGGCTCATTCCAAACTTCGTAATAAACATCTCGGATGCCCCTAGTGCCACTGATATGTTCAATGGTTTTTTGTACCACTAATTGCCAATCGGCCCAATTACTTGGATAGGCTAAAATATCTCCCGAAGAAATGGCTGGCGGCATATAACTTAAAGAAATGTAGGGTTTAGCACCAGTCTTGAGAATGTCGTCAATTACTAAATCAAATTTTGTCCAATTAAAGGTAATCTGGCCTGGGCTGCCCTGCACAATGTCATAAAAATCATAAATATGATCTAGACGGATATATTCTGGTTTCAGGGCGGCAATTCGTCCGGTCAGGTTACCGATGCGCCAATTATGATCTTCACCACCTTGAGCTAAATTTCTCCAAGGTCTAGGCATTGGCCCAAGAATGGCCGTCACGTCAATAATTAAATTGGCCTCTGTTCCCCCGGCTTGTCCAAAAAATTGCCGCACTACTTTAATTTGCCAAGTGCCTGCTAGTACCACTTTAACCACAACGAGCAAGACTAAAAAAGATAAAATAGTTTTTCTCCTTTTTTTTAGTCTGGGATTGATGGGGTATTTTTGTTGCATGAAGATTTTTGTAATTATTCAAAAATGGGCTAGTTTACAATAGATTCGTTTATATTCAAACCAGTTCTTTTTCTCATTTTATGGTAACAAAAAAATTGCCATAAGCCAAATTTTGTTAAAATTTTTGTCTAGCGCTTTATGTACTATTATCTAGGTGATGCAATTTGGGATTGACTAATTTGCAATTGACAGTTTAGCAAACTCTAGCTATGATTGCTAACAGGTTCTTTACGAAATAAAAATTTGTTGAATTTGCGTAAGATTTTGCTACATTTTAATTATTTCTCGGTGACGAGAGTAGCATAGCTTACGTAAGGATGAGAACGTGACTTATAATGAATAAAAATAAACACAAAAGCGATAATTTGTTATTCTGTAAGGAGTCTATAATATGATTGATCTCGTTGCTCGACAAATTCAGATTTTACGTGCCATTATTGAAGAATTTATTGAAACAGGTGCTCCAGTTGGTTCAGAAAAAATTGATAAAAAGTACAACATCGGTGTTTCCCCGGCTACTATTCGTAATGAAATGGTTTACTTAACCAAACAGGGTTATCTCATGAAATCTCACGTTAGTGCTGGTCGCGTGCCCACTGCTTTAGCCATGCGTCTTTACATCAATGAATTGGTCAAAGAAAAAGAGTTGTCGGTAGCCGATGAAGTAAGTGTCAAAGAAAAAATTTGGCGTTATCGCGATAAAATGGAAGATTTACTCTATGAAACCTCCAAAGTTTTGGCGGAGAAATCTCACGCTTTGGGGATTGCCATGAATGCCGAAGGCAGAATGTTTCATGCTGGTTACGCCAATTTGCTGCAAATGCCAGAATTTTATGACATCAATTTAACCAGGCAAGTTTTGCAGATGATTGAGGAAGAGCAGTTAATGGACCAAATTTTTGACAGTAATCACAGTGAAAATGCTGTTAAAGTAGTTTTTGGTCAAGATTTAGGCAATAAAGATTTGGATCAAATTAGCATTATGTTTGTTGATTTGCCTGTTAGCAATTGTCGCTTTGGAGTATTGGGTTCCACTCGCTTTGATTATTCATATGTTTTGCCGATCATGAAATATTTCAAAGGTTTAATTGAAAGTATGGCTGACTAGTTTTTTCTAGATCTTGAACTTTAAAAAGTCATGTTCGACTAAAATTGTTTGCTTCATTGAAGTTGACAATCTTTGTCTCACTCAAAGAAGTTGCTGTTTATAAACATTCTCATTTTGTTTATATTTACAAGTCAGCTCCTTCTATGGACTTTTAAAATTTAAGATCTAGAAAAACATTATTAATAATAAATTGAAGATTATTATGAAAAAAAAACAAGACAAGCAGACCGTTTCGCAGGAGAAAACTGAAGAAACAACTAGTGAAGAGCAGAAAAAAATTCAGGAATTGCAACGTTTATTGGCTAGCTCTTTGGAAAGAGAGAAAAGAATCTTGGCCGATTATCAGAATCTACAACGTCGTGTTCAGGAAGAAAGGTTGGTTTTTATCAAGATGGCCAATAAAGATTTGTGTCAGGCGTTATTACAACCTTTAGAACATCTTTCTTTGGCGGCTGCAAACATTAAGAATCAAGGTCTAGACATGGTGATTGACGAATTTTGGAAAGAGTTGCATGATTTTGGTTTGACAGAAATTGAAGTCATTGGTAAAAAATTTGATTTAAAAACTATGGAAGCAGTGGACAAAAAAGGTGATGGTGAGCAAGTGGTGGAAGTGGTACGTAAAGGTTATATGCTGAATGGCGAAGTCATTCAGCATGCAAAAGTGGTTTTATCTTAAGTGAAAAGAGATTTATAAGTAGTGATAAATTCATACTAGCAGTCAAAGGTTTAGTCTGCTAAAATACTCGGACAATGAGAAAAAGGCAGGGAATAACTTTGCCTTTAAAAGAAATTAAAAAGTAATTTAAAAAATAGTAAAGAAAGGAGTGAATAATTTTTACCTAAGCGACGATGATTAGAGAAGATATATCTGTTCGAGTCATCTTAAGCAAGTAAAAATCATTCGCGAAAATTATGTCAAAAATTATTGGAATTGATTTAGGAACTACTAACTCAGCTGTCGCCGTAATGCAAGGTGGTAGCCCGACTATTATCCCAACTAGTGAAGGTCGCAATACTTTTCCTTCCATTGTTGGTTTTAAAAACAATGAAATCCTCGTTGGTGATCCAGCCAAACGTCAAATGATTCTTAATTCTAAAAAGACTGTTAATTCAGTCAAAAGATTTATGGGTCGCAAGTTAAACGATGAAGCAGTAAAACAAGCTATTAAACACGTTTCTTATGAAATAGTTGAGGGTAAAGATGGCATGGCAGTGGTTAATATTGATGGTAAAAAATACACACCACAAGAAATTTCTGCCAAAATTCTTACCAAAGCTAAAGTCGATGCCGAGAGTTTTCTTGGAGAAAAAGTTGAACGTGCCATCATTACTGTGCCAGCTTATTTTAATGATGCTCAACGTCAAGCTACCAAACAGGCCGGTGAAATTGCTGGACTGAAGGTGGAGCGCATTGTTAACGAACCAACGGCTGCCGCATTAGCCTATGGTCTCGATAAAAAAGGTTCACAAACTATTGCCGTTTATGATCTTGGTGGTGGCACTTTTGATATTTCCATTTTGGAAATTGGAGACGGTGTTTTTGAAGTGAAATCTACCAACGGTGACACTTTTTTAGGGGGTGATGATTTTGATAATGTTATTATCGAATGGATTGTGGCGGAATTCAAAAAAGACCAAGGTAAAGATTTGAGTAAAGACTTACAGGCTATGCAACGCATCAAAGATGCAGCCGAAAAAGCCAAAATTGAACTCTCAGCTTCTGCCAGCACGGAAATTAACCAGCCCTTTATTACTCAAGGTGATGATGGCCAGCCCTTACATTTAACTTTAACTCTAACTAGAGCAAAATTGGAAGAATTAGTTGATGATTTAATCAAAAAAACTATCGAACCAGTGAAAAAAGCTCTCAAAGATGCCAAGTTGGAAGCCAAAGACATTAATGAAGTGGTGCTGGTAGGTGGAATGACTAGAATGCCTAAAGTTCAAGAAGTGGTGGAAAAATTCTTTGGCAAAGAGCCGCATAAAGGTGTTAATCCAGACGAAGTGGTGGCCATTGGTGCTGCTGTTCAAGCCGGAGTCATTTCTGGTGATGTGAATGACATTGTTTTGCTTGATGTTACTCCTTTGACTTTAGGAATTGAAACTTTAGGTGGTATTCGTACGCCTTTAATTGATAGAAATACCACGATTCCAACCAGTAAATCTCAGGTTTTCTCCACTGCCGCCGATAACCAAACTCAAGTTGAAATTAATGTTTTGCAAGGCGAGCGTGAAATGGCGGCTGATAATAAAAGCCTAGGTCGTTTCATTTTAGACGGTATTCCTGCTGCGATGCGTGGTATTCCTCAAATAGAAGTCACTTTTGACATTGATAGTAACGGTATTTTGCACGTCACTGCCAAAGACAAAACTTCTGGTAAGGAGCAAAAGATCACTATCCAAAACAGTACTAATTTGTCCGAAGAAGAAGTCGAAAAAATGAAAGCGGAGGCAGAAAAATACGCTGAAACTGATAAAGCCAAAAAAGAATTGATTGAAACCAAAAATAAAGCCAACAGCATAGCTTTTGAAATGGAAAAACAAGTCAAGGAATATGGTGACAATTTGGAAAAAGCTGACCGCGAGAAAATTGAGGAGGACCTCAAACAACTCAAGGAATTAGCAGCCAAAGATGATGTCAGTAAAGAAGATTTAGATAAAGCTATTGAGGCCATGATGACTTCATCCCAAAAGATTGGCGAAGCGATGCAAAAAGCTGCGGCAGCTAAAGCTGCTTCTGACACCAAGCAATCTCAAGCTGAGGATGCAACTGGCAGCAACGATAANNGAAGGTGAAGTGGTTAAAGAATAACGCTTCAAGAATAAAAGAATAGTGAGGATGGAATATTAAAGATTTACCTTTATGTCAGCTAAGCGCGATTACTATGAAGTCTTGGAAGTCAGCAAAACTGCTAGTCTAGCAGATATTAAGTCTGCCTATCGTAAATTGGCTCTTAAATATCATCCTGATCGCAACAAAGAGGCTGGTGCAGAGGCTAAATTTAAAGAAATCAACGAAGCCTATCAGGTTCTTTCTGATCCCAAAAAAAGGCAGACCTATGACCAATTTGGTCACGCTGCTTTTGATCCATCCTCTGGGATGGGCAGTGGTCAAGGGCCATTTGGTGGTTTTAGCAATGCTTCAAGCAACGGGCCTTTTTCTTGGTCTTATCGAAGTTCTAGTTCTGGTGCGAATAGTGGTAATTTTGATTTTGGTGATCCATTTGAAATTTTTGAACAGTTTTTTGGTGGCGGCTTTGCTGGCCGTGGCCAGCGCCGCCGCCCACACTACTCACTGCAAATTGATTTTATGGAGGCAGTTTTTGGTGTAGAAAAAATAGTGGAAATTGATGGTAAAAGACAAAAGATTCGTGTACCAGCCGGGGCCAATGACGGCACTCGTATTCGTTTTGATGATTTTGATATTTCTATTAGCGTCAGTAATCATCCCCGCTTTAAACGAGATGGCTACGATGTGTTTGTGGATGAAAAAATTCCTTTTAGTACGGCTACTTTGGGTGGGCAGATTGAAGTTACTACTTTGGATGGCAAATTAAAACTCAAAGTTAGACCAGGTACTCCTTCTCATTCTTTAATTCGTTTGCGTGGTGAAGGCATTAAACATTTACAAAGCCGTGGCAAAGGTGATTTGTATGTGCGTTTGATTGTGGATATTCCGCAAAAACTGACTCGCGAGCAACGCCAGGCAGTGGAAACCCTAGCTGATTTGAATTTGTAGGTTTTTTTTGTTATAATATCCTCCAGTTGTTTAATTAAGGGAAGGACTGTTGAGAAACAAGTCCTTTTTTTATAAGTAGTTGTCTTAGTACATTAAAATGAGTCACGTTACACTAGAATTGTTTGCTTTTTTGAGTTAACAATCTTTGTTTTGCTTGGTGGACTTGCTGTTTTATAGATATATTGCTTATTTATATTTATTTATCAGCTCGCTTCACGGATTTATTTTAATGCACTGAAATCAACTAAAATTAAGAACGTAAAAATAAAAATATAGAAAGGAATAATTTAATCTAACGATGCATTTGAACATCGCAGCGGATAAATCCGCTCCAGAGATCATGAGAAGGAAGATTAAATTATGAATTTATGGCGATTGTACAAAATGCTAATTTATCCAGAACTGAATTTGCCGCTGCTATCAATCAAATTGCTACTGAGCGCAAAATTGATCCAGCAGATATTTATGAAGCCATTCGTCAAGCTTTAGTGTCAGCTTATCGTAAACAAATGGGTGATCTTGATGAGAGCTTTTATTATTATGTTGATTTAGATGAGAATAACGGGGCGGCTCGTATTTTTAAAGCTCCTATTATTAAGCAAGATGCAGAAAACTTGGAAGTTTTAGAATGGGATGAAAAAAAGGCAGAGGACGTTACACCAGCCGGTTTTGGCCGTATTGCCGCTCAAACTGCTAAACAGGTGATTTTACAACGGATTAGAAGGAGTGAACACGATACTATCATTGCTGCTTACAGAGATCGCATTGGTGAGGTGGTGACAGGTCAAGTGTTACGTATGCAAGGTCGCAGTGTGATTATGGATATTGGTCGTGGTCAGGCAGTTATGCCTCCAGAAGAACAAATGCGCGGTGAATTTTATCGGTTAAATCAACGTCTCGCGGTGTTGATTAAAGAAATTAGTGAAACTCCGCATGGGGAGCAAATTATCGTTACTCGTGCTACTGCTTCTTTAGTCAGTAAACTTTTTGAACGTGAAGTACCAGAAGTATCTTCAGGAGCTGTCGAAATTGTGGCTATTGCCCGCGAGGCTGGAGTGCGCACTAAATTAACTGTCAAATCTACCCAGGATGGCGTTGATCCAGTTGGTTCCTGTGTGGGCCAGCGCGGGGTGCGGGTGCAAAAAGTGATTGAAGAACTTAATAATGAAAAAGTTGATATTATTCCTTTTTCAGCCGATGATCGCTTGTTGCTCCAGGCTGCCTTAGCACCGGCTGAAGGTTTAAAAATTGACATTGATAGTAAATCTCGTTTAGTGACAGTAACTGCTCCGGATGATCAATTGTCACTGGTTATTGGTCGTGGTGGCCAAAATGTTCGTTTAGCCGCGAAATTAACTGGCTATCAAATCACCGTCAAGTCGGCTGCTGGTCAGGTTCAATCAGCTGTAACGGGTAAAGAAGACTATGAAATTGATACCTTTGATTTACAAGCTGATACTCGAGAAGTTTTGATTCAGCATAAATTAACTACTTTAGCAGATTTAGTTAGATTTAGAGATAAATGGGTCAATATGAACGAAATTAATGAAGTTGACCAAAAAATTCTTTTAGCGAAAGTGGCTGAGTATTTGGAACAAGAAACTAAACGCGGAGTCTAAGCAACTCAGAAATAAATTTAAGTTATGATGCAAAAAAGAGCGCCAATTATTACCATTATGGGTCATGTCGATCACGGCAAGACTTCGCTCTTGGATTTTATTCGTCATTCTAATCTTGTCTCTCGTGAAGCCGGTGGAATTACCCAACACATTGGCGCTTATCAGATTGAATTTCAGGGGCAGAAAATTACTTTTATTGATACCCCTGGACATGCTGCTTTTAACAAAATGCGCCAACGTGGAGCGCAAGTGACTGATTTAGTTATTTTAGTAGTGGCAGCCAATGATGGCGTTAAGCCTCAGACGCTTGAATCAATTCGTTTTATCAAGGAAAGCAAAGTACCTTTCATTGTAGCGATTAATAAAATTGATTTACCAGATTTACATTTGGAAGTAGTTAAAAGTCAGTTGGCCGAAGCTGGTGTTTTGGTCCAAGAATATGGTGGGGATATCGAGGTGGTAGAAATTTCTGCTAAAACTGGCGCTGGCATTGATAAATTGTTAGAAATAATTATTGCTATGACGGATTTACTTGAACTGCGAGCTGATCCAAGTGCTCCTCTAGAAGCGGTGGTACTTGAGTCAACTAAAGAAAAAAATAAAGGGCCAATAGCACACGTTATCGTCCGTGCTGGTACTTTAGTGATTCACCAAGATTTAATTGTCGATAATATTGCCGGTCGAGTGCGCTTGCTAGAGAATGAGAATGGTCAAGCCATGCAACAAGTTTTACCAGGAGAACCAGCTGAAATTATTGGTTTAGATGCAGTGCCCGAGGTGGGTAGTGTGATTCGTGATGCTCATGCTAACTATAATCAAGATTTAACCAACGAATTTAGTCGCACCGGGGAATTAGAAAAATCTTTTCATCTAAGTGACGAAATTAATTGGGAAAACATAGACTTAGATTTTATGTTGGGTAAAAAAGAAAAAATTAAATTGATCATTAAGGCCGATGTGAAAGGTACATTGGAAGCAATTCTGCAAAGTTTAGACAAAGACAGTGTGGAAGTGATTGCTTGTGGAGTAGGTCAAATTACTGAGCAAGATATGGAATTAGCTCGTGATGGTAAAGTACTTTTAATTGCTTTTAACGTTAAAGTTAATAATACCCAGAAAAAAATTGCAAAAAATATGGGGGTAAAAATTAAAGAATATAACATCATCTATCATTTGATTGAAGATTTACAACAAAGCATGTTGAAATTGCTTGATGCTACTTTTGACGAGGTGGTCACTGGCGAAGCGGAAATTTTGCAAATTTTTACCATGAAAGGTGAAACGATTGCCGGAGTGAGAGTCAAAACTGGTGAAATAAAAAAAACTGATTTATTGCATCTTAAGCGTGGTGAAACAATTATTGCCAATCCAGTGCTTAAAACCATGAAACACGGTAAAGATGAAATTGAGCGTATTGGCACCAAAAACGAAGGTGGTTTAACTTTCAAAAATAAAAAAATTGATTTTCAAGTAGGTGATTTAATTGTGGCCTATAAAAAAGAAAGCTGATTATAGCTTTGTAATCGGCAATTCGTGATATAATAAGCCCCACTATTAACGATGCTTACTTTGGTTCTTGGTTTAAGCTGACTAGGAATTTAAAGGCGAAAGGAAATTATGGCATTAGCAAAACAAAATAAAGCTTCAATCATCAAGGACTTTGCTCTTTTTGAGGGTGACACTGGTTCCCCTGAGGTACAGGTGGCTTTGTTAACTTTTTCAATTGAGCAATTGACTGAGCATCTTAAGCAACATAAAAAAGACAATCATTCTCGCAAAGGCTTATTGAAGCAGATTGCTAAGAGACGTCGTTTGTTAAATTTCTTACTTTCAAGAAGTGAAGAGCGTTATCGCAAACTAATCAATAAACTTGGCTTAAGTAAATAGTTTTTACCTATTTTGGCTACATCTGTTATAATAGCTCCTGTATTAGTTAGGAAACTCAAGGTGAGTTCTTGAGGATTCAAAAAAGACGAGAAGCTTTTCTCTTCTTTTCAGAATACTCACTCCCCTTTGAATTTCCCTTAATCGTCCTCTATCAAAAAGGACAAGAAAGAAAAAATATGTCTTATCCCAAGTATGGTAATACTTATAAGAAAGATATTACCGTGGGTGACAAAGTCATTCATATAGAAATTGGCAAATTTAGTGAACAAGTGAACGCCGCTGTTTTGGCTACTTGCGGCGAGACAGTAGTGCATACTACTGTTGCTCTCGGCAGACAAGTCAGTTTAGGCTATTTCCCATTATCTGTTGAATTTGTGGAAAAATTATATGCTGGCGGCATCATTAAAGGTTCGCGTTGGGTCAAACGTGATGGTCGTCCTAGTGACGATTCGGTTTTACGTGCTCGAATAATTGATCGCACCATGCGTCCACTTTTTCCCGATGGCATTACCAATGAAGTGCAAGTGATTAGCACAGTTTTGTCATATGATGGCGAAAATGAGCCAGACGTGATTGCTTTACTTGGCACTGGCATTGCTTTGCAAATTTCTGATATTCCTTTTGATGGCCCAGTGGCAGGAATGCGTCTTAGTTTAGGTGAAAACAAACAATTTATTATTAATCCTTTGCGCAGCCAGATAGAAAAAAATGATTTAGATTTAATTGTTTCTGCTTCTGCAAATTCCATTGTGATGGTTGAGGCAGGCGCCAATGAAGTGGTTGAAGAGGTGATGATTGAAGCACTACTGCGTGCTCAAGAAGAAGCGAGTAAAATTTGTGTTCAAATTGAGCAGATTGTAGCGGAAGTTGGCAAAGAAAAAGTAGTCCTAGTGGCAACAGAAGACCCGGAAAAAGTAGCAAAAAAACAAGCTCTTATCCACCATTTAGCGAGTAGCTACCAAACTCAAATCAGTGAGATGGTTAAAAAAGAAGGCGTGCTTGAACCAACTGGTTTAGACGAATTAGTAGCCACTATTATAAAAGAAGAAAATGCCAAATTAGCTGAAGGTGAAGTAAGCGAATTAACAGAAAGTTTATTAACTGATATATTTCGTGAGCTCATGAATGAAGAAGCTCGTCGCATGATTCTTGAAGATGGTGTTCGTCCAGATGGTCGCAACACCACGCAAATTAGACCGATTTGGTGTGAGGTAGACTTATTACCTAGAGTGCATGGCAGCGCCATGTTTAAACGCGGTGCCACTCAAGCTTTAACAGTGGTGACTTTAGGCGATCCTTCTTTGGGTCAATTGGTTGAAGATATGGCAGGAGAGCAAACTCATCATTATTTTCATCACTATAATATGCCTCCTTATGCTTCTGGTGAAGCAGGACGGATTGGCTATCCTAAACGTCGTGAAATTGGTCATGGTGCCCTCGCACAACGTGCCTTGATGCCGATGATTCCTAGTCAAGAAGAATTTCCTTACACTATTCATGTCGTGAGTGAAATTATGAGTTCTAATGGTTCGACTTCTCAGGCCTCAGTTTGTGGTTCCACTATGGCTTTAATGGCTGCTGGCGTCCCAATTAAAAAACCCGTTGCAGGTATTGCCATGGGTTTAATATCTGACGGTGAAAAATTCGTGATCCTTTCTGATATTCAAGGTTTAGAAGATCACGTTGGAGATATGGATTTTAAAGTGGCTGGTACCAAAGAGGGTATCACTGCTATTCAAATGGATATCAAACTTAAAGGTATTCCCAAAGAAATTTTAGTTAAAGCTCTTGGTCAAGCTCGTGAGGGTCGTATGCACATCATGGACGAAATGCTTAAATGTATTGCGCAACCGAGAAAATCCCTGAGTCCATACGCTCCAAAAGTTGCCCAGCTTACTATTCCCGCTGAAAAAATCGGTGCGGTGATTGGCACTGGTGGTAGTGTCATTAAAGACATCATTGAAAAATCTGGCGCGGAAGTGAATGTCGAAGAAGATAAAGAAAATAAAAGTGGGGTGATTAATATTTCTTCTCCGAACCAGCTTGCCATTGATAAAGCTATGCAAATGATTACAGACATTATTCGTGAAGTGGTTGTTGATGATGAATTTGATGGTACTGTTACTAGAGTTGAAGGTTATGGGATGTTTGTAGAATATTTACCTGGCCGTGAAGGTTTAGTGCATGTTTCCAACATGTCTGGCGAGTACGTCAAAGACGCCAATGATCTTTATAAAGTTGGTGATTCAGTTCATGTGCGAGTCAAAGAATACAATCTTGAAGGCAAAGTTGCCTTAACGATGCTTAGTAAAGAGCAAGAACAACAGCAAAAAGAACGAGCTGCAGCCCGTGGCGAACGTGAAGATAACGGTCGTCGTACTAGCAACAATGGTACTCATTATAAGCGACGCCCTTCCTTTGGTGGGCGAAGTAATAATGGCGGCAGAAGATATTAGGCTTTTTTCGCGCCTAGTCATTTTGGTAGTGATTTTTCGTATCTATTCTATGTATCGTGTATACTATTTTTGTTATGCATTCTAACTATTTACAAAGTAGTGCTGGTTGGTTTGCTATTCTTGAGCTTGATCATAATCGTGATTTGGCCCACAGCTTAGGTTTGGATTTATCTTTACCAGACAATATTGTCTTGCTTGACGCAATTAATCGTCAATTACTCACTTTAAGTAAAGAGGTTACTGGTATCATTTTTGATCCAATTTACACTTTTAAATTTTTAGACCAAAAAGCCAAAAATGCTGGAGCCTTATTATCTCTACAACAAGACAGGGAAAATTTGCCAGATAGCATGCCCCTACTTTTTCCCAATTTTAGTCTAGAAGAAATTAGCAATAATTATGCTTTGGCCAAATTGGAGCTTGATTTCCATCCAAGCGAAGCTAAAGCGATTGAAAAGAAACAGTTGCTAGCTGAAATTCGAGAATATTCTCAAATGTTGAACATTGATTTTTTACTGAAACTCAAAATTTATGATTACGCTCAATTTGTGTTACCAAAAGACCAAAAATCCAAAGTCAACGTTGTTGACTTTGCTTGTGATCAGCTTTTTGCCATTCAAGAATTAAGATCTTTGGTAGACATTTTAGTCATTCAAAATCCGTCTGATCCATTAGCAATGGCTACTATTGTCAGTGAACTAGATGTGCCGTGCTTAGTTATGGCAGATGAGCGAGACAGTTATGATGTTTTTAAGGAAAAATTTCGTATGGCTATGGAAAATGGAGCTAAAGGCTACTGTTTAGGAGAAACGTTGTGGCAAGAGTTGCCCACTTATCGTCGTAGCGATCAGAGCTTAGATTTAGAGGGAATTAACAAATATATTGCTACAGTTGTTAGAGATCGTCTGATGGAATTAAACCGCATCGCCTCAGAAAGTTTAGCAATACATTAAACGAATTAAACCTTTATAAAATAAGTAAAATACATTAGACTCGTGGGGCTTATGAAAATTAGAAAAGCAATTATTACTTGCGCTGGCTTTGGCACTCGCTTTTTGCCAATTACTAAAACTATTCAAAAAGAAATGCTACCCATTTTGGAACGGCCTTTAATTGATTATGTAGTGGATGACTGCGTTAAGGCAGGCATTGAGGACATTATTTTTGTGGTTAACGTCCATAATTATCAAGTTTTACATTTTTATCGTGAAAACCAACGCTTGCGTGAGTATTTACTCGCTACTCATAAGGAAGATTTATATAAACAAATTAGTGGTTTACACCAAAAAGCGCAATTTCATTTTGTGAAACAAAAAGATAGTGATCCCTACGGCACGGCGGTACCAGTGATGTTAGCTAAAGATTACGTTAAAGATGAAGAAGCTTTTTTGGTTTTGATGGGAGATGATTTTGTTTATTCAAGTAATCAAACTAGTGAAATTGCTAAAATGATTGATGGTTTTAAGCATTCTGCTGCTCAAGCAGCCGTGACTTGTGTGCATAAACCTACCGAACTATTGCATAAATATGGTGTAGTTGAAAGTGTTTGGGAGGGTGGTTGGCAATTTTTGCAGCGAATTATTGAAAAACCTGCTCTCGGTCAGGCGCCTTCCAATTTGGTTAATATTAGTAAATATATTTTTGGGCCCGAAATTTGGCCCATTTTAGCAAAACAAACGGTTAATCCCAATTCAGGCGAACTTTATATTACCGATACTGTGCAAGCCTTGGCGCTTGATCACAAAGTATTGGTACATGAGCCAGCTGGTGTTTATTTAGATGGTGGTTGCCCCTTAGGTTGGCTCTTAGCCAATTTGACCGTGGCGAAAGATCAGCCAGAAATTTGGACGCAAATACGGGAATTTGTAGCGCAAAATGAAACTTCATAAAGCAAAATTAAATAAGATGATTCTTTTATGTTAGAAGTTATTTTAGATGTTGAAACTAAACAAATTTTTGATGATGTAGGAGGTTATTTTCCTGAGAAGTTGGGCATTTCTTTTGTGGGTGTTTGTGTGCGTGAAAACCGTTTTCAAAAAGGAATTATGCAGTCTTTTTTTGAAAAAGATTTGTCACGACTGTTTCCTCTTTTGGAACGGGCTGACGTAGTGGTAGGTTTTAACATCGATGGTTTTGATATGCCTACTTTTATTCCCTATTATAATGCTGACATTAGTCGGATTCCCACTTTGGATGTCATGGATCGCATCAAAAAAAGTGTGGGGCATCGCATTAGTTTGGATGCCGTTGCTAAAGAAACTTTAGGTGCTGGCAAAAATGGCGATGGTTTGGATGCTATTCGTTATTACAAGTCTGGTGATTTTGCTGCTTTAGAAAAATATTGTTTACGTGATGTAGAAGTTACTCGAGATATTTATGATTATGGTCTCAAAAATGGCAAAATTAAATTCCGCAATAAATGGAACCGTTTAATTGAGGCACCGGTTGATTTTTCTTTCACTTGTTCTAAAGCTAGTGGAACACAAATGAGTTTGATCTGATTTATTTCAGATGATTCCAAAACTTTGTTTTACAGTTTCGGCGTTTCTTGTCCAAAACAATAAAGTTCTTTTAATTAAACATAAAAAAGCTAAATCTTTGACTTGGTCCAAAAGAGAGTGAGTTAACAGAAATTGCTTGGTTTTCTTCAGAAGATCTAAAAGGAAAATATAAAAAAGAATTAATGTGAAGTTTTTGTGAAGGAGTGATCAAGGCTTTTGATCTTGCTAAGTTGTCTCATTCTTGAGAGAATAGGATTCATGGCAGCAAAACAACAATTGACAGATAATGTTAAATTACTGCAAAAAGCAGCCATTATTCGTCAAGGCGAATTTTCCAGCGAAGTGTTGCTTTTACAACGCAACTCTAGTTCGATATCTAGACCAAATTGTTGGGATTTGCCAGGTGGCAACAGCGAGTGGCCGGCTTTACAGCAAACCTCTGCTGCCAATCTTCATTTAGCCGATATCAGTAGGGAAATTTTTGAAGAAACTGCTTTAGAGGTTTCAGAAAATATTTTTGATTTAAGCAAATTAACTCATTTTTCCACTTATTTTGATAGTCAGCAGCAAATTTTTACTATCATTTGTGGTTGGGGAATTGATTTCTCTTTGACCAATCAAGCAGCAATCCAAATATCTAGTGAGCACCAAAAATATGCTTGGGTAACGCAGACTAATTTAGCAAATTATGACTTTGGTGGAGATCGAGGAGCTTTTGTGCTTGATATAGCGACCAACGCCTTTGCCAAATTTAAAGATCATTTATAAAATTTTTACATGAAATTTTTTGTTGCTTCCAAAAATCCAGTTAAGATCAATGCAGTGTTGCTGGCGACACAAAAGCAATTTCCCAATGCTTTAGTAAAAGGCTTTGAAGTAACCAGTGGGGTATCGGTGCAACCAATGAGTGACGAAGAAACTAAATTGGGTGCTTTTAATCGTGCTTATCGAGTACGCACTTTGGCTCACAGTCAACAATTAGTATCGGATAATGAAGAGGCTTTGTTTATAGGTTTAGAGGGTGGAGTTTTTCAACCTGCTTTTGCCAATCATAGTTCAGAGCTTTGGTCGACTGTTTGGGCAGTAGTTATGGATCAAGATGGCAATAGCTATTACAGTAATGGAGCGCGTTTTCCTTTGCCAGATTTTATGTCTGATTTACTTTTGGCTGGTGAAGAAATGGGGCCAGCTTTAGGTCGACGTTTGAAAGATCCAGATGTACGCAAGAAGGAAGGCATGATTGGTTTTTTGACCAATCATTTTACTAACCGCAGTGATGAATATGCTAGTGTGGTCAAAATTGCCATTGGCCTCTGGTACGGTCAAGACTCTCTCTTGACAAAGTAAATTTTCCCGGCAGAATGAGATCATAGTAATACTTAGTGCAAGGAAATATGTCAAAAAAATTGCAAAATTTACTGCCTTATCTTTTACCGTTAATTGCCCTTATTTTGGTGATCATCATGTTTGTGCGTTGGTATCAAGGTAAAACTGCCGAAACACCAATTAGTTTATTAGATTCGCAATTACAAGTCGAAAGTTTGCCAAGTGAAGTGCAAGATAGCATTATCAAAGGTAGTCCTGATTACACAACCCTAGATATGCAGGGTGTTGATCAAGCCACTGGTGAAGTACGTTACCAAATCGTGGATGGCAAATTTAATTTTACTGTGACTGCTAATTTGCCTGAATCAAAGGAAGAATATGCAGTTTGGTTAGCTTCTCCCTCCGATGACTCCAAGAAACGCGTTTTTAATCTTACTTATTCTAAAGCTGGTTATATTGGCAGTGCCGCCGTTTCAGCCGATGTTTTACCAGTCAAAGTGGTAGTTGCTAAGGCTTCTGACTTGATGCTTCAAGACATCTTATTGCAGGTGGAAATAGCTGCTACGGAGACAAAATAATTACTGTTTTTGATCATTTTTGATATATTTTGACATATAAAAAACAAAACTGCTTCTTGATTAGCTAGTCAAGTATGCTAGGCTTAAGTAGTAATAAAAATTATTCTCTATGAATCCATAGAGAAAGAAGGGTAAAATATGGCAAACGCCTATAGTTACACAAACTCAAAGGGTCAGACCTATTACCTTCACACCAGAGACGTCACTTTGAAGAATGGTAGAGTGCAAACTATCTACTTCTTCGCTCGTGATATTCGTGAAGGTTCTTTAAGTGCAGTACCAGCCGCTTATCAAGTGGTTGAAACCAAACGAACTGGCATGCCAGTTTTGAAGAAGAAATAAAGTGCTCTATCACTTTTTGTGAAAAGATAGCCCCGCTTTTGAGCGGGGCTTTTTCTTGCTGTAAATGATATATTAGCCTTATGAAAATTTATCTTGGTGCTGACCATGGAGGCTTTGCTTTAAAGGAAGAATTTAAAAAAAATCTTACTCAGGCCCATCCTGAACTCAGTTTTGAGGATTGCGGAGCGCAGGTTTATGCAGAAAATGACGATTATCCATTAATTGCTTTTAATGTGGCGCAAAAAGTTGCTGCTCAAAAAGAACCAGAACAAAGTTTAGGCATTTTGTTCTGTCGTTCTGGCTCTGGAATGGTGATTGCCGCTAATAAAGTTAAAGGTATTAGAGCAGTTGAACTTTACAGCGAAGCCATAGCCTCGCACGCCAAAAGTCATAATCAAGCCAACGTGATTGCTATGGCTGGTGACTATTTGTCTTCAGAAAAAATTATGCGGCTTTTTGAAATTTTTTTAAGTACTCCAGTAGATCAAGCGCAACGACACAGGAGAAGACTTGCAGAAATTAGTAATTACGAAAATAGTCATTCAATTTAAAGAAAAAGAAAAACTATGCCTTTAGACATTAGTGCCAATATTTTAACCAGTGATTTGGCTGTAGCTAAAAAACAAATTGAGTTAGCCAAAAGTAGCCAATTAATTACTGCTATCCAAATCGATATCGTTGACTGTGTTTTTGCTGATGCTCCCACTTTTACCCCACAAGACTTGGTTGACATTGATTTTGCTGGTTTACAAATTGATTTTCACTTGATGACTGAAGAGCCAATGGATTATGTGTGGGAAATGGAAGCATATTGTCGTCACTTGCCCATTCGGGCAGTTTTTGGTCAAGTTGAAAAAATGTCTTATCAAGTAGCTTTTTTAGAAGAAGTGAAGAAACAAAGTTGGCGCGCTGGTCTAGCCTTAGATTTATTTACTCCTATCGAGTCAATTGATTATAGTAGTTGGGAGTGGATGGACGCGATTTTACTTTTGGGCGTTGAGGCGGGTGCTTCTGGTCAAATACAAAATCCTTTTCTTTTTGAAAAAATTAGGAAAGCTAAAGAAAAAATCGCTAAGGGTGAACCAGTAAAAATTTTTGTCGATGGTGGAGTCAAGCAAACCAACATAGAACAACTACAAAAATTTGGCATTGATGGAGCAACCGTTAATTCTGCTTTCAATCAAGCTTCAGATTATAAGCGAGCTGTAGAGGAGTTTCTTTCTTATGTTAAATAGTAAAAAAGTATTGATCCCAAAATCTAATCGTCTTTGCAAAATCAAAAACATTGTTTTTTTTGGTGGAGCTGATTGCGACAAACACGATCCAACTTATCAAGAAGCTTTTGCTGCTGCTAAATATGCTGCTTCAAAGGGTAAAATTATTATCAATGGCGGCGGCCCTGGTGTTATGCAAGCGGCGAGTGAAGGGGCCAAAGCTGCTGGAGGAAAAACGCTAGTGGTAACTTTTTATCCACAAGATTTGCCAGAATTTGAAGGCCGAGCAGTGCAAAATATTGCTGACCAAGAGATCAAAACTGCTAATTATATCGATCGTATGTTCAAATTGATGGATGTTGCCGATTTATTTATTTGTTTTAAAGGTGGCACTGGTACTTTAAGCGAATGGGCCACCGCCTGGCTATTGGCACATTTATATTATGGTAATCATAAGCCCTTGATTCTTTATGGCGCATTTTGGCATGAATTTATGGATATGGTTGATAAAAATTTTGTGATTGGTTATAAGGAGTCGCAAGTTTATCGTATTGTAAATGATCTCTCGGAATTTAAAGTTGCTTTAAGGATTTTTGAAGAGGAGATGGCAGCGCGGCGCTTGAAATTGACCTAGTTTTTAAGCTAAAATAGACGGGAGGTTTAGCAAGCGACCACAGAAAGTCTGCCCTTTATGTATGACGTAATTTCTATTGGTTCTTCTTTATTGGACATCTTTATTCAGTCTAATGATTTGGAAGCAAACCGCATTGACAATAAGCAAACTTTAACCTACGGTGACAAACTTGAATTGTCAGATTTTCACATTGTTACCGGGGGTGGTGCCAGCAACACAGCGGTTGCTTTTGCTCGTTTAGGTCTTAACGTAGCGGTGATTTCTGAAACAGGTTGTGATGAATTTGCTAGTTTAATTACTGCTGATTTTCAAAAAGAGGGTGTAGAAACCAATCTATTAATCCAAGAAAAGTTAGAAAGAACTGGCGGCTCGGTGGTTTTAGTGGCTAAAAATTCAGAAAGGGTAGCCTTAGTACACCGAGGAGCGGCTTCGTTATTGGATCCTTTTGATATTCCAGCTTTTTGGTTAAGTCAAAGCAGGTGGATTCATCTTTCTAGCATTGGAGGTCGCCAAGAAACTTTAAGCAAAATTTTTAAAGTACTCAACAATAATCAGGAAACAAAAATGTCCTGGAATCCTGGTAAAAAAGAACTTTTATCATTGGTTGCCGGTGCATTTTCTATCGAACAAATTCCCTGCGAGGTCTTTTTCGTTAATCAAGAAGAATGGCAGCTAGTGGAACCTTTACATGAGCAAATTCTATTAAATTTTCCTCAAGTAGTAATTACTAAAGGTAAAGAAGGTGGTGAGGTACACTATTTTGGTAAGAAAAAATTTGAATTTATGGGTGAGGCTAACGCTTTGGTTGACAGTACCGGCGCTGGCGATGCTTTTGCTGCTGGCTATGTGGCAGCACTTTTAAATGGTTATCAAATTCCAATGGCCATTGCTTGGGGAGTTAAAAATGCTGGCAACGTCATTGCTTATTTTGGTGCCAAGCTTGGTTTATTGCGTAAGGCACAAATTTTAGAGTTAACAAAGCAGCAAAATTAGTGTTTAATGAACTAGCGGATATGAAGAAAATTTTAGTCTTTTTGTCTTTTGTTTTATTTTTTTTAGGTTCTGTTGACTCAGTAGCTGCTTTGGAATTAACCAAGATTGGCACGATAGACCTTAGTGGTGCTGGGATAGGTACGACTGTGTCGACTTACAGCTATCCTTTCAATTCGTTTACGCTTTATGGTAATGCTGTCGCTTCCAGTTCGGTGGCCATTAAGATTGACGATGTGACCTACAACGCTACAGCAAACCAAACTGGAGCTTGGTCTAGTTACCTTTCTGGTTTAACTTATGATAGTCACGCAGTGGCAATTACCGCTCCTGACCAAACTGGTTTGAATTTTACTTTAATCATCAGTTCGCCATCAGCCACTACCACCCCTGTCCCTACTGCAGTGCCCACCGCCAGCCAAACTACGTCTAGTACCTCTAGTGAGTTGCCAGCCTCTGGCACGTTGGAGAATACTTTTTTAAGCGCTCTTTTTGCTTTATTTTTAATTGGACTTGGGGTAGCAGTTAAATATAAAGATTAAGTTAGATCTACAATAAAATAGAAATATGTCAGATTTTCAAGAAGTTCTTAACCAGGAAATCGCTATTTTGTCAGCTAAGGTTGAGCAGAATGAATTGCCAGAAGCAATGCGCAACCAGCTCAAAAAAGAAATCATCGCCCTGCAACGCAGTGTTGAAATTGGTAATTATGATGAGAAATATGAAAAAGTTTCTCATTATATTGATTGGTGTTTGCGTATTCCTTTTGGAAAAAAGACAGAAGACACTTTGGATGTTGCAAAAGCCAAAGAAATCTTTGATCAACATCATTTTGGGATGCAAGAAGTCAAAGATCGTTTTCTAGAGTATTTGGCGGTGCTCAATTTACAAAAGAATAATCTGCAAGACGAAGAGTTTTCTGCCCCAATTTTATTATTAGTTGGTTTAGTGGGTACTGGTAAAACCACTTTCGCTTATTCGTTAGCAGAGGCCTTGGGTCGTAAATTAGTGCGTATTCCTTTTGGTGGCATAGGTTCAGCTAAAGAGCTACGCGGTAATTCTCGATTGATTTTAGGCTCCGAGCCAGGGAAAATCGTCAAGGGAGTGTGCGAAGCTGGAGTAATGAATCCGGTTATTTTACTTGATGAAATTGATCGAGCAGCCGAAGAAGCGAACATGGATATTATGGGTGTTTTAGTAGAATTACTTGATCCAGCACAAAATTATGCTTTCACTGATGATTACATTAATTACCCCATTGATCTTTCGCAGGCTATCTTTTTAGCGACGGCCAATAATACTCGTCGCATTGCCACTGCCGTGATGGATCGTATGGAAAAAATTAGTATGCCTTCTTACACTGACGAAGAAAAAATTGCTATTGCTAAGAAATATATCATGCCCAAAGTGTTAAAAGAAGTTGGTTTGCGCGCTGATCAATTTATTATTCGTGAGGAAATGTGGCTTAAAATGGTTCGTCCACTTGGTTTTGATGCTGGTGTGCGTACGCTGCAGCGAACTATTCAGGGTGCCGCCCGTAAGGCGGCACGTATTATTGTTGAAGGTAAATACGATAAAGTTGAAATTGGTCCAGATAACTATAAAATTTTCTTACCTTCTTATTAGTTTAGCTTAAATTTGCAACTGTTTTTTCACTTACTTTAAATTTATGTTTTATTTAGCTTACTTGTTTATTAAGCTCACATCTTTTAAATTCTTGATATAATCATCTTTAATGAACTTCACTGATCTCAAGGAGCTGCAAGCTGATTTGGAAAGAAACTATCAAAAGTTACCTCTAGTTCAAAAAGTCAGCGATATTGTGCATGGCGAAGGCAATGAACATGCTTCAGTCATGTTAATTGGTGAGGCTCCTGGTTATTACGAAAGTGTGCAAAGAAGACCATTTGTTGGTCGATCTGGGCAGTTGCTGCGTCAAATTTTAGTAGCTAGTGGTTTATCAGAAAATCAGGTTTATATTAGTAATATTATTAAAGTTAGACCACCCGATAATCGTGATCCACTCCCTAGTGAAATTTTAGCTTTTAAACCATATTTAGATGATGAAATCAATCTAATTAAACCAAAATTAATTGTGACTCTGGGTCGTTTCAGCATGGCTAAATTTTTACCTGATGTCAAGGTTTCACAAGTGCACGGCCGTCTACATAAAATTAAATGGAATGAGCGAACTCTGTTTATTTTGCCCATGTACCATCCGGCAGCGGCGCTTCGAGCCACTCAAGTGAAGGAGTCTTTTATTCAAGATTTTAACAAAATTACTAAAATTATTGCTTGGATAGATGAAACTAGCGGCAGCGAAGAATTCAAAGAAACAGTGAAGAAGGCTTTGTTATAGAGTAAAAAGTGAGCAATAATTTTATTCAAGTAACTTGAAGAAATAAAAATTAATTTGTAAAAAATATTAAAGAAAGGAGTAAATAGTTTTTATAATGTCTTAGATTGTGAGTAGTACATGTCTTTGCTTAAGAAATCTTAAAGAATAAAAACTAATTTACAATAAATAATGTCTAAACTTAAACTTTTACCTTTGGGTGGGATGAGTTCTGTTACCCAAAATATGTATTTATATCAGTACGAAAAAGAAATTTTACTGGTAGATTGTGGAATTGGCTTTCCAGATATGTACATGCCTGGAGTGGATACCTTAATTCCAGATATTAGTTATTTACAAGAACAAGTGCAAAATGGAGCGAAAATTGTGGCGATGTTACTAAGTCACGGACACGATGATCATATTGGGGCTTTACCTTATTTATTGCCTGATTTACCAAACTTTCCCATCTATGCCTCACCTTTGACAGCTGGCTTTGCTCAAGATCGCTTATCGGATAAAAAAATTGATCGGGAAATTCAAGTGGTACCAGACAAAAAAATGATTAAATTAAGTCAATTTTTTTCTTTTGAATTGATCGCTATGACTCATTCAGTGCCAGATACTAAACATATTGTCATTAACACTCCGGTTGGCAAAATTTACCACGGGAGCGACTTTAAACTAGATAAAGCACCAATAGATGGTATTTTATCTGACATGGCAGAAGTAAAAAGAATGGCTGATCAAGGTATTTTATTAGCTTTGGTTGATTCTTTACGTGTTGATAGGAACGTCTGGACAAAATCTGAATCATCAGTTGGGCCAGCCTTAGAAAAAGAAATGGCAAATGTTAAAGGCAAGATTTTAGTGACTTTAATGAGTTCGCATATTCATCGTATTCAACAAGTAGTGAATGCTTGCGCCAAATTAGGACGCAAAGTTGCTTTTGTTGGTCGTAGTGTTGAGCAAAACGTTGCATCAGCTTCCCTCCTCAACAAACTGCATTTTCCTGATGGAATTCAAGCTGACAAAAATCACTTGGCTGAAATTGCCGATAATAAATTGTGTATTATCGTTGCCGGTAGCCAAGGACAAGAGGGGTCGTCTTTGGTGCGAGCCGTTTACGGCGAGCATCCTATTATTCAAATTACTCCGCAAGATAAAGTGATTTTTTCTGCAAACATTATCCCTGGTAATGAAATTAATTATTATGCTGCCATTGATGAATTGTCTGCCAATAACGTCGAGGTGGTTTATCCAGAGATCAATAGAGACATCCACAGCTCTGGACACGCCAGCAGCGTGGAACAGAGAGAATTAGTCGATACTTTATCTGCCAAATATCTGATGCCAATTGGTGGTGCTGACCGTCACCGTGCCATTTTTAGAAAAATTGTGGCCAACGCGGCAGGTTATGATAATCAACACGTTCTACTACCCAAGTCTGGCGAAGTATTGGGAATTGATAACAATGGTATCAAAGTGATTGATAAAGTTTTACTGAATGCTAAAGCGGTTGATGGTTTAGGTATTGGTGATGTTGGACCGATTGTTTTATCTGATCGACTTTCCCTATCCAAAGCAGGAATCATCGTTTTAGTAATTCCCAAGATTGCGGGCACTTTCGATTTAGCAAAAATGAAAGTAGTTTCCAGAGGTTTTGTGTTTATGAAGGAAGCCGATGAAGTGATTGCTTTTATTAAAGAGAAAACCGCTGAAATTATTGAGGTCGAAGCGCAAACAATAACAGACGATGACCTCAAGAAAAAAATTGAACGTAAACTGGCCAAGAAACTTTATAAAGTCATTAAGAGAGAACCAATGATAGTGCCAGTTATTGTGGAATTATAGTTATCTCTTGCAAGCCGAACAATTTTCCTCTTAAATAGAAGCTGCAGCTTATGCACTTTAAATGTAGTCGTATTTGACTAAAGTTGTTGGTTTTATCAAACTAAACAATTAAAAGGTACTTGACTTGTATTGGTGTTTTGTGTTATATCCTATAATGTTACAAACAAAGTCTTTAATAAGGCTTTATTATGGCTAAGTTTAAAAAAAGTAGAAGAAAAAAACGTAAAGCAATCCGCCTCAAAATGAGGACGGACACTAGCTACTCTGTTGTGGCGGTTTTTTTAATGTTGCTTGGTATTTTGGTTTTCATTTCTTTCACTGGGAAAGGTCAGTTACTGGTTTTTATCAATGATCTTTTGACTGCTAATTTTGGTGTAGCAATGCTTTTTTTGCCCTTTGTTTTTTTTGCCGCTGGTTTAGTGATGTTACGTAGCAAGCACGCTTGGTCTAAACCGACCATTTTGCTAGGCACAATTTTATTGATGCTAGGCACAATGGGCTTGGCTCAAAGTGGTGAAATTGGGCAAAGTCTTTTTATCAATTTTGCTAAATTATTTACCGCTCCTGGTTCATACGCTTTTTTTGTTGCTGTTTTGCTTGCTGGTTTTTTAATTTTGTCTCAATCTTCTCTTCTAGAATTAGCTGCCGGTCTAGCTAAACCTTTTAAAAGAAAAAACAAGGAACCGAAGTCTGCTAAAGATATTTTTGCTGATCAAGTAACGGAAAAAGAAATTAAAAAAGCTAAAGGTTTTTTTATTCCTAGTTTTGGTTTGGGTAAAAAAGCCAATTTGCAAAAAGGTGCTTCATTTAACAACGAAATTGAACAAGATAACACTAGCGCTAAAGCTATCATTGAAGATGAAATTAAAAAGCAAACTGGCGCTGCCACCAGTCTGGACAATCAGGAAGCTCTGAATGCCGCCTCTGCGCCAATGGTTTGGGAGTATCCACCTCTCTCTCTGCTTTCACAAAAATCTGGCGGTAAGGCTGATCGTGGGGACGTTAAGGGCAACGCCACAATTATTGAAAATACTCTAGATTCATTTGGTATTCAAGCGAAAGTGGTTGAGTATAACCCTGGTCCAGCAGTGACTCAATATGCTTTAGACATTACTAAAGGAACTCGTTTATCAAAGATTACCGCTCTTTCCACTGATTTAGCCCTAGCACTTTCTGCACCAACTGGCCAAATTCGTATTGAGGCGCCAATTCCTGGCCGTAATTTGGTTGGCGTGGAAGTGCCAAATCGCAGTGCTGAATATGTAACTTTAAAAACTATGCTGTCTGCGCCAGCGATGAAAAAGCACAAATCAAAATTGGCCGTCGCTCTTGGGATTGATGTATCAGGTAATCCGTCGATTGTGGATATTTCTTCAATGCCACATTTATTAATTGCTGGTTCAACTGGGTCCGGCAAATCTGTTTGTATTAATTCTTTTATATGTTCAATTTTGTTTAGAGCTACTCCAGAGGAAGTAAAATTTATTTTAGTTGATCCTAAACGGGTTGAATTGACTGGTTACAATGATATTCCACACCTTTTAACTCCAGTGATTGTTGAACCTAATAAAGTTGTGTCTGCGCTTAAATGGGCTTGTCAGATGATGGACAAGCGTTACAAGATGTTGCAAGAAGTTGGCGTGAAAAATATCAATGATTACAACGAGCTGGCTGGATTGGCTACCATGCCTAACATCGTGATTGTAATTGATGAATTGGCCGATGTGATGTTGTTTGCGCCATCAGAAGTGGAAGAGAGTGTTACCCGCATTGCCCAAATGGCGCGCGCTATTGGCATCCATTTGGTTTTAGCGACGCAACGGCCGTCAGTAGACATTTTAACTGGTTTGATTAAAGCCAATATTCCCACCCGCATTGCTTTTAATGTTACTTCAATGACGGACAGTCGAGTCATTTTAGACACCCCTGGTGCTGAAAAATTATTGGGTCGCGGCGACATGCTCTTTCAAGCTCCCGACAAACCCAAACCTATTCGTGTCCAAGGTACTTTTGTTAGCGCTGAGGAAACTAATAATTTAACTCAATTTCTTAAATCTCAAGGCCAAAAGCCGCATTATGAAGAAGAAATTGTCACTAAGTACCAATCTAGTAAAGTCACTGGTGGGAGTTTGGGAACTGATGGCAGTAGCTCAGAGATTGATGATAGATGTATGGAGGCGGCGCGGCTTTTTTTGACAGCGGACAAAGCTTCGTCTTCTCTTATTCAGCGTCGTTTATCAGTCGGTTATGCCCGCGCCGCCAGGATTTTAGATCAACTTTACGAAATGGGTTTGGTTGGTCCACCAGATGGTAGCAAGCCCAGAGATGTTAATAATAATAAAATCAGAGAGTTTTTAATGAGTAAAGAACAACAAGGTTGATTGTTTAAAAAGTGGGTGCCTGTCTCAAGAGCTAGAAATCAGGCGTTAGAGACAAAAAAGCTAAAATAACACAATCATGAAATTTGTTCATATCACGAACGTACGCAACCAACTTCAGCATGAACTTCTTAGCAAAGCTTGTTCTAAACTGGGTATAGAATATCTTAGGATTGATCAGGATACTTTTGATTTTTCAACCCCTGTGCCTATTCAAGAACAACACTTGCTCTACAGAAGTTCGACCACTGAAAAGGGCCGTATCATTGAGCAACTGCTAATTAATACAAAAAGCGTCACTTTCTATAAATCTTTACAAAGAGCTCAATCATATGTTGACAATGTAATCTATGCTTCAATCATTCATCAAAAAAATAATATACCTATTCCGAAAACAATTTTTGCACTTTCTGCTGATCGATCTACTTTGGTTAAAAATGTAAAGCATCTCGGCGGATTTCCAATTATTCTTAAAGCAGTTGGTGGAAGTCATGGTGTTGGTGTGGTAAAAATAGATTCTCTTGATTCATTATTCTCTGTGGTTGATCTGTTAATGAAAAGTGATCAAACATTTATTTTACGATCATTTATTAAAACAACTTTATCTGCACGATTAATCGTGATAGGAAATCAAGTTGTCGACTCGATTGAATACTCAGCCCCAGAAGGTGACTTTCGTTCCAATGAAGGTTCAAACCCAAAGGTAGCTATTAAAAAATATTCTCAAGATGTCGAAAACATTGCAATAAAAGCTACACAATTATTAGGTTTAGATTTCTCAGGGGTTGATATTATATTTGATGAAGCAAACAATCCGTATTTAACAGAGGTTAATTTTCCTTGTTTTTTCCCAAGAGCGGAAAATATTTCTAAGACAGCAATTTCAGAAATGATGCTTCAATTTTTGCTAAATAAATCACGCTTCAGTTAATTAGACTTCATTATTCTTTGTGGAGATGGCGGGTTATGAGCCCGCGTCCGTAACTAAGTGTTTAAATAATTTCTACAGATATAGTTTATTTTTGATTAAAAATCAGCAAGTTTTATAAACAAACTTTTCCTGATTTATCCGCGTTATTTCTTAGAACTTTTTGAGACGCGCCCTCAAAAAATCCGCCAAGTGACTGAGTTTTCACTTACTTATTTGCATCACTTAGACAAATAAATAAATGCCTTTTTTAGCAATAAGCTAAAGCAGGAGCATTGAAACTGGCAACAAAATTGCTGACAGCAGTCTTTGCTTTTGAGATTATTTTATCGACATTTGTTGTCTGGATCTTTTTTAGGTCTTTGACCCAAAGACCATCTGCCACTATTTAAAAGATGTTACGTCAAGTCAATACATCCCCTTTTTAAAGAACTACTTTGATTATAACACAAAAATCCTTGAATTACAGTGTAAAAAACTTTGAATTATGGCTCAAATTATTCCATTTTGGAGGCCACAATTAGACCAAAAATTTCTTTGACAGAGGCCTTTTTTAGTGCTTGACTGGCAGCATTAAGCGTAGCGCCAGTGGTTAAAACGTCATCGATGATGATAATGGTTTTATTAACGACCAAATCTTGATATTTTTCTCTAATTTGGAAAAGACCTTGCATTCTTTGTAACCTATCTTTTTGATTTTTAATTTGGGCTTGAGCCGAAGTATTCTGTTTTTTTTGCAATAAATTTCTCACCGGAATTTGCGTAATTTTGCCAAGTTCTAGGGCAATTTCTTGGCATTGATTATAACCTCTTATTCTTAATTTATGTGGATGTAGCGGTATAAAAGTAATAAGGTCTGCCTGAGGAATCAACAAATGGCGATAGAGCATGCGCGCCAAAAAAGGTGCAATATTTTTACCACTTTGATATTTTAAAGCTTTGAGTAATTTGGCCAAACTGCCCTCAAACTTGGCCATAATTTGCACTTGATCAAAATAAACCTCTTCAAAATTTGCGCTGATTTCTTGGATTTTATTTTGGGTAAAATAAAAGTTGAGGTCGTGATAACAATTTTGACAGAGTGGCGGACCCAGATTTTGACAATTAAGACAAAATTCTGGAAAAAATAATTCCAAAATTAATTCTTGCAGTTGCATACAACTTAATTATCACTAAATCAGTTGTCATTAAGTGTCATGGATTGTTTTTTGCGCTTAAGTTTCCTATAATACGGCCTATAGTTGCCTTGTTTTGATTGACATATTGGCATGCTTTGGCAACTTACAAAAACATAAAGGACAATTAGCTCAGTTGGTTAGAGCGCACGATTCACATTCGTGAGGTCACAGGTCCGAGTCCTGTATTGTCCACCAGTAAGCATTGTTTAAAATTGAGAAAGGCCACAATGACACTAAAAGAACAACTCATAGAAGATATGAAGAATGCTATGCGAGCTCATGAAACTCTCAAGCTTGATATGATACGGATGATTCGCTCTGAAGTCAAAAATTTTGAAATTGATCATGGTGAGGCCAACGACGAAATGGTGCACAAGATTATCAAAACCATGCTGAAGCAACAAAAAGAAGCCCTAGTTGACTTTAAAAGAGCCGCGCGCCAAGATTTGATTGATGAAACTCAAGCTAAAATAGCGGTTTTGATTAGTTATTTACCTACCGAGTTGTCGGATGCAGAATTGGAACAAGTTATTGGTGAGGTTTTGTCAACCGCTACCACTCAAGATTTTGGGCCGCTGATGGGCCAAGTAATGAAAAAAGTTGGTGGTAGAGCTGACGGTGGTCGAGTAACAATCTTACTCAAAAAAGCTCTAGCCAACTGTAACTGATTAAATTATTAAACTTAAATTCAAATTGCTTTAAAAGATATGCAAACGCAAACAGTTGGTGATTTATTACGAGCCGCCAGAGAAAAGGCTCATTTTACTTTGGAAGAATTAGCAGACAGTACTCATATTAAAATAGAATATTTGGTTGCTTTGGAAGCAAATGATTTTGATGCTTTGCCTGCCGCCACTTTTATCAAGGCCTATATTCGCAATTATGCTAGGCTTTTTAAACTTGATGAAAAGCCATTGTTCGCTATTTTGAGGCGTGATTATGAAGAAAGCGCCAAAGGCCAATTAATTCCTAGAGAATTTTTGTATCCTCAGCTAAAAAAGAAAACTTCTTGGTTGCCAATTCGATTGGTTTTATTATCAGTGATAACTATTTTTGTTGTGTTTTTCTCTTATGCTGCTTGGCAATTTTATCAATTAAATCGTCCTCCAGCCCTAAGTTTATCGGTGCCTTTGGAAAATGCAGAAGTTTCCCCCAACGTGCTTGTGCAAGGACAGACCACTGCCGATGCGATGTTAACTATTAATGCTACACCAGTTGCACTTAGAGCCGATGGCTCTTTTGAAACTGAGTTATATTTACCTCAAGAGGGAACTAACACGATTACCATTAAGGCAAATGATCAAAATGGTAAAAGTACCATTTTGCAGCGTAGCGTCCAGGTTAAGTTTTAAGAAAGTTTGAGAAAGATACTAATTTGTGTCACAATAGTAATATGATTAACGAAATTTTGCCCATTGTTTTAGTTGTTTGTTTAGTAGTTTTAACCATTGTTTTAGTGGTAGTAGCTATTAATTTAATCGGAGTTTTAATTAAAGCCAAAAACATTCTTAACAAAGCTGATGTTGCTGTGGATAAAGCCAATTTAGTGATTGATAGTACTCAAGAAAAAATTGTCGGCATTCTTAATCCATTTCACAGCTTATCTGCCTTTGTCACCAATTTTACTGCTGGTCTAAAAGTGGCCGAAGGTTTTATGTCTTTTGTGAATAAAGATAAAAACAAAGATGCAGTTAAAGATAAAGAAGACATTGAAGATGAGGATGAAGACAAGCTTGATGAAAAAAACAGAAAATAATGATTCTGTATTGCTGTTTGCGGGCGCCTTTGGTTTGGGCGCCATTTTTTCTTATTTTGCTAGTCCCTATGGAAGCAAAAAATGGCAAAAGCTTGCTAAACAATGGGAAGAGGCCAGAGAATATCTTTGGCAACAAGGCTTAATTAAGAATAAAAACATTTCTTTGGAAGCCTTTCGCAGCGAGTATTTGCAACAATTAAATGATTCTTTTTTGGGAATGAAAGTGGCTTTTGAAAAAAATAATATAGAAAAAGAATTGGCACATTTGGCTAAATTAAAGCGGCGTCGTGGTCGCAAACAAAAACAAAAATTTAAAGGTATTTGATCTGGTATAATAAATTCCATGTCTGATCTATCTTTTGTCCGTCAAAAATATTTAAATTACTTCAGTTCACTCGATCACAGTGTAGTGCCTTCTACTTCGCTAGTGCCCGACAATGATCCAACAACGCTGTTCACTAGTGCTGGTATGCAATCGATGATTCCGTATTTTTTTGGTCTCAAGCATCCAGAGGGAAAAAGAATTGCCAATGTGCAAAAATGTTTTAGAGCTGAAGACATTGAGGCAGTGGGTGACAATCGTCACACTACTTTTTTTGAAATGTTAGGTAATTGGTCTTTTGGTGATTACTTTAAAAAAGAACAAATTACCTTTATTTTTAATTTTTTAATCAAAGAATTAGCACTTGATCCTCAGAACCTCTACGTTTCCTGTTTTGCAGGAAATAAGCAGTTAGGAATCAAGCGTGACGATGAAGCCGCTCTGCTTTGGCAGCAACTTTTTGCATCTGTGGGAATCAAGGCCACTATTGTTGAAGATCCATCATTGGGGATGCAAGCTGGCCGTATTTTCTTTTATGGCGAACAAAAAAATTGGTGGTCGCGTTCAGGTGTACCGGCTAACATGCCTAATGGTGAACTTGGTGGCCCAGATAGTGAAATTTTTTATGACTTTGGTGAACAAAATAATGATTTAACTAACAAAATTCATCAGCAAGCCAGACCTTGTCACATTAATTGTGAATGTGGCAGATTTTTAGAGATTGGCAATTCGGTTTTTATGCAGTATCAAAAAACTGGAACCGGTTTTGTGCCTCTATCGCAAGCTAATATCGATTTTGGCGGGGGCTTGGAAAGAATATTGATGGCTTACCAAAAGCAACCAGACATTTTTAAAACGGCTGCTTTTTGGCCTTTGATTGAAAAAATTCAATCTTTGACTAATTACAGTTATAAAGATGCAACGAAGCAAAAATATTTTAGGATTATTGCCGATCACATGAAAGCGGCAGTGATGCTACTCGCTGACGGAGTGGTACCCTCTAGTAAAGAGCAGGGTTATGTTTTACGCCGTTTGCTTCGTCGCGCTTTACGTCAAGCTGCTTACTTAAATATCAAACAGGAAACTCTGGTGGAACTGGTCCCCGTAATAGTTTTGCTTTATGAAGATTGTTATCCAAAACTGAGAGAGCAAGAACAAACTATTAGTCAATTGTTACAGAATGAACAATTAAAATTTAGTAAAAGTTTAAGCAATGGCTTGAAAGAATTTGAAAAAATATCTTTGCAACACAATCAATTAACAGCTGCATTGGCTTTTAAACTTTATGAAAGTTTTGGTTTTCCACTTGAATTATCTTTAGAAGAAGCCCAAGCAAAGGCATTGCCTGTTGAGGAAAATATTAAAGCTTTGTATTTAAAATATCAAATTGCCCACTCTGTTTCTTCCAAGTCAGTAGCTAAAAATAAGTTTAAAAGTGGTTTAGCCGATGAAGGAGAAATAACTACTAAATATCACAGTATGACACATCTTTTGCACGCTGCTTTGCGCCAAGTTTTGGGTGAAAGTGTAGCACAAAAAGGCTCAAATATAACGGCCGAGAGGCTTCGTTTTGATTTTTCCTATCCAAAAGCTTTGACTGCGATTGAAAAAGAGCAAATTACCAATCTAGTTAATCAGTGGATCGAAGCTGATTTACCAATTGTCAAAGAAACTATGTCTAAAAAAGAAGCTTTAAATTCTGGAGCTATAGCTTTGTTTATTGATAAATATCCTTCCACGGTCAATGTTTATTCGATTGGCAAAAATCCCACTGGTAATAAAAAAGGTACAGATTTTATTTCTCGTGAGCTTTGCTCTGGTCCACATGTAGAACGTACTGGAATGATTGGGCAGATGGTGATTGTTAAAGAAAAAGCGGTGGCTGATGGGATCAGAAGAATATACGCTCTTCAAAAAACCAGCTAATTTTGCTTTAATGGAAGGCAGAGAGTTTAGCACTTTCTCCTTTTGTGGCCTATTTTAAAGTGCTAAACTCTACATCAAACCATATGCCTGACCAAGAAAAACGTTATTTTTTTACTATCTTGTTGACTGACAAATATTTGCAATCTTCTTTGGTATCTAATAATGGACAAGGAATACAAATTCAGGAATTTTCGGAAATTAAAACTTATTTTGATCGCCAGGACTTATTGACCCAATTAGACAAAAGTTTGCAGCAATTAGGTCCTGATTCACAAGACATTGTGGAAACTATTTTTGTTTTTGATTATGCTTGGTTAGAAAATGGTGAACTAAGTGATTTAAAAAAACCTATTGTCAAAGAAATTTCCGAAGAATTGAGTTTAGACGCCTTGGGTCAAATTAGTATTCCCGAAGCTTTAGCGGAAGCACGTTTAATCGGCGATGAAAATGATTCTTGCTTGTTGTTGGTTTTTAAAGAAGATAGCTTTGATTTAATTTTTCTCAAGCATGGGCAATTCTTGGATTTAATCACTGTGGGTCGTTCTGGCAATGTAGTGGATGATTTTACTGAAGTTTTGGCTAGAGCAGCTAAACATCTTGATCAAGAAGGTAAATATTTTCCCAATAAAGTTTTGTTAACCTCGATTGCTCTTAAGCCGAAAGCGATGGAATCACTGCACGAGCAGTTGGTCAAAGTGGATTGGACCAGCAATCCTGGTTTCGCCCAAGCGCCTACCATTGTGATTTTAGAAGCTGATTATATGATCAAATCAGCCAGTCTCAGTGCTGGTAAAATTTTTACCAAAGAAGCATTTTTGGCCAAAATGCCACAAGTTGAGTTTGTTGCCAAATCTGCGCCCATGAACCCGACAATAACTACGAGACCAACCGCGCCTTCGCAAGAGGTTCATAATCCCAATGATTATGCCATTGAAAAGCCAAGTGTCAGTAGTTTTGGGATTAATTTAAAACAAGATTACTTGACTAAGAAAGATAATTTGGCCACTCCTTCTTCAACCAAGCAAACCCTTGATATAGACAAAGGAGCAAAGACCAGACGCTCGTCATTAGTTAGGTTTTATTTAGCTCACAAAAAAACAATTTTATTGGGTTTTGCGACAGGTTTATTGGCTCTTTTAATTATCGCCAGTATTTTTGCTTTTTTTATTTCTAAAGTCAAAATTGTTTTGACTCCTGAAGAAGCTTTGTTGCAAAAAAGTGTTCTTGTGACTTTAGATCCCAATCTTGAAGATTCTGATTTTAGTAAGGCTTTATTAAAAGCTTCGCTTCACAGTAAAGAAATTAGTGGTCAAGATGTGGCTGCTACCACCGGTATTGGTTTGGTGGGTGATAAAGCCAAAGGCAAAGTGCTTGTTTATAATAAAACTTTACAAGAAGCTGAACTAAAACAAGGAACAATCATTAGTAGTAATGGCATTGATTTTTTGCTTGATTCGACAATAAAAATTCCGGCAGCAGTTGAAAAAGAAGAGGGCGACGAAAAGGTTAGGAGTTATGGCAAAATTGAAACAACGGTTACGGCTAAAGATATTGGTGCAGAGGCTAATTTTAACAAAGACACTAAATTTCGGGTAGCCGACTATTTTGATGACCAATTTGCTGCTGTTGCTCTTGATAATTTTTCTGGTGGTTCAAGCCGTGAAGTACGAGTTGTGGCGGAAATTGATCAAAACAAATTGTTAGAAAATTTAAGTAAAAAATTGGTCGAAGAAGCTAACCGAGAATTCGAACAAGAATCGGGTAATGGCACATATTTTGTACCAACTGGTAAAACTAAAATTATCAAAAACAGTTATTCTTCAAAGGTAGGTGATGAGGCAGAAACAGTAACTCTTGATTTGACTTTGCAAGTTATGGCGGTGCAATATCTTGCCGCTGACCTGAAAAAGCTAGCTCTAGATATTTTGGCCGCAGACTTACCGACTAATTATAGTTTTACTAGTCAAGATCCTTCGTTAATGACTGATGAGGCGAAAATAGCTTCTAATTCTAGTAGAGTTACTTTCAATGCTGATTTAAGTGCCAAGGCGGCAGCTAATCTCAATCTAGAAGAATTAAAGCAAACAGTCTTAGGCAAGAGTTGGGTGGAAGCAAAAGAATCTTTAGAAAATAGTGATGAAATTAAAGAAGTGCAAATCATTTTTAATCCACCATTTTTGATCAACATTTTGCGCAATTTGCCAAGCGATCAAGATAGAGTCAGCTTAGAATTAGACAAATAATTGTTATGTCACAAGATTTCAAAATTAATAAGCAAGAATTGCTAAGAGTTTATCGACAAGCCTTGCTCAAAAACGTTTCTTTAGACGAACTGAATGGCAAAGTTTTAGATCTTACTAAAAGAAACCAAGCTAACCAAACTTTTGAAAAAGAATTGGATCACAAAATTCAATCTAAATTTTGGCAACGGATTCCTAAATTTGTTAAAGTTGGTGCCCAAAGTGTGCCGCTAATTTTAATTAGTGTCGGTATCATTTTGGCTGGTTCTGCAGCTTGGCCAATTATTAGTCAAGTTTTACCACAAAATGAATCGCCAAACACTAGTTTACTTTCGCCTNNCCAAAAGCGGTTTTAGATGAACCAGTGATTTTGGATTACAGCCTTGATTACACCGATTTAAGTAATTGGTTCAGTGAGCAAAGTTCTGATTTCACCAGTGCCGACTATAAGGTAGAAGAATACCGCTTAGATATTCCCGCCATTGAGATAAGTAATGCAAAAGTCAGAGTTGGTGGGACTGATCTGAATAAAAGCTTAATTCAGTATCCAGGCACTGCTTTGCCTGGAGAACCTGGTGCACCAGTTATTTTTGGTCATTCGGTTTTACGTCAATTTTACAATCCAAGTGAAAAAAACCCTCGTCGTTACTCTTCGATTTTTAGTAAAATTATGACTCTGAAAAATGGTGATAAAATTTATTTAACTTACAATAACGTCAAATATACTTATCAAGTACAAAGTAATACTGAAGTTCAACCTACTGACACTTTTATTTTAGCGCAGCGTTATGATGTACGTCAGCTTAAATTAGTGACGTGTGTACCAGAGGGGACAGTTTTGCGACGAGGGGTGGTTATTGCTACTTTAGTTAAAGAGTAATATGCGTAAATTTTTGGGCATTGATTATGGTACCAAAAGAATTGGTTTGGCCACAAATATAGCCAGTCTGGTGGAACCACTGTGTGTTGTTGATAATAAGACTGATAAATCAAACTTAATAGTGAGTAAATATGCTCTATCCGCTATTGCCAAAATTTGTCAAGAAAAAGCCATTGAGCAAATTATTGTAGGTCTTTCTGAGGGTTTAATGGCCGAGAAAACTAAGCTCTTTGCCAAGCTTTTAGCAGCAAAAACTAATTTACCGGTCACGATGATTGATGAAACCCTTTCTTCTTATGAAGTGGCACATAAATTAAAAGAAGCACATTTTAGTTTGAAAAAGCGCCAGGAGCCTATAGACCATTACAGTGCTGCCGTAATTTTAGAAAACTTTCTTGAGTCTTTGCCTACTTGAGTTGTAATGATGCCCATTTCCCTTTAATTAACTAAAAATAGCCTGCAAAAATTTCCCTCTCATTTATTTTTGTGTTACACTTATCTACCTTCTAGTTAAACATGCATATATGTTGAAAATATTACACAAATTGCCTAAACTTTGTCTCTTTTTATGTGGTTTTATCGTTGTTTTCGTTTTTTTAGCTTTTTTTATTGCCAACTTATTTCAAGCTAAATCAAATGCTAGTCAAGAAACGGTACGCTTTGTTATTCCTAAAGGTCAGGCTTTGTCGGTGATTGCAACAAGATTACAAGAGGAAAATTTAATTAAAAATAAGTGGGCTTTTCGTTTTGCTGTCTATAAAAATAATCTAGCCAATAAAATTCAAGCGGGTAGTTTTGAATTATCAGCCAGTATGGATACTTGGCAAATTGCCAATGCTTTGACTGTTGGCACCGATGACGTTTGGATTACTTTGCCGGAGGGATGGCGCAGAGAAGAAATTGCCGAAAGTTTAAGTAAACAAGGTTTAAGTAGTTTTGATCAAACAGAATTTCTTAATTTAAGTAAAGGTTTGGAAGGGCAACTTTTTCCTGACACATACTTAGTGCCAAGAGAGATTACCAGTGAAGCATTGCTTTCTTTGTTCAAAAACACCTTTGCTAGTAAAGTGACCTCACCGCTCAGCGAGGAACTTTCTAAAAGCAAGCTGAGTCTAAACGAAATTTTAACACTTGCTTCGCTGGTGCAAAGAGAAAGTGGCAATGATGAAGAAATGCCCCTTGTAGCACAAGTCTTATTTAATCGTTTAGATTTAGAGATGCCTCTGCAAGTTGATGCAACTCTGCAATATGTTAAAGGTTTTAATAAGGCAGAAAATTCTTGGTGGTCTACCCCTCTTGGAGAGGACAAAGAATTAAATTCACTTTACAATACTTACCAGCATTCTGGTTTACCTCCAGGACCAATTTGTAATCCAGGTTTGGCCGCTATCAAGGCAGTACTTAATCCAACACCAACTCAGGCTCTTTATTATCTACATGATTCCGCTGGTAAAATTCATTTAGCCAATACTTTAGAAACCCACAATTCAAATGTGAACAAATACTTGCGCTAATGCCAATTTCTTGCTATAATGGCCAATTGTCTAAAAAGGACTAAATAAAAAACTAGCAGAAAAAACAAAGATTGGTGCCTTTAGTTTTTATAAAACAACTAAACAAGTGATGTGTCCCACACAGCGTTATCGAGTATAGGCTGTGTTTTTTGCTTTGTATTACTTTGTTTTTACGCGCGCTTTTTATTTATTATAAGGAGCCATTGTCTCACTGTAAGCTGATAAAGCTAAATATTTTAAAATTTAAAAATAGCAAACGAAGATATAGTTAAGCACTTAAACTAAAAAGGAATTTTCATGCCACAAAAAGCACAGCGTCAAAATTGGGGTCAAAAGCATCAAGTTTTACCAACGTTAGATTTAATTAAACTTCAAAGTGAAAGTTATCAAGATTTTCTAGATAATGGAATAGCCGCTGCCCTTAAAGAAATCAACGGTACTAAAGGAATTGAAGATTTTACTGGTAAAAATTGGTCTTTGACCTTTGGCAAATATCGTTTTGGCGAAGCTAAATACACTCCTAATCAAGCTAAAACTAAAAATGTTTCTTACGATATGCCTTTGTATGTAGAGGCTACTTTACTAAATAAACGAACTGGTGAAGAACGCACTCAAGAAGTTTTCTTAGGCGATATTCCCAAGATGACTACTACTGGTAATTTTATTATCAATGGCGTTGAGAGAGGCATCGTTACACAATTGGTTAGATCCCCTGGAGTTTTCTTTTTAGGTGAAGAAGATTCAACTAGTAAGCAATTACTTTACAAAACCGAGTTGCGTCCATTGCGTGGTTCTTGGTTAGAAGTGACGGTTAGTCGCCGCAACGTGATTACTGTGAAGATTGATCGCCGTCGTAAAATGCCAGTTACTGTTTTATTAAGGGCTTTCGGTTATGAAAGTAATGACGATATTACAGCTTTGTTTACAGATGTTTTGAAAAAAGATAAATTGGATTTACTAAACAATACTCTCAAAAAAGATTCTACTACTAATCAAGCTGAGGCTTTGATTGAAATTTACGAAAAAATGCGACCTGGTGAGCCAGCTGTTCTTGACACCGCTCGGGAGTTTTTAAACCACATGTTCTTTGACGAACGTCGTTATGACCTTGGCGAAGTTGGTCGTTATAAGGTTAACCGTCGTCTCAAAATTAACGTTGATAAAAAGAAAACCATTTTAGATCCACAGGATTTAGTGGCGGCGGTAGCTTATTTGATTGCTTTGCAAAATGGCGAAGGTAAAGTGGATGATATTGATCATCTTTCTAATCGTCGAGTACGTCGAGTGGGTGAATTGGTAGCAGCCAACGCTTTCCGCATTGGTTTAATTCGTTTAGAGCGATCTATACGTGAAAAAATGTCTTTAACTAAAACTGATGAAATTTTAACGCCTTCCGCTTTGGTAAACGCCAGACCTTTAATTGCCGCGGTTTCTGAATTTTTCCGTCGCAACCGCTTATCTGCCATTTTAGATCAAACTAATCCTTTATCTGAGGTTGATAATTTACGTCGTTTATCTGTCATGGGCACTGGTGGTGTGACTCGTGAGCGTGCTAGTTTTTCTATGCGTGATATTAATGCTTCACAATATTCTCGTATTTGTCCAATTCGTTCTCCAGAGGGTCCCAATATTGGTTTGGTGACGTATTTGTCACTTTATACCAGAGTTAATGACTATGGCTTTTTGGAAGCTCCGTACTTAAAAGTGCAAAACATTAAAGGTAGGATGAAAATCACTGATGAAATTGTTTATCTAAGTGCTGATGAAGAAGAAGATTACCACATTACCCATGCTGGGATTGGTATTAGTGATGATAATTACATCACTGATGAATGGATCCCAATGCGTTATAAGAATGAATTTATCGACAGTAGCGTTTCTGAGGTGGAATATATTGACGTAGTACCACGTCAGGTTGTAGGTAGTAGCGCCTCTCTAATTCCCTTTATTGCTCATGATGAGGCTAATCGAGCATTAATGGGTTCCCATATGCAGTGTCAAGCTGTGCCATTGGTTAAAGCAGAAGCGCCAGTCATCGGTACAGGCATGGAAGCAGAAATGGCGGTAGCAATGGGTCGTACTATTTTAGCTCCATTTGACGGTGTAATTGATTATGTTGATGGTGGCAAAGTAGTTTTAAAACTTGATAAAAAATACCATGACAAAGCCAAAGATTTTGTGCTAGCTGCCAACAACGAGTTGATTACTTTCGATAAAGGTATGATTGAATACAAATTATCTAAATATGCACGCACTTCGCAAAGTACCTGCTTTTCTCAAAAGGCGGTTGTCAAAGTTGGTCAGGTAGTGAAAAAAGGTGATGTGCTAATTGATGGCCCCGCTACTGATCACGGAGAATTGTCTTTAGGGACTAATCTTTTAATTGCTTACGCATCTTATAATGGCCTAGGTCACGAAGATGCTTTGGTTATTTCAGATCGTTTGGTGAGAGAAGATACTCTGACCTCAATTCAGATTAGTGAACATAAAGCTAAAGTGATGGATACTCGTTTAGGACCTGAGGAATTAACTAACGATATTCCCAATGTCAGCGAGACTTTTTTAGCCAACTTGGATGTTGATGGCATTATTCGCATTGGCAGTCACGTTAAGTCAGGTGATATTTTGGTTGGTAAGGTGGCTCCTAAAGGAGAAACAGAACTTTCTCCAGAGGAAAGATTGCTACGGGCGATTTTTGGAGAAAAATCCAAGGAAGTGCGTGATACTTCACTTAGAATTCCTCACGGTGAAGAAGGGGTGGTAATTGATGTGCAAACCTTAGATCGTGATCTTGGGGATGAATTAGACCCAGGCACGATTCGGGAAGTAATTGTCAAAGTGGCAGAAATGAGAAAAATCACTATTGGAGACAAATTGGCTGGTCGTCATGGCAATAAAGGAGTTATTTCCAAAATTGTGCCTGCTTGCGACATGCCTCATTTAGAAGATGGTACTCCAGTTGATATTATTATTTCCCCACTATCTGTTTTGGCACGTATGAATCTTGGGCAATTACTTGAAACTCATTTAGGTTGGGCAGCTAGTAAATTAGGTTATAAAGTGGCGGTGCCAGTTTTTGAAGAATTTGATGAAGATAAAATTTGGCAAGAATTAGAAAAGGCAGGCTTACCAATTTCTGGCAAGGCTCAATTAATTGATGGTAGAACAGGTGAAGCTTATCGTGAAAAGTCAGTGGTAGGTATTAACTATATTCTCAAATTAAGTCACATGGTGGAAGATAAAACTCACGCTCGCTCCACGGGGCCTTACTCTTTGGTTACGCAACAGCCATTAGGTGGCAAAGCACAAATGGGTGGACAAAGAATGGGTGAAATGGAAGTTTGGGCGCTAGAAGCTCATCGGGCAGCGCATGTTTTACAGGAAATGTTGACCATTAAATCTGATGATGTTCATGGTCGTGCCAAAGCTTTTGAAGCCATTGTGAAGGGGGAAGAAATTCCTACTCCCACTGTACCAGAGGCTTTCCGAGTACTGTGCAAAGAACTTAATTCGTTGTCTCTTAATGTGATTCCTCTTGATCCAACTGAGGAAGAAGTGGAGGATAAAGCTCCTAATGTACCTAAGGAGGAAATGTTAATTTTGGAGGATTTAGAAGAAACCGAAGGCATGCATGAAGAAAATGGTGCTGGTGAAAACACCGCTTTAGATGATTCAGATGAAGAAGAAATAAGTGACGAAGTAGAGAGCGAAGAAGATTTTGAGGAAAAAGAAATTGTTGAAGAAGAAGCCATAGAGGAGGAGGCTTTGAAATAATTTAGTAATTTTTTGAAAGAATTTTTATGAAAAACATTGTCGACTTTTCTGCCTTGCAAATTAAAATCGCTTCACCTGAAGACATTTTGAGTTGGTCACACGGCGAAGTCAAAAAACCAGAAACTATTAATTATCGTTCTCTTAAACCTGAAAAAGATGGTCTTTTTGATGAAAAAATCTTTGGGCCAAGTAAAGACTACGAATGTTATTGTGGCAAATACAAACGCATTCGTTACAAAGGCATTATTTGTGATAAATGTGGTGTAGAAGTCACCGAAGCCAAAGTGCGCCG
>DBRQ01000002.1:25940-27718 GCA_002306345.1 Candidatus Pacebacteria bacterium UBA1364 | reverse complement strand
GAGAGATTAGATATTGATCAGGTGGCAGCTTTTGATCAATTACGTGACAATGCTGAAAAGGCCATTGCCACCATTAAGGAAAATTTAAACAAAGACCAAGTTTCTTTAAATGAAAAAGTGAAGAGTAAAGAAACCAAGCAGCTGAAAATTACTGAGTTAGAGCTTAAAGCAAAAAACAAAATTGTTGCTATTAAACAGCAATTAGATGTGCAATTAGAACAAACTGAAGAAATTTACAAAACTATCAAAACAATGGTTAAAAAAATCAAAGTCAAAACTGTTTTGACTGAGGATGAGTATCTTAAGCTTGATGAATATGATGCCGCTTCTCATTTGCAAGTAGGCATGGGGGCAGAAAGTATTTTAGCTTTAAGTAAAAAAGTTGATCTTGATGGTGAAATCAGCAAATTAAGAGACGAATTAGTGGAGAGCAAAGGAGCTAAAAAAGCTAAGGTCATAAAGAGATTGCGCGTGGTGGAAGGTTTTAAAAAATCCAACATTGATCCAGCTTGGTTATTTCTAACTCTTTTGCCAGTATTACCTCCAGATTTACGTCCCATGGTACAGTTGTCAGGGGGTCGTTTCGCTGCTTCAGACCTGAATGATCTTTATCGTCGTGTTATTAATCGTAATAATCGTTTGGCCCACCTTATTAATTTAGGTGCTCCAGAAATTATTTTGCGTAATGAAAAAAGAATGTTACAGGAAGCAGTTGATGCTCTGATTGATAGTTCTCAAACCAAACAAACCCGTCGTCGTAGTAATCGTCGCCCGCTGCGTTCTCTTTCTGAAATGTTACGTGGTAAAACTGGTCGTTTCCGTCAAAATTTACTTGGTAAACGGGTTGATTATTCTGGTCGTAGCGTGATTGTAGTTGGTCCAGAATTAAAACTTAATCAATGTGGTTTACCAAAAGATATGGCTTTAGAGATGTTTAAACCATATGTTTTGCGAGAATTAATTGTCAAAGGAATTGCTCCTAACGTCAAAAGTGCTCGTCACCTTGTCGATCGTCGCGAACCTTCGGTTTACGCTATTCTCGAGCAAGTGATCGAAAATCACCCAGTATTGCTCAACCGTGCGCCAACTCTACATAAATTGGGAATTCAAGCCTTTTTCCCTGTTTTGATTGAAGGTAGCGCCATTTCATTGCATCCTTGTGTTTGTGCGGGCTATAACGCTGACTTTGATGGCGACCAAATGGCTGTGCACGTGCCTTTGACTAAACAGGCCCAACAAGAAGCCATTGATTTGATGATGGCTAATCATAATTTACTTAAACCTGCCAATGGCGAGCCAATTACTGTTCCAAATAAAGAAATGGCGCTAGGTGTTTTTTATTACACTAGTTTTGACGATAGAATCAAGCCTTTTCCTTCAATTTTGGGTAGTGAAAATGAGGCTTATCATTTGTATCAAATTGGTAAATTAGATCTTCGTCAAAGAGTTAAGGTTTTTATAAAAATTAAAGACAAAAAACAAATTGTGGAAACCAATATTGGTCGTTTACTTTTTAACAATGTTTTACCGGAAAATTTGCGTTTTATTAATGAACCAGTCAATGCCAAAATGATCAAACAAATTGTCACCAAAGCCATTGAAACACAAAATAATGAGGTAGTGGCTCAGATGATTGATGATATTAAAGATTTGGGCTTTGAAGCCGCCACTGTTTCCGGTTTATCTGTGTCAGTTAGTGATTGCCAAATGCTTAAAGAAAAAGATCAAATAATTGCAGCTGCCAATCAAAAAGCTGGTTTAATTCGTGATAATTATCT
>DBRQ01000002.1:21620-25864 GCA_002306345.1 Candidatus Pacebacteria bacterium UBA1364 | reverse complement strand
TAGCTGCCATGCGTGGTTTAGTGGTTGATCCATTGGGTAACATTGTGGAAATGCCTGCTAAATCTAATTTTAGACAAGGTTTCTCTATTTTTGAATATGTAACTTCCGCCCGTGGTTCACGTAAAGGTTTAACTGATTCGGCCATTAAAACTGCTGATGCTGGTTATTTAACTCGACGTTTAGTAGATGTTTCTCATGACGCTATTATTCGTCAGGCGGATTGTGGCACAAGTGATGGCATTGAATTATTAAGGAAACCTAGAACTGATATCTTTTACTCTAGAATTTTAGGTCGTTACGCTAGTAAAGACATTAAAATTGGCAAAAAAACTTTGGTTAATGCTGGTGAACTAATTAATGATGAGCTAGCCAAAGCGATTCTTGCCTCTGATCTCGAATCAGTTTGGGTCCGCTCACCTATTACTTGTCATTGCACTAAGGGTCTATGTGCTAAGTGTTATGGTTGGGATTTTGCTACCAGAGCTGATGTTGAAATTGGGGTTCCAGTTGGAGTGATTGCTGCTCAATCGATTGGTGAGCCTGGTACTCAACTAACAATGCGAGTGAAACACTCTGGCGGAATTATTGGTCTTGATGTGACTCAGGGTTTACCTCGTGTTGAAGAGCTACTTGAAGCACGCAATCCTAAAGTGCAGGCTTTAATTGCTCACATTGTGGGTAAAGTAAAAATTGAAGCAAAAGATGACGAAAATATCATTACCATTAAAAATAAAGAAGGTGAAGAAGAAACTTTTACTTTGCCATCTTCAGTGACCTTACTTGTTAAAGATAAAGATTTGGTTTTTGCTGGTCAGAAACTCACCAGTGGTGGAGTTAATATTCAAGAATTATTACAGTTAAAGGGTTTGATTTTTACACAACAACACATCATTGATCAAATTCAGGAAGTTTATGAATCTCAAGGAATTACTATCAACGATAAGCATTTTGAAGTGATTGCACGCAAAATGGGCGATAAGTTGCAAGTTGAACTTTCTGGTGACACTGATCTTTTAGTTGGAGAAGTGGTTGAGCGCGCTCGTTTTATGGAGATTAATGACAACGTGATGGCGGCTGGTGGTGATCCAGCGACGGCACGAGTGTTGCTTTTAGGAATCACTCGTTCGTCACTCTTTACTAGTTCTTGGTTATCTGCAGCCTCTTTTCAACACACTAAACATGTGTTAACTGATGCAGCTTCTGAGGGGGCGATTGATTACCTTGAAGGCTTAAAAGAAAATGTTATTATTGGACGTTTAATTCCTACCAGTGCAGAAAGGGCTAGCGCAATTATTCAAAAATAGCAATGAAAAACTAGGCAGGATGTGTTAAAATTGCTCGCTTAGTTAAATAGAAGATCAAATATTATGCCGACAATCAATCAGTTAATTAGAAAAGGTGGCCGTGTTAGTAGAGTTAAACGCGTTAAAGCGACAGCGTTGCGTCGTAGCTTTAATTCAATTGAAAATCGCCCAGTTGCCACCAATAGTCCTCAAAAAAGAGGTGTTTGCACAGTGGTTAAAACCATGACTCCAAAAAAGCCAAATTCAGCTTTGCGTAAAGTGGCTAGAGTACGTTTGTCAAATAAAATGGAAGTGACTGCCTATATTCAAGGTGAAGGTCACAATTTAGCTGAACATAGCATTGTGATGGTCAGAGGCGGTCGTGTCAAAGATTTACCAGGTGTAAAATACCACATTATTCGTGGTAAATATGACTGTGTTGGAGTTGAAGGCAGAAAAACTAGCCGCAGCAAATACGGAGTCAAGAAAAGTTAAAGGAAAAGAGTATGAGAACCAAAAAGGCTCAAGTTCGTGAAGTAGAAAAAGATGCTAAATACGGGTCTGTTTTAGTACAAAATATCATCAATCGTAGTATGAAAGATGGCAAAAAGTCGGTGGCCCAGAAACAAGTCTACAAAGCGCTCGCTCTCGTTGAAAAAGAAACTAAGCATAAAGCCTTAGAAGTTTTAGAAGAAGCAATTAATAAAATTCAACCACAAATGGAAGTGCGCTCTCGTCGCGTTGGCGGCGCTTCTTATCAAGTGCCTATGCCAGTGCGTGGCCACCGGGCTAATTCATTAAGTATTCGATGGTTGATTACTGAAGCTAACAAAAGACCAAATAAGCAATATCATAGTTACTCTGAAAAATTGGCTGCTGAGCTGCTTGACGCCCTTAATGAACAAGGTGGAGCAATTGAAAAGCGGAATACTTCTCATCGTATGGCTGAGGCTAATAAAGCTTTCTCCCATTTTAGATGGTAATTGATCAATGAAAATCCATTGCATTTCATAGAAATTTCGCAATTCAACTCTGTAATTAAATTATTTAAGTGCTTTATTATTAAGTAGAGAAATTATAAAATAGTAGACTTATGTCAGACATCTCAAAAACAAGACAGGTTCCACTAGAACGCATCAGAAATATTGGCATTATTGCTCACATTGATGCTGGTAAAACCACTACTACTGAACGAATCCTTTTTTATACAGGTCGTAATTACAAGATTGGTGAAGTTCACGAAGGGGCTGCCACTATGGATTGGATGGCTCAAGAGCAAGAACGTGGAATCACTATTGTTTCTGCGGCAACGACCTGTTTTTGGGAACCATATTTTAAAACTGCTCTACCAAAAGCCAGATATCGTTTTAACATTATTGATACTCCAGGACACGTTGATTTTACTGCTGAAGTTGAACGTTCACTGCGTGTTTTAGACGGTGGTATCACTGTTTTAGATGCTTCTGAAGGTGTGCAATCTCAATCTGAAACTGTTTGGCGTCAAGCTGACAAATACAATGTGCCACGTATCTGTTTTGTGAACAAAATGGACAAATTAGGCGCTGATTTTAATGCTACCGTTGAGGATATCCGTGTTAAATTTGGGGTCAAGCCAGCGGTAATGGTTTTGCCTATGGGTGCTGAAAACTTTTTTGACGGGGTAATTGATCTCCTTTCTCGACAAGCTTATTTTTGGGAAGATCATGAAGCCGCTACTGAACCAGAAATCAAAGAGATCCCAGAAAAATATAAAGAAAAAGTTGAAGCAGAAAGATTAAAGTTAGTCGAATCGATTGCTGAGACGGATGATATTTTGATGGAAAAATTTTTATCCGAGCAAGAAATTGAAATCAATGAACTAAAAAGCGCATTACGCAGAGCTGTGATTAGCTATAAATTAGTACCTATTTTTGCTGGTTCTTCGCTTAAAAATACTGGCATTCAGCCTTTACTAGATGCGGTAGTTGAATATTTACCTTCGCCAAGTGATATTAATTATATTGAAGGACATGTGCCTGGTACAGAAGAAATAATACAACGTCGTTTAGTGCCAGAGGAAAAATTTTGTGCATTGGCTTTTAAAATTCAAACTGACCCACATGTTGGTAAACTGACTTATCTCCGTGTTTATTCTGGTTCCATCAAAGCTGGTTCTTATGTTTATAATGCCAGTAAAGATATTCACGAGAGAGTTGGCCGTTTGCTACTAATGCATGCCAATGATCGCGAAGAAGTTTCAGAGGCTCAAGCTGGAGAAATTATTGCCGTGGTTGGTCTTCGTGATAGTAAAACTGGCGATACTTTATCTGATGAAAATAGCCCGATTATTTTGGAAGGCATTACTTTTGCTGATCCAGTGATTTCTTTGGCCATTGAACCAAAAACCAAATCAGATCAAGAAAAAATGGGTATGGCTTTGGCTAAATTGTCCGAAGAGGATCCCACTTTTAATATTAAAGTTGATCATGAGACTGGCCAAACTATTATTGGCGGCATGGGCGAATTACACTTGGAAATTATTGTTGATCGTTTAAAAAGAGAATTTAAAGTGGATGCTAATGTCGGTAAACCGCAAGTAGCTTATCGCGAGACCATTACCAAAACTGCTGAGGGTGAGGGTAAATATATTAAACAATCTGGTGGTCGTGGTCAATATGGTCACGTTTTACTCAGAATTGAGCCAAAAGATCGTGGCACTGGTTATGAATTTGTTAATGCTATTACTGGTGGCACTATACCGCGCGAATACATTGAGCCAGTCAATAAAGGGATTAAAGAATCTTTAGAAAGAGGTTTTTTGGCAGGATATCCAATGGTTGACATTAAAGTTACGCTGTACGATGGTTCTTATCATGAAGTTGACTCGAGTGAGCTAGCTTTCAAAATGGCCGGTTCATTGGGTATGAGAGAAGCAGTTGCACGAGCCGGCATGATTTTGATTGAGCCAGTAATGAAAGTTGA
>DBRQ01000002.1:0-21610 GCA_002306345.1 Candidatus Pacebacteria bacterium UBA1364 | reverse complement strand
CAAAGGGGTAACGTGGTGATTATCACCGCTTTGGCTCCTTTGGCTGAAATGCAGGGCTACGTGACTACACTGCGTGGTATGACTCAGGGTCGTGCTAGCAGTGTGATGTTGCCAAGTCATTACGAAGAAGTGCCAAAAAGCATTACTGAAAAAATTGTGGAAGAAAGAAAAGGCATCAGGAGAAGATAATCAAAATCTCTTGTTTTGCATGTTTTTTTAAGGTAAAATACAAGCTCAACTACATAAGGGTTGTTGTTATTTATAAATTAGTAAATATTAAAGTATAAAGGAGAAAATAAAATGGCAGACGCAAAAAAATTTATCAGAAATAAGCCACATGTTAACATTGGCACCATTGGTCATGTTGATCACGGTAAAACTACTTTAACTGCGGCTATTACTCAGACTTTAGCTAAGAGAGTTCCCTGCGAAACTAATAAGGCCATGCTTTACTCGGACGTAGAAAACAGCAAAGAGGAAGTAACTCGAGGTATCACTATCAATATTAAACACATTGAATATGAAACCGAAAAACGCCATTATGCTCACATCGATGCTCCAGGTCATGCTGATTATATTAAAAATATGATTACTGGTGCCGCTCAGATGGATGGTGCCATTCTTGTTGTAGCTGCTACTGATGGTCCAATGCCTCAAACTCGTGAACACATTCTATTAGCTAATCAAGTTAACGTGCCAAAGATCGTGGTTGCTTTAAACAAATGCGACATGGTTGATGATGCTGAATTACTTGATTTGGTTGAAGTGGAAGTGCGTGATCTTTTGACTAAATATGGTTACGATGGAGACAATACTCCGGTAATTCGCGTTAGCGCCATCAAGGCTTTGGAAGGCGATCAAGCGGCTCAAGATAAAATCATGGAATTAATGGATGCCGTAGATAGTTATATTCCAGAACCAGTTCGTGATATAGATAAACCCTTCAGTATGTATATTGAAGATGTTTTTTCAATTAAAGGTCGCGGCACTGTAGTCACTGGCCGTATTGAAAGTGGAGTAGTCAAGATTGGCGATAATGTTGACATCATTGGTATTCGTGATAAACAATCTAGCACCGTTACTGGTATAGAAATGTTTAGGAAAATGCTTGATCAGGGTCAAGCTGGTGACAACGTTGGTATTTTACTTCGCGGCATTGAAAAAGATGCTGTTGAAAGAGGTCAACTATTGGCTAAACCAGGAACAGCTTCCGCTCATAAAAAATTTGAAGCTGAAGTTTATATCTTGAAAAAAGAAGAAGGCGGTCGTCACAAGCCTTTCTTCTCTGGTTACAAGCCCCAGTTTTACATCAGAACTACTGATGTCACTGGTGAAATCAAACTTCCAGACGGAGTTGAGATGGTAATGCCTGGTGATAATGCCAAAATGACTGTTGAACTCTTAGTGCCAGTTGCCGTTCATGAAGGTTTCCGCTTCGCTATTCGCGAAGGCGGCCTAACGGTTGGCGCAGGTGCCATTACTAAAATTTTAGATTAAGTTTTAAAATTTTTTAATTGGAGATAAAAAAGCGCTTTTTTGAAGTGGGGTTTTCTGGTTTTTTAACTACCCTTGCTCTCCATGGTTATATCTGGTAAAATACACTTTCTCTTGTAATATAGGCAAAAATTCATTTTTTGTGTATTTTAAACAAATTTGATCAATAAAAATTAAACAAAAATATAAATTTCCCCTGTACAAGAGTAGTAGAATTAGATATAATCGCGTTTTGTGATTTGAGATAGTCACAACCTTAAAAAGACGACAAATTAACAATAGTATGAATAAAAATCAAAACTCATACAAGATTAGAGTGAGGCTTAAATCTTACGATCATCGCGTCATTGACGAAGCTTCTCGTAAAATTTTGCAAACCGCATTGTCTACTGGAGCCAGAATCGTTGGACCAGTACCCTTGCCTACTCACAAAAAATCTTTTACAGTTTTGATTTCACCTCATACGGATAAAAATGCTCAGGAGCATTATGAGATTCGTACGCATAAACGTTTGATCGACATTGTTGATCCAACCAATAAAACTATCGATTCTCTAATGCACTTGGAACTACCTGCTGGTGTTGATATTCAAATCAAAATGTAGTTTGTAAGGCAAAAAATATGGTTGGACAACAAATCCGACGCTTTATCTTATTGATAAACCATGCTAAATACAATATTTGCTACCAAGATGGAAATGTCTCAAGCCTGGTCAGAGGATGGTAAGCGTTTGCCTATTACCAAACTAAAAGTGACCGATAATTGCATTTTATCTAGAAAAAAAACTCAAGATCAACAAACTACTTTAGAAATTGGCTACGGTCAAAAAAAATTAAAAAATGTTGCTAAGCCGCTTCGAGAAAAACTCAAAAAAAGCGGCTTTTCTTTTGGAGTTAAACAAGTCAGAGGTGTCAAATTACTAAACGAAGACAACACGGCATCTACTCTCGAAGCTGGCCAAATTTTGGCTTTGGATCAAATTTTGTCAGTGGGTGATGTGGTGGCAGTTCAAGGTTTAACTAAAGGTCGCGGTTTTGCGGGTGCCGTTAAAAGATATGGTTTTCATGGAGGGCCTAAGACTCACGGTCAATCTGATCGTACTAGAGCCGTTGGTTCAATTGGTTCAGGTACCACCCCTGGTCGTATTTGGAAGGGCAAAAGAATGCCAGGCAGATATGGTTGCGATACTAAGACTGTCGCTGGTTTAGTGGTGGTTTACATTGATTCAGCAAATAATGAAGTTTGGGTTAATGGCCCTGTGCCAGGTTTTAAGACTTCAACAGTGAAAATTAGCAAAACTGGTACCAATAAAAAAATTAAACTTAATTTGAGTTTACTTGGTTTAGCTCAAAGTCAACCAGCAGTTGTAGCTGCGCCAGAAATTGTAAAAGTGTCAGAAGAAAGTGAATCATAATGCAATTGTCAGTTATTGATTCTTCAAGCAAAAACGAGAAAGTAAGAGTTAGCGATACTCTATTTGCTAATGCTACTTCTGATTTTCTTTTGGCACAGGCGATTAGAATTTATTTAAGTAATGCAAGACAAGGTACGGCTCACACCAAAACTAGATCGGAAATTAATCGAACTAAAAAGAAATGGTATAAACAAAAGGGTACTGGCAACGCTCGTCATGGGGCACGTACTCCTAGTCTTTTTGTAGGAGGCGGAGTAGCTTTTGGGCCGAGAGGAATTGAAAATTGGCATAAAACTTTAACTGCTAAACTTAAACTTTTGGCTCTTAAAGCAGCTTTGAGTGCTCAAAAAACTAATTTGTTTTTGAGCAAAAATATCTCACTGCAAAGCAAAACTAGTGAAGCTGCTACTCTTTTATCCTCTGTTAGTACTGGCGATGAAAAGATTTTAATAATTTTAACCAAAAATTCTGATTTAGCACGTCGTTCTTTACGTAATTTAAATAATGTTTTAGTCATGACGGCCGAGCGTGTTAACGCTTTACATGTGGCTATGGCAGATAAAATCGTTATTGATTTTGCTGCTTTAAAAGTTTTAGAAGATCGTTTATTAAAAGTTAAAAAATCAACCCTTAAAAAGTAATCATGAATGCTTATTTAATTAAAAAACCAGTAGTTACGGAAAGGTCTATTAGCCTAGCTAAAAAGCAGCATGTTTATACTTTTGAAGTAGAAATGAGTGCTCATAAAGGACAAATTAAAGAAGCAGTTGCTTCTGTTTTTGGAGTGAAAGTTTTGTCTGTCAATACAGTGGTAAGACATAGAATTAAGAAAAAAACTGGCAAAAAGAGAATTAATACGGTTAGTGCCAAAACCAAAAAAGCTTATGTGACTTTGGCGGCTGACAATCATATCGATCTTTTTGATTTGGGAGGAGAAAGCTAATGTTAAAGAAAATCAAAGGCGCTACCCCTGGCAAAAGACATCGTTTAGACAGTGATCGTAGTGATTTGCATAAAGGCAAACCAGAAAAGTCTTTATTAGTTAAAGGTCACAAAAAGAGACAAGGCAAAGATGCCTCTGGACACATTTCTGTTAGACACAGAGGTGGCGGGGTCAAGAAAAAAATGCGAATAATTGACTTTCGTCGCAATAAGTTTGGCGTACCAGCTATTGTAAAAAGAATTGAATATGATCCGATGCGTAGCGCTAATGTGGCTTTGCTTTTTTACAAGGATGGGGACAAAAGCTACATTATTGCTCCTCAAGGTTTAGAAATTGGTGCAGAAATTATTGCGGATGAAAAAACTGAAGTTAAAGTGGGTAATTGCATGAAATTAAAAAATATTCCTATTGGCATGGATATTCACAATCTTGAATTACGCCAAGGCAAGGGGGCACAGATTGTTAGAGGAGCGGGTCTTGGAGCGGTAATTCAATCAAAAGAAGGAAAATATGCTATAGTGGCATTACCTTCTAAAGAACAGCGTTTAGTTAATTTGGAGTGTTTTGCCACTATTGGTCGTGTTGGTAATCAAGAGTGGAAAGGCATTAAGCTTGGTAAAGCTGGTCGCAAAAGAATGATGGGCATTAGACCAACTGTGAGAGGTACCGCTCAACATCCGGACAGTCATCCACATGGTGGCGGTGAGGGTCGCAGCGGCGTGGGCATGAAATATCAAAAGTCTCCGTGGGGCAAAAATGTTGCTCCAGGTAAAAAGACCAGAAGTGTCAGAAAACCAACTCGTTATTTAGTGAGAGATCGAAGAGCTAAAAATTAAATTAAGGTAAAAAACAATAAAATATGTCTAGATCAAGTAAAAAAGGACCATACATCGACCCAAAGCTTTTAAAGAAGGTATTAGCCCAAAAAGCTTCTGGAGAAAAACAACCAATCAAGACTTGGAGTCGTGCCTGCGTTGTCGCTCCAGAATTTGTGGGTCATACTTTTATGGTTCATCAGGGTAAGAATTTTGTAGAGGTTTTTGTTTCGGAATTAATGGTTGGTCATAAACTAGGTGAATTTGCTCCAACTAGAACATTTAGAGGTCACGGTAAAATCGTCAAGCGATTATTAACCAAGACGTAAACTTTGTGCAATATTTTTGGAATACTAATCATGATAATTAAAGCAGAACAGAAAAATACCAGACAACCAGCGCGCAAAGTGCGCTTGGTTGCTGATGTAGTCAAAGAAATGAGTATTATTGATGCCATTAAGCAATTAGCGGTTATCAATCGCAAATCAAGTCTTTTGGTACTCAAAGTTTTGCGCCAAGCTATCGCCAATGCTACTAATAATTTTGGTTTAGCAGTTGATGATTTAGAAATTGATAGTATTGTCGTCAACGATGGGCCAGCGCTAAAAAGATGGCGTGCTGTTAGTCGAGGTCGCGCTCATACTATTTTGAAAAGAACTTGCCATGTCAGGGTTAATTTAAAAACTAAAGAAAATGTTAAGCCAGTCTCCGAAGTGAACAAACTAGAAACTATTGAGACTAATAAAGATATTAAAAATAACGATAAATTGGTAACTAAACCTGAAGCAGAAGAATCTAAAGAACCAAAAGAATCTAAAGAACCAAAAGAATCTAAAGAAATTAACTCTGCAGTGGTTAAAAAATCTAGAGAAGCTATTAAATTAGATCGTAGCAAAAGCCAGGCAGTTAAAGCTAAGGTGACAGGTATTGGTCAAGCTAATAAATTAATACAAAGTCAAAAAAAGGGATCGAAGTAAAAATATGGGACAAAAAGTTAATCCAATCAACTTTAGAACAGGTGGGATTTTCAATTGGAAATCTCTATGGTTTGCTTCCAAAGCAGATTATGCTAATAAAGTTTTGGAAGACTATCGTTTACGTGAATATTTAGAGGCTAACTTAGCTAATGCTGGGTTGGTTGATGTTGAAATTAAACGTTCCATTAACAAACTTCTAGTCGTTTTATCCGTAGCCAGACCAGGAGTAGTGATCGGTAAAGGTGGGGCTAATCTAGAAAAAATTAAAGTAGGTGTCGAACGTTTAATTAATGTTTCGAAAGAAAAGAGGGATAAAGCCAGAATTGAATTAAAGGTGGAAGAAGTTAAAAAACCAGACTTGAGTGCTAAATTGGTAACGGAGAGAATTATTTCTCAGTTACTTGCCAGATATCCACAGCGTCGCGCTGTTGCTCAAGCCATGGAGAAGGTTATGGCAGCTGGTGCTGAGGGTGTTAAAATCCAACTTTCTGGTAGAATCGGTGGAGCTGAAATTGGTCGTAGTGAAAAATATTTTCAAGGTAGTGTTCCTACACAAACTTTGCGAGCCAATATTGATTATTATGAGGCCCCGGCCAAGACAAGATCGGGTTATGTGGGCGTCAAAGTATGGATTTATAAAGGGGAAGTAATTTAGCTATGTTACAACCAAAAAAAGTTAAATACCGTAAAACCTTTAGAGGTAAAAATCGAGGCAAAGCCTTAAGAGGTTGTGAAGTTGTTTTCGGCGAGTATGGTCTGAGAGCTTTGGGTCTTGGTGAGATTTCTGCTCGCCAGATTGAGGCAGCTCGTAAAAAGATTACTTATGTTACCAAAAGAGAGGGCAAATATTGGATTAAAGTTTTCCCTCACAAACCTTTGACCCAAAAAGCTTTGGGAGTCAAAATGGGATCTGGTAAAGGAAATATTGAACAGTATGTTGCGGTAGTTAAACCTGGTTTTATTTTGTTTGAAATTGGTGGCGTCAGTGAAGAACTTGCCAAAACCGCTCTGCAAAAAGCTGCTGCTAAATTATCAGTTAAGACAGAATTTGTAAAGAAAAAATAATGAAAAGAAACGAGATCAAAGCACTAAGTCAAAAAACGGTGGCAGAACTAGACAAAGAATTGTTTCAATTCAATCGTGATCTAGCTAATATGCGTTTACAAAAAAAAGTTGCTAAATTAAGCAGTGTCTCTAAATTAAAAAATCTAAGTGATGATATTGCTAGGATTAAAACTGTACTGACAGAGAAAAATTTGGGAGTGAATAAAAAATCAATATGAAAAAGCTACAAGGTAAAGTTATTTCTTTAAAGACCAAAGACACCGCCATCGTTAAAGTTGATCGTAAATGGGCGCATCCTCTTTATCAGAAATTGGTCAAGCGCAGTAAAAAATACACTTGCGATTTTGATGGCAAACTGGTTGATGTGGCTTTGGCTGACCTGGTGGAAATAGAAGAAACTCGTCCTCTGAGCAGAACTAAGAGATTTAAGGTAACTAAAAAAATTGGAAAATAGCCATGATACAATTAAAAACCGTACTAGCCGTAGCTGATAACAGCGGTGCCAAAAAAATTAGAGTCATTCAGGTCTATGGTGGCTCAAAAAGAAGATTTGGTGGAGTTGGCGATATGGTGATTGCTTCAGTGATTGATGCTGATCCCAATGGCACTGTTAAAAAAGGTGAAAAAGTTCGAGCAGTCATAGTTCGCACCAGAAAAGAGCAAAGAAGAAGTAGCGGTGAATACATTCGTTTTGACGAAAACGCCGCGGTTATTGTGCAAGCTCGCAACAATAAAGAGCCTTTAGGCACACGTGTTTTTGGGCCAATTGCTCGTGAGGTTAAAGATCAAGGCTATATTAAAATAGCTAGCTTAGCTCCGGAGGTATTATGAAATTAAAAATTGGAGATAAAGTTTTAGTGACTTCTGGCAAAGATAAAGGTAAAAAAAGCGAAATTAGTGCTGTTTTTCCTGCCACCAATAAAGTTTTGGTCAAAAATGTCAATCTTTATTTTAAACATGTCAAGCCTTTTATGGATAAACCAGGAGAAAAAAGACGTAGTGAGCGGCCCCTACCTGTGGCTAAAGTAGCGATTTTAAATGATAAAGATCAGGCCGACAGGATAGCTTATCAAGTTACTGCCGATGGTAAAAAAGAGAGAATTTTTAGAAAAACTGGTCAAACCATTAAAGACAAAAAAGTCGCCACTAAGAAAAAATAAATATGAATCGTTTGAAAGAAAAATACCAGCAAACTGTGCTTAAAAACTTGATGAAAGAGTTTTCTTATAAAAATCCTCATCAGGTCACTAAAATTGAAAAAATAGTTTTAAATATTGGGGTTGCCGAGCCTGCGGATCCACGCGCCAGAGAAAAAATTATGCCTTTAATTGTTAAACAATTTGAAGATATCACTGGCCAACATCCGCAAATTACCAAGGCTCGTCAAGCTATTTCTAATTTTAAATTGAGAGCTGGCGATCCTTTAGGAGTGATGGTAACCCTGCGTGGTGATTTGATGTGGGAATTTTTGGATCGATTAATTTCTATTGTCTTGCCACGTGTTAAAGATTTTCGAGGTGTGAGCAGAACTGCCTTTGATGGTCAAGGCAATTACAGCCTAGGTATTGAGGAACAAATTTCTTTTCCAGAGATTGAATTTGACCAAATTGACCGCATCAGACCATTACAAGTTAATATTATAACTAGCAACAAAGATGATAAAGAAGCATTCCGTTTATTAGAATTATTGGGAATGCCATTTAAGAAGGAAGAAACAAATGGCTAAAAAATCAAAAATTGCTCAATCAAAACGCATGATGGCTAAGCGAGAAATTTTGTTGAAGTCTGGAGTTAAAAAAGTCAACAAAGTCTCGACTAGAGTCGTTAATCGTTGTAGAATTACTGGCCGTCCAAGAGGCTATATGCGGTTTTTTGGTTTAAGTCGTTTGACTTTTAGAGAATTAGCAGCTAAGGGTGAATTGCCTGGTGTCGTAAAAGCCAGCAAATAAAACAAGAATATTATGACCGATCCTATTGCAGACATGATTATCAGAATTAAAAACAGCGTCATGGCAGGCCGCAAAGATCTTTTGGTGCCTCATTCCAAAATGAAAGAGGCTGTGGCCAAGATTTTAAAAGATTTCAACTACATTGAGGCCTATGAGCTTGTGGATTCTGGTGGTTTTAAACAAATTAAAATTACTCTCAAATACATAGGTAAAACATCTGTGATTAATGGAGTAAAAAGAGTTTCGAAACCAGGTTGCCGTATTTATAAAAGTGCCAGCACCATTCCAAATACGCTTAACGGTTATGGTCTCACTATTTTGTCAACTAACAAGGGTATTATGGATGGTAAGACTGCTCGTAAAAATAATGTTGGTGGAGAGGTTCTGTGCCAAATTTGGTAAAAGTTCCTAAATAATATGTCAAAAATTGGTAAAAAAATCATTATTATCCCAAATCAGGTTACCGTGTCGGTCGCTGATAATCAATTGATTACTAAAGGTCCAAAAGGTGAACTCAAACTATCCCTCTTGCCTAATATTAAAGTTAAAATTGAAGGCAATGAAATATCGCTGTCTCGCAATAATGATGAAAAACAAACCAAAGCTAACCACGGTTTAATGAGGAGTCTAATCGCTAATAACATTGAAGGTGTCACCAATGCTTATAAAAAAACTCTCAAATTGGTGGGCACTGGTTATAGAGTTAGCGCCAAGGGAACTGGTTTATCAATGACTTTGGGTTTTTCTCATTTGACTGAAGTGCAACCAGTTGAGGGAGTAACTTTTAAAGTTGAAGGTAATGATACCATTCACGTCGAGGGGATTGACAAGCAGTTGGTTGGTCAAGTAGCTGCTGACATTAGAAGTCTTCGCCCCCCAGAACCTTATTTAGGAAAAGGCATTCGTTATATCGATGAAGTAGTCAAAAAGAAGCCAGGTAAAACCGCTTCTAAATAGTTGTAAATAATTTGGGAAAAAATAAGATGGCAGACATTAAATTACTTAGAAAAAATCGACTTAAAAGACAAAAGCGTATCAGAGCTAAAATCATTGGTACTTCTGTGCGTCCCCGTTTAACGGTTTTTCGTTCTAACAAGCATATTTCTTTGCAAGTAATTGATGATACACTCGGTAAAACCTTGGCCAGTGCAAGTGACTTAATTGGGACAGCCAAAATCAAAGGCACTAAAACGGAAAAAGCTGTCATTGTGAGTAAAGCTTTGCTGGAAGTTTTAAACAAAAAGAAGATTAAAAATTTAGTTTTTGATCGTTCTTATTATAAATATCACGGTAGAGTCAAAGCAGTTGCAGAGACTCTGCGTGAAGGTGGAATTCGATTATAAATATGGCAAGAGATAATTTTGACAAACCAGAAGTTAAAGAGTTTGAAGAAAAAGTCATTCAAATTTCTAGAGTATCCAAAAAAACCAAAGGTGGCAATAAGGTTGGTTTTTCAGTATTAATGGTGGTTGGTGATAAAAAAGGTAAGGTAGGTGTTGGCCTTGGTAAGGCAGGTGATGTTTTAGCTGCCATCAAAAAATCGGTTAAAAAAGCTAAGAAAAAAATGATTAATGTGCCACTTGATGGCACTACTATTCCTTTTGCTATAACTGTTAAAAAAGGAGCTGGGAAGGTGATGCTGAAGCCGTCTACTAAAGGGACTGGTGTTATTGCTGGTGGATCAGTTAGAGCTGTGGTAGAGGCAGCCGGCGTAAGGGATATTAGTGGAAAAGTTATGGGAAGTGATAACCAAGCTTCTTCGGTTTACGCCACTTTTGAAGCCTTAAAACAAATTGCTAAAATTGTAGCTATTAAAGGTATTAAACTACGTTCCATTGCTGATATTGAAGAAGAAGAGAAAAAAAAGATGGAAGAATTGCAAAAAAAAGCTAGCAATACAGCTGAAGCTAAAGACGTTAAAAAAGAGATTAAACAAAAACCTGTTTTAACCGTTAAAAAACCCGCAACCATAAAGGTTCCAGGAAAAAAGCCGCTGGCGAATAAGACAAATTAAGGATTTATCATGTCAATTTTAAGTTCACTTCAAAAAATTAGCAAAAGGGGCAGCAAACGTTTAGGAAGAGGTTATGGTTCTGGTAAGGGTGGACACACTTCTTCTCGCGGCCAAAAAGGCCAAAAAGCCCGCACTGGTTCTAAAGTGCCTCTTTGGTTTGAAGGTGGTGCCTTGCCTCTGTCAAAAAGAATTCCAATGTGGCGAGGCAAAGGTCGTTTCAATAGCTTGCATCAAGTTGCTGAGTTAACTTTTGATGATCTTAATAAAATTGAGTTGACCGATATCACTTTAGATTCTCTTAAATTGAACAGAATTATTGATAAAAGATTTAAAAAAGCTAAAGTGATTGCTAAAGGCAAGTTAAATAAAAAAGTGCATCTAAAAGGGATAACTGTTTCCGCCACCGCTAAAAAAGAAATTGAGGCTCTTTTTGGCAGTATTAAAGATTAAGTCAGCTTGCTTTTTTGGCTATCTTTAGCTTAAAATAACTAGTCTTTTAATACAAAGGTGCTAGAAAAAATTTTAGATAAAATTCGAGCTATATTGGCCAATCCCAAGCTTAAAAGTAAGCTCTTATTTACGCTAGCAATTTTTGCTTTAACTAGAGTGTTGGTACATATTCCCGTACCAGCCGTGGATTTATCACAACTTAAATTTTTATTTGCTTCTAATCAATTTTTAAATTTTTTAAACATTTTTTCTGGAGGAACTTTATCTAGACTTTCTATTGCGGCTGTGGGTATTAACCCATATATTACCGCCTCAATTATCATGCAATTACTTGGTATGATCGTGCCAAAAATTAAAGAAATGCAAAAAGAAGGCGAGGCTTCACGGGCAAAACTTAATCAATACATGCGTTTAATGTCGGTGCCAATAGCCATCGTTCAAGCAGTTTCGGTGATTGCTTTGCTTAATTCGCAAAACCTACTTATTAGCAATAATCTATCCAACATGATTATAGTTGTTACCACTTTGGTAGCTGGGTCAGTAGTAATGATGTGGCTTGGTGAACTGATTAATGAAAAAGGCATCGGCAATGGGACTTCAATGATTTTATTGGCAGGAATTGTCAGTCAAGCGCCATCTAGTATAGCTTCGCTTTACACTTTAGCAGATACCACGAACTTAAGTTCACTTTTGATGATTGTGCTTTTATTTTTAGCCGTCATTAGTTTAGTTGTTTTTATGAATGAAGCCACACGTAAAGTGCCTATCCAATATGCTAAGAGAATCAGAGGAGGTCGCCAATTAGGTGGACAGCAAACTCATTTACCCATTAAAGTGAATGTGGCTGGAGTAATGCCACTTATTTTTGCCGTGTCTTTAATGATGATTCCATCCTTTGTGGGCAAATTATTGACTTTAACCAAGAACCCTACTTTTATTAATATTGGAGAAAAAGTTACAATTTATTTTGCGAATACATCTGCTGTTTATTTAATTACCTATTTTGTTTTAGTTTTTGTTTTTAGCTATTTTTCCGCCATTATTTTCTTTAACGCTCAGGATATTTCTGATGAACTTAAAAAAAGTGGCGCTTTTATTCCTGGGATTAGACCAGGTAGCCCAACCAAAAAGTTTTTGGAATTTGTAGTAACACGTATCACTTTTGCGGGAGCCATTTTTTTGGCTTTAATTGCAATTTTACCCTCCATTGCTCAGATCATCACGGGGATTCAATCATTAGCGATTGGTGGCACTAGTATTTTAATCGTGGTTTCCGTCATTTTGGAAACTGCTAAACAGACTAATTCTCAACTTTTAAGCGAAAATTATGAAAAATATTCTTAATTTAAAAGATCAAAAAAAGAAAGGTAATATGCAATTAGTTTTAGTGGGGATTCAGGGAGCTGGTAAATCCACTCAGGGTAATCTTTTATCAGAAAAATATAACATTCCTTATCTTTCTTCTGGTCATATTTTTCGCGAAATGGCTAAAGAAAAAACTCCACTGGGACGTTTTTTAAAGGAAACTTTAAATGCTGGTTATTTAATTCCGGACGACAAAACTGTTGATATTGTCATGGAATATTTACAAAAACCGGAGTATAAAAATGGTTTTATTTTAGACGGTTTTCCACGCACAGTACCTCAAGCCGAAGCTTTTGCAAAATTTACTAAAGGCGAAGAAATCACTATTTTAATTGATGTATCAGATAAAGAGGCTTTATGGAGAATTTCTGGTCGAATTAGTGATCGCGAGGATGAAACACTACAAGCCATTCGTAAGAGAATTGACCTTTTTCATGAGAAAACTTCCAAAGTGCTTGATTACTATGCTGAGCGTAAACATTTAGCGGTGGTAGACGGAGAACAAAGTATTGAAGAGGTTTTTAGGCAAATTGTAGATAAAATTGAAACTATTTCTTTAAAGAAAAAATAAATAAACTTCCCCGCAGCAAGCTGACGCGGAAATCTATTTGATTATAATTTGACAATTTGCTTAAATTACATCTTGTCATGGTGATTTTTTCTCTAAATCTGGTATAATACTATGGTTACTTTGGAAAAATAATCATATGGGTAAAGTACAAGATCACAAGAGAAGTTCGAAGGTCAAGCGACAAGTCGATTTTACCTTGCATAGTGCAGATAGTCAGACTGATCGCTTTGAAGTTGTGGGTGAAGTTTTGGACTGTTTGCCAAATACCATGTTTCGCATTAAAGTGACTGAAACAACGGTGCCACAGATGCTTGGTCGAATGCTTTTAGGGACTTTAGCAGGCAAGATGCGTCTTTATCGCATTCGTGTCATGCCTGGTGACTACGTGAAGGGTTACGTTTCGAAATATGATTTAGGCAAGTGCAAAATAACTTATAGAAGCAGTAAAGAAAAAGTATAAAACAAAAAATTAAATCCACTCGTAGATTGGGTTTTAAACGCAATTGCCTCTTTAAAAAGTCGCTTTTATAGGGTATATTGCAAAGCTTATTGTTATTATTATGAAAGTTAAAGCATCATTAAAGAAAATGTGCATCAATTGCAAGTTTGTCAAACGTAAGGGCAGGTTGTACGTTATTTGTAGTAACCCTAAGCACAAGCAACGACAAGGATAATATATGCCACGTATTGCAGGTCAAGATTTACCAGATAATAAGAAAGTGCCCTATGCACTGCGCTATATCTTTGGTGTTGGCCCAAAAATAGCCAATGATATAATCAAAAAAACTAAAATTAATCCCGATAAAAGAGCTCACGAGTTAAGTTCTGAGGAAATTAACAAAATTCAAGCCGTTTTGGATCAAATTATGATTGAAGGTGATTTGCGTCGTGAGATTAATGACAATATTTCTCGTCTCAAAAGAATTCATGCTTATCGTGGTTTACGGCACATGGCTGGTTTGCCAACTAGAGGGCAACGTACCAGATCCAATGCTCGTACCAAAAGAGGTGCTAAGAGAACCATTGGTGCTCTCAGTAAGGAAGCTGCGGCTAAAATTGAAACAACAAAAAGTACTAAGTAATTAAATTAGTGATTTATGGTTAAACAAATTAAAAAAACTCAAAAAAAGAAACAAAGCCGCGTTGTGGCCTCTGGTAGATTGTACGTTAGGGCAACTTTTAACAATACCCTAGTTAGTGTCACTGATGATCAGGGGGCAGTGTTATGCTGGTCGAGTACTGGCGAGGCTGGTTTTTCTGGGTCTCGCAAATCTACTCCTTATGCCGCTACTGTAGCTTTAGAGAATGCAATTGCTAAAGCTAAAAATTATGGCATGAATAAAATGGATGTTTTTATCAAAGGACCAGGTCCAGGTAGAGATGTCGCCTTAAGGGTTTTACGTGCTCAAGGAATTAGAATTTCTATGATTGCTGACCTGACTCCAGTGCCTCATAACGGTACTAGACCAAGAAAGGCTAGACATTAATATGGCAAGATATATTGGCCCAAAACAAAGATTACAGAGGCAAATTGGCGAAGATTTAGGTCTTAAAACTAATGCTTTAAAAACTGCTCGTAGATTAGCTATTAAGCCAGGTCAACACGGAGCCAAGAACCGTCGTAAGCTTTCTAACTACGGAGTGCAACTCAAGGAAAAGCAAAAACTAAAATATATTTATGGGGTATTGGAAAAGCAACTGCGCGCTACTTATGAAAAAGCTAGCAAAAATCCAGCTGCTACTGGTACAGCAATGCTCAGTTTTTTGGAAAGAAGACTGGATAATGTGGTTTACCGCTTAGGTTGGGCTCCTACGAGAGCTGCAGCTAGACAATTAGTAAATCACAATCATTTTGTTGTTAACGGTAAAAAAATGAATATTCCTTCTTACCAAGTTAAAGTTGGTGATGTGATCACTATGAAGGCGAAAACTGCTAAAGTACCAATAGTGGCAGAAGCCATGAAGCAAGAAGTAGTTTTGCCAGCTTGGCTAGAGGCAAAAAATGGCGCCGCTCATGTTAGTAAATTGCCAGTTAGAGATGATATCACTGAAAAAATTGATGAACAATTAATCGTTGAATATTACAATAGATAATTAAAAATTACGGAAACGGATTCCTCTTTATTGAGGGAGATGAAACAAAGGATAATATGTCAAAAACAGCTTTAGATTACGCAGTCATGAATCCCAACTTTAGTGTTGTAGAGGTTCAATCTAGCCCATTTCACTCCACGATAGTGATTGAAGCTTTGGAGAGTGGTTATGGTCACACGCTAGGCAATGCACTGCGCAGAGTTTTGTTAACTTCTTTGCCAGGCGCCGCCATTACCAAAATTACCATTGATGGCGTGACTCATCAATTTACATCTTTTGAAGGTATGACTGAAGATGTGGTAGAGTTGATTTTAAATTTAAAACAAATTCGTATTAAAACAGAGAACGTTGAACCTGGGATTTTACGCCTAAACGTCAAAGGGGCCAAAGAGATTACTGCCGCCGACATCGAATGTGAAGCTGGTTTTGAAGTGGTCAATAAAGACCTATACATAGCTACTTTAGTTAAAGGAAAAACTTTAGATATTGAAATGGTGGTTGAATCAGGAGTGGGTTATAGATTGGCCGCTGAAACTGAAACTGAAGCGGTTGGACAAATTGCCATTGATGCTCTCTTTTCGCCAGTAATTAAAGTCTCCTATAAAGTTGAAGCAACTCGGGTTGGGCGTCGTACTGATTTTGATAAAATTGTTTTTGATATTGAAACTGACGGCACTATTTCTCCCTTAGATGCCGTTAAGCAAGCTGCTGAAATTTTGATCAGACAATTTAATCAAATTGTGAATCCAGTGATTGTGGAAGTGAAGGAAGAGTTAACCAATATGAGTCCAGAAGAAATTGAGACCATGAAATTAACTGTTGAAGAGCTTGATTTACCAACTAGAATTGCCAATGCATTGCGTAAAGGTGGATTTGAAACGGTAGCTGATTTAGTGAAATCACCAAAAGAGGAAATTTCCAGAGTGAAAAATTTGGGAGGTAAAAGTATTGATCTCATTGAAGAAGCTCTGAGTAAAAAAGGAGTGGTTTTAACTGATTAAAATTTCCTGAAAGTGAACTATGAAACATCGAGTCAAAGCTAAACATTTTAATCGCGATACCAAAAGTCGTAAGGCTCTGCTAAAGAATTTATTGCGTGATCTTTTTGAGCATGGTGAAATTAAAACTAGTGAAAGTAGAACTAAAGAGGTTAGAAGATTAGCTGATAAGCTGATTATTGTCGCTTCGCAAAATACTTTAGCCGCTCGCAGGCAGCTGCATAAATTTTTTGGACGAAGAGATGTAGTTAATGCCTTGGTAGATAAAATTGCTCCCAGTTTTGGCGAAAAAAAATCTGGTTTTACTTCTTTGGAGAAATTGGCCGCCAGACGTGGTGATAACACTGTTCTTTTTAAATTGACTCTTCTCACTGGAGATAAAAAGTGGACATCCCTAAAAAAGGAAAAACCACCTGAAGCTAAAGTTGACGCAAAAGCTAAGGTTAAAACAGAGACTCAAATAAAGGGAAAAAGTGTCAGTAGTGTGATTGCTAAAAAGGCCCTTGCTCAAAAAATAGAAGCTAAAAAAAGCACTACTAAACAAGCTGCCACTAAAAAACCTACTTCTAAAAAACCCTCAACTAGTCAAACGAAAAAAGCAGAGGAGAAAAAGTAATGTTTCAAAAATTTAAAACTTTTATTCAAAAAAAAGAAGAAGTACAGAGAGATTGGTTGCTTTATGATGCCACAGGTCAAGTTTTGGGCAGATTAGCTACTGAAATTGCAGGCAAACTCATTGGTAAAGACAAAGTTACTTACACCCCTAATGTTGACTCTGGAGATTATGTGGTCTTACTTAATGCTGAAAAGATTGAAGTGACCAGAAATAAAGCCACTAAAAAAATCTATTCGTGGAATACTGGTTTTCCAGGTGGACTAAGACAGCGCAGTTTTGATGAAATGATGGCCAAAAATCCAGAGAAATTGATTAAACATGCGGTCAAAAATATGCTGCCAAAAAATCGCTTGCGTGCTGAGAGACTTAATCGCTTGAAGATTATTGTTGGCAATGATAATCCCTATCAAGGAATGATAAAGGCAAAATAATATGGCAATAAGAATGAACAAAAAAAATACTAAGGCGAAAAAAATAATTAAAAAAATTATCACGCCAGTTTCCGCTAGCAAAAAAAAATCGACTGAAGTAGACAAGAGTTTTAAAATTCCTAAAAGTAAATATTTTGAAGCTATGGGGCGCCGTAAATCAGCCAGTGCAAGAGTGCGTATCTATGAAGGGTCAGGCGATTTAGTTGTCAATGATACATTAATTGCTGATTATTTTGCTGGTGTGAGAAATGCTGCTACCATTTATATGAAACCTTTTGAATTAACTGGTACTAAGGGTAAATTTTCCATTAGTGCTAAAATTACTGGTTCTGGTATCAACGCTCAAATTGAAGCTTTAGCTAATGGTTTGGCTAAGGCTTTGGTGGCTTTTAATCCAGAATTACGCACTTTTCTTAAGCCCGCTGGTTTGTTAACTAGAGACGATAGAATGAAGGAAACCAGAAAAATTGGTATGGGTGGTAAAGCCAGAAGAAAACGTCAATCGCCAAAGCGTTAAGCATTTTTTCACTTTCAATTTGCATTAAAAAACCCGCTTTTTGTGAAGCGGGTTTTTATATTTACACTGTTTCTATACTTAAAATTTTAGTCGAATATGACTTTTTTAAGTTAAAGTACAAAAATAACCTACCAAATTTCTTTCTTGAGAGGTTTGCCCACACGGAAATTGATAACTTTGTGGCCTTTAACAATTTGCCTCTTGGCTTTGTCACCAAATGGCTCAACGTGTTTGTCTTTGACTTTACTAATGTAAAAAGTACCAAAGCCAGATAAAACGACTTTATCTCCTTTTTTTAAACTGCGAATGATCTCTTCAAACATTGACTCAACCGCTTCAAAAGAAGCTTTCTTGGTCAAATGAGCTTTCTTGGCAACGACATTGATCAAATCTGATTTAGTCATAACACCTTTCTATAATTTGATAATTTGGTTCTTTATGAACCTCCTAATACTATCCCAAGTGTACTATTTTGATTGAGTAAGTCAATAAGTAATTAAATTAATTTTAGTTGATACAACAATGCAGTTGAGATTCCGAGCGTGTCGTAGCCGATATCCCTAAAAGTGGCATGTCTACCAGGAACAACACTTTGATGTAATTCATCGATTAGTGCGTAAAGTAAACAAATTACTATTGGGTATAGGTAATTTTTTTTGTTATTTTCGTTACTTTGGTCGCTGGTTTGTTGATAAGCTCTCACAAGCAAAAGATATAAAACAGCAAAAACGAACATATGGGCACTTTTTTTGAAAATGAACTCATAAAGAGAAACGGAAAAACCTGGTAAAGATTCTTGTGCAGAGAACAAAAAAATTACAGCTGCCCAAAGCGTTGGATACAAGTAAGCTACAAAATACTTTTTAAATGTGTTTGCTTTTAACTTTGACATAAATCAGAAATAAACTACTTAAAATCATTAGTAAACTCCCAATTATAGCATTGAGAATAGCAGTTTGTTTGAAGTTTTTACCTAGAAGGACTAAACGTGTTGGCTGCTCTGTTAAATCTTTCGCATTAGTTTTTAAGTTAATTTTATTTAAATCGTAAAAATGATAATTAATTGAATTATCAGGTAAAAAAGCAATATTTGTGGGTAAATTTTCTTCTGTTTTTGTGATGGAGCTTGGTTCAATAGAGAGAATAACCACGGGCGACGGAGTGGGTGATGGAATTGGCGATGGAATTGGCGATGGGCTTATTGATGGCAACGGTGGTGAGGGTGTGGCGGTGGGAGTGGGAGTTTGTGTTAGACTCACCATTGAACTTGTTGGAGTGACTAGCAAGTTGGTCGGAGTAGGTGTCAGTTGAGGATTTGGTTGGTTGCGACTTGCTTCACTAAGCACAAAAGCCCCATTCTCTTCTTGTCTTGCAAAACTCAACCCTTTTTGAGTTTGAGTGTAAGTAAACGAATCTAAAATATTAGCATTCTCGTCTTTGAGAATCACACTGTCTTGATCATTATTAAGTCCACTCACTTCAACTACTAATAATTGATCACTGAATTGCTCAACGTCAAATTTGTAAATTTGGTGGTAACTATCAAAAATAGTATAATCACGTAAACTAATTTCTTGCTCACTTGGTTCATTGATTTTGAGTTCAATCCATTCACTGCCACTTTCTGGGTTAGGGTAAATTTCATTAATCACAATGGTAGTTGGCACAAATTTATTTTCTCATCTCCAGTTTGCAAGAAGCAGGATCATCTTGAAATATCATCTTGAAATTTAATCACATATAGATTAAGATCTATACGTTGTGAAGACCGTAACGTGTAATCATTGTTTTAGTAATTTAGCCGTTGATTCACGGCTGCAAATTTTTTTGTTTCTTAGAGATCATGGCAAAAAAACTGTTTCAGAAGTGGTACAGCAACTTTCTTTGAGTCAACCAACCATTTCTTATCATCTTAAAAATATGCAACAGGCTGGACTTTTAACGAGGCAAAAAGTTGGTAAAAAAATTTATTACGCTGTTAATAAAAATTGTCCCAACAATCATCAAGTTTGTACATTTAAACAAATGGATTTCACTAATTAATTTTTTTTAAAGGATTTTCGTGTTTAAAATAAAAAATCTTGAAGTTTCATTAAATAAAAAAAATATTTTGAATAAAATTGATTTATCGATTAAAAAAAATGAGACACATGTTCTGATAGGGCAAAATGGTGCGGGCAAAAGTACTTTGGCGCAAAGTATTATGGGTAACCCAAATTATTTAGTTAAAGGAGAAATTATTTTTGACTCCCACGATTTGCTCAAATTAGATCCACAACAAAGAGCCGGTTTAGGCATTTTTTTATCTTTTCAGCAGGTTTTAGAAATTCCTGGAGTTAAAATTTATGATTACTTGCGTTTGTTATATAAAAAAAGTCATGAGCAAAGACTGACACCACTCAAATTTAAAGCCTTTCTTAAGGAGAAGATGGATTTATTAAATTTCGATGCAGAATTTTTGACTCGTTATCTTAATTGTGGTTTTTCTGGCGGTGAAAAGAAAAAAATGGAAATTTTGCAGATGTTGGTTTTGGAACCAAAACTCATTATTTTAGACGAAATAGACAGTGGTTTGGACATCGATGCCATTGAAACAGTGGCCAAAGCGATTAATTTTTTGAAAAAGGAAAAACAAAGCTCTATCTTATTGATCACTCATTATTCAAGAATTCTCAATTTTATAGACATAAATCAGGTCCATTTATTAGACAAAGGCAAAATTATGGCAAATGGAGATGCGTCTTTAGCTAAGCAAATTGAAAGTCAAGGTTTTGCTGCTTTTTTAAAAGAACAGATATGAAGCAAGTTAATTTAAAAAAACTCAATGATGCTTACCAAGATCGTTTTGGTTTTGCAATGCCAGAGAAATCTGTAGTCAGTTTTGACTTTGGCTTGTCGCCAGAAGTGATTGAAAATATTTCCAAAAGTAAACAAGAGCCAACTTGGATGAGAGATTTTCGCTTACAATCGTTACAGATTTTTTACCAAAAAAAGATGCCTACGTGGGGGCCTAGTTTAGCTGAAATAGATTTCGCAAAAATTCGCTATTTTATTAAAGACACAGATGTAGAGAAGAAAACTTGGGATGATGTACCAAAAGAAATTAAAGATACTTTTGATCGTTTAGGTGTGCCGCAAGCAGAAAAAGAATTTTTAGCTGGAGTGAAAGCTCAATATAATAGCGAAGTGGCTTATTCGTCATTGCAAGCTGTTTTGGATGAACAAGGAGTAATTTTTTGCTCCATGGAAGAAGCGCTACGCAAACACGAAAAACTTTTTAAAGAATATTTTGCCACTTTAATTCCGGCTACCGACAATAAATTTGCTGCTCTCAATAGCGCGGCCTGGTCTGGAGGTTCTTTTGTCTATATTCCAAAAAATACCCAAGTAAAAAGACCGCTTCAAAGCTATTTTCGTATTAATGCAGCCCGCATGGGTCAGTTTGAAAGGACTTTAATTATTGCCGACGAAGGTTCTAGTGCTCAGTATGTTGAGGGTTGTACTGCACCAGTTTATAGTGAATATTCGCTGCATGCCGCGGTAGTGGAAGTTTTTGTCAAAAAAAATGCTCGCTTTCGTTATAGCACTATTCAAAATTGGTCAGGTAATATTTACAACTTAGTTACTAAGAGAGCCAAAGTTTTTGGCAATGGTGTGATGGAATGGGTGGACGGTAATTTAGGGGCTAAAACGACCATGAAATATCCGAGCTGTTATTTGGTGGAGGAAGGCGCTTATGGCGAAATGCTTTCCATTGCCTATGCAAAAGATCAACAAATTCAAGACACTGGCGCTAAAATGCTGCATTTGGCTTCTAACACTTCCTCAAAAATTATTGCCAAATCTGTGAGCGTGACCGGTGGTCAAAGTAATTATCGAGGCTTAGTTTATGTTGAT
>DBRQ01000011.1:32615-33513 GCA_002306345.1 Candidatus Pacebacteria bacterium UBA1364 | reverse complement strand
CCGCGCAAAACTTCGGCCGCCACTCTTAAAAAACTCGGAGTACTTTTAAAAGCTAATCTAGGCCAAGACAAAGTTGCTATTATTATTCCCAACGGAGCTAAACCAGAACGCATCATTTTACCCTACAAAGTTAATTATGATGAGGCATTAGCTAAAAAAATTGAACAGGTTTTAGCATAAATAAAAATTAACTTGATTATGTCTGCTCATTATTCATCTCTTCATAAAACTGCAAGCCAAATTCGGCGTGATATTCTTGAGATGGTTTATCAGGCACAAAGTGGTCATTTAGCTGGATCACTAGGCATGGCAGATGTGTTTACAAGCCTTTTTCCTGGCAAAATTTTACGCCATGATTCAGCAAGACCAGAGTGGGATAAAAGAGATTATTTTTTTCTGAGCAACGGGCATATTAGTCCAGTTTTTTACGCCACTCTAGCCAAAGATGGTTATTTTTCACGTGAAAAACTACAAACTTTTCGCCAAATCAATTCTCGTCTGCAAGGTCATCCCCATTTTACTTGGGATCAAAAACAAAATTTACCAGGGGTAGAGAATAGTTCTGGACCATTGGGACAAGGTTTATCGCAAGCCGCCGGCATGGCTTTGGCTTTAAGAATGGATCATAAAAAAAACAAAGTCTTTTGTATGATGAGTGACGGCGAACAGCAAGAGGGACAAATTTGGGAAGCTTATCAATTTATCATTCATCAGCACATTAATAATTTAATCGGTATTATTGATTGTAATAAGATTCAAATATCCGGTAATGTACAACAAGTTTTATCGCTTGGTAATTTAAAATTGAAATTAATGAGCTTTGGTTTTAAAGTTTTAGAAATGGATGCCCATGATTTCGCCGATATTTTTGAAAAATTTACTTTGGCTAAAAACGTCG
>DBRQ01000011.1:29041-32589 GCA_002306345.1 Candidatus Pacebacteria bacterium UBA1364 | reverse complement strand
TATCATCAAGCTATGAATGAATTAAAAATTAGGGAAAAAATGCTGTGAATCTAGAAGAATTAAAAGCTACTAGAGATGGATTTGGTGAAGCGATGGTAGCAATCGGCCAAAATAATAAACAGGTTGTGGTTTTATGCGCCGATCTTAGTGAATCAATGCGTCTTAATCAATTTAAAGAGAATTTTCCTAATCAATATATTGAATGCGGGGTTGCTGAACAAAATATGATGAGTGTTGGTGCAGGTTTGGCCTTGGCTGGTAAAATTCCGTTTATTGCCAGTTTCGCTGTTTTCAATCCTGGTAATAATTTAGATCAACTAAGAATTGCAGTTTACAGTAGTTTAAACATTAAGGTCATCGGTGGTCACGCTGGTTTAAGCACTGGTGAAGATGGAGCTACTCATCAAGCTTTAGAAGATATTGGTATGGTCGCTGCACTACCCAAAATGACCGTGGTTGTACCAGCGGACAGTGATCAAGCAGCAATGCTTACTCAAGCAATAGTTGCCCACGACGGTCCTTGTTATTTACGTTTGGGTAGAAAAAAATTAATAGCGCTTAAGAGTTTAGTTACCAATCTCCCAGCAATTCAGTTAGGTCAAGCGCAAATTTTAAAAGAAGGGCAAGATTTAACTATTTTTGCCTGCGGTTTAATGGTGCAGGAAGCGCTTAAAGCAACTACGGAATTAGCCAAAGTTGGTTTATCGGTGGAAGTAATTAATTTACACACCATTAAACCGCTTGATGAGGCAAGTATTATTAAAAGTGCTGCCAAAACTAGAGCCGTCATTGTGGCTAGTGAACACGAAATTTCTTCTGGACTAAATAGTTTGGTGATTCAAACTATTGCTAAGGCACAGGGTAAAGAATTATTGCAGCCAATTGCTATTGAAAGTATTGGCGTGGAGAACACTTTTGGTGAATCTGGCAAAGATGCTGGCTTATTGCAAAAATATGGTTTAGATTATCTTGGCATTATTAAAAAAGTCAAATTAATTTTAGAGAAAAAGAAAAAATTGAATCCATAAAAAAANNGTTGGACAAAAAAACGTCCCCCGACCAGCTTGCTTAATTTTTTGAATTTCTGTACCACACTTTAAACAAGGCTTTCCAGAGCGGCCATAAACTTTTAATTCGTTTTGAAAACCACCCGCAAAACCATCTACTCCAACATATTTACCATCAAAAGTGGTTCCACCCAATTGTATGGAACGTTCAATAATTACTTGCATTGCTTGTAACAACTTAGTCATCTCTTTTGCACTAATTTCTCTGGCTGGTCGCTGTGGATTAATGCCTACTGCAAACAAAGCTTCGCTAGCATAAATATTACCGACTCCACTAAGCACTTTGTTATCCATGATAAATTGCTTAATTGGAATAAAGCGGCGCTGAGCCTGAGTCAACAAATAATCAACGGTTAAATTTGGATCGTTAACATCTGGGCCATAATCAACAAATTCCTTATCGACGTCTTGTTTGAGAGGCGAGCGAATCCAACCAAAAACACGCATGTCGTTAAAAAAGAGTCGCGAGCCGTCTGCAAAAGTAAAAATCACTCTGGTATGTTTGGTTGGTAAATCGTTAACCCAATCAGCAGTAGGATGCCCGCCACCCACTCTTTGCCCACTCGTGTCAACAAAAATTAATTGCCCGGTCATTTTCAAGTGAATTAGTAAATCACGTTTACCGCTTAAAACGATTTGCAAAATTTTGGCACGACGCCTGACTTCCAAAACAGTTTGATTTGAAATTTCTATTGCAAGACTTGAAAAAGAAAGAAAGCTTTTATCGCGTAACACTTCGATCTGTTGAATCTGGCGATTGAGCAAAACTAGATTGAGTTTACGACGGATTGATTCAACTTCTGGCAGTTCTGGCATTGATTTTTAGATCCTTTTTACTCCCTGTGTTCCTTCGCTCCAATCAAACCACATTTTTTGTATTTAAGTCCACTGCCACATGGACATAAATCATTACGACCAATTTTGGCGTATTTATCGACCATACCACTACCTGTAGTGGTATGAACCGTATTTTGACCGCCAGCCATTTTACCTAAGGCGGCTGCTAAATCATTGGTTTTAGCAAAATTATGACTGGATTTAGCACCAACTTTAGCAGATTCTTCGACACCGGCTTGGCTACGTTCAACCTGTACCGCTTGCCCCAAATTAGGTGTACTTTCTGAAGGAGCTTGCAAATTAATTCTTTCCGGCATCGTTGAGTGTTGCATCAAAGGTTGCACACGGAAAATTCTCGCTGCAATAGTACTTTCAATATTGCCGATCAAGTCTTCAAACATTAAAAAGGCTTCTTTTTTGTATTCGGCTAAAACGGTGTTTTTATCACCACGTAACCAAATACCTTCCCGCAAATCTTCCACTCTATCTAAGTGATCCATCCATTTTTCGTCAATGGTGGACAGCACCACAAATTTTTCTAATTCACGCATAATTGCCTCACCAAGACTTTTTTCTCTAGATTCGTAAGTTTTACTCACCACATCCATTAACTCAGCACTAATTTCTTCGGCACTAGTTAATTTGCTAATTTTTGTAGTTAATCTACTTTGTGACGCACTATCAAAAGGAATAATACGCACAAATTCTTTAGTAATTGCTTCAAATTCATCTGGAATAAATTGCTCTGGAGCATGCAAAGAAACTAAGCCAGTAATCTCCTTGCTTAAATAATCCATAATTTGATCTTTAAGAGTAATTTTTTGACCCACTTCGTCCAGTAAAACGGTGGCTAATTTGTCATCAGAGGTTTTATTGGGCTGAACTTCGACTGTACCTGCTTCTAATAAACGACGGCGGCGTTTATAAATAATTTCGCGGTGTTTATTCATCACGTCGTCAAATTCTACTAAACGTTTACGTTGATCAAAGAAGAAAGTTTCCACTTTGACTTGAGCTGACTCAATAGCTTTAGAAACCATCGGATTTTCAATGACTTGATCTTCTTCAAGTTTAAGAAAATCCATAACTTTTGCAATTTGTTCGCCACCAAAAATGCGCATGATTTCGTCATCTAAAGCAACAAAGAATTGCGAAGTCCCAGGATCGCCCTGACGACCAGAGCGACCACGCAACTGATTGTCAATGCGACGCGACTCGTGACGTTCGGTAGCTACAATGGCCAAACCGCCTATTTTAACCACATCGTTGTGATCTGTTTGCCATTTTTCTAAGGCAGCTTCGTAAGCATCTAGGTCATAGTTAGCTGGATTGATGGAAGTTGGCAAACCAAGCTTGGCATATTTTTTGGCCAAGACAATTTTTTGCTTACTACGTTCTTTTTTCAAAAAATCTTTGAGTTCAGGTTTTGCGCCACCAAGAACAATATCCACCCCACGCCCAGCAATATTGGTAGCCACAGTAATGGCNNTTCAAAATTTGATGCGGAATGTTTTTTCTTTTAAGAAAATTAGCAATAATTTGGTTATGCTCAATTGAGCGCGTGCCAATCAAAACAGGGCGCCCAGTTTGATGAATTTCTTCGATTGCTTTAATAATGGCTGAATATTTAGCCGCGGTATTTTT
>DBRQ01000011.1:25091-28995 GCA_002306345.1 Candidatus Pacebacteria bacterium UBA1364 | reverse complement strand
CCAGTCATGCCAGACAGTTTTTCATACATGCGAAAATAGTTTTGGAGTGAAATCGTGGCTAGAGTACGAGATTCTTGTTGAATTGGCACTCCCTCCTTAGCCTCAATCGCTTGATGCAAACCATCGCTATAGCGACGACCAAACATTAAACGACCGGTATGTTCATCGACAATCACTACTTGATTATCTTTAACGATGTATTCTTTATCACGCTGGTAGAGCGTAGCTGCTTTGAGTGCAGATTCTACGTGATGGATAGTGTCAAAACTTTCTTCATAAAGATTTTTAACCCCCAATTTGGCTTCAATACGTTTGACGCCTAAATCGGTTAAGGTGGCAGTTTTGGATTTTTCATCAAGTTTGAAATCTTGATCAACTACTAAAGAACGAACCATTTTGGCATATTCAAAATATTTATCAGTTGGTTCACTATCGGGAGCGGAAATAATCAAAGGCGTACGCGCTTCGTCAATTAAAATTGAATCAGCCTCATCAATAATGGCAAAATGATGTGGTGTGTCTTGACGCTGCACCATCTGGTCTAAACTTTGTACCATGTTGTCACGCAAATAATCAAAACCAAATTCGTTATTAGTCCCATAGGTAATATCAGCCAGATAAGCGTCTTGGCGCTGTATTTCTTCAAAATGTTCTAAACGCTCGTCGCCCCGCTCCTCGCTATCAACATTGGGATTGTATAAACGAGCATGATCGTGAACAATGACAGCGGCCTTAAGACCCAAAAAGTGATATAAAGGTCCCATCCAGCCCAAGCCAATTTCGGACAGATAATCGTTCACAGTAATCAGTTGCACGCCTTTGCCCAGTAAAGCATTCAAATAGAGTGGACAGGTCACCGTCAAAGTTTTACCTTCTCCAGTTTTTTGTTCAGTGATATTCCCATAATTAAGCGCTACACCAGCTAAAATCTGCACATCAAAATGGCGCATGCCTAAAATACGACTTGAAGCTTCGCGCACAGTGGCATAGGCCTCTGGCAAAAGCTCATTTAAAACAGCTTGCTCTTTTTGCTTAAGTTCTGCTGCATCAACATTTTTAAGACTTTCGGCAATATAAGCCTTAAATTTATCAGTTTGTAGAGCTAATTTAGCATCGCTTAACGCCTGCATGGTTGGTTCTAGAGCGTTAATTTGATCAACTACCAATTGATATTTTTTGAGTTTTTTGGCTTCTTCGTCAAAAAGATTTTTTAGAAATTTAAACATAGGGTCTTTACTTATACCACTTCTTAACTAGATCATAAATGGGCGCAGCACTTCTGGAATTTCCACTGTGCCATCAGCTTGTTGATAATTTTCAATGATCGCGGCCAATAAGCGGGGAGATGCTGCCACGGTATTGTTTAATGTGTAAACAAATTTAGTACTGCCATCTTTAGCTTGATAACGAATGTTCAAACGTCTAGCTTGAAAATCATTAAAATAACTAGCAGAATGCGTTTCACGGTATTTGCCTTGACTTGGAAACCAAGTTTCTAGATCATATTTTTTGCGTTGTGAAGCGCCCAGATCGCCAGTACACATTAACACAACTTGGTAAGGTAAATTTAAGCCGCGTAATAATTCTTCAGAAAAACTGAGCATTTTTTCATGCCAATTTCTCGTCTCTTGCTCATCGGCCACCGTCAAAACTACTTGCTCAACTTTGTTAAACTGATGTACGCGGATGATTCCCTTAGTGTCTTTACCATAAGAACCGATTTCACGACGAAAACAGGGTGAAATACCACAAATTTTAATAGGTAAATCCTTTTCTCTTAACAACTCACCACCATAATATGAGGTCAAAGCCACTTCGGCGGTCCCAGCCAAAATTTGTTTATCTTGAGTGTAATAATGATCTTCACTGCCCCAAGGAAAATAGCCTGTACCAAGCATCGCTTCTTTATTAACCAAAACTGGCGCTGACATCAAGACGAAGTCATGTCTTTTCATGAGAGCAAGGGCGTAAAGCAGTAGGGCTTGCTCTAAAAGTAAACCATCATTTTTCAAAAAATAGCTCCTAAAACCAGCAATTTTAGTGGCACGATCAATATCTAGCCAATCTAAATTTTTCATGATTTCCTCATGAGCTTTAGGTTCAAAATTAAACTCGCGCTTTTGACCTTCTTGTCTAACTACTTGATTAAAAGTTTCGTCTTTACCAATTGGCACGTCGACGGCTGGAATATTGGGTACATGACTAAATAATGCCAGAAATTGCTCATTAATTTGTTGCTTTTTAGGTTCCAAATCTTTTAACTTGTTTTTGATAATTTTACCTTTTTCAATATAGTCGCTACTCGGTTTTTGGCCTTCACCAACCATTTTTTTAATCAAGTCAGCGTTCATATTACTCTCCATACGCAACGCATCCATTTCTTTTTGTAAAGATCGCCGCTCTTCGTCCACCTGTAGCAACTGGTCAATAACAAAAGGATCAAGATTTTTATTGCTGCAAGCTTCTTTAACTTGATTTTTATTTTGGCGGATAAAATTGATGTCAAGCATAATAATTCCTTTATTTAAGAAAGTTTGGCTAAATCGTCAAATCTGCTTGCCAATAACTCTGCACTAGTCGCTCGCAAAAGCCAGGCTGCTCTAGGACCAGCTTTTTTTCCTAAAAGTAATAAATAAATACTTTCAAAAGCTTTTTTAGCACCAATGCTATTTTTGGCTAACTCATAAATTTTTTGTTGCAAGGTTGCTGCAGGTAAATTCTCGTTATTTGCCAATAGAATTTGCAAATCTCTTAAAAATTTTTTTTGTTCGTTGCTTAAAATCTTAGCTTCCACTGGAAACGTTGCTTTAGGACGTAATTGGTATTCACTTGGTGCATAATTTGCCAACCAAATTTCCGCATAGCCGCGTCGCTCTTTTATTAAAGCTTTTTCAATATCATTTAATGGAGCTTTTTTAACCTTGGCAAATTCAGTTTCTAAATTTAATTCTGGATCTTGCATCCAGATCACCACATCTCTAAACCTAGGCAAAAAAGAAGTTGGTTGAACTTGCGCAACTTGAGCCAGTTGAAAAGCCCTCGCTAGTCGTTGATCACCTTCTTCCAAGCCCCAAGCAATTTTCGCTCCTTGATCATATTCATCAAACAAATCGGGAATGGCCATCGTGCCAGGATCAAAGTCAATCACTTGCGTATAAGGACGGCTAGCAAACAAAAAACGCCCCACAGTTGGTGGCAAAAGCTTGCTAAATTCACGAGCCGAAATACCGACTCCTTTACTAGAACTCATTTTAGCGCCACGAATTAAAATCCACTCGTAGGGAATATTAAAAGGTACGGGAATGTGAAAAACTTGCTGACACTCCGCGTTGGCCATATCACGTGAGCCTCCAGCGCTAGAATGATCTTTACCTGCTCCTTCAACGTTTACTCCTAAAGCTGCCCAGTGAGCTGGCCAATCAACTTTCCATAACAATTTGCCAGTTCCACCAAAAGGACTAATTTTAGCTTTATATCCACAACCTTTGGCCCAACTCACTTTATTTTCCTGACATTCAAAAGTCACTTCCTGCCCATCCCAAGCAGTCACTAAAGTGGTTCCTATTTTCCCACAAACTGGACAAATGACCTGAAAAGGATACCAATTTTCTGGTAATTGATACTTGGCTACTTCTTGATAAATCTTTTTTAAGGCTTGCACTTGATCCAAAGCTAAACGAATTAAATCATCCATTTTTCCCGTTTCATAAAGTTCATGACTCCAGACTATTTTTTGCCCACAGCCAAGGGAACGAAAAGCGTGAATAAAATCAGTCGCATAAAATTGCGCAAAATTGTTAGTATTTTCTAAATCTTGTCGTTCCGCTGGCGAAATTTGGCTCAAATCAATGCCACATTTTTCTAAATCTGGCTTGGGAATCCGATAAAGTGGTTGTCCCATATG
>DBRQ01000011.1:0-25000 GCA_002306345.1 Candidatus Pacebacteria bacterium UBA1364 | reverse complement strand
TGACAATCTCATTTTTTACCTGCCAACTCAAAATCCCATCAACCACCTTGTCCAGATAGTGTTTGCTTTGAGGCGTTTGTTTTTGCATAATTAGTGTGGCTTTATTATTAGTGTGATTTTATTATAAGACAAAAAGCCCCGCTTTTGGCGGGGCTTTTCTTATTTCTTAATATTTTATTTAATTTCTAAGATTTTATAGGTGACTTGCCCTGCCGGAGTCTGCACTTCAACTTTATCGCCCTTGCTTTTATTCAGCAAGGCTTTACCCACTGGTGATTCAATTGAAATCTTACCTTCAGCAGGGTTTGATTCATATTCACCACTCATTTGATAGGTAATTTTTTTATTTTTACCAACTACTTCCAAAACAACAATCGAACCAAGAGACACAACATCACTCGTCTGCACACTTGCTACTTTTGATTTAAGTAAAATTTCCTCAATTTCGTTGATCCGAGCTTGCAAAATATCTCTCTCATCTCTAGCGCTGTGATAATCAGCATTTTCAGAAAGATCGCCTTGTTCTCTGGCATTAGAAATGCGCTCAATAACCTTGGGCATTTTAGTGGTTTTTAGCTCAAGTAACTCTTGTTGAAGCTCTTCAAAACCAGTTTGAGTAATGGTGATTGTATCTGACATAACAGTTGCTTAGTATAAATAAAATTTTGCCTTTGGCAAGAGCTTGAATTTTTGCTTAACTTTACTGACCAAGTACTAATACTGCGCTGGTAGAAGCAGCGCTGCTATCTTCCTTTTCAATGTCAGTTTGTAAGGTTAAAGTAAGCGAAGTAGCTTGTTCTAATTCTTTGAGTAAGGCCCGACTATTAGCGTTATCTTCTTTAACCAAAAGATAATCACCTTTATCGTAAGTCTCCTTAGCATTTTTGGCAGTCACATTTGCAAAATCAGCATCTCTGACTTTGGCAGCAATAGTGGTGGCATAACCAGCTTTAGTAGTGGCATTAACAACTAAAATTTTATAATCATCTTTATTAATTTCTACAAGTGGAGTAGGAGTAGCAGTTACTTCAACCACTGTTGAAGTGTCTGGCTCCACTTCAACTACAGGAGTACTGTCTTCATTACGATTCGTCCATTGCAAATAAGCTAAGCCAATCCCAACGCCTAAGGCGATGGTTACCGCAAAGCTTAAGAAACCAATCAAAATCATTTTGGTTACAGAAGAACCATCATCTTGATTTTTGATGATCTTTTTCTCTGGAAGATCTGTCATTTTCATCTCTCCCTTTCCGTCTTTTGCTGATTTATCAGAGTGCAAAGACTCTCTATTTTTGTTAAATACTGTTGGATCAATGGCTAAATTAGCCAATTGACTAAAATCAATTTCTTTTTCTTCCTCTGGAACTTTCGGTTCAACCAACACCGATTCTGGCTCTGTTTTTGCTGCTGACTCCATTTTGCTCTCCTGCTTTTCCAANNTCAGTTTCTTTAGAATCAATTTGAGGCTCTTCCTTGACTATTTCAATCTCTTCCAAGCTTTCTACTAAAACTTCCACTTGATCGGTAGCTTTTACGTTAACTGGGGTTGGTAGAACTGCCGCACCAACCACCGCTGGCTTAACTAAATTACTGACATTTTCTTCTTCTTTTTCATTCGAGAGAGTTTCTTTCGACAAATAATTCTTGTCTAAAACAAATTGGGGTAACAAAAATTCTGGAATCGAAAAAGTTTTAGCAGAGGCTTCAATGATTTGCTTTACATATGAAGGCATTTTGCCATTTTCACTCGCTAAATCTGCTAATTGTTGCACTGGCAAAGTTTGTTTAAGTTTTTCCTTAATTGCATCATCCACTAAACTATTGGTCAATAAATAAACGGTTTGCAAGCTTGGTTCAACACCCTTGAGGGTTTTAACTGTTTCAGTAAAATTTTCCGCTTCGGCCACCGGAACAGAATAACATTGATCAACACCTATGTAATGTTCAGCCAAAAAAAGATGATTGCCCATCTGTAAAATAGCCACAGACGGCTCTAGACTAATGATTGATTTGCTAGTCCAACTCAGTGGAGAAATAGTTTCAATTTTAATGTCCTTGTGTTCCTTAAGAATTTTAGCTAACGGGGCCACCACAGACTTTTCTAAAGCCGTTAATTGTACTTTGAAAGAACCTTTATAGTTACTCAACACCGTGGTGTCTAAATAATAATCCTCTTCATTAATACCCAATTCTGGTAACAGTTCGTCACGCAAATATTTTTTCACTGCTTCTTCATCTGCCAACTCAACATTGACAATAGTGCTAGTGAAAAGAAAATCTGGCAAAATTAACTTGTAGCTGCCAGCTTCCAACTTAGAAAATAATTTAGCTAAATTGGCTTCAAGTAAATTATTTTCATCTAAAAATTCACCATTGACCTGGCGAAAATCAGATAAGACAAAATCATGAGGTTTTTTACCAGGAATTAACTTAGTTATGTAGGCTAAATCAGCCAAAATATAAAGCAAGCGAGTGTCTGTGGGCATATTTGAATTATAACTGGAAAAAAAAAGAAGTGCAAATCAAGTACGTAGATTAAGGACAAAAAATTTGTGTTTTAGTTTCTTAAATAATTTCTCACTTGACGACACATACCCAGGAGGGGTATATTCGATGACATATGAAAAATCCTCATGCCAACGCAGTCGCCCAATTAGAAAAAGTTGCTCAACTCTTACGCAAAGAATATCAAGGGCAAGAAAAAAGTTTTGACGCGATTATTAATCGCCTTAAAGAACCAGATGTAGTTCACCAAGATAAACTAGCTATTACCATGGATGACGGCTCCACGCAAAAATTTCAAGCCTATCGCTCTCAACATAATAACGCCAGAGGACCATATAAAGGCGGAATTCGTTTTCATCCCAATGTTTCACTGGATGAAGTAAAGGCCTTGTCCACTTGGATGACTTGGAAATGCGCTGTTACTGGTATTCCTTATGGTGGAGGTAAAGGCGGTGTTGTAGTTGATCCTAAAAAGCTTTCCAAAAAAGAACTAGAAAAACTCAGTCGTGCTTACGTCGATTTTCTTGGCGATCATATTGGAGCTTGGGTCGATGTGCCAGCTCCAGACGTCAATACCACCGGTGAAATTATGTCTTGGATGGTCGATCAATATCAAAAAAACTTGAGTAAAAAGGGTTTAATACAAGAAAATCCTTTGGCTGCGTTCACTGGCAAACCTATCGCTTTGGGCGGCAGCGAAGGCAGAAATGAAGCAACGGGTTTGGGTGGGGTAATGGTTCTAGAAAAATTAGTGGAAAAAATGGGTTTTCAAAATAAAAACCAAGTGACTATTGCTGTACAGGGTTTTGGAAACGTTTGGCTACTGGTTTGCCAAACACGCTAGTGATCGCGGTTACAAAGTCGTGGCAATTTCTGACTCTAAAGGCGGGATTTTTGTTGAAAAAGGTGTCAATGTAAAGCAAGCCTTGCAGTATAAAAAAGAACAAGGCAGTTTACCTAAATTTGACGCAAAAACTATAAGCAACGAAGAATTATTAGAGCTAGATGTCGATATTTTAGTGCCAGCTGCCCTAGAAAACGTCATTCATCAAGACAATGCAACAAAAATTAAGGCTAAAGCCATTATTGAAATGGCCAACGGTCCACTCACTCCCGAAGCTGATGAGATCTTGGCCAAAAAAGGAACCATTTTAGTACCAGACATATTATCTAATTCTGGAGGAGTGACTGTTTCTTATTTTGAATGGGTGCAAAATTTACAAGGTTATTATTGGTCGCATCAAGAAGTCATTACAAAACTGCAACCTTTGATGAAAACCGCTTTTGCACAAATGTGGGCGATGAAAGATAAACATAAAGTAGACGGACGCATGGCTACTTATATGACTGCAGTTAAAAGGGTAGTGGATGCGATGATCTTGCGTGGAGACTTTTAAACTGTTTGCTATTTTTTAAAGCTAGTTTTTTTATATTTATTTATAAAAATAGACGCATAAAAGCGTCTATTTTTTAAGTGAGTCCGGTGGGACTCGAACCCACGACGCACAGCTTAAAAGGCTGTCGCTCTAACCGACTGAGCTACGGACCCATGTTAAAAAACAAGTATGGTTCTTAATAAACCAAACGTTCATTATATCAAAAATTCAATCTTTTAGCAGTTTTAAATTTTTTAAGCATTAATCATTTACTCTAGAAACGTAATCGGCAGTTTCCGTATCGATTAACAGAGTATCACCAGTACGAATAAAAAGCGGAGCCTGCACAATTAAGCCACTTTCCATGGTTACTGGCTTTTTACCAGCAGTTTGACGATCACCAGAAATGGCATCGGCAGCATTAGCTACGGTCATACGCACTTTAGGTGGCAAAACCACACCAATAACTTGTTCCTCATAAATCGTCAAATAAACCTTAATTTCGGCAGTCAACATTAAAGCTTTGTCGCCCAAAATATGTTTTGGCACGCTTATTTGTTCATAACTGCGAGGATCCATAAAAACAATGTCATTGCCGTCATTATATAAAAACTGCATTTCTTTAGTTTCAACGTCTAGTTCTTCGACATTATCATGAGATTTAAAATTAAATTCTACATTCGAACCGTTGCGCATATCGCGCATTTTTACTCTGGTAAAAGCGGAACCTTTGCCAGGAGAAACAAACTGCGTTTTGACAACATAGTGCGGAAGATTTTTATACAAGATGTAAATACCTTTTTTGATGTTACCAGCTTTAATAGTTGACATAAATCCTGTTATTTAGACTCTTTAAAGAGAAAGTAATTGGTTAATTAAGCTCATATTTTAGCACACAGAGAGTCTATCAAGTCAGGCAACTCGATTTTATTAATCAATTTCCACTCAAACTAATGCGATTGCAATCAAGAATGAGTCTCTGCGTCAGTAAAAATTTGGCTGGCTGGAAAAAGCAACACGTCGTCAATATCGCCAACATCAGCAAACAGCATGATTAACCGATCAATCCCGACCGCCATGCCACTGCATGGAGGCAAACCAGACTCTAGAGCCGCAAGAAAATCTTGATCAATTTTTTGATCTTTTTTACCAAGTTGACGACGCACTTGCAAATCATGACGTAAGCCTCTTTTTTGCACAACAGGATCAATCAATTCACCAAAGGCATTGCCTAATTCCATACCAGCTAGATAAACTTCAAAACGCTCTGCAAAACGTGGATCAGCGGCTGTTTTTCTAGCTAAAGTCGCTTGCACAGCGGGATAATCATAAACAAGCACTGGCTGATTAAATTGAGCTAATTGTGACTCAATTTCATTTAAAAAAAGTTGATTGTAAAGTTCTTCCCAAGCTAAATTGGGAGATAAATTGGCCAAAGACGATAAATCATAATTGAGGCTAGCGGCTTTTTTCTTAAGTGGCTTTAGAGCTAAAAATTCATCTGCGCTTAAATGTAAATACTTGCTAAATAACTCTGCAACGCTAAATTTTGGATACGGTGGAGTCAAGTCATAATTTTTGCTTTGGTAAACAAATCGCTTGGCATTAATTTGCAAAGTTTGACAAATAAAAAACAGCATCTTTTCAAAATCAGCCATAACATCAAAATAATTTGCATTAATACGATAAAATTCCATAATTGTAAATTCAGGATTGTGCATGCCACCCAAACTTTCTTTATTTCTAAAAGTTTTACAAATTTCAAAAATATTACCAAAATCGGCGGCCAATAATTTTTTTAAAGAATATTCTGGACTAGTGTAAAAATAAGCTGCTTGGGTTTGTCCATTTGGTAATTCAAGAGTGGTTTCAAAAAGATCAAAATACGGATCGGTGGGAGGATAACTGGTCATCAAAGGTGTTTCCACCTCGTGAAAATGCTGACTTTTGAAAAATAAACGGATACTATCAACAATTTTTTCACGCAATAAAAAGCGTTCACGCAAGTTCACATTTGACTTAAGTTTTTGCCAATTTTTTTGCATAGAAACCGCTTATTATAACTCAAGGCAACTCAAGACAAAATCACTTAAAATAAAAAACTTAAAAACCCATCATTTTGAGAGAAAAATAAATAACATATAAAGCCAAAATGAGTAAAGATTCATTTCTTTGCAGTTTGTTTTTAGTCAAAATAAATAAAACCACAATAATAATGCTAAACAAAAGATAGGGGATATCAAACTGCACAAATTGGCGCTCAACATTCCAAGAGCCAAGCAACGCGCCACTTCCTAAAGCCACAAAAACATTGACCACACTGCTACCAATTAAATTACTAACTGAAAGTGCCACAGCTCCACGCATGGCGGCATTAATTGAAATAATTAGTTCTGGTAGACTAGAACCAAAACCTAAAATGAGAATGCCTACAGTAGCCTCACTAATGCCCAATTGATTAGATAACAAAATACCCTTATCCAAAACCACAGAAGAGGCTTTAACTATAATTATTAAACCCAACAAAAGCCGCAACAAATCTTGCCAAGCCACTTTTCTGTGTATGAATTTTTTTTTAATTTTGCTTTGTAATTGTTCCATAAAATTACGCCGACTGAGAAAAAGGAGATAAAAAACGTAAAAAAGCAAACATAATAAGCCTTCAAACCTGGAAATTAATCCGTCCTGCGCTATAGCATAAAAAATTACAATTGCTCCCACCGCAAAAATTGAGTCAAAAAAAACTTTATTTTTATGAAAATTCATCACTTTAAGCAAGCCAGCGATAGCAATTACCAAAGTCAATTGATTGATGGAAGAACCAATGATATCTCCCAAAACTATTGAAGAAGGATCGCTTTGGCCAGCTAATTTTTGAATTGCTCCAGTAATGGACATGGTAATTTCTGGAAAGCTAGTGCCCAAAGCCACAATCGTTAAACCAATAAAACTTTCTGAAAGAGCCAAAGACTTGGCAATTTTCAGTGCTGACTTGGTGATTAAATCAGCTCCCAACCACAAAAGCAAAAGAGCCACAAAAAGAATCAACAAATTATTAATCATCTTAAGTCTTTATTAAAGCAGAAAGTCGCCATGCTACGCAATCTGTTTCTTTTCGCCTATCATCCCTACCAACCAACCAAAGAAACCCATTAAAATTCTAAATACCCCCAGCAAAGCAGTTAAAGCCACGATGGCACTGCTTTCTTGGCCTAATTGTTGATAAAAATACATAAAACCAACTTCTGTAATTCCAAAACCAGCGAAAGAAATTGGTAAAGCGGTAGCCAAATTTACCACTGGTTGGATACAAAAAAATTGCCACCAACCAGTGGTAAAACCTACCGCTTGCGCTAAAACATAAACAATAATTAACCAAATCAATTGGATTAAAATACCTAAAATAAAAGCTTGTACAAAAGCGTTTTTATTTTCAGCTAAATAATCTTCAATTTTGAGCAAGGGTTTAATGCGTCTAATCAAAGGTAAATGTTTTAATTGAAGCGGCGAATAAATAAAGAAAAACAAAGCGACCGTCCCTACAAACAAAGCAACAAATAACCAAAACACTGGGGTAGGTGCATTAGCCACCCCGTAAAATTGCATCAATAAAACGCCCACAAAACCTAAAACAATCAAACCGAACATACCCATTAAACGATCTAGCAGCATGGTAAAAACTAATTTACTTTTAGAAATTTTCAAATCTGTTAGTGCAGTCCATTTCACCAAATCTCCTCCCATGCCACTTGGCATAAATAAATTATAAAATAAACCTAACATTGTCGCTTTAAAAAAAGCTTTGATGTCTTTTTTAGAAGGCGAAGGAACAACTAAAACTGCCCAACGAATAGAAGTAAGATAAGTTAATAAAAATTCGCCAAGTAAAAAAATGACTAAAGCGAGTGGATTAGTACTCTGTAATCTCTGCCAAAGATCTACCAAATTAATTTGACGAAAAACTACATAAAGCAGGGCAATCGTGAGAGCGATGCGCCAAAAATAATTGAGAAAAGTTTTTTTAAATTTAGCAGATAGCACAAAAATATTATAGCTTAATAAAATGAAGGATAAAAAAACGATTTGATTGACAAGTAATTTATCTAATTTTTTAATTATTAAATAGCCATGATTTATTATAGATATTTTTTTGGATTTTAGTATACTCCCTTTGAGAGTATGAAATTTGAAGATTCAGACAGTCCAAAAATTAGTCGACGTGATTTTTTAAAAATCTCTGGAATTGCTGCCGGAACTCTATGGCAATCTCTTCAGCGATACCAACATGTAGATGCTGCCAAATTTTTAGACTCTTTACAACCACATCAAGAAAATACCACTTTTCCTTCCCCAGAATATATTAGTAAAGAAGTTGAATTAATGGTGCAACCAAAAAATGAGCTCGAAGTACTCTTATATCCAATCTCTCATAGTTATAACTATAAATACTGGCAAGACAGCCAACATACAATACCTGCCGAAGTAGTGTCATTCAAAATGCGTCAAGCTCCATTATCTCTTCATAATCTTTACAAAGAACAAGATGGCGATCGTGTTTTTTCAGTACTTCCTTATACAATGACTAGCAATTATTTACCCATAGCGGTTGTAAATTGCAATGAAACTAAATTTATTTCAAAAAGTCCAACTGCATACGAGTCGTTGTACACAATGATTGAAGATTTTTATCCTAATAAAATTATCAATATTCTTGAAGGTTTAAAAGCGATTGATGAATTTCAACAAGCACATGGTGGATTTATACCAGGAACAGAATATTCCATGCTGAAAATACTCGATATTCCGCATCGTTCAACATTTGTACTAGGAAAAAATGCTGCTAATGAAGTCGTAACAGCTGGAGGAGTTTGTGCCTTAGCTACTGCATTTTATCGATCTCTTGCCCTTGCTGGTGGAAAAGCGATTGAACGATGGGAACATCCCTCTGGACAAAAATATTTTTGCAATCCATATGGCGGAGCAATTGTTTCTGAAAGAAATTCAGATACTACAATTGATTTAGGACACGATTTTCGATTTACCACAAATAAACCTATATATTTAAAAATTACAACTGAAATTGTTAGCAAAAATCTAACTGCTGCCCCCGAATTAGGCTCTCTCGAGCATCCTAATGACGCTTTCTTAATTGCATCATTTGGAATGGTAAGAGACCGCGTAGCACCTCAACGAGATAGTCTTGAATCTGTTAAACAACAATATCTTCAATATAGGAATGGCAAAGAGTTTCAACATTCATATTTTGTGCATAATTCTTGGTCTCCAGAATCAAAACAATACAAAATTATTAATGGTATATATCAAGAAGAAGGCGTAAGTGGCTTCGAATCAGAACTACGTTCTAATGAATTATTTGCTGATTTAGTTGAACTTCGTTCGCTTGTAAATAATTTTCAGCAAAAATCGGGAGAAACTGGTCTTGGAACATACTTGCAAAACACCAAGTGGTATCAAAGGCAAATTGATCGGTTAAAAAAGCAAAATAACCCTGATGAATTAGAGGATTTTATCGCTACTATCCGTTCAACTGTCGAAAATCAAACGTGGCTAGTACCAGGTCAACCACTACAATGTGTTGGGTTATCATCTCTCATTGCCTCTCTTCATCATCCCTTATTGCGTGCAGTTAATATTGGGCACTACAGAGTAAATCGAGCAGCAGGATTCATTCATGAAGAATTCAGAAATACACCAATTCAACGAATGGTTCATCCTACAAATGGGTATGTGATGTACAGTACTGAAAACATAGAAGAAGTCGTACCTGGATCACATTTTATTCTAGCCAATACAGACACTGGTCATATTGGGATGATTCTTGCATCGAAAAAAATTAATGGTAAGCCTTCACTTTTATGTATCGATAGCAACACATCTTTAGATGGACGTATACATATTTTTAAAGTCGATGAAAATAATTGGGACAATAAATTTGGACCATATCCCGTTAAAAAATATTTTATTGCTCCACCAAAAAATAAATAAGTATTTAACTGATTCTACACACTTCCTATCTCTGACAATGAAGATATTGTTTTTTACGCAAAACCCTCATAAAGTTGGGGGAGACTATCCAAAAAAGCTGAAAACCAAAAACGACTTTTTTAAGCCGTTTTTTACTCGGAGCGGGTGACCAGAATCGGACTGGCTTCTACTCCTTGGAAGGGAGTCATTCTACCGGTGAACTACACCCGCATGTTTTAACATCTCAGGATTTTAACTTTTTAAAAAACTTATCGTCAAAACTCAACAACTCTCATAGTTTACCTTAGCCTTAAGCAAAAAGAAAGTTCTATGTGTTGGTCACTATTTGGCACTCTGGATGTGGCGTTTTTACAATCAAGACCTCAATTTTAGAAACTCTAAGTACTAAATATATGCGATCCAGTTAGCAACTAAAATGATAGCGCATCAAAAGATTTAATGGCTTTTTGCAATGCAAACAATTGCACGGTTGGATTATTAGAGGCATCAAAAAAGCTAAAAGAGGCAAAAGGACCAGGACTGCCTTGCATGATAAATGGCGTCACACCTTTAACTCTCTCATCGCTCCAAATATAGTTTAATGCATACAAATAGTAATCATCCAAATAATAGTTGGTTAAGTAAGAAGAAGCCCAACCTGTTTCGGTAATAAAAACTTGAAAATCTTTTCCTGTTTTATTTTTTAACCAAGCCAATTCATACAAAAAACCTCGTATGGAATTTTGACCAGTTTTTTTTGGTGAAGCTGCAAAATCAGGATTAGGGTACGAGTGAGAATTCCAATAATCAAGGTTGTCAAAAATTTGGTGGTCAAAGTCATAAAGACTTTCCAAATAACTGAAAGCCTCTCGTGTTTCTAAACTGTTGTTTGCTGATAAATCCATGGCTGCTGGCAAAATTTTGTAATTTTTGTTTTCAGAATGAAACCATTTGCTAGTAAATTTTAAAATCCCGCCATAAAGTATAGGATCTATCTTACCACCCCATTCGGCAGCGTGATTGACTTCGTTAAAAACAATGATCAATTTTTCATCCTGATGCCAATCTAAGTTAGATAAAAATTTAGCCATTTCAATAATGTCTTTGCGTGTGGGAATGACCCAAGCATTAAGTCCTTGATCAAAGCGAGTGGAAAGACGCAGTATGGGGATGATTTTTAATTTATAAGCTTGATCAAAAAAATCCTGCCATTCTTTGTGCTTGGTCAAATCATCTAAAGTGATAGGAATGGTTACATAACGCCACTCTTCGTCTTGGTAAACCTCTCGAAATTTATCCAATTCACCAGTGTGCATGATATGCATACCCAAAACTTGGCTGTTAACCGCTACGGCTTGGTCAACAGTAAAAATGGCATCAAAAATGAACAAACAAAAGGCAAAAATAGCCGATATATAGATAGTTTTTTTTAATTGATTCTTAGGCATTTTTCCTATTTCATTTTAGCACGGTTGGCAAACTAAGCGTATTGAGTCAACAAGCGACCTTAATGTTATACTAAACGTGGGGTCCGCAGTATAAAGTTTCATAATATGTCAAATATCATGAAAAAGTTCTTTTTGGTTTTTAGCTGGTTGCTTTTGTCAACTTCCGCTATTTTGCTGGGTAGTTCAGCCTACAATTTCTACTTCCTAGCCAAAGATAATTCTTTACCAAAATCTGAGCTTGCTTCACTGCCTAAAATTCAAAGTAAAGAAGAAAGCAGAAACGAAACGAAAATAGTGACCACTGTTATCGAAAGTGCTGATGCTAGAGCTCAAATCATTGCCAAATTCCTGGAAAGATACAATTCACCCATAAAACCCTATGAGTTTTATGGCAAAAAATTTGTGGAAATTGCTGATCGCTATCAAATTGATTTTAGACTTTTACCAGCCATCGCCATGCAAGAATCAAACCTTTGCAAGACCACCAACCCTGATGCTCCCCATAATTGTCTGGGTTTTGGTATTCACAAGTCTGGCACACTTGATTTTGATAGCTATGAAGACGGTTTCGAACGAGCCGGCAGCGAATTAAAATCTTATTACATTGATCAAGGTTTAGTGACTGTTGAACAAATTGAAAGTAAATATACACCATCTAGTAATGGTTCCTGGGCCAGCTCAGTCAATCAGTGGATGGCTGAAATGCGTTACGATGATCGGGAAATGGGCAAAGAAAATAAAAATAACGCCAGTGTTTTAGAATTTGTCAAAGAAGAAAAATAAAAGCTGCTTGGTCGGTTAAAAAACGTTTTCAAAAGTTCAAAAGTTCAAAAATTCTAACGGTTGACTATCTTATAATGTTTGCTATAATACCTATTAACTCAGAAGGTTATTCCCCACCGGGACCTACGTTCTGAGACCAAAAAACCCGTCTATAAGGACGGGTTTTTTGTGTTTGAATCATTTTTGAAGTGTGGCTATTTTTTNNCTCCTAAAGCGTGCGCGTCTACCATTTCGCCACTTCGGCCATTGCTAGCCTATTTAAGCAATAATTTTAGTTAACCATGACTTATTAAAGCATGTAACTTGTAGTGGTATTATAACCTCACTGTTTATGGAATACCAAATTAAAAGATCGAGTAAATCCCTTTCACTACGCATTAGTATCAATGCTCAAGCACAAGTCGTGGTCAGTGCTCCAAAATTCATGCCTGAATTTCTGGTTAAGAAATTTGTGCAAGAACATCAAGCGTGGATTGAAAGCAATCTAGCTAAAGTAAAAAAAAATCAAATTCCAATTAACAATAATGAGCTGTATATTTTTGACAAAAAATATCAAATCGTCATCAACAACGCCGCTGACACAATGGGTATTAATGTTAAAGATGGACAAATTTTAATCAACAATCTGTCTGCAAAAAGCCAAAGTAAAATTAATCAGCAAATCGAGGCTTTTCTCAAAAAAACCGCCATTAAATACATTACTACTCGCACACAAATACTGGCTAAACAAATGAAAATTAGTTATAAACGAGTGACCCTGCGTGAACAGAGTAGTCGGTGGGGCAGCTGCAGTTCTTATGGTAATCTAAGTTTTAATTGGCGCCTGGTGCATTATCCACCAGCTATTATTGATTACGTCATTATTCACGAATTAACTCATCGTCTGGAAATGAATCATTCTAAAAAATTCTGGGCAATCGTCCAAAAGTACGACAGTGAATATTTAATTCATAAGGGGCAATTGCGTAAGAAACGTTATAATAAATAGCAAACTTAATTAAAATCAAACAATCCTACATTAGAGTATGTTAAAAGTCATTCACGGAGAAAACCAAGTTGCTTCCAGAAAAAAATTAAGTGAGCTCATTGATGAAGCGAAAAAAACAAATTCCGAAATCGTGAATTTAGAAGCAGAAAAAATCAATCGTGCTCAATTAGAGGCTACATTACTCAGCGAAAGTCTCTTCGGTCACTCGAAAATCCTCATTATTGAGTGTTTACATTCTTTACCCAAATCAAAGAAAAAAGACGAATTTATAGCTCTGATATCTTCCGCATCAATTGATATTATTCTTTGGGAAAAAAAATTGCTTACTAAAACTGATTTAAAAAAATTACCAAGTGATGCAATTATTTATGAATTTAAAGTGACTGCCAAACTGTGGTCACTCTTGGATCATTTAACTCCCAATCCCAAAAGCAAAACCACTTTATTAAAACTTTTCAAAGAAAGCGTAGATAGTGATGGCAGTGAATTTATTTTACTTATGCTAGTACGACAAATCAGAATGTTAATCCAAGTTAAGCAACAGCAAACACCTAAAGTAGCTCCTTTTATGCTGGCTAAACTCAAAAAACAGGCTCAAGAATTTACTTTGACAAAACTCCTCACCCTACATCGACAACTTTATCAAATTGATCAGAAACAAAAACAATCTACTAATTTATTAAGTTTAGAGGCCGAGCTTGACCTTTTTCTTTTTAATATGTAGATTACAAGCAGAGGGGCGAGACTTTATGTATAAAATCGTCAAAAAAATCAATCCTAATATTTTTCGTGGTTACGACATTCGTGGGGTGATGGATGAAGACTTAAATGAAGATGTTTATTATACTTTTGGCCGCTCTTACGCCACTTTTTTAAGTAAAAGAAGAATCAAAGAAACTGCTGTGGGTCGAGATAATCGCCTGCATGGTGAAAAATATGCTAAAGCTATGATCAAGGGCCTGAACGATGGCGGGATTGACACGATTGATATTGGTCTTAGCATGAGTCAAATCGTTTATTATTCTTCCTACGAATACAAAACTAAGGCTGGAGTAATGATTTCTGCTTCACATAATCCTGGTAATTTTAACGGTCTTAAGTTGAGTGTTGGTTACTCAGAGACCATGGAGACAGAGGAAGTACAAGAAATGCGTCAAATTGCTGCCAAGGGCCAATTTAGCGAAGGCAAAGGTAAAAATCGTCAAGATGATATTTTTCCTAGTTACCTTAAAAATTTGTTAAAATTGTTTAATTTGCAAAAAAAGTGGCGCGTCGTCGTCGACACTTGCAATGCCACTGGGGGCATCTTTTATCCAAAAATATTTAAACAAGCTGGCTGCACTGTTTTTGAACAAAATACTAATTTAAATAGCCGTTATCCTCTAGGTAATCCTGATCCAACAGAGAGTGAAGTTTTACAAAGATTGGCCAATGGTGTCAAAAAACACCATGCAGACATTGGTTTTGCTTTCGATGCCGACGGTGATCGCATGTCCGTAGTTGATGACAGGGGACAATTGCTGTGGATGGATGTTATTGTCGCTTTGTTTGCTCAAGATGTGTTAGATACTCTGCCTGGTTCAACCATTGTTTATAACACTCTTTGTTCCAAACTGGTAACTGAAAGCATCATTGCTTCGGGTGGGCAACCATTAATGTGGCTCACTGGTCATTCTTTCATTAAAGCTAAAGTAAAAGAAGTTCGTTCACCTTTTGGAGGTGAATTATCTGGCCACATTTTCTTTATGGACAATTTTTATGGTCATGACGATGCCGCTTACGCTTGCTTACGACTTTTGACCTATTTAGAAAGAAAAAACAAAAAACTCAGTGAATTAGTGGCCAAACTGCCAAAATACATCAGTAGTCCAGAAATTAAGGTTGGCCTAGCCGACGAAATTAAGTTTAAGTTCATCGATCAAATCATTACTAAAGAATTTAAACAATTATGGCCTAAAGCTACCTACACTGATATTGACGGCATCAGAATGGATATGGACAAGCAAATGGCTATCATCAGAGCTTCACAAAATGGCCCATACATTACGATTAAATTTGAAGCCAAAACCCAGGCTAGCTACAACAATTTGAAAAAAACTCTGAAGGAAATCTTAAGTAAATATAAAGAAATTAATTGGCGAGAAGGTTCTAATATTCAAGCCCTAGATTGATTAAAGCGAGTAATTTGATGAAATTAAAAACTAAGAAAGGTTTGCATGTCTTTAACTGCTGTTTTGGATAATCGTTTAGCAATTGAAAAAATAGACCCAGACGGCGCTCTTGCCTCGGCTGAGAGCATGGCTGATCAGGTTAGGCAAGTTTGGGAAGAACAAGGTCAAATTGACCTAAGTCAATACAAAAACAATCACGTGCAGAATATTGTTGTAGCTGGCATGGGCGGCTCCGCGCTTGGAGCTGATCTAGTAAAAAACCTTTATAAAACAGAATTGCCAGTTTCCATGGAAATTTGCAAAGATTACGACCTACCCAATTACGTCGATCAAAATACTTTAGTCATTCTTTCTAGTTATTCCGGTAACACCCAAGAAACGCTGAGTTGTGCACTACAAGCGGAAAAAAGAGGCGCCATGATCGCTATTATTACCGCTGGTGGTCAATTGGCTGCCTTGGCTAAAGACAAAAAATATCCTGGCTACATTATTAATCCCAAATTTAATCCTTCTAAGCAACCTCGCATGGCTACTGTCTACAACATCATGGCCATTATTATCATATTAAACAAATTAGCTTTGCTGCAGTTTGATGAAGAACACTTTCATCAGGTTATGGATGCTATTAACAGAACTAGCCAAAATTGTCTGGTAGAAATTCCGCAAGAGCAAAATCAGGCAAAAATTTTGGCCTTCATGTTTTTGGAAAGAAGACCAATTTTAGTTGGTGGCTCTTTTTTAGAAGGAGCATTACATATTGGAGCTAATCAACTTAACGAAAACGCCAAAATTTTTGCCGACTATAAAATTGTTCCAGAAATTAATCATCATTTAATGGAAGGTTTAACTTTTCCAAAAAGTAATGGTTTAAACCACTTTTTTGTCTTTTTTCAGTCAAATCTTTATCGTAGTGAAATTGCCAAAAGAATTACTTTAACCAAAAAAGCCGTCGAAAAAGTGGGCATTGAAACGCTCGAAATTCCACTTGTTTCAGAAACTAAATTAATGCAAGTTTTTGAGTTGATTACCCTCAATACTTTCGCTAATCTCTATTTATCTTATCTAGAAGGCATGAATCCTTGTCCAATTCCAATGGTCGATTGGTTTAAAGCAGAGCTAGAAAAATAGCAACCAATTTTATATACTCTAAGCATGGCTTTAATCTATGCGCTGCAAGCACGAGAGATTCTTGATGGTCGTGGTTGGCCCACGGTTGAACTAATTTTATGGCTGGATAATGGTTTTTCTACCGTAACCACTGTCCCGACTGCCGTTTCCAAAGGTGATCATGATTCTTTAGAATTAAGAGATAATGAACAAAGAATGGATGGTCTTGGAGTACAAAAAGCCGTCAATAATATCAACCAAATCATTGCTCCTCAATTGATTGGTAAAGAAGTACTCAGGCAGGGAGAAATTGATCAATTGCTCGTAAATTTAGATGGTACAACCGCTAAAAGCAAACTTGGCGCCAACGCTATTTTGGCAGTTTCTCAAGCAGTTTTGAAGGCTGGAGCGCTAAGTGTTGGTTTGCCTCTTTACCAATATATTCAAAAAAAATACCAATTAGTCAATGAAATTAACATGCCCAATTGTATTATTACTGCTTTAGATGGCGGTGTGCATGGGGGCAAAAATTTAGATTTTCGTGAATTTTTCATTATTCCAGCTAGCTACATGTCAGTTGACAAAGCTATTGAAATGGCCGTTGTTATCAAACAAAAATTAGAAAATTTATTAATTTCTAAGGGTTCTATCCATTCAGTTGGTATCACTGGCGGTTATACTCCAAATCTTTATAAAAATACCGATGCTTTTGAATTATTAATTGAAGCAATTAGACAAAGCAAATACAACTTTGCCCAAGATCTTTTCTTTGGTCTTAATGCAGCCGCTTATGACATTTACGAGGCTTCTAAATATCGGGTTAGAGATAGTGCAGAAGGGATGAGTGCGAGCGATTTGTTAGCAATGTATAAAAAAATGAGAGAAAATTACAAATTAATTTACATCGAAGACCCTTTTGTAGCAGACGAAGCCAATAAATGGGAAGAATTAGTTAGAGAAATTGGCAAAACCACCACCATTGCCACTTGCAACAGTGTTTCTTCTCGCGTTTCTCTTATCAAACAAGGTATCAAAAACAAAGATTTTAATGCAGTGGTTATTAAGCCCAAACAACTTGGCACTATCAGTGAAACTATGGAAAGCATCAAATTGGTTAAAGATTCTGATCTGGACCTTGTGATTTCTCATAGTAGTGGAGAAACTAATGAAACCCTGATTGTTGATTTAGCAGTGGCTGTCGGTGCCGATTATGTTAAATTTGGCCCTATTAACAGAGGAGAGCGCATCGCTAAATACAATCGTCTCCTGGAAATTCACAGAGAAATAGAACAAACAGCCTAAAATTGGATACTATTAGCAAATAGGCGAAAATTACCCGTTGACCTTTGGCTTTTTTTCGTTTATTTTATGGTTAATCTTCGTTATTTATTAAATTATTTTTTAACAAGGAAAAACAAAAAAAGGATTCACTTATGCCAGTTACTCTGTACAAAAGACAGCGCCAAATTGTTGATTACATTGCTCAGTATATACAAAAAAATGGCTATTCTCCCACTCTCAAAGAGATTGCTGAATCAATCGGTGTTTCTTCTCTAGCTACTGTGCATGAACATTTGCAGGCTCTAGAGCGCAAAAAAATTATTCGCAAACATGAAGGAGCTGTTCGAGGTATTGAATTGGTAGATCGCACTTTTATTAATATTACCGATAGTGTCGACTTGCCATTTTTAGGTTTTATTGCTGCTGGTTCTCCAATCGAACCACACAGTGATCCTAACGCTAGTTTTAAAGTTTCACCAGAAATGATCACTGGTAAAAAAAGAGCTTATGTTCTGCAAGTCCGAGGTAAATCCATGATTGAAGATCACATCGACGATGGTGATTACGTTGTCATCGAGGAAACTCCAGAAGTTAACAATGGTGATATTGTAGTTGCTTTGCTAGACAACGGCTTGGCCACTCTCAAAAGATTTTACAAAGAAGTAACTCGTATTCGCTTGGAACCAGCTAATTCCAGTATGAGTCCAATTTATGCCACCAATGTGCAAATTCAAGGTAGGGTAGTCGGTTTAATTAGAAAATTTAGATATTAATTTTTTGGAAAAATGGGCAAATAACTTAAGCTTGAAATTCAATTTCTTTGACTTGTAACTCTTTGTTGACCCAAATTCTTAACGTGTAAAGGTAATCTGACACGCGGTTATTAAACTGTAAGATAATTTCTCTAAGGTCTCTTTCATTATTCAAGGCAACAATTTTTCGTTCCAAGCGACGAGCAATAGTACGAGCTAGATCCAAAAAAGCCCCAATTTCTGAACCACCGGGCAACACAAATTTATTACCCCAATTAGCCCCTATGTCATCTTGTAAAAAATCAATTTCTTGTTCTAATGTGGCAACAAACTGATTATTTAGTTTGACCGTTGGTGAAAGAGCGATTTCTGCACCCAATTTGAAAAGTTCATTTTGTAGATCAATTAACAAGTTTGTCTCTCGCAAAAATAAATCAGCTCTAGATGTCTTCGGCGTTTGTTTAAACTTTAACACCACTAAACCTAAACTGGCATTTAACTCATCTAAAGTGCCTAAAACTTCAAAAACTAAACTATTTTTGGGCAAAGGCTCGCCATTGATTAAAACTGTTGCTCCGCGATCTCCAATCTTAGTATAAATTCTTTTGTTTTGTTTAATCATCAATTTATTTTACCACTATTAAAAAACTGAGTTTTCGCTTAGAATAAAATCCCGTAATGGTAGACATACGCGGGTTCCTCAAACAAGCCAGTGGTAAGAATGCAACTAAGTATGTTTTTGTCTCTGGTGGAGTGATGTCTGGCCTAGGTAAGGGTATCACCGCCGCCTCTTTAGGCGTCCTGCTTAAAGAACAAGGTTACAGTGTAACTAACATTAAGTGCGAAAATTATCTGAATCTTGATTCGGGCAATATTAATCCCGTGGAGCATGGTGATGTTTTTCTTTGCGAAGATGGTTTGGAAGCCGATTTAGATCTTGGTTCATACGAAAGATTTTTGGGTAGAGAAGTCGGTTTTAAAAATTTTACTACCATCGGACAAATTTACAGTACCGTCATCGAGCGCACAAAGAATCTCGAGTACAATGGGATCACCGTTGATGCTATTCCATATGTTCCAGAGGAGATAATTCGTCGCATCAGAACAGCAGCCTTGGGTTACGATATTATTTTGATTGAATTGGGTGGAACGGCAGGAGAATACCAAAATATTGTTTATTATGAAGCTTACCGCATTATGAAAATGACTTTGCCCAAAGATGTCATTTTACTGCATGTTACCTATTTTCCCGCACCTTCTCACATTAATGAATTAAAATCTAAACCTACACAATTATCCGTCAAATCTCTTAATTCAATGGGTATTCAGCCAGATTTTATTGTTGGCCGAGGAGCATTAGAAATCGACAACAAACGTAAAGAAAAAGTGGCCTATTTTTGCACCATGAGTCAAGAAGATATTATTTCCAATCCAGATTGTAAGTCGATTTATGAAATTCCTCTAATTTTTAACAAACAAAATTTCAGCCAAAAAGTCTTAAAAAAACTCGGTCTTAAATCCAAGAAAATTGCCATGACCGATTGGACAGCCATGGTGACAAACATCTATTCTAAGAAAAAGAATAAGGTCAAAATCGGCATTATTGCTAAATATATTGCAACTGGTGATTATGAACTCAAAGATTCTTACACTTCGCTTCTGGAGGCTATCAATCACGCTTCTTGGCACGAAAAAATTGATGTAGAAATTGTCTTTTTAAACGCCGAAAGTTTGGAAAAGAAAGATAAAATAACGATAACAAATCTTAAGGAATTAGATGGTATCATCGTGCCAATCGGCTGGGGGGCTAGAGGAGTGGAAGGTAAAATTGCAGCCATTCGCTTTGCCCGTGAAAATAAGCTTCCATATTTAGGTCTTTGTTACGGCATGCAGTTAGCATCTATTGAATTTGCCCGCAATGTTGCTGGCTTAGTAGGAGCTAACACTCAAGAGGTTGATCAACATGCTCCACATTTAATTATTCACTCAATCCCCTTTGAAGCAAAATATCAAAAAATTAAAGGCAATGGAGCCAGCATGAGACTGGGAGCCTATGATTGTGTGCTTAAACCAAATACTTTGGCTTACGAAATTTACAGGAAACACCACGCTTTTAAAAATGAAAAACAAAATCTAATTTCTGAGCGTCATCGTCATCGCTTTGAATTTAACAATGCTTATCGAAAAATTTTGGAGGATAAAGGTTTCATCATTTCCGGAACTAGCCCAGATGATTTTTTTGTGGAAATGATTGAATTATCAAGAGAAATTCATCCTTTCTTCCTTGCCACGCAAGCTCATCCAGAATATAAATCAGCTCCACTTAAACCACACCCCATTTTTATTGAATATCTGCGAGCAATTTGGATAGAAAAAAACAAAAGATTAAAGATTAAAAAATAGAAGAATCCATTGTACTTTTATAATTTACTTTGGTACAATACTCGTTTATTATGGCACAGAAGTTGACTTATAACGATCAAGTAATTAATGTCGGGGATACCGTTGCTGTCCACCAGGAGATTAGTGAAGGTAAAAAAATTAGGATTCAAGTTTTTGAAGGCATTGTTATTGCCATCAGAAATCGTGAAATCAATAAAACCTTTACCGTCAGAAAAATTGCCGGAAGCGGTGTTGGTGTCGAGAAAATTTTTCCTTTGATGATGCCTAGCATTAAAAAAATTGAAGTCAAACGCCGTGGCGAGGTAAAGCGAAGTAAGCTATATTATCTACGTGACAAAGTTGGTAAAGCCGCCAGTAGAGTTAAAGAAAAAGGTTTTTTCCAAGAAACAAAGAAGCCTGTCTAATTTTTCCAAAGGAATTCAGGCAGAAGAACTTGCTCTTACTTTTTTAGTGAAAAAAGGGTATTTGCTTTTGGAGAAAAATTTAAGCTTTGGCAATTGTGAACTTGATTTGATCATGCTTGATCAACAATTTGATGAAATCGTTTTTGTCGAAGTCAAATATCGCAAAAAAGATGATTATGGTGACGCCAGTCTAGCAGTTAATCAAAAAAAATTAAATAATATGACCAGAGTGGCTAATAGTTATTTAAGAAAAAAGCAGTTTCAAAAAAGCTATAGATTTGATATTATATCCGTCGTCGGCAATTTGCCTCAGGCAAAAATCGAGCACTTTGAAAATATCACTTGGCTTTAAAACTAACAACAAACTAATGGCCCTATCGTCTAGCGGTTAGGACACAAGGTTTTCATCCTTGTAACTCGGGTTCGATTCCCGATGGGGTCACCAAAGAGCTATTTTTAATTGCCACAAAAGATATCGTTAGATTGCTTACCACACTCGTATAATTATTTACAATAACAATAGATTGACTACAATAAATATCAATATGAATATGGAAGATCTGGAAAATCGTGAGCCCTTCGCAAGTGAGTTTGCTCGGTTGTCAACACTTGAACAATATGTCCTGCAAGCAATTTTGGAAGTTGTCTCAGAAATAGAGGGTGTGCACAGCAGTCAGCAATTAGAAGTTAAAATGTATGAAATGAGTAAAAAACATGGTCTAAAAAAAATTATAGGGATTGTCATGGAAAAAGTGACTGATATATACCCTCAAGCCCTACAGAAAATTGTTGATAAGACTGAACAATTGGCACAAGAAAATAAAAAACTACTACCCTTTAATAATTTTATAGAGCAGTTAGAGGATGAAGAAATGGAAAAAAATCTTAAGCCATTTAATGATTTTTTAAATAACTTAGATGATAAAGAGTTAAATTGAAATTCCATTGATAATAACTCCAAATACTGTCAATTAGCTATTTATTTTCCAATTGTTGATTAAATCATGTCGTTGCCAAAAATCAAAACTGAACAATCATCATAAATTCCCACTCCCACGTGACTCCAGTCACCAAGTTGATTACCATCATGGGCAGGATCTGCCGCATACATCCATTCAATTAAGTGAGTCCCTGTAAATTTCATGTGGGTGCTCATGTTTTCCCCCAAGCTATAAAAGCCTAAAGTTTTATAGCCTTCTTGATTCTCTACATAATCACTAAAACCAGCGTGGCCATCAGAACCATTTTGACAAATATAGGTGGCGCGCTCCAAAGCATATTTAGCCAAACGATCATCCCAAGTTAAATTGGATTTACCTTTAGTGTAACGATAAAGATTAAGCGCCTGAAAAGTTTCTTTTGGCTCAGCCATAATTGGATCGAAACCAACCTTCATCCGATACCCCGTTTCACTCACCTGAACTGCTTGTCCCCAAGCTGCATCCTTAAGGTCGGGATCATTGGCAAACGGGTCAGAATTGGTTGTTGCAGTTGAAGAAATGATGGCTGTAGTCACAATTGGAGTTGGCGCAGGGACACTGGAGGCTGGAGTAGTAGCCAAAACTGCGGCAGACGAAGCCACTAAATCACTTAATTTAGTGGAGTAAGTAGCCTCATTTGATTCTTGTCTCGCTATTAAATTTAAAAAAACTTTAGTTGCTTGAGGCACAGCAAGATTTTTGACATTAAGCGAATTAAAAAAAGAAGATATAGTGGCCAAAAACAAAATTAAAAAGAACAGAAGTGATAAACGTTTAGATAGCATCTATTAACTATTATATAATAAGTTATCATAATGCTTGTCAAAAAAATTAAAATTTCATTTTTAGCCTGGTAGCTTAATTCATTCGAATATTTTTTTTACTCAAAAAAAATGCCCAAGAACGACCAAACAAAATGCAAAACTCATTTTGATTTTTTAAACAAAAACACTCCGTGTTTAGAAACTAATAATGACCTTACAAGTAATCAGGATCATTTTGCGCATCAGCTTTGGTAGCATGAATTTTGCCATCTTTATGCTCCGGTGGAGTATAAATGGTGTAAAGTTTCATTTTTTCTGTGGCTGAAGTGTTGATCACGTTGTGTGCACTCCCAGCGGGAATAACGATAGCAACACCATCGCTTAAAGCAAATTCTTCACCACCAATAATCGCTTTGCCTTCGCCAGCCTCAACACGGATAAATTGGTCATGTTCCGCATGGGTTTCCAAACCAATTTCCTCCATGGGTTGCAATGACATCAACACTAACTGAGAGTGGGGAGCAGTGTAAAGCACTTGGCGAAAATTATTATTAGCTAAAGTAGCTTGCTCAAGTTGAATACTATATCCTGGCATATTTGACCTTTCTTATGTAAAAACTTATAAACTTAGTTTTAATTTAACACTAAATTGTCAAAGTAGCAAATTACAGCAAACTTTTACCTGTCATCTCCTCAGGTTTTTCTAAACCTAAAATTTTCAAGAGCGTGGGAGCAATATCAGCCATAATTCCGGTATCGCTTTGCATTTTAAGCTTATGATCTACCACGATAAAAGGTACTGGATTCATGCTGTGTTGAGTTAAAATATTGCCCTTCTCATCAAGCATTTCGTCACAGTTACCGTGATCAGCAGTAATTACAACCAAATAGCCATTGTTGTTGGCGGCAGTTACAATTTTTTCTAAATTTTCACTGACTACTCTAACTGCTTGTTGAGCTGCTGGCAAATTGCCCGTGTGACCAACCATATCGCCATTACAAATATTGGCCAAAATCACTGGATATTTTTTTGTTGACATTGCTTCGGCAATTTTAGTAGCAATGGCAGGTGCTCTCATTGCTGGTTGCAGATCATAACTGGCAACTTTGAGTGAATCAAACATCACTCGTTCCTCAAGTGGCCAAGGCTCTTCTCGATTGCAATTCATAAAGAAAGTTAAATGGGCAAATTTTTCAGTTTCGCTGACTCGTAATTGAGCAATCTGTTCTTTAGACAAAACTTCACCCAACGTATTGGCCACCGATTGAGGAGCAAAAGCCACCAGGACATTCTTATATTCATTACTGTAAAGGGTCATTGTTACAAAAACCAAATTTGTCGGCCCTTTTTCCAAAAAACGCTCGGTCAATTGGCGAGGACGATCATTTCTAAAATTGGCAAAAATAAGACTATCGTGTTCATGAACTTTGGCTGCTTCGTTATCAGCAACCTCAAGCAAACAAGGTACAATAAACTCATCATTCTTCCCTGCCGCATAAGAAGCCTCAATCGCTGTTTTTGCATCAGGAAAAGTTGCCGTTGCCTGGCGATTTTTAATTGCTTCATAGGCTAAATCAGTGCGATCCCAATTATGATCGCGATCCATCGCGTAATAACGACCAGCGATGGTAGCCAATGTGGCCCCAGTTTCTTGACACACCCGAGCCAAAGCAGCAAAACTTTCGCTGCAGCTTTGCGGCAAAACATCGCGTCCATCAGTAAAGGCATGCACAAAAACTTTCTCGACACCAGCTTGATGGGCAGCCCTAATTAAAGCAAAAATATGTTCCTGATGGGAGTGCACCCCGCCTGGACTTAGCAGACCCATAATGTGTAAGCTTGTTTGGTTTTGTTTGACATTGTCAAAAGCTCGCTGGAACGCTGGCACTTGTCCAAATTCACCATTTGCGGCGGCTTTATTAATACGAACTAAATCCTGATAAATTACTCGCCCAGAACCGATAGCAGCGTGGTTAATTTCGCTATTACCCATCTGTCCGTCTGGTAAACCAACTGCTTCGCCGGAAGCCTGCAAGAGTGCGTGAGGATAAT
>DBRQ01000003.1:21424-32941 GCA_002306345.1 Candidatus Pacebacteria bacterium UBA1364 | reverse complement strand
AAAAATCGTCGCAAGAACAGGCTTCACAGCCGCCGATGATAGTACCGATCTTAATCAAGTCGGAAGTATAATGGATGACGCATCCAATGGTAAGCAATATCGCTACGTAAGAGTAGAAGATATGAACTTAGCCGCCAATGATGTAGTCACTTTCAGTGATGCCACGGGCAGTGAAGTTACTAAAGATCGAGCTGGTGGCTCAAGTCTTGGTAGCACTTTTGCTGGTGTAGCTGTCAATACTTTGACTGATGGCAACTACGGTTGGGTGCAGATCAAAGGTTTAGCCACCTGTAAAGTTGCTGCTAATACAGCAATTGCCGCAGGTGATAGAGTGCAAGTTAGCTCTACAGATGGTTGTGTAGCTAAATACACCGCTACTACTTCAAGTGTTGATTACACTTTTGGTATGGCTGTAGCCGCTGACACTGCTACTACTTCCGCAACTGGAACTGTCGCAGTCATGTTGGATATTTGATATAATTGACATATCAATCAAAACTGGGGGTTTTTAAACCCCCTTTTTTGTTGTACAATTCTAGTTATGAAAGAAAAAAACCTAATAGGAAAAAGGTTTGGAAGATTATTAGTAAATAATAAAACAAGATTAAAAGATGGTCGTAGAGGTTGGGTTTGCAAATGTGATTGTGGAAAAACAGCGATCATAAGAACAAATCATTTACTGAATGGGAATACAAGGTCTTGCGGTTGTTTTAAAAAAGAAACCAATAAAACTCACGGAAAAAGAAATACAATTACCTATAACACTTGGGCTAATCTAAAACAAAGATGTTATAACCAAAACGCTTCTGGTTTTAAAAACTATGGTGGTCGTGGCATTAAAGTTTGTGATCGTTGGCTTGATTTTAAAAAATTTTTAGAAGATATGGGTGAGAGACCATCTAAAAACTACTCAATTGATCGCATAGATAACAATGGAGATTATTGCAAGGAAAATTGCAGGTGGGCAACCAGGATACAACAAAATAGAAATAGTAGGCATTGTAATAAATTAAGTTTTAATGGAAAAACTCTAACTTTAAGTGGCTGGTCAGAAATAACTGGAATAAATTTAGCAACACTAAATTATAGATTTTATATTGCAAAGTGGAGCATAGAAAAAACATTGACAACTAAAGTAAAAAGTAATAGATTGGATGAATGAGCAAAATACACGTGGCTATAGGCCTTCCTACTCCTGAAGAAGTTGATGTTAATTTTGCTTTTGGCAATCTCCCCTCAATAATGGCTCACGCTAGAAAATGTGGATATAAAATATCTCTTTCTTTTAAGACTGGTGTAAGAACAGACTCTAACCGCAACGCAATTCTTAATGAATTTTTACAAATTGATGACATAACTCATATTCTCTGGCTTGATGTTGACGAAATTTACCCAAGTGATATTGTAGATAAACTGGTCAAAGCTGATAAAGATATTATTGGTAGCGTTTACTACAAAAGAAATTATCCTCACGATCCAGTTGTTTATATTAAAAACGGTAAGAAAGACTTACCCTACACCCCAGTTGATTTATCTTTTAATGAGAGAATACCCTTAGAAGTTGATGGGATAGGCTTTGGTGGTATGTTAGTTAAGCGTGAGGTCTTTGAAAAGTTAGGCGAGGATAAATGGGCTACTTATGGAAAAAACTTTCATATCCCAACAGCTACAGAACATAAAGAAAGCCACGATTTAATATTTTGTCAACGTTGTCAAAAGCACGGATATAAAATTTGGGTGCATAATGATTGCTACGCCTATCATATATCAAAAAGAGCAGTCGGAGCAGAAGATTATCATAAAGCCATAGATTTAGAGGATGATAGTATCGTCAGCGATGAAGAAAAGCCGAAAATAGCCGTCTTAATGCCTTGCACAGATAGAGAATTGGGTACAAAAGTGATGAAACAGCTCGCTGATAATGCTGGTCTTGAGGCAGATTATTTTTTACTAATGGACGATGAGAGAAAAGGTTATGTTTATAAAATCAATGAATTTGTGAATAATCATAAAAGCGTTTATGGAAAAGATTATGACTTTTATATTTACACGGCTCAAGACGCTTTTGGTGGTAAAAATTGGCTAAAGCAAGCCTACAAAACAATGAGAGACACTGGTAAGGGTGTTTTAGCTTTTAACGATAATAAGTGGGGTGGAAAATTGGCGGCGTTTGGTATGGTTAGAGCAAGTTATAAAAAACCATTCTTTTATGAGGGTTATCACTCCCACTACGCTGACACTGAGCTTTCAGTTGCCGCAACAGTAGACAATCAGCTCTGTTACAACCCCAAAGCAATTATGTTTGAGGTTGATTACGATAAGAAGACCAAGACTGTAAACAAAAGAGATAAAGAATTATTTAAGAAACGTCAAAAAAAATACTATGGTGTCAACCTCTTCTCATAAAGCAGTTATTATTGGAACACGACCTGATCGTACAGAACAACTACAAAACTGTACTAACTCTTTTAATACATCTTACAAGGTCATAATTGTAGATTGTGACGGCTACGAGGTGGGTAAATTAAAATGGGTGCTTAATAATACCGATATAGATGAGTTTATCTTTCTGCAAGATACAGTAGAAGTTAAAGACCCACGATTTATAGATATTTGCTTTGCACGACCAGAAAGTGTATCAATTTGTAATTATCCTTCATTATTTGGCTGTTATTTAGGCAAGTATAAGCGGTCGGTTTTAGCAAAAATGAACTTGCCAGATATTAAAGATAAACTAGGCTCAGTGGAGTATGAAATGCAGATAGGACGTGATTATTATAAATTTGAAAAACCCTTTGAATTATTTGACGACTTAAGAAATGTGGATAACTTTGTGGAAAAGTTTGGTCATAAAGTAATGAAAATTGAGAATGACTATTTAATTAAGTATAAAACTATTTACAATAGGAATTTATTATGACGGGGTATACAGGAGGAAGTTTTGCAATTCCACATTTTGCTCACTATAATTTTTTTAGACTTTGTAAAGAGCATTGTGATTATTTAGTGGTATCACTCAATACTGACGAATTTATTAAAGAGTACAAGGGTAAAAGCCCTGAATTTAGTTACTCACAAAGATTTGAGATATTATCAAAATGTCCTTACATAGACAAGATTATTCCTAATGTAGGTGGCGCCGACTCTAAACCTGCTATTTTATCCGTTAATCCAGATATTATAATAATTGGCAGCGACTGGCTCGACAAAGATTATTGTAAACAAATGGGTTTTACTTCTCAATGGCTCACAGATCATAATATCTCACTGCTCTATGTGCCTCACACTGACGGCATAAGTGCAACTCTTATCAGACGTAAACTAAACCTTTGAACCTTTTATCTCATATACTTAAAATATATGTCGGTAATTGTCAATGATATTTTAGTAGATATTTCTCACAGAAGAGGCGAAAACGGAGTACCCGCTGGCAACGAACGAACTCGTCGCATTGGATTTATTTCTCAGGGATACAAAGACCTTATTCGGCAAAATGACTTCTGGTTTTTAGTTAAAACTTACGCAACTTCAACAACTAGCGGTCAAGAGATTTATGATTTACCCTCTGATTTTAAGAAAATGTTTGAGGTGAGGGTTGATCGTGTGCTTCGAGTACCGCAATCCGATAATATTGCTTTTAGTGTGACACAATATCCGCCGATCTCTTATCCTTTTTCAATTAACTATTTTAATTCTCGCTACTATTACATTTATGGTGATGAAATTCATCTTTTACCTTATCCTTCCTCAACTCCCAGTGCTATTTCGGTTTCTTCAATCGTAGTCTCTGGAACTACTGCAACAGTCACGTGTACAACCGAACACGGACTTTCTAACAACGATTATGTACAAATCGCAGGTGCTAGCACCAGCGAGTGTAATGGTTCAAAACGGGTTACTGTCTCAACAAGTCTTATTTTTACTTATGAAGTCGCCAGCGGCACTTCTAGTCCAACTGGCACGATCACAGCTACTTGGAATAACTTTACAATGAGATATAACTATATTCCTACCACTAAATTTACCGCTATAACCGATATTGTCGATATTCCTGATCGTTTTGAGGACGCTTTAAGTGCTTATGTGTTTGGTCGCTTGGCTCAACTCGATGGTGAAAGAGGCGATGCTGCTGATGGATTTAATGAGTATAACGAGATAGTGTCGGATATGAATAGAGAGAATTTTAGTAGGGCTAACATTGACACTCCACTATCAGAGTCAATCTTTTAATGCAAATATCCAATGTCAAAAATCCACCAAGAAAAGACGAGTTAATCACAGGATTTATAGGGGGTCTTAATTCGTTTCAAGACGAAACTGCTATCAAAAATGGGGAACTGACCGAAGCTAAAAATGTTATCTTAAATGTTGACGGAATTGAACCTCGTGAAGGTGTACAGAACTATGGAACTGAAAGTGGTGATCGTGTTCTTGGTGCTTTTCCTTACTATAAGTCTGATGGAACTCGTGAACTTTTAAGATTTGCAGATGGTGCTAATGATAAACTTCAAAAATATGTTGCTGGTGTACCTACTGATATAGGGACTAAGACTTTTGATGACGAAGCTCCGATGAACTTCGTGCAAGCTGATGACAAGGTGTATATTTTTAACGGAGTAGACAACCTTTCATACTACGATGGTACAACTGTTCAAACTTATACCACCCTCACAACACCAACCTCTTTATCTGTTACTCCTCAAGGTACAGCTGGTACAACTACTTACTCTTACCGAGTAAGTGCTTTTAATAATGTGGGCGAAACAGTAGCTTGTGTTAGTGTTCAAACTACGACTGGTAACGCTACTCTGAATGCTACTAATTTTAATCGCTTAGACTGGGCAGATGTTACCAATGCAGTTGGCTATAATGTTTACGGCAGGTATGCGACTGGTCTTGGCGAAACTTATATGGGAACTGTGTATGTTTCGACCTATGACGATCAGGGTCAAGATACCCCCTCACTTTCAATTTTACCGCCTGAGGCTAACTCTACTTTGGGTATTATAGGTTCAATGCCTATCTTTGCTATTTCTCGTATATTTGTTTCAGGAATTAAAGACGCTACTTCAAGACTTGCTTTTTCTGGTACTGCTGAGAAGGTAGGAGATTTTGCTACTCCTGCTTTTGGAGCGGGTGGTGTTGATGTCTTTAAGAATGACGGCTCAGGCATAACGGCAATTATTGGTTTTCAGGGTGGTGTGATTGTTTTTAAGGAAAATGCTATTTACAAGTTTTCTTTTACTTCTGACGGCTATCAACAACTTGAGGAAATTGTCAAAGGTTTTGGGGCTATCTCTTTTCGAGCTGTTCGCCACGTAGAAAATGATATTATTTTTGCCGCTCGTAAAGACGGACGACTGGCTTTTTTCTCACTGGGAAATCAAGAAAACTATGTCGCCACTGTTTTAAGAACCAACGAATTATCAATTAAGATTGACTCATTTTTACAAGATGTTGACCTCAATCATCTAGTCAATTCAGCAGGATATTATTATCGTAATCTATATATGTGTAGTGTACCTAAATCAGGCTCGAGCATAAATAATAGAACTTGGATACTTGATACTCGTTTTGGTGCTTGGGTTTACTGGGAAGATTTTAGCGCCAATATGTTTACTGCTTTTTTAGACAGCAATGGTGAAGAAAGTCTTTATTTTGCCGATGAAACTTCTGGACATATGGTTAAAATGTTTACAGGAACTTATAACGATAATGGGTCGGTAATCGACGTCAAGTGGTCGACTAAGGCTTTTAATCAGGGGCAATTTAACAAAGAAAAAAGATACCATAATCCAACTTTTCAGTTCAAAGATGTTACCTCAACCTCAAACATTGAAGGATATATTTATCTTGACGGAGTGGAGAACGCTGCACAATTTGTAGTCGGACAACCAACCAATTCGGGTGGTGGTTTTGGTGCAATTATGGTCGGTCAAACTTTAATAGGTGACTCGCCTTCTACTTTTACTGATACGCAAGGTTCAAGCGATATTCCTGTCGAAGTTTATGACTTACTAAGAGGAAGATCAATTAAATATGCGTTTACTTGTAATGCAGTAAATTCTTATTTTAAGTTTCTCTCTCTGGTACATACTTATTCAATTAACACTAAGCGTTTAGATGATAAATATAGAGTTTATCCAAGCTAAACCTTTAGTGAGTATAAATCTTATAATAAAACTATAATACTATGGCAACAAACGCTTACTATACTAACCAATATATTTCAACAACTTTAGCCTCTGTCGGGGGGATTGATGACTCAGCAACAACTGGAATTATCCTCGCTTCAGTTACTAACATCACAACAGATAAACCAGGAATTGCTTGTCTTTCTTATACTGACCCTATCGACACAAGTAAAGCAGAGTGGATTACTTATACTTCGATTGACTCTGTGACTAAAGAGTTTCAAGGAGTTACTAGAGGTCAAGAAGGTTATGGTGCTAAACCACACGATAATGGAGTTACAATTGCTTTTCCACTCTCTAAATCCCATATAAATAACTTGAATGACGCTCTAATAATTGACGGAGTAGAGACTAATATGGTTACAGGTGTTGTTAGTGCGTCAGGAATATCGCTTAATCCCGCAACTGAATTAGTAACTAAATCATATGTAGATGGTGGATTAAAAGACTCTCTAGCAAGACAAGCTATTATCAATGGTGCTTGTCAAATCAATCAAATAGTAACACCAGTTAATTTAACTACTGGCAAACTCTACGGCACAGATACTTTTTACGCTAAAGGTGCAGGAACAGCGGTCAGTGCGGGCACTATTTCCAATACTGCTTCACCTGCTTTAACAACTGCTTTTGCAGATAAATTGGCAGGAGTTACGCTAACAGGCACAGGCATAGTTTATGGATACAGATTTATTGAAAGTGCCAATGCTAAACACTATAAAAACAAAACTGCTTCTTTTTCAGTCCTAGTCAGGCACGATGTAGGCTCTGCTAAAAACTACACAATTAAAATCAATAAAGCTAACTCAGCAGATAATTTTAGTGCAGTTACCAATATAGCTACAGGAAGTGCTACATCAGTCGTAACAGGCACAGACACTCTACTCAAGCTAGAAAATGTCTCAATGGGTGATTGTAGTAATGGAATTGAAATCGAAATCATTGCAGAATGCGGAGCTATTACGACTAAAAATTTTGAGTTTAGTGAGTGGCAATTTAATCTAGGAAGTGTAGTTTTACCTTTTATGGCTAAGAATTATCAAGAAGATTTGATAGATTGTAAAAGATATTATCAACGCATAGTAGCAACAATTGCTTATGGAGTTTCTGGAATAACAGGCAGAGCTACGTCTACTACTGACTTATATGGTCAGATATTATTACCTGTTACAATGAGAACAAAACCATTACTGGAAAGGAGTGGAACTTGGCAGGTTTGGGGAGCTTCAACTGCCCGAATAACTGGAGCGACATCAGACGGTGGAAATCAAAATATACTTGTATTCATAATTTCATCAGGAATGACTACAAACGGTTTTTATATGGTAATTGCTGATAATGATGCAAATGCCTATTGGGGGTTTAATGCTAGACCTACTATTGCTTAATAATAACAACCTAGATAAACACAAAGACTAAGGATAAAAATGGCAAAAAAACAAATTTTTAAGCGCAAAAAAGAAAGAGATTATCTCGCAGAACTAGAGGAACTCTTGAAAAAGAATAAAGGTACTGGTCTCTATGAGGCTTTTGACGTTAATCCTCGTGCGTTTAGAATTGGTGGTAGAGTAGTTGATCCTTCTGGTTTGGGACAAGACGTAATGCAAGATGATATTAAATTTGCTCCTTATGATTATTCAACAATTCCAATGAATGCTCCTAATGTTGGACAGGTTGGAACTTTTAGTCTCGGTGATCTTGAACCAACAGATCAACGAAAACAACCAGTGGTACAACCAGAACCAACAGAGCAACCAGAGCAACCAGAGCAACTAAACTACAATACAGCAGAAGGTTTTAGAAAAGTTTTAAGTGAAATGGTTGCTTTTCCTGTGTCTGCAACCTCTGATGGTGGAACTTTGTACTCAAACGGAACAGTACAATATCCAGACGGAACATCAAGAGAGGCAACTAGAGAAGATGTGCCTAAAATAATAGCTCGTTTTGATGATGGGTGGGCTATGCTCACTAACGGAAAAATAGTTAATCTCAATAATCAAATTGGTAGAGGATATAGAGGATTGAGTGGTTTAATGGATTTGCTTTTTGGTCGTCAGCAAAATGTTAATCAAGAATATGGAAATATCAATCCAATCGAACCTACTAAAGGCAATGTTAATTTAGGTACGGATATTGACACTACAGACCTTCCACAAAACTTTAATTTTACTTTACCTTTTGAGGCTAAAGTCGTAGGAATTACTTACGATGACGGCACTCGTTTTGGTAGTCAATCTGGTCATCAAGGTTATGGCAATTCTGTACTTTTACAGCTTCCCAACGGCTCAATGATCCGTATGGCACATTTATCAGATATGGAAAATTTTAGCGTAGGTGATATAGTTAGACCCTTTGATTATATTGGTACACCTGGACAAACTGGTAACGCTACCGGAGAACATCTTGATCTTGAATACTACACTCCAGAAGGACAAATTGCTCATCCAGACCAATTTCTATTAGACTCAATGGACTATATTGACTTAAAACAAATTGAGGACTCTCAAGTGGGAGGTGTTGAAAAATTACCTCCAGAATATCAAGACTGGGCAAAAGCTCAACAAGATTTAATTTCTCGAGGAGTTAAAGTAAGTCTTGATCCTGCAAGATTTCAAAATCAAGAACAAGCTCCAGTCCAAAACATTCAACAGGTTGTCCCTCAAGTTGGTCAANNACAAGTACCACAAAGAATTATTCAAGCAGCCCAACCAATGAGTCCAGAGAGACAGGCAATAGCTCAAGTGCCGGAACAATTAGCACAAAAAGCAGGATTACAAGCTGAGTTTGGATTAAGTGAGGGAATTGCAGGACAAGACCCAATGCAGGCTCGTATTTCGGCTATATCTCAACAACCAAAAATATATAATCCATATAGACAACTAGCGGGAAATGTTTTAGAAACAGTCGGTGACGTTGCTAATAATTTTTTTCCAGGAGCTAAGATTTTTCAAGAGGGTGCAAGGTCAGAAGCTATTGCGGGTGGTCCAACTGTCCATACTGGGCAAGCTCTTGCGAATGAAATTGGTGGTGAAAGACCGGAGGAAGTACCAGGAATTAAACAAAATTTAAAAGATATTGGTGCAGATATTGCCAATAGAGTAACTCAAACTATAAATCCAGTAGTTACAAAGGTAGGTGAAGGTCTTGATACACTTAAACGAAAAACCTCTAACATTTATCAGAAGCCCTCTATAATGGGACTTTTCCAAGGTCAAAAACAAGTTGGTGATATTACTCCAGGAACTTCTATCATTAAAACTGCTGGGCAAGGTCAAGGTACTCCTCAACCAGACGCCTTCTTTAAGTATGGTGGCGTTAATCAATATGCACAATACTTAATTGATAATGCACAACAAGCTAGAGGTGGTGCTTTAGATACTGCATTATTTACGCCAGAGTTTTATCAAGACCCCAATAAGATTGCTAATGTTTTTGGTGAAACTTCTCAAGGCAAAGAAGCGACTAATAAATACAAAGAATATCTAAAGAGTCAAATTAAACCAGGATATGACCAGCCTTATAGAACCGAGCAAAAACAAGAAGGTGATACCCTATACGAGTATAAAATCCCCATTCCTGAATACTTTCAAAATCAGTATTATCAAAACTTGCTTGCAGAGACTCCAGACACACTCAAATCGGGTTTCTCTTTCGATCAGTTTCAACTACCAACCACAACCAAAAGCGTGTCCGAATATAAAGGACAAGTACCAGTTAAAGACTCGCTTACTCCGATCTTTAAGAGTGGTGTAGTAGATTTATTTAGGAGATCAAATAGTAATTTAGGACAATTGGCTGGTAATGTTCTAAAAAGCCCTGCGGGAGTTTATCAACCAAGCCAGCAGAGTGCTAGGTTTGAAGTACCAGAAACTACTAGAAGTATTTTTCAAATTCCAAGTCCTAGCTCTGTTGTAATACCTCCTACTTCTATTCAAAAAACAATTATCAAGCAACCAGAACCAGTTAAACATATCAAGCAACCAGAACCAGTTAAACAACCAACCCTTAGTGATTATTTAGCAAGAGGCAAAACAGAGGCTCAATACTATGCCGAAACAGGTCAGCAATCTACCTTAGATGCGATCAATAAGGCTAAAGCGTATACCTCTCCAGAAGCATTAAGAATTGGTCAAACTACTGGTGCTGGTGTACAAAAAATTGGAAATACTGTTGCTCAACCAGGATATACTTTAAGGGTTGACTCCGGAGGAAATATCCAACAAGTTAAGGACACATCAGTTAAGCTACCAACCGGAGCAACGGCTAATTTTGATATTCCAGTTAAAACACCATCTGCTCAATTGAGTAGTAGTGTTAGTAATAGTCAAAGTATATTTTCTTCAGCACTAGACTGGCTAAAGAAATTATTTAAAAGGTAAAATATGGCACTAACATTTAATCCATTCGCTAAAAAGAAAAAAGATGAACAAATCAAGGGAGGCTACTCCTCTAATTATACTTCCAATCCTGGTAATTCTTATCTTACTTCTGTTGTAAATTCTTTATCTCAAGGTAAGGGATTACCTAGCGTAACTGGGCAAACTTTAAGTGTACCTAGTTTTCAACAAAAACAAGAAGCTACTCAAAATATAATCAATAAAGCTAACCAACCAATTCAAGGATCAGGCTACACTTCTAATTATGCTTCCAACCCTAGTAATTACAAATCGCCAGTTGCCGATCAAACCAAAAATACAAACCAAATTCAACAACAGCAAACAAGCGTACCTTCATACATAGCTGGTTATGAAGACCTCGCAGCAAAACAAAAGGCTTTACTTGAACAACAAAGAAAGCAAGGTGAGGATTATTATAGTAAATCTTACGCCGAAAAAAATCGCTTGTTACAAGAGTCTATTCCGCAATTACAGCAACAATTTATTAAAACTCAAGGCAACATTCAAAAAGGAATTGAGTCAGCTGCACAAAGTGCCGCATATAAAAAACAAAATGCTGAGGATATGTGGGGTGAAAGCCAAAGACAAGCAGCTCAAACTCGTGGTGAAAGTGAAGCTCGTAATCGCAATAGGTTTGCGGCACTTGGAACTACTTCTAGTTATGGCGCAGGTTCTTATGGTCAAGCTCAAGAAAATGTGGAAAGTGATTTTAATAGATTTACCCAACAAGGTCTTAGAAGTAAAGAACAAAATCTTTTTGAAATTGATAAAGCTCTACAAGATTATGAGATCGAAGCACAAACAACCTTAGATGGGCTAGAGGCATCACTTGAAAATACTATACGTCAAATCCAAAGCGATATAAACATGAACAACATTGAAAAACAAAACGCTTTAGACTCACTATTTAGTGATTATCAGGCTAAAGT
>DBRQ01000003.1:1578-21414 GCA_002306345.1 Candidatus Pacebacteria bacterium UBA1364 | reverse complement strand
GAAGCTAATAGTTTAAGTTTTGATGATCAAGGACAACCTCTAAATCAAGTAAGTTATGAGTGGATGCTAAATAATCCTGATAAGTTTGGGTCAGCTTTTGAATCTGGAAATGTAGCTGAAAAACAAAACTTAATTGGTCTTGTTAATCAGGCTTTAACTACTAATTTAGGACCTGTTTCTGGAATTGGTGGAGCATTTGGAATCACTACTAAGTTTGGAGAAGGACTTAACACTAAAGCCCTTATAGATCAAATTAAGGGAAGTTTGACTCTTGAAGCAAGAGAAAAATTAAAAGGTCAAGGTCAAATCTCTGATGATGAAACTCAAATGCTTGCTAACTCAGTATCTAAACTTCAATATGGAATGACCGAAGCTGCTCTCAAAAAAGAACTTAGAGAGATTAAAAATGTTCTTGAGGGTAAATACAGATATGCTGGTCAGACTCAAGTAGACCCAAATAAATATATTGTAGGAAGGTAATATGGCACAATTTGACGTACAAGCCGCTAAAAGAGATGGAATGACTGATCAACAAATTCAGTCTTTCATGGCTAGTAAAAATCTAACTCCAGTTTTTAGAACTGGTGAATTTGCTGGCAATGTACTTAAATCTGGAGGTAGGCTAATCGGAAACATTGCTAGTGGATTATGGAATTTGCCATCTACCATAGGTCAAGTTGCAAGTGGTCAAACAAGCCTCAAAGATATTGGTAAAGGAATAGGTCAGGACTTAAAAAATAGATATGGTGGTTGGGACGAAATCGCTAGAACCGCATATTTTGATCCAGCAGGTACTTTAGCAGATGTTTCTACTGTTGTTGGAGGTGCTGGAGCTGCATTAAAAGGAGCAGGAGCTTTATCTAAAACTAGTGGATTAACTAGGACAGGAAAAACCCTTTCAAAAGTAGGTAGAAACATTGATCCTGTTGTGCAAGCTGGTAGAGCTACTAGAGGAGGATTGCAAAAGTTAGGTGCTGGAATGAGAAAGTACGGACAAGGATACGCTACCGCAGGGATCGGAAATCCAGCAAAAATCAAAGAAGCTAACGATATTCTAAAGGGTGTTAAAATTCCAGATGTTGATCCAAGAACAGGAAAGCAAATTACTAGATCAATGACTGTTAATGATTTAATTGGCGAAGGTAATCTTTATTCACGATCTACTGGCGATCTAGTGGAGTTTAGCAAAAAATTAAAGAACGAGTTTGATATATTAGCAGACAATCCAAATCTAAGAGTAAAAATTACCGATGTCACAGCTCCGCTAGATGATTTAATTGAACAAACTAGACAAGCTATAAAAGATTTTCCAAGTGAGAGAGCTTATCAAATCCAACTTCAAGAACTAACCAGACAGAAACAAAACATCGCTAGAAAAGCTAGTGGTGGAGTTATACCAGGAAATGAGGCTTTAAGACTTCGTAGAGAATTAGATGCTGTTTTATCTCCTTCTGCTAGTGCTGGAGTGGCACAAAGACCAGGAGAGATGCTTGCCAAACAAAAATTGGTCAGTGGTTTAAGAGGAGGATTAAGACAAGCTGATCCTCGCTTAACTGCTTTGGGTAAAAAAATGCAAGCCATTGGATTTGAAGGCAAAGAAGGTCCTCTAATGAGTGCATTTAAGGGTTATGAATCAAGAGCTGCTGTGAGAAATCCAATTACTTTAAGTGGAGTTACAACTAGTGGTGTTGGTGCTGGAGTTGGTGCTATGTTAGGTGGTCCAGTTGGAGCAGCAGTAGGAGGAGCTGGTGCAGGTCTTGTTAAGGGAGCAGTCAGCTCACCAAGAGGTATTCAAGCAGTTTCAAGGGGAAGTCAAGCAATAGGAAGCGGTGTAGCCTCTAGTGCTAGAAAAGCCTCTCCATATTTAAGAACAGCAACTAGAACATTGGGGCAACCTGCTAGAATGATTGATAGGTCTATTGCCTCAACAAATTCTCAAGCAAAACCCCAACAAGAGTCCCAATTAAAATCCAAACTAACAACTCCATCTGATCCTTTTAGAAAAGAAACTATTAAACCAACAATAACACCAAAGCCCCCAATCGTCAAATATACACTTCCAACTGCTGAGAATTTTTACGCCGAAATTAGAAAAAAAAAGAGGCTATTAAGGAATTATGCCAGAAAGTAACCAAACTAAATTCGCACTACTCAAAAAAGATATTAGTGAAATCTATAAAGATATTCTCAATTTTGTCACCAAAAGCGACTTCACGGCAGAAATTAAAAGACTTGATATGAGAATAAATCCAGTTGAAAAAATAGTTTATGGTATGGTAGGCTTTATATTACTAGGCTTTTTAGGTGCAATAGTTAGCTTCTTTATAAAGAAATAATATGACAGACAAACTACGATTCTATCTACAATTAATGAGTTACTTTACACTAACCCTAGTAGGTATTTCTCTAATTACTGTTTTTTATTGGACTATTAAAGAATATAAGCCTATTGAATTTAATCAAACTCCATTTGAAGTTAAAAGTAAAACAGTTAAAAGAGGCGAACATTTGGTTTATACTGTTGATTATTGTAAAAATAGCAAAGTTGAGCCAACTGTTTCTAAAAGTTTTATTGATGGTGTTATTTATCAAATTCCTTTCGACTCTCAACCATTTTTAGAAGAAGGGTGCCATAAACTTGATTTTCAAGTATATATACCAAAAGCTTTACCACCTAGCAAATATAAAATAGTTTTTTCATATATATTCCAAGTGAATCCGATTAAAGAAATAAAGATTAATTCTGAAACAGTAATCTTTGAGGTCATTTAAAAAAGGATAAATTATGCCCAAAATAATAATTCAAGGCGGACATGAGGGTCGCACAAGCGGTTCTACTGGAGCACCAGGCGAACAGGGCTTCAATGTTGATATCGCTAATAAACTAGCCGATAAGTTAAGAACTAAGGGTTTTGAAGTTAAAAGAGTTAAAGCTGACCCATCTAGTGCCGATATTGCAGGCGATTGGGATTTATTTTTAGCGATTCACTATGATGCAGATATTTATGGTAAAGGTGGCGGATTTTTAGATCGACCAAAAAATGATGGTGTAGCTGAAAGATCAAAGGCTATTTTAGAGGCTATTGAAAGCACTTATTTTCCAATGACAGGAATTGTAAATGTTCCAAGTCGCAGAAATTCAAATACTTCAAATTATTATATGTGGTCTAGATTGAGTTTGAAAACTCCTTGTGTTTTAATAGAATGTGGCGTCGGTCAGCATAAGCCAGATGATTATGAGGTATTATTTAATAAAAGAAATTTAGTTATCGACGGAATTTATGAGGGTATTCTAAAAGCATTTAATATGAGTGATGACAATCACGGGAAGGATAATATGACTTACGAACAATTTTACGCAAAATTTTTGGAAGCATTTAGAAAACACAAAAACGATGTGGAATGGGGCGATGATAAGTTCAAATTCGAAGCCGAAGGATTAAAAGACGAGGCTATGATCGGTAGAATGATTGACAACATCGCAAGAGATAAAGCCAATAAAGCAAAAGAATTATCAGATTGCCAAAATAAGCCGCCTCAAATTGTGGAAAAAATTGTGGAAAAAGAAGTTAAAGTGGAAGTCCCAGTAGAAAAAATTGTCTATAAAGATAATCCAAATCTTGCTGATTGGGAAGCTAACGGCTTAATCACCGAACAAGAAATTGACGGCACTAAATACATTACTAACTATAAAAAGAGAGGTTAAAATGTTAAGACTAAACGAAACAAAATTAAAGAAATTTATTAATAATACTTTGTTATTTTTAGCGCCAGTTCTTGTAATTTATTTTGGGGCAGTAATTGTTGCAATTAACGAGCAAGGTTTTTCTTGGGAGTTATTCATTCCGTCGACTATGACTCAAGGGGCTATGGTTTTATACGTACTTAATGTTTTGGTTGACTATCTTAAGAAATTAAGAACGAGCTAATCAAATTGGCTTAATTCCTCTAATCTAAGATTTTTAGCTATATGAATGTCTTTTCTACAAGTCGTTATGTAATACTTACTGCCTCTAATTTTTACACAACAACAATCTCTTGGATTTTCTCTTAAATCTTTATTACAAATTCGACAATTAAAATGATCCCTTAGATAAATTTGTTTCTTTGCTTGGATAGGGATTTGTCTTTTTTTTAGCTTGTAGTGCTTTTTTTTATAATTACAACTTGGACATTTTTGTTTACGAGGATTTTTACTTAGGAATTTTTTACCACACTTACATATTTTAACATATTTATATATTGACATATCAATAATTTTTTAATTGCAGTATTTATATCATATATGAGTATATACCGCTAAATAAAAAAAATAAAGATGATTACTATAATTAGATTATACATAAGTTATGAGCAAAGAATACGCAATTCCTAGTGAGATTAAACGAGAAGCCGAAAAGCAAGCTAAAGAAATCGGAGTTAATCCAAACTCAATCCACCATATTTGCCCAAAATCACTTGCAAAAAAATATAATCTACCTCATAATAAAATTGTCTCGCCAGATAATGCTATAGCTCTAGAACAAGACTTTCACGACGCTATTCATAATGGGGGAAAGTTTTTTGACGAGGAAATAAACGAATGGGGGGATATTGACGCCTTTGACGAGGACGATTACATATTTTTAGCCATTGCCCTCTTAGGGTTGGCAGAAAGCGACTTCGATGCAAGAAATATACGTCAGACCAGAATTCATAGATCAAGAAAAAAAAAGATTAGAAGAAGCAGACGCCGCCGCTAGTGAGACTAAAATTTTGCAACTGCTTATCAATGTTTACGGCGGAACTAATATAGCTAATTATTTAATTTGGAACGTAGAAAGATTGAAAGAGAATGAAAGAAATTCCATTTAACAAAGTAGAACTCCTCGTCAAAAGACAAAATGAGCATATCACTATTTTTAACAATGGCACTGCCGAGCAATACGCCAACTTTTTGCAAGAGGAAATCGACGAACTTAAGGAAGTTATAGAAAAAAAAGAGTTTGAACAAATAGAGCTTGAGTCGGAAATTGGCGACGTTTTGTATCTTTTAATTCGCTTAAGTCAAATAACTGGTGTTGATTTAATAGAGGCAGTCTTGAGCAAGGTGGCTCGGAATTTCAAAAAATATAAAGGCAAAGAAACCAGAGAGCAAGCCAGGCAAGATTGGGGGGATAAAGACCACGAATATCTAGATACTTGGGTTAAATCTTTTAGAGAAAAACAAGCTAAAATTGAATCTACAAAAGTAGAAATGGTTTATTCCTATTTAAGCCAGAAATCCTAAAACAAATATAAAAATCTACAAAAGTAGAAATGGTTTATTCCTATTTAAGCTTGGAGTTGTGCGTATGTGGTAGAAATCTACAAAAGTAGAAATGGTTTATTCCTATTTAAGTATCCCTAGATAGTAAATCATTCAATATCTACAAAAGTAGAAATGGTTTATTCCTATTTAAGCTTAAATATCTTAATAATAGCTTCAAATCTACAAAAGTAGAAATGGTTTATTCCTATTTAAGCGAAATGCAGATAGGACGTGATTATTATCTACAAAAGTAGAAATGGTTTATTCCTATTTAAGAGCCTAGTCATTGATGTGTAGCTCTAAAGATACAACCCAATTAAAAAAAGTAATTGAGGACTTTAAGAGTAAAACACTAATGAATAGGCTCATAAAGACTCAGGTTTTATAAATATGAACAACATCACTTCCACTTTATCACAATGTTAAAGTGCAGCCTTAAAAGTATACCACATTTTCCAACTCATGTTTAGCACAGCCATATCTGATCACTTTTGTTGTACAACTCAAGCAAAAAGGGAAAATAACTATACTATCAGTCTTTTGAAATAGTTTTTGATATTTTTGATCTATTTCAGCTATAATATTTTCCAATACTCTGGGGCTATTTGTAATCACAAAAACTGAATATTGCATACGCCAACCGTATTTTTCTAGAAATTTAGAAAATTTAGTTCTAGTTTTATCATTACTAAAATCGTAGGAAACTATGAGCATACTTTATACCTTAAATTCTGGAAATTGATATTTTTTGTTATCCATACAATATCTATAAAATTGCAAAACAAAATTATAAATTTCTTCTTTTTTTTCACTAATCGATTCAAAAAATATAGAACTATAATATTTGCTACCTTTGAAACCATCTTTAAAATCAAAATGGCCATTTTTAAAAATAAAGTCTGTTTCTTTGATTTGTTTTAAATTAAAACTTTTTACTAATTGATAATCAATTAATGGTCTCATAGGTTCCATTACGTCGCAAGTTAATGATTTTCTTTGAAAGAATACTTGATGATAATATCCTTTATAAGTATCAAACCCAAAAAGTCTTAATAAAGCATCGCAATAATTGAATAAATAGGTATAACCGATGTCTAGTAATAGATTAGGAATATCTTCTTTAGTTTGAGGGGCACGGCGGAACCAACCGATTTTAACAAATAAGGTTTGAAAATAATTTTTACTGACATTGCCCTCTATGCCCAATAATTGTTGATTGTCTTTTGCGGTTATTAATTGTTGATGAGCTTTTTCAAAAACATTTTTAGGATATTTTTTTCTAACTTTTTTGAGTACTGATTCTTGAGAGTCAATTTTCTTTGCTACTAAGTTTTTTGCAATATTTAAAGAATCATTATTATTATATTGTTTACTTCTTAATAAATAATTGCCTTCAGATTCTGATAACATAGCCGCTTTAACTGATAAATTATAATTTAGTAAAAATACTGAAACGCCCAAAGAATTTAACTTTTTAAGTAGGGCTGTAGTAATGGTAATTTCACCGATAATAAAAACTGCAAAAACTAAATGACAAGATATTTGATTAATTGCTTTGGCATCACAAATAAATTTTAAATTATCATTAACTAATTTAAGCACATAGCAATGACCATATTCTGCTTGTACAGTAAGAATTCTTTTAGCTTGAAAATCAGCTTTTTTTAGCATAAGCGTTACCAATTAAGTAAACTGTAAATATTATTATCGCAATGAGGGCATTTGTGATTAAGCAACATGTTTTCATCAAAAGATTTCATCTTTTCAATTAAAGATTCAAATTCTTTTTTCTCAATTTTTGAAGGCAAAGCAACTTCATATCTCTTATTATCAGATAATGAATGAATGAACAATTTGGAAACTGGATAATTGATTTCTTCCAAGCAATACATTTGTGCGTAAAGCTGATAAATATAACCCTTATAAATCTTTTTTACTTGATACTTACGCTCAATCAATGACTGTTCTTGTTTATCATAAAGGTCGATTTTACCTTTTACTCCCAATCTTTGGCTATAAACAGATAATCCTTGTAAAATATGCTGAGAAGTAGAGTAATGATTTTGGTCAATTGATTCATGAGCTAAATTGCCACTAACCTGAGGTTTGTCATGAAAAACTTTACTATCAAAGTTATCGTAGATAATATGTAGATACAACGACTTTGGACAATACAAAAAGTCGTTTATATAAGAAATATTTATTATGCCATCCATATAAACGGGAGATTATAACATAAAGTCCTAATTTTGTAAACTATAGGATACCAAATAACATTATTTGTCTGTTGTAAAATTGTCCCATTCTGTTTGAGAAATGCTTAAATCTTTCCAACTAATTTTATCTGTCGAACCTTCCTTAACAAAATAATCACTGATCTTATGGAGAATTATTAAACCTTTTCTAGCAATATTGTAAGCTCCGTTTTCATCCCCATTTTTTGGCAAGTTTTTTCTGAATTTATCAGCAAAACGGCTATCAAAAAATGGTTCTACTGGTGAAAAAATAAAATCATTTCCATCATCACTTTTATTTACTTGAGTATTTCTAATTTGACAAATTAATTGAAAATAAAAAATAAATTTTCTAAAAAAATTCGCATTATCTTTTTTATTCGTATCAAGGCTTTCGATTTGAGTCTTAATATCAGTTAAGTCAATACCAAAGTCCATGAATAACTTTTTAAGTTTACTGGTTATGCTCTCCTCACCATTACTATCTTGGATCGGGTAGTGCACATATCCACCTTTATTATTGTTCAAGCTTTTTTCCCAGCTAAATCTTTCAACATTTGAGCAAACGGTCCATTCTGTTTTGATTGGTAAATCTTTCCTTTTATCATCAATTTTTTCAAGATCATAAGTAAACTCAAACCTGTCTTTTTTCTCACTGAAATAGATATTGGTAAACATTAAAATGTCTGCTTTTGCTTGTTTGGCGTTAGAGTATCTAAGATAAATATTTGGACGCCAACCGGTTAAAGGATCAATTTTGGAAGTATAAGATGCTTGAGTGTAAAAAATAATACCAGTTTGCTTGCCCATGTCTTTAAATGTTTTAAAAGGAGCTGTTAGTTGGTAGGCATTCAATAAATTTCCTGCTTGATTTGAATCAGTTTCTTCTTTATTTACAAGAAAGTTGAGTTTCTCAATTAGGGCCTTTTCTAATTGTTGATAAGTGCTTTTTTCTATACCACCTCTTATTTGTTTAAAACGCATGTTTAAATCTTCCATTACGATAATGGCATTATATTTAATGGCAAGACTGACTAATTCATGAACAACTTGAGAAATATATCCTCTTTTTAAATCTTTAATACTTTCTACATCTTGCCAATTTCTACGCTCTTGTTCTCTTCTTTGAGCTCTATCTGTCAATAAAGCATGATAATCGACTCCGTTAATTATATTTAATGACCCACTCTTTAATACCTCACCGTTTTGTTTAATGATAGAGTAATAAGCCAAATTTTTTTCACCACGATCAACTCCAACAATGTTTACATTAGAATTATTAGCCAAAAAATTATTAACTCGCACATTAAATCGACCAATGTTCTCAGAAGTTCTATTCAAAGTAATAGGTACGTGAAAGAAAATTTTATTTTGAGTGTAACGTTTTTTGTTAACAATACTTCGTTTAAAGTTTCTCTTTTCTTCTATCTTTTCTAAAGATTTTGGTCGATAAAAAAGTTCTGCCTGACCGTTTAGTTTAAAGGGGAAATTATTATCAATATTGGTTTGAGAAAATAGTTCCTCAAAATAAATGGTATGAAGATTTTTTCTTCCAGTAGTTTTCTTTGCAAAATCTTTATTATAGATTTGAAAAAGAAACAATTCCCCCAGTTGATTTTTTTGCGTAATATATTCTTCAGATATTTTCTCAAACCATAATTTATAGCCTGATTCTGCTACATCTGCATAAAATTCACCAATATTTTCTTTATACTGACGCACGTCTTTTATATTCTTAAATTCATAATGTTTCCAACCCTCATATAATCCTAAACAATCTATATAAAAGGCAATAAGTTTTTGCATGCTACTAATGGAAAAAGTATTACCTTTTTTAAATTCATTGTTTTTGTAAATCCGCAGGATTTCTTCTGATGGTTGAAAAAAATTTAATCCTTTTTTTGAAAAACAAACTTTGGGAAACATTTTTGATGGATCAGGAAACAATTTATAGACAAGCTTTTCGTAATATGCTGAATTATATGCTTTATATTTCTCTTTATTTTGATCACTAAAAATTTTATTCTTACCTTTTTTCATTACCCCTAAATAATAATTACCATCTTTTTTTAGAATAACGGCAGTGTTGTCAGCTTCTTTATTCTTATCCCATCCGTTAGCTAAAGTTGGGTTGCCAAAATTTAATTTCCATTTTACGTCACTGTAAGGTTTCTTAGTTAAATAATTCCTAATTTTATTGTAAGGCTGAACAATTTTTTCATAAGCATTTTCATAAAATTGATCTTTAAAGCCATAATCAATGTGATTATAAAATTGATCATCAAGCTGGTAATAGTCACCTTTCCATTCACGTTTTTTTTCTAAAGCGAAATATTTTGCCATTTGAAAAATATGCAAAACTTCATCCGCGAATTCTTTAATGATTATTTTAGATTGTGAGTTAAGTGATGGATCGCTATCTAATAGTTCTTTGATCCTTTTCTCAAATACAAAATATCCGAGTTCAATTTTCTTGCCAGTTATTTTGTCTTTAGCTACTCTTTGAAAATGAGTCATAAATTCAAAATTCAAAATTGCTAGGAATTGCTCCCAATAGGATTGATCAGGGAAAAAACCAATTTGGGGATCATTGTAATATCGATCCTTAAAGAATTTACGGTCTTTTTCAATTACTTCCAAAGCTTCTTTAATGTAAGCTAAGGGAATAAAATCTTGTTTAGCAGTTATCTTTTTATTTTTTAATACCAAATCAAGATTATCTTCAAAGATTTGGGTCTCATCTGTCCATTTATTGGCAATAGTATTGAAAGCTTCTTTAGTAAGATAAATTTTTTCCAACTTATATTTATCGGTGTTGTGAACAAAATCATTCAACAATGTTTTGATGATTGTGACTTTGACTGTGGCAGACTGATAAAATTCTGTGAGAACTTGAAAAAATTCTTCTTTGCTTTCTATTTCATTAATAAACCGGTCTTTTTCACTCAGAATCTGTTTATCTAACTTTTTCAGAAATGGTAATTTTTGGTCCTTATTATCTTGCCTATACTTATTAATAATTTCGTTAATACCTTTTTGTTTTTCTCCATTTTCAAGTGTTTGACCTCCTAAGAAATCATTATATTTATCTATACCATTTTGCAGCAAACATTGATTGTAGAAATCAATAGAGAATACATTATCTGCTTTTAATTTAAAAAAAATCTCAACTTCTTTAACGTCAATTTTATCTTTGATTTTGTGAAAAGTTTCTAAATTATCAAAAAATCTATTAAGATTTTGGTCGATAATTCTTGTTGCTAGTGCTGTTGAGGTTCCATCACTTTTATAAAAATTTTTTCGTGTTTCAAAAAATTTGGTAAAATATCCGGTGAATCCTTTCCAATTATCAAAAATTGAAGTAACTGCTCCAGTTTCTTTGTCTACTAATTGTGTTTCTTTCTCACTACCATACCTCTCTTTAAGAATGTAGAAAACTTGTTCATCAAATAAGATGTCTAAATTTTTCTTTTTAATTTTTAAATGTGCATATTTTGTTGTTGCCCAATGTTTACCATTTTCATCAAAAAGGGTAACTATTTGATGACGCAAAAATTTTTGTTGTTTATTGATCAATTCTTTTAAATCTTTGTTGTTTTGGTTGCTTCTAAATTGTTTAAAAGTTTCGAAGTACTCTGATATGCCTTTTAGTTGCGCATTGCTTAATGATTCATTAATAAACTCTCTATGCAATCTATCAAAATATGGTTTTGTTTTGTCATAAGCTTTTTTGCGATTTTCATCTACTTCAAAAATTTTATTTTCATCAAGCATTGCTTGTGTTTGTCCAATAGGTTTTAATTCGAACCTGAGAGTTTTAGATAACGAATATAGGTTGGTAAAATCCGCAAAACTTTGTTTATTTTGCATAATTTGGTAAGGAATTTATTACTGATTAATAATAACACACTATTGATGATTGGGTTACGATACATTTAGCACTCTGAATCTGTAACTAAGTTAACTGGAATACACTCATCTCAATTAGTTATGCCTATTTTATTAATCACAATAATTTATAGATTACATGTCTCTTTCCTTTTAATGTTTTTTTGCAGTTAGTTAAAAAAGACCATTTCATAAAATATGATCAGTTTTGGGTGCTATTATTTAGTTCACTTAATTCGCCATGGATTTCATTAAGACTTAAAAATCATAATATAGGGCGAAGCAATTAGTTGCTTTAAATAATCTCATTTATTAGAACTATCAAAACATGTTTAATCGTCACTAAATAAGATTTAATACTTTTATCGTACTTTTCAATATGTCAAAATCGGTATAAGCTAGCTTTTTATGCCTAATTGTGAAAAATTTTTTGTTGCCGGCCAAAATATTTATCAGCCACCTCGCCAACCCGCTCATAATCGACTTGAGGGAAAAAGTACCCAAGAAGTTGACTGGAATTTAAAAATTACTCGCGAGTGTTATAGTCCACAAATTCGAGAAGGTACGCTAGACTTAGCTTCTTTTGATTTTTATGCAACAATTCGCAAAATGATGCCAAGTTTACTTAACCAAGAAGAAACAACGCATCTCAAAGAAACCATGAGATCTAGAGGAGTTGGTGATTCTTTTTTGCATGTTTTATTACCAGATTTAGACAAAAGAGATAAAGAGATTTTAATTAAAGCTGGACAGAATGCTTTTAAAGAAGATGTTGGTGCAACCCCACAATGGTTTTGGCCACCGGAATCAGCTTTAGATAATGCTACATTAGAGGTTTTAGCAGAAGCCGGTTATTTAGGAGTTTTATGTGCTCCAGAACAAATTAGTGGTCTTGATGGTCCAGCTGACAATCATCCAATTATTCTTGATTTAGAAAATGGTAATCATATTCTTGCTTTACCTTTTGATCGCCCAGTTTCTTCTGAATTAGGCAATGGTGATAAAAGTAATGCTGATAAGTTTGCCGAAAAACTTATTATTCCTCGCATTAAAGATTTAACACCATCGCTGCCAATGATCAGTTGGACGGACGGGGAAACTTTTGGTCATCATGTTCCATTTGCCAATTTATTCATTAACTATTTATTAACTGTTAGCTTGCCTAATGCTGGAATCGGTATTTTGAATATTAATGATATTACAAAGGTCTGGTTAACTTCAGATTATCGTAGTGGCAAGTTAAATCAACGCACGGCCTGGAGTTGCCCACATGGAAATTTAATTAGATGGCACGGTGCTTGTCCATGTGATGAAGGTAAAAACGGTGCTTGGAAAACTCACTATTGCAATGCCCTGAGTGATTTTAATCAACAAATAACCTTGCTTTTAGATCAAGAGTTAGGAAAAGCCTGGCCAGAAAAACTCGCGGCTAATTTTACTCAAGCTATTTATCATAAAGGATCAAACAATAGTGAAATGTCACTTTTAGCTGCAAAAGCTTCTTCTCTGGAAGCACAAACTAGTTGTCCCACATTTTTTAACAACCCACTAACTTCTGGTAGAATCAATTTACTTTTTGCTAGGCAAAGTCTCGAAAATTTAAAAGATGCTGGTCAGACACTTTTAGCCAAAAAATTACAACAAAATTTAATACAAGAATTATCTAAGGGAATTGACCCTTATTCTGGTCAGGATTTAGTTACAATTTTTGCTGATTGCTTTAATTAATAAATTACAAATTCCAATCATTCTCCTTTTATGCTAGGATCAAGTTCTGTGTCTATTGTTGATCAAATTATTAGTTGGCTAGAATATCTGTCGAAAACCATTAATTTGGAATTTTTCGTAATTATTGGCTCTTTTTTAGAAGAAATTATTGCTCCGATCCCTTCACCCTTTGTGATGACCACTGCAGCTGCACTGGCTAAGGCACAAAACTTTGTTTTTTTGCAGTTAGTAACAGTGGTGTTAGTCTCTTCTGTTGCCAAAACTCTCTCCAGTTGTGTTATTTATCTGGCTGCCGATAAACTCGAAGACTTAGTCATTGGTAAGTTTGGCAAATACATCGGTGTAAGTCACAAATTAATCGAGCAAATCGGTGCTTTTTTAACTGGAACTTGGATCGACAATTTTTTGCTTATTATTGCTCGTGCCTTGCCTTTTATTCCAACTAGTTTGGTATCTGTTGGAGCAGGCGTCATTAAATACGACATTAAAGCTTTTGCTTTAATGACTTTTTTTGGAGTGATTATTCGCAATTCTTTTTATCTAGGAGTAGGTTATTTCGGCTGGACTCAATTAGATAATATCTGGCAACAAATTAAAGGTAACCCAATTTTTATTGGTTTATTAGGCATTGCTTTAATTTTTGTGGTCTGGCTGCTCTTTAAGTTAAAGGATTATTTATTTGACAAATTTATCAATTTAAAAGAGCAGTCTAAAAAAGAAACTAAATAATGGGACTTATCGGGCTTAAAAGCCAAGCACTCTCTGCATAGACGCGTAGATTTTTTAGCTAACCTTTACTAATGTGAGCCACTCCTTCCCCTTGAGCCGCCAATGAAACGGGTACAAATTGTGTTCTTTCCTGAAATTCTTTGATATTAGAAGCGCCAACATAGGACATGGCACTACGCAAACCACCGACTAAATCATTAATAATCCATTCGGCCGAACCTTTGTAATTNNTTCATGTAGTCTTCAGAAGCTTGGCCGCGAGCCTTTTTGACCCCACCAACAACTTCACCAGGGGATTCTTCTGTACCAGTAAGCATCGAACCAATCATAATCACTCGCGCTCCAGCGGCCATAGCCTTAGCAAAGTCTGCAGGTTTACGAATCCCACCATCAGCAATGATTTCTAAACCAGAAGCCACCGTTTCAAAAACAGCGGATAATTGTGGGAAACCCGCCCCAGCAACTAATCGCGTAATGCACAAACCACCCCCACCGACACCCACCCTGGCAATTTTGAGACCAGCTTCTTTATAGGTCATGGCTTGGTCATAAGTAACAATATTGCCAACAATCACCGTGATCTTTAATTTTTCTTGAATTTCTGCAGCAGTGCTAATAATATTTTTTATTCCTCCATGAGCTACATCAAGTAATAAAGCCTTAGCACCTAATTTTTTAAAAGCAGTGGCGTCGGCTAAAGCATTTTTAAAACCAATTGAGTAAACTGCATCAATTTTGGCTTTTTGTAAACGATCGCAGGCAGCTAGAGCTTCATTAATAAAAATTCGCGGCATAAAAGTTAAACCACCCAAACGATGCATTAACTTAGCCATCTTTTCACCACTAACAGTGTCCATGGGAGCAGTTACGATTGGTTTTTGTAAAGTGAATGGACCGAATTTTACAGATATATCTGTTTTTTCTCTGGAATAAACTTCTGTTTTGGCTTGCGGCACAATTAAGACATCATCATAAGTTAAACTCGCTGGAGCAACGTTACTGAGTTTAGGCCAAGTTTCTGTTTTACCAAGAGATCGATAGAATTTAAAAGACATGAAAAATTGTGAATTTATTTTCTCCCCAATGATCCCTTGTATATAAACATTGATTTAAGGAAATCAAACGCGTTAAAAATAAATTCGCTCCTTTCTTTGTTAATAGTTAATAAAAATAGACAATTTCCATTCAATATAGTTGAACTCAACTGCCTTAATTAAAGTTCATTTCAGTTTTTAATAATATCTAATAGTTTGATCTCTCTTTGGACCAACACTCACCATTAGCAATTTCACTTGCAAGCTTTGACTCAAAAAGGCTAAATATTGCAAGGCTGCTTTGGGCAAATCACTCATTTTTTTCGCATCGGTCAGTAAGCTGCCATCAAAAGTGGGTAACTCCACGTATTTAGCCGTCACTTTATTTAGATACTCTTGATCGGGTCTGTAGCCCACTTCCTTGCCATTGATCTCATAAGCCACACAAACCTTAATCGGCACATCTTGATAAGCAATGTCAAGGTGGGTAAGCGTTAAATATTCGACTCTACCAACCCTAAATAAATAAGAAAGCATTGGTAAATCAATATAAGCTATGTCGCGAGGTCTTTTGGTGGTTGCCCCATATTCATTGGCATCTTCTCGAATACGCGCTGCCAAAGTTTTTTCCATCATCGTTGGTAAAACTCTGCTGCCAACACTAGAAGTGTAAGTGGCTTTAATAGTGGCTGCCCTAACCGCTAACAAACGATCGTCTACAGTTCCCTCCGTTGATGAAAAAATCCCGTCAAAGGCACAATTAGAGGCCGTAATGTCTGGATAAACACCATAACGCGGATCAATTCCTAAAGCCTGAGCTTTTTCAAACACCATAGGAATGGTTGATTGCCAAGTTTTAGCAATTAATTGAGTCACATCCTGCACAAAAGGGCCAATGATAATTCTACTTACTGCCAGACTTTTCACCATGTTCTCAAAAGAACCAACCATTACCGTGGAACCATCAAGTCTAGGAACCATAACTTCACTCAATGCAAAACCAAAACCCTGGCATAACATTTGGTAATGCTCATAATGGCTTTTAAAACGTTTTTGCCAATCTCTGGCCATTAAATCACGCATTCTTAGAGGATTGCGATAAAGCACATCTGCATAGGCCGGAGAGATACCTCTACCAGTTGCAGCTTTGCTACCCTCCGCCTTCATTTTTAACACTGCTTCAAAAGCACGATGCGTGTCCAAACAAAGTAAGGCCATTTCATCAATTACTAATTTAGCTGGAATATTTTTGCCATCTAAAACCTTTTTCACTGTCTCAAGTTCCATGACTAAATCTTGAGGGTGCAAAACCATTTCTTTACCAAGCACTACGGTACAACCTTTTTGTAAAATACCAGAACCTAATTGATGTAAAGCGATTTTTTTATTGCCAAAAGCCACGGTATGACCAGCATTGGCTCCACCATTATCTCGATAATGAAGGACTCGCTTATGTTTTTGCAGAAAAAAAGAGGTCAATTCATCAGTAATGCGCCCTTTACCTTCGTCACCTAAAGCCCCACCAACTACGGCGATAGAATTAATTCTACGATCTTTGCGTAAAAAAGGAGAACTCGCCAATTTGTGATTAACACCAAAAAGTTGACCTTTTTCATAAACTGTCTTTTTAATTTGCAAAAAATTATTGCTCATATTGGTCTACTTTCTTGGTTACTTGATAATTGGGATTTTGCTTTAAAAATTTTTTAACTTTAGTGACCGTGTTGTGACTAAGTTGCACTGATAAACCTAAATAATTTGTTGGGCTCAAATTTTTTAGCTGTGCATCCATATCTTTGGTCAAAATTTGCCAATCTTTTTTGTTGATTATTCTATTTTTAGAAAGTTTGGCGACTTTTTCGTAAGCTTTTTGCTCACCTTTTTTTCTAGCTAAACTTTGCCAAGCCTCAGCTAAAATATTGTAATTGGCGCATAAAGATTTATTTATCGCTTTCTTATCAATATCAAGCTTGGGCAAAGCTGCAGCTAAACTCAAATAAGCTAAAAGACAGTAAGCAAAAACACTGCCAATATTGCGCAAAACGGTGCTTTCTGACAAATCTCTTTGTAAACGACTGATGGGCAATTTGCGCATCATACCTTCAAAAAGAGCATTGGCCATAATTAAATTTCCTTCAGAATTTTCAAATTCGATAGGGTTGATTTTTTGCGGCATGGTTGACGAACCAACAAAGTTTTCTTTGCCCTTTTGCACCAGCCAACCATCACTAATGTAGCGCCAAATATCTTGATCTAAGTCTAATAAAATCCCATTTAAACGGTAAAAAATTGTAAAAAGTTTAATCAGATCGTCAGCTGGACAAATTTGTGTACTCACTTCCACAAAATCAAAGCCAAAACTATTCACAAACTTTTTGCTAAACTTGGGCCAATCAATTTCAGGATAAGTGAATTGCATAGCTTGATAACCACCAACTGCCCCATTAAATTTTCCATGAAATCTAAAATTTTGCAGTTCCTCTAAAATTAATAAAATACGCTCTGCAAAGACAGCAAATTCTTTGCCAAAAGTGGTCGGGATGGCCGCTTGGCCGTGAGTTCTAGCCAAAATGGGTAAGGCAGCATATTGATTGATCAAGACAACTAATTCTTCTAAAATTTTTCTTGCGCTTGGAAAAATTTCAGTTGACAGAGAAGTGGCTAGCATCGATCGATAAGCTAAATTATTGATGTCTTCAGAAGTAATAGCAAAATGAATAAAAGGAATGAGGTCCTTTAAACTGTTTGATGCAAATTGCTGCGCCAAATAATATTCGACTGCTTTAACATCGTGATGAGTAGTTTTTTCGATTTCTTTGACTCTAGAAACGGCTTGTTCATCAAATTCCATGAATTGCATTAAAATCAATAATTCTTTTTTACTGAGGGAACGAATAATTTTTGATGCAGATAACGCTTTTAAATACAAAACTTCAATTTTAATTCTAGAAGAAATCAAAGCGGCTTCGGAAAAATGGGTGCGAAGTGAGCTTGTTTTTTTTCTGTAGCGACCATCAATTGGCGATATTGCCAACGCATCATCTGTCAGCATCCATTACCGCATTATAAAGCAATTAAGCAATAATGCCACCACCTAAAACCAAATCATTTTGATAAAAAACTACAGATTGTCCGGCTGTCACAGCCCTTTGTGGCTCTCTAAAAACTACTTGAGCTTGACCATTCGCTAGAGGAATCACTTCTGCTTGTGCCTCTTTGGCTCCGTATCTAATTTTGGCAGTCACTTGCATTGGTTTAGTTAATTGCTCTATAGCAATAAAATTCAAGTTAGTGGCAATCAAACTGTCAGAGAATAGGTCTTTTTCTTCGCCCAAAACTATTTCATTTTTTGCTACATCGATATGCACAATGTAAATTGGCCTACCAGTAGCAATTCCCAAACCCTTACGCTGGCCAATAGTGTAATGATAAACACCCCGATGCTTACCAAGAATATTTCCTGACTTATCCACAAAATTACCTGGTTGAGTGTGAATACCGGCTTGCTCTTCAATAAAATTAGCGTAATTGTGATCACTCACAAAGCAAATATCTTGACTGTCTGGTTTGTTAGCTACACTTAGACCTAAATCAGCAGCTATTTGCCTGACTGCTGTTTTGTCACAGTTAGCAAGAGGAAAAAGAACATGTGCTAACTGTTCTTGCGTTAAACTATAGAGAGGATAAGTCTGGTCTTTTGTTACACTAACCGATTTTTTCAATAAATAGCGTCCAGCCACTTTTTCTACTTTGGCATAATGACCTGTGGCAACGTAATCCATATTCATTGATAATGCTTTTTGCAGTAATTCGCCAAATTTAATATAGTGATTACAAGCAATACATGGATTGGGTGTTCTGCCTTGCAAATATTCATTAATAAAATACTGGATTACTTTTTGTTCAAAAATTGCTTTAAAATCCAAAACATAGTAAGGTATATCAAGTTTATTTGCTACACGACGAGCATCATCTATAGCTAATGATAAGCAATAAGAATCATTAGTATCCCTCTTTGCAGCTTGCCAAATTTGCATGGTGACACCAATAACATCGTAGCCCTGTTGTTTTAATAAAGCTGCCGTTACGGAACTATCCACACCGCCACTCATACCAACCAAAACTTTTTTTTTCATAAATTTTGCAAAATTTCTCTAAGAGTGCTGCTTTTGTGCGTTTTTTAGTTTCGTTTTTTTATTTAATTCCTCCAATAGTTCCTCAATTTCTTCATCTTGTAAGCCATGAGTTCTGGCACCTTCTTCCACAGTATCGTATCCCGCCGCAAAACAATTACCACAATACAGGCCATATTCATAAAGCACTTCGTTCATTTCTGGATCAGTGGCAATTAATTCTTGAATATTAGTATTTTTATCAATTTTTGGTTTTTTCATATGCGCTTAAGGCTTCCTGTAAGGCTTTGAGAGCTAAAGTGGCACAAGCGACACGACTCGTGCTGAGATTTAAATCAATTAATTTTAACAAATGAGCTTGATCAATTTTTTTTGCCTCTGCTAAAGTTTTGCCAATTATTTCCTCAAGTAAAAAATCTGCCCCAATGATACTGACAAAACACATTTCACCATCAAATTTAGCGTCTTCAATGATGTTATTTTTAATCTGCAAAGATAAATGCAGCCGATCGCCACAAAAAGCGTTTTGCTTTTCCAAAGCAATAGAAGGATTGATAATCTGCCCCCTATGAGCTGGATCTTGATAAATTTCCATTAGTTCGCTGCGATAAAGATCATCCATAATAATTAATCGCCTCTGTCAAATTAATAAGTAAAGATTCTAAATCTTTTTCACTATTATACAAATAATAAGAAGCTCGCAGTGTGGCCCCACAAGCGTGACTTTGGTGAAGCGGCATGGCACAGTGAAAACCAGCTCGAAGGGCCAAATTTTTTTTAGCTAAAAAATCACTTAAGTC
>DBRQ01000003.1:0-1540 GCA_002306345.1 Candidatus Pacebacteria bacterium UBA1364 | reverse complement strand
CGCAATTTCGTGTGCCCTAATCTTGGCCAAGCCAATTTTTTCCAAATAATCAATGGCAGCAGCAAGCGCCACGCCACCAGCCACATTAGGAGTACCAGCTTCAAATTTTTCTGGATAAGGCGCAAAAACTACTTTATCTAAAGAAACTGATTCAATCATCCCACCGCCTAATTGATAAGGTAACATTTGATTTAAAATTGCTGCCTTAGCGTATAAAACACCAATACCCATGGGCGCTAACATCTTATGTCCGGAAAAAGCGTAAAAATCGCAATCCAAAGCTTGAACGTCAATTTGCAAATGAGGAATAGCTTGCGCGCCGTCAACCACCAATAATGCTCCGTAAGCGTGCACCATTTGGGCAATGTTTTTAATATCACTAATTGTGCCCAAAACATTTGAAGCGTGAGCAATTGCCACTAATTTAGTTTTTTTAGTTAATTTTTTTTGCCATTCTTCTTTGGCAATAAAACCATTTTGGTCACTATTTAAAACTTTTAAAACAGCGCCAGTTTTATCACAAACATCTCTCCAAGGTAAAAAGTTGCTGTGATGCTCAAAATCACTAACTAGCAACTCATCCCCTGATTTAAGCTGATGTATAGCAAAACTTTGTGCTACTAAATTAAGCGATTCAGTCGCACCTTTGGTAAAAATGATTTCGCTGCTGCTTTGGGCGCCAATAAATTGAGCCACTTTTTTTCTGGCTAAATTGTAAGCTTCGCTAGCTCGTTCACTGAGTGGGTAAACACCACGATGTACATTAGCATTTTCATTGGCATAAAATTGAACCAACCTATCAATCACTGCTTGTGGTTTTTGACTGGTGGCAGCATTGTCTAAATAAATTAAATCAGGTTGATTTTGAAAAATTGGAAAGTCGGCTTTGATTTTTTTAATATTTAACATAGTAAGTAATCCTCAATTAGCTGACGAGCTTTTTTTACTTTAATAGAATCTAAAACGTGATTAAAAAAGGCTTTTTCCACCATTTTTTCAGCCTCAATTTTGGTTAAGCCTCTGCTCATTAAATAAAAAAGAGCCGTCTCATCGGGACGACTAATGCTAGCACTATGAGAAGCTTGGACACGATGATTAAAAATTTCCAAGGTTGGTCTAGAGCGATTGCAGGTGTCTTGACCCATAATCAAACTTTGCTCTTTCAAAAAAGATTGTGTATGAGCAGCTTGACTATCAATGTAAATGCGACCAAAATAATCTACTTTTGACTCATTCATCTGACTTAAATAAACTTCCGTTAAACAAGTACTATTTGGCGCTAGGTGCTTGATGTTGCTAATTAATTGCCAGTCACTTTTACTTTTTAAAATACCTATAAAAAGTAATTGACAATGTAAATCATTTTTCGTCAAAGAAAGATCAACTTGAATTTTACCTCCGCCAGCGTTTTGATTTAAGAGAAGCAAATAAAAAGTATCTTGATCTGGTGTCAAAACAAAAGTCTGCTGATTGGTAAGTAAAACTGTCTGCATTAGCCGACACTCCCTTCCATTTCTAATTCAATGAGACGATTCAGTTC
>DBRQ01000004.1:18555-23650 GCA_002306345.1 Candidatus Pacebacteria bacterium UBA1364 | reverse complement strand
TCCTTAAATAGGAATAAACCATTTCTACTTTTGTAGATACTGTGGGCTTTTACTTCTATGCAATACTTAAATAGGAATAAACCATTTCTACTTTTGTAGATACTTGGCTTTCAATACTTGATCTGAGCTTAAATAGGAATAAACCATTTCTACTTTTGTAGATAGTGTAGATGATAAATTGATTGGCAACTTAAATAGGAATAAACCATTTCTACTTTTGTAGATACAATCTGACCAATCATGACGATGAGCTTAAATAGGAATAAACCATTTCTACTTTTGTAGATAATGCTACCGCCTCTGTAACTTGCTTCTTAAATAGGAATAAACCATTTCTACTTTTGTAGATAGAGAAGCCAAATTAAAATGGGTTAAACTTAAATAGGAATAAACCATTTCTACTTTTGTAGATATTGGTACTTGGGTCGGTGACGATGACTTAAATAGGAATAAACCATTTAAGCTGTATTAGGTTTATCTATCAGAACTTTTCGATTGTTGCGGAGGTGACAGGATTCGAACCTGCGAAGCTGTGAAGCTCACGCTTTCCAAGCGTGTGCAATTGACCGCTATGCGACACCTCCTTTTAAATTTCAACTTCAGTTTGGTTGGCTATTGTTTGGTTAGTCGGAATTTGGTGGGCTTTTGCCTTTTCTTTCTTCATTTCTTTCTTCTTTTTGTACATCAACTTATCAGCGCGTTTTTGCACATCTTCGACTTCTTTATCGCCTTCCTTAGTATCAAATACAGCCACACCATAAGCAAAACTCATGTCAATTTCATTAGTAAGACCATCGGCAAAAACTATTTGTATAGGTGAAGCTTTTTGCCAAATGTCTGCCATTTTTTCTTCCAAATTTTTTTTAAAATCATTATTGTTATTTTCATTTTTACAAAAAATGATCAATTCATCTCCACCTATTCTAATTATAGAGTCTGCTTCTCTAAATTTTGTTTTTAAGTAGTTGACTGTTTCCGTAATTAATTTGTCTCCAGCTGAATGACCAAAATTGTCATTAACCACTTTAAGGTCGTTGATATCAATGAAAATTAAACCAAATTTATTATCATTATTTCTTTGTCGATCCCAATGATTTTTTAAAACTTCATAATGAATTAAATTAAAGCAACCAGTTAATTCATCAGTAGTAATTCGTTTATTTAGTTCCTGAGCTAACTGCTCTTGTTCTTCTGCCTTTTTTTTCATTTCTTCAGCCAGCTGCTTTTGTTGTTCTGCTTTCTTTCTTAATTCTTCTGCTTCTTGACTCTTTTGTTCTGCCGTATGTTTTGCTTCATTTATAAGATTATTAATCTTATTCATCAGCGCATTAGATTTATCAATTACAGGAATACCTGTTTCTTTTATTCTATCGATTGTATCAACTTTGCTTTGTGTATCTAAATTATTAGTTACTATTTTTTCATCAATTATTTCTCGCCATTGATCTGGCCGATAATTAGGATTAGGAAATATATTTGAATTTTCTTTGTTTTTTGACACAGAATTAACCCTTTTAAGTTTCACTAAAACTAGACTTTGTATTCTAACATTTATTTATCTTTTATTAAACAAAAACGTCAGACTTGCGTCTGACGTTTCCAAAGTTTGATCTAAAAGATTAATATCTACGATCTCTGTTTGGTCTGTTACCAAAAGAATGATTATTGTCTCTTCTTGGGAAACGATCATTTCTTGGCTCACGAGGTCGAGCGATATTAACAACCAACTCTCTCTCTTCTACCACAAAGCCAGCCATCTTATCGATAGCAGCCTGTGCAGCAGCTTCATCGGCAAATTCTACAAAAGCGAAACCCTTGGAACGGCCGGTCATTCTGTCAGTAATTAAACTGACTTGGGTGATTTCGCCAAATTCGGAAAACAAACTTTGCAAACCATCTTGGGTCATGCTAAAAGGCAAGTTACCCACGAAGACTTTCTTCTTGTTTTCCATGTTGTCATTTTGATCTGACATAAATGAAATCTTCTTTCTTGAGCCTAACGCTCAAGACAATTAATACTGTGGAGTATTATAACCTCGATTAGCCAAATTAGATAGTCCTAATAGGAAAAAAGCGGCTGTTGAAGTCTACAAAGATCAAAACCCCGCCTTTGCTAAGCGGGGTTTTGATTTATCAGTGGTTTGTAATTGATCAATTCTAATTTTGACTCTTAATCTTTAGTTTTTTTGGTTGACTCAAAGCTGATTTTTTAAATTCAACTTTTAGCACACCATTTTTAATTTCAGCCTCTGGTTCCTTGCTTAAATCAACATCGCCTGGAATGGCTACTTTATAAGAGTAAGAAAATGAGGAACGAGAAAAATATTTACGTTTTTCATCGTTCTTTTCTTCTTGTTTCTTGGCCTGGATCCACAAGATTCCTTTTTCAAAGGTTAAATCGATATCTTCATTGTTAACGCCAGCGACATTGGCTTCAACGACGACACTATCTTTAGTTTCGTAGACGTTGAGGTGGCTGTCGGCAGTTTGATCAAAAAGATCTTCGTCCCAAATATCTGGCCAACGACTTAACATAGTTTGTAATGGATTGTAACGAACAATTGACATAGTTTGTTTATCCTTTCTTTTTAACTTGTAATTTTAGCAATCGCTATAATCGACTGCTAATGGTATTAAAGCAAATTTAGCAGTATTTGTCAAATAGTGCTAAATTGTTCCAAAATAACAATTAGGCCAGTTTGAAATTTTCTAGAATGTGAAAAGGTCATTCCTTTTTCATTGCTTGAGCTTTTAATTCTGGTGGCATTTTTTCTATCGCGTAACGCAAAGCAGTGCGTGGCATTGCTTGTTTGTGTGCCATGACGTAGTCAAAAACTTCTTGTTGGTGAGCTTGGCTGGCTGCTTTCAGCAGCCAGCCATAACCTTTTTGTACTAAATCTTCTTCGTCTTGTAGCAAAATATCAGCAATGGCAAAAATGTCAGGTAAAAATAAACCTTTGCGGGCGGGAATAATTAAAGTCACTGCGCCAGCGCGTCGTAGCCACAAATTCTTTGCATAGGCCCATTTTTTTAATTGTTGGACAAAGTGGGGGTACCTTTCCACAAAAGTTCCCACGCTGTGATTACAAAAAGTGTCGCAACTGGCCCAGTTTGTCACATAATTATCGATCCATTTTTCAAAAACTGACCAATCTGTCTCATCATATTGTTTACGCAATAAATAGCACAACTGACAGGCAATAAAAGATTCTTCCAGATAGCCGGATTGCCAAAGCTGTTCGCATAATTGCCAAATTTCTGTTTTGCTTTGGTCTTGTATTGTTTTGAAACTTTTTTTGGCAAGAGTAATGACGTCTGGTGTTTTAATGCCGTACATTTTGACTGATTCTTTAAAAAACCGTTGACTACTTTGCTGCAGTGCCGGATTTGCCATCGCTTGTAGTTGTTGTCTAAGAACAATTAGCGTGTTTGACATATTAACATTCTAAAGTAATTAGGCATTTAATTTAAGCAGTTTCCGTTTAATTAATAAACTAAGCATGGTTATTATTTGTGAAATGAATAAAACTGACGCAGGATTCCATTTATTAGCACAAAAACCGATTCATATGGCGTAAATATCAGCCAAAATACTGCCGAGCAAACTTTTAAGCAATGCGATGATTGACATTTGCTTCCAAAGAGTACTCAACTTTAGGTATTGAGCCATTTCTTAAAAAATATATGACGGTAACGACCTTTCAAGAATTAAAAATACCTTTTTGTTTTAATGCATCAGATATCAATCAAAGAAAAGAAGTAATTTCTAATCAATGTTCGCTTTTTCCTGGCCTGTTGGCAGCTATTGCAGTCCCGGGAGTTTTTCCACCAGTTAAAATTAATGAAAAATATTTAGTTGATGGTGGAGTAATCAACAATTTACCAGTATCCCTGATTAAAGATACTAAAGAACTCATAATTACTGATATTACGGGACCAATTAAAAAAATGGATTATAAAACTTTAATTACTGATGTACTTTACAGCTCAGTTTCTTTAATGCAGTTGCGTATTGGGGAAGAAGAAATGAAAAAGGCAAAAACTCAAAAAATCATTTATCTACTTTTCCTTGACAATAGTGAAAATTCTAGTTATAATGAATAAGTATTCAATATAAATTAGATGAAAGGAGGCAGATATGCCAGCATTTGATAAAACAGGTCCACAAGGAAAAGGTTCTAAAACCGGAAGAGGTATGGGTCTTTGTAATAAGAATATAAGAAGTATCGGTTTAATGGGCAGATGTTGTGGTTACGGTAGAGGCTTAGGTAAATACTTTGGTCTTGGTACACCAATGAATAAGGCAGAGCAATTAGCTGATTTAAAAGCTTACAAAACAGCTTTGCAAGAAGAGCTGGAAGACGTTGAAAAAGAACTCGCTTCAGTGCAATAATATTTTTTAAACTAATTATGCCAAGACCAAAAATGCACCGCCGTTTGGGTTTTAATCCCGATGTTTATTATTTTAAACCTCAGGGAGTACCAATGCGGTGCTTGGAGGAGGTGCTGCTGTTAGCTGATGAACTCGAAGCACTTAAGCTTTATGAAGTCGATGGTTTAGAACAAACAATCGCTTCTAAAAAAATGAAGATTTCTCAGCCAACTTTTGCACGAATTTTAGCCAGCGCTAATAAAAAAATTGCTGAAGCAATTGTGTATGGCAAAGCAATTAAAATTGACCAAAAGCATTATTAAAAAGCCAGAAATACTTATCAAAGCTTTTGATTCTTCTAGAAAATTTGTTTAACACAGGCAGTCTATTTATTCAATCCATTTATTGTTTTTATATACACAACAAATTGATAATTTGTTGTGCTAAGAGATGATGGTTAGTAAAAACCATTTTAAAAGAGGAATTATAAAAAATTTTTTAGTGTTTATGCTTGCCTTAACTATTTTGTCCTTAGTACCCAGTGTGGCGACGTGTCTGGCTTTCTTATTGATGGTTCTGCTCAAAAAATGTTCGAACTTCGTTTACAAAAAGTGAAATCTGGCGGAGGGACAGGGATTCGAACCCTGGATAGCTTGCGCTATGGCGGTTTAGTAAACCGCTGCACTAGGCCACTATGCGATCCCTCCTTTTTAATTTTATTTT
>DBRQ01000004.1:5250-18537 GCA_002306345.1 Candidatus Pacebacteria bacterium UBA1364 | reverse complement strand
GAGCTTATAGCTAACGCAGACTGTAACAAGCCAGGCAAGAGTGACTAAAAATAGAGCTCTCATTTCTATTTGATTAGTCAAAAAAGCATAGACAATTCTTAAACCGATGGTGTGTGAAAGAAAAATAATGTAAGAATTTTTACCTAACCAAATTAAGATATCAAATAATTTTTTTTGCTTATCATTTTTTTTAAGCCAAAACTTTGGCAAACGCAAATTAATCAAACTTAAATTGCTGAGTAAACCAAACGGGATAATAATCAATCTAGTAAATTTCAGAGCTGGTAGAGGATTCATGCCAGCATTAATTTGTTGCAGGCTAGATAAAACCATAAAACAGAAAAGGCCAAAACTTAATGGCAAAGATAATTTGAGCAAAAGTTGAGGTAAAGTTTTTAATTTTAAGAAAATGCCAAAAACAAAATAAGTCACCCAAGAGATACCTAAAGCGTATTCAAACCGGTCGCTGTTACTAGAATGGAAAGTAAAAAAAAGATACAGGGCTGATTGAATCAGTACAGCAATTATGAAAACTAAATTGATTTTTTTTCTAAAAAACCAAATCAAAGGAAAGAGAACGTAAAGTTGCAGAAGGACTGGCAGAAAATATAGTTGATAATCAGTTTGCCCAAAAAGCAATTGCAGAACGATTGATGCTGGTTGATTTCCAAATGACCAAATTGGCACCGATTTAATCACTAAAATCGAAACCAAACTCCAAATTAAGTAAAGAGGCAACAGCTTCGCAACTCTTTCTTTAAGAAATTTAAAGTAATTAATGTGTTGCTGTGTGTATTTGCTAGCCAAACCGTAACCAGAAAGTATAAAAAAAGCTGGTAAGCAAAAGCGAGTTAATTGGTCTAAAGAAATGAAAAAAAATTGCCGTGGGCCAGTATATATACCTGGTAAATAAGACAGCACATGCACTAAAATAACAGCAAGAATGGCCAGACCTTTAATAAAATTGCATTTTTGTAGGGAAATAAAAACTTTTTGCACAAATAAAGATCCAAAATTAGCTGCTGCGTTTTTGCTTAAGTAGCATAGAAAGAGCATGCTTTAACGAACCAGCTGGAATAATTGTTCCACTATTGACAAAGAAAATTTGATCCGCATTTTCTATAGTGTTGAGACGATGGGCGATAATCACTTTAGTGGTATTTTTTGGCAAAGTTTGTAAAATTTCCTCTAGTAACTGTTCAGTAACGGTGTCTACGTTGGCGGTTGCTTCATCTAAAATAAGTAATTCTGGATTACGTAAAACGATGCGCATAAAAGCAATTAATTGGCGTTGACCTAAGCTAATGGATTCACCATTGCTAGTTACTACAGTTTCCAAACCATGATCAAAACGTTTTAAAAGTTTCTCCAAGTGATGCTTGTTTAATATTTCTTTGAGTTGCTGATCAGAGCATCCATCGTACAATTGATTGCCATATAAAAGATTTTCTCGAATGGTACCAGAAAATAAAAATGGTTCTTGCAAAATAAAACCAATTTTTTGCGTACGTTCATTAGAATCGTAAGAACGGATATCATGGCCGTTTAAAAGGACTTGGCCGGCCGTTGGATCATATAAGCGCGCCATGAGAGAAGCAGTGGTGGTTTTACCCCCACCAGTTGGGCCAACCAATGCATAAGTTTTGCCTTTGTCTAATTTAAGATTAATGTCATGCAAAACTTGACTGCCGCTTGGATAACTAAATGAAACATGGTTAAAGCTAAGTACGGTTTCATTATCGTCCTCTTTCGTCTTGACTAGTGAATTGGCATTTTCTGCTATAACTGGCAAGTTACTTTGCAAGTTGAGAATAGCAGAAATACGATCCCAGGCAGCTATGGCGACTTGGAATGTTGCCCAGACCCCAGCAATTTGCCTAATAGGATTGTAAAAACTACTTAAATATGAAAGATAACTAATCAGCAAACCAACCGTAAAATCACCTATACTAATTAAGTATAGACCATAAAACAGGACCAAAACTTGGGCTAAATGAGCTGCAAAACCGTACACCGGAGTAAAAATATTATTTGCATATCCAGCTTTAATTGATGATTTAAAATTTTCTTGATTAACAGTGTCAAATTTTTCGTTGAAATAATCTCGTCGATTAAAAACAACAATCACTTTAAAATTATCTAAACTTTCTTGAATTTCTGCGCTCATTAAACCGCCCGCTTTCAAACTGGCAGCATTTCTGCGTTTGACGAAATCAGAAACTAATTGAGTAAAAACGATTAGCAATATTGCTGGACTTAGTGCTGTCAGACCTAGTTTAAAATGTAAAGATAGAATAAAAATAGCTGCGCCTAGCATCATAAAAAAACTTTCTACAAAACGCATCAAAGCTTGAGAGAAAAAATGATTTAATTTGTCAGTGTCATTATTGATTCTAGAAATTAAATCGCCAGCTTTATTTAAATCAAAAAAAGCCAAAGGTAATTCTTGTAATTTATTAAAAACAGCATTGCGCAATTTAAAAAGCAATCTTTGTCCAACTGTTCCCATTATTTTTGCTTGATAATAACTACTAATTAAAGACACAATATAAACAATTAGCAGAATCCCAGCATTTACGATAACTCCGTGGTAATCAGCTTTTTGAATGTATTGATCAATTGTTTTACCAATGATAATTGGTGAAAGCAGGGTAGAAACTGCGTTCAGTAACAAAAAAAACATTGACAAAACTAAATTCTTTTTTTCTTTTCTTAAAAAGGGCCAAAAGCTTTTAGCAGTTTGCCAGAGCGAGCGGTTGGATTTGTTACTAGCTAATTCATAATTCATAAATTTTCAGTACTTTTTTGTGAATTAAATAATTGCACGTATTCTGGTGAAGTTTGCAATAACGTTTTATGTGTTCCGGAAGCAATTATTTCTCCTTCCATCAAAACAATAATTTGATCATAGTCTTTTATTGAAGAAATTTTTTGTGTCACAGAAATTAAAGTTAAATCTGGATAATTATTTTTAATATTTTTTAAAATGTTGCGTTCGGTTTTGGTATCGACCCGCGAAGTAAAATCATCCAGAAGCAGTATTTTTGGATTAATAGCCAAAGCGCGGGCTAACATTAAACGCTGTTTTTGCCCCCCAGACATACTGGTACCACGCTCCGAGACAATAGTATCTAATTTATTTGGTAAAGAGGCCACAAATTCATCTAATTCAGCAGTAGCAATCGCCTTTTGTAAATTTTCATTAGAAACCGTTTGACTAAATGCAATATTTTCTTTCAGTGATAAATTGAAAATGCTGCTATCCTGAAAAACTAAACCAAGTTGAGCATAAAATGAATTTTTATCATATTCGAGGATGCTAATATCACTATAATTGATTACCCCATCGTCAGGCTTAATTAAGCCACTTAGGGCGTATAAAAGTTGTGTTTTACCTCCACCAGTTGGGCCGATAATAGCTGTTTTTGTTTTTGGTTCGATAATAAAAGACACATTTTTTAAAACATTTTTGCTATCGTGACTGTATGTCACGTTTTTTAGTTCAATCTTGCCGGAGAGATTTGCTGGTATTTTGCCAAAAGTTTCTTCTGTTTCATCGGAAATCAATTTTGATATTCTATTGTAAGATGCTTGAGAGCGAGCAATCACATTGCTCATGAGACTAAGCATAATAATTGGCTGAATCAGAATTAGTACGTAACTATTGAATGCTGTCAAATTACCCAAAGTCATTTCTCCATTAATCACAGATTTACCGCCAATTAATAGAATCGCTAAAGTTGCCATACTGGCTACAAAACTAACGACTGGAATAAGCACGGAAAAATAGCGCATAATTTTTAAACCTAAATTTTGCGCACTTAAATTAACTTTTTTAAATTTATTTAATTCATCTTTTTCTGAATGAAGCACTCTGATAAGCGCAGCACCTAAAATACTTTCGTTGATCACTTTATTAAGCCAATCAATTGTCTCTTGTGTCTTTTTAAAAAGTACTCCAACTTTTTTGAAAACTAAAGCAAAAATCACTCCTACAACAGGGATAATAGTGAGTATTACTAACGCTAATTGCCAATCTATACTTAATAGTAAGACACTAATCCCAATAATTAAAAAAATTGAAGAAATCATTATAGTAAAGGCCTGGCCAACAAAATTTTTAACTGCATCTACATCTGAAGTTAGATTAGTTAACAAAACCGCCGAAGTGACTTTTTGTACATAAGCGTAGCTTTGGTAGGAAATTTTTTTAATTAAGTTTTTGCGAAAATCTTTAGCCACTAATTCAGAAACATAATTTTGAATCAAACCTTGAGCATAAGTAAAAATAAATACTCCCAAAACAATAATTATAAATTCGATCAATAAAGTTTGGGAAATGATTTGTCCGCTAGTATATTGATCAATACTCGAGGCAATAATTTTTGGGATCAATAAACTTAAGCCATTAGCTAACAAACTAAAAACGACCAACAAACTAATTTGCCATTTGTAATCAAGCAACAGCGCGAACATATTAGTTCTTACCTTCTTATTTTTTTCTTTTTTCGCGCTAGCGAGAGATTTTTTTGGTTTAAACACAGCTAATACTTGAAAGTAGTTAAATATTTATACTTAAAAAGCGAATTTTCAGTATACTACTTTTTATTAGCAAAAATTTAATGAAAAATTGTGTGTTTTATAGCAGCAACAGTTTTAGTTATAAAGGACTGGTCTATCAGAACTTTTAGATTTTTGCGGAGACAGTGGGATTTGAACCCACGAACCCCAAAAGGGGTCAGGTTTAGCAAACCTGTGCAATTGACCACTATGCGATGTCTCCTTTTTTCTTTGCTTATGAATTGTTAAAGTTTGTTGAAATACCAGCTGATTATACCAGAAAACCAACTTACTCTAGAACTTTATCTCGTCCGAATTTTCTTTAAATAGGAAAAATAAATTGCAAACTAGTGCATTTCTGAACTTTTTTCTTTCAGAAAATTACGCCAACCTTCTACGATACGAATAAAAGCGGAGAATGGCATATCAACAACGGCAGTTAAAAAAGTGGAGAAAAAATTATATTTTTTCCATTTATTAGAAAACCATTGGCCAATGGCGGCCAGGGGAACAGAGAAAAGCTCCAGAAAGAATTCTATAAAATTACCGCGATCTTCAATAGTAATTTCCTTAGATTTTTGCTTGACTGCCATGGCGGCAAAAAAGATCATTGCAACGTTCACGGTGTCGATATACATTGAAGTCCAAGGCACTTTGGCAATCTCAAAAATCCAAAAGATGCCTCTCATGCCTAAGCATCCGCAAATAATAGAAGTAACAATAAAAAGCGCATTAAGGGTTTTATTTTTTTTGCGACTAAAATCAATTTCGTAGACATCTTCACTGTTTTGTTGATAGATAAATTTAGCAATTTCTTTTTGAACTACACTTAAATTATCATCTTTAGGCGGATGAATTAAAATGACTAGGACAAACATGACAAGACTAGGAATAAGTAAATCAACAAAAAGGGAAAGAATACTAAATTCTTGACCAGCCAATCTAGCTATTGGTCCTTCAAAAAGAATGAAACTGGCACTACCAGATATAAAAATTGAAATTGTTGAATAAACAGCGCTGCGAAACAATCGACCTTTAAGGCTAGCTTTGCGTTTAAAATACGCTTCACTGACCATTGTTTGCAATTCGTCGGGATTACTTAACTTTTCTTCTACAACTTCTGGGATGTTGTCTATTTTATCCAAAACATCGCCAACAATGCGATAAGCCGCGTCATATTTATTTGCTAACTTGTAAAATTGTTTACCATTTTCACTATTTAGATCACTTTCGATTTGTTTGCGAATTTCCTGAGCTGTACTTGTGATTTTGGCAATGCTTTCTTTAGTTTCTTCAACCCAAAAAGGATAACGGATCTTAATTATATTATAAGCAATGATTGGATCGTCAAAATTGTACAAGGCACGCATGCTGGCAATGTAAATTTGGATCAATTGATCTAGATCACTTAAACAATCACTTGGCACGACATGAGTGCGTTTATAAAGGACGTTGGTCATCAAATTAAGCAAGGCATTTTCTTTGAAGGCGGGAGCTAAAACTTCTTCGATCTCACAAGCAGCGATCTCTAGTATCCAGGTGTAAAAGTTGATTTTATTCTTACTATGTTTTTTGGTAGGAGCTTGAGGCAGTTTAGAGTTATTGAGAATATTGATGTACTTGTCAAGAATATTTTCAATTTCTTTTACCTGCTTTTTAGCAATTTTGCCATTATCAAAATAACCGCTGTGCATCAATTCCAAAATCATTGGCTCAGCCATTTCTGTAGCGTTCAAATTTGGCATGATATTAATACCATAAATTTCTGAAACTAAACGCCTCTTGAGAATACGTTCGATTGCGCCACGGCGTAGTAAATTCTCTTCTTTCCAATCAATTACTTTTCTAACTTTTTCGTAAGCCTCAGCTATCCTAGAAGCCAATTCATCTACTTCAAGTGGAGAAGCAATAGCACGATGTTGATACTCCCAGTCCATCTGGTATTGTCTAATATATTCTTTAGTGTAGGAAGAAAGCTCCCTCAACTCAACTGGTTTTGTCTCTAAAGGGATGGGTGCTTCCAGAGTGGTGATTTGTGAATTATTTTCTTGATTTTGAGTATCTGGCATAGCCAATAGATTAGATTATAGCAAATTTTTCATCATTTACTCTTTCTGCCTTCAAAAATCTGCAAATGTATGAGAGACTTACAGATAATTTTATATAATTTTAAGGTCAATTGCTATGCCTGATAAATATGAAGCTGTTTGGGTTTCTCACACTTCTATTAGTGATTTTTTGCAGTGTCCACGAGCTTACTATCTCAAAAATGTGTATAAAGATCCCCAAACTCATCACAAAGTGCAATTAATGTCGCCTCCTTTGGCTTTAGGTCAAGTGGTACACAGCGTTTTGGAATCATTGTCGGTTTTGCCTGGTCAAGAGCGCTTCAGAGAATCATTAATTGCCAAATTTGAGCGCAATTGGCAGCTAGTGGCTGGTCAAAAAGGTGGTTTTTTTGATCAAGCAACGGAAGAAGAATATAAAGAGCGTGGCCGAGAGATGCTGCGTAAAGTGATGGCTCATCCAGGACCTTTAACTGGTTTAGCAGTTAAAATTAAAGAAGATTTGCCCCATTATTGGTTGTCAAAGGAAGAAGGAATTATTCTTTGTGGCAAAATTGATTGGCTTGAATATCTAAAAAAGACGGATAGTGTGCATATTATTGATTTCAAAACCAGTAAAAACGAAGAAAATGAAAGCTCACTGCAATTACCGATTTATCATTTATTAGTACACAATTGTCAGCACCGTGACGTTAGTAAAGCCAGCTATTGGTATTTGGGTCTTGATCAAATTGTGGAGAAAACTCTGCCAGATTTAGCGGTTGCCCACAGGCAAATTTTTAAAATTGCCAAAGAAATTAAATTGGCGCGTCAATTAGGGCGTTTTAAATGTCCGCATGGTGAAGCTGGGTGCTTTGCCTGTCGGCCTTTTGAAAAAATTATTCGCGGTGAAGCGCAGTTTGTTGGTGAAAATGACTATCACTATGATGTTTATGTTCTAAAACATGATCAAAACGAATTATCTAAAGAAGAAAATAGTGAATTGATTTGATTAATAAAGATCTGTTTGGCAGAGCCAAAAGCACATAACAAAATTTGACTAAGTGACTCCTCAACAAAAAGAATATATCGACAATTCTAAAAAATTAACTCTTCTTCTATTTCTATTGGTGCAAAAAATAATACTCAACGCTGCATGATTGACGATTTAATAAATACTAACCCTGTCAATTCTACTAATGTCGCTTAGAGAATAATGATCGGTAAAATTTTTATCATTACCATTTTCTATAGCAGGATCATGCATGATGTATTGTCCGTCTTTTTTCTCCTTAATCACAATAAAGTGGTTGTTGCCATCAAATAATCTTATGATCACTGGTTTACCTTCAGCCAGGACAGAGTCCAAGCAAGAAATTGATTTTCCACAAGAGGCCGCAGTTCTAGAAATATTGACTCCGTTAACAGTTATGTTTTTCCCCAAATCACCACTGGCAAAAACAGAACTATTGGCTACTTGTGCCGGATCTAAAGACTTACCGTAGTGAGTGGCCACCATAGCAACCGAAGTGGCTAAACAACCAGATGAAGCCATGGTATATGGGGAACCACTGAGGTACATATTGCCCCATTGAGCATCGCGTTGTGAGTAATAACAGCCCCAACTATCGTCACATTTAGTTTGGTTGGTTAAGAGTGAAATGCCAATAGTGCTAGCAAAACGACTAAAAGAAGCTAGCTGTGCATTTAATTCTGCTAATTTTTGCTGATAAACAGCTTCACTGTTTTTAGTTTGTTTGAGTAATTCATCTTTGCTGGCCTTTTGCGAACTCAAAATATTTTTTTGGCTTTGTAACTCTTTGCGTTTTTGTTCGACTTCTTTTTGTTTAGTTTCTTTTAACTCTTTTTGTTGATTGTAAGTTAAACGTTGTAATTCTGTCTTTTTCATGATGTCAAGAGTTTGGTTTTGGGCAATATTAATGTAGCGATACTGACTGACAAAGCTGTTAAAAGAATCAACGGTAAAAAAATTATTTTTGTAGGGCAGACGGCTTTGCTTGTAACTTTCTCTAATTCGTTCAATGAGTACACCACTAAGCCGATCTAATGAAATAGCTAAACCTTCAATTCTTTCTGACAATTCTGTGATTTCTTTTTCGAGAGCAGCAATTTCAGCTGCAGTTTGTTGAATTTTGAGACTCTGCACTTTGATTTGACCATTAATAATATCGATCGCCGATTGCAAAGTGTTAGCCTCGGAACGTGCCTGATCAATTTTTCTTTGCCAGCAGTTTTTGAGTTGGTCTAAACAGCCTTGATAGTTGTCACTATCTTCTTTGCATTGAAACTCTTGATCACAATCTTGCGCTTGTACAACAGACGGCACAGACAAAAACAAAGCCAGTAGGATTAGCCAGAAGCCGATTGCTTTTTTCATGATTTATCTTTTTAACATGCGCAAAACAGCGCTATAGCTAGCCAGAATGCCGAGGAAAATAGCTATGATCAAACCGGCAGCAAATTGATAGGCAAAAAATTGCCAAGCGATGGGGAAGGTAATGATGCCAGCTAAAAAGTTTGCAAGCCAGGGGTTGATATAGAGTATCATGGCGTAATAGATGGCAAAAGCTAAAACGTTGGCCACACTACTTGTCACAACTGCTTCAAGCAAAAATGGGCGACTGATATAACTTTTATTAGCACCAATAAACTTCATCACTTGAATACTTTTTCTTTTGGCTGAAATTTTCATGGAAATGGTAGTCATAATCATTAAAAATGAAGTGACGGTTAGGGTAGCTAGTAAAAACAAACCAACCACACGCATGGCATTGGTCCAACGAATTAAATTACTCACTACGTCTTCTTGAAATACTACTTCTTCCACGCTGTCTTCCGCCTTTAGATCATTTTTGATTGTCTCAAGGCTTTTAGCATCGCGAGCAGCTACCTCGATGCTAGCTGGTAAAATTTCTTCGGTCACTAATTCCAAAAGGAGTGGATCATCCTGGTTTTCTTTTTGGTAAAGCTCCAAAGCTTCTTTTTGAGTAACGACTTTAACATCAGCCACATAACTTTTTTCCTTCATTTTTTGGCTGATTTTTTCTAAATCCTCACCTTTAGCTTCTAGTTTTAGAAAAGCTATAACCTGTGGTTGAGTTTCAAAAAAAGAAAGAATTTTATTGCTGCCTATACTTAGCATTGAAAAACAGTAAGCGATAAAAAAAGTAATGGTTAAAATAAAAACAGTTAAAATACTCTGATAAGGAGAGCGGCGAATAGCCACCATGGCAGAATTAAGTGCTTTCATCTTTTTTCTTTTCCTCTTTTTTTGCTTTCAAATTAATTTTTAGCTTAAATTTTGGTAAGTTTGGCAAGCCAATTCTTGATTTTTCTTGTCCTTTATCTTTTTGATCTTCCTTATTTTGGTTTTTTTCGTTAATTTTTTTGGCCAATTTTGCTTGTTTATTTTTGATTTCCGCCCTTTCTTGGTCAATTTGCTCATCTTTATCACTTTCTTTATTCATTTTTTGCGTTGGTTTTTCTAAATGAATAATTTTTTCTTTACCTAGTTCATTGAGAACTAGCTGATCATGAGTGGCAAAAAGTAGGGTGGTGCCGAGTTCATTAATTTTTTTCAGTAATCTAGTAATTTTAATGCTAGCTTCACTATCCAAATTGCCAGTCGGTTCATCGGCAAAAATTACTTTTGGAGCGATGGCCAGAGCACGAGCAATGCTGACGCGTTGAGCCTCTCCGCCAGACAATTGCCCAGGGAATTGTAAAGCCTTATCGGCTAAACCAACCAAGTTAAGCAAATCTGTTACTCTAGATTCTATTTCGCTTTCTTTTTTGTTGCAAATATAAAGCGGTAGAGCAATGTTTTCCCAAACGTTCATATCTTCGATTAATTTGTAATCTTGAAAAACTACACCAATTTGACGACGCAGACCTGGAATTTCTGATTTTTTAAATTTGCTAAGCGGGCGACCTTCAAAAATAATTTCCCCACTGGTGGGCAAATATTCTCTGATTAGCAATTTCATCAGAGTAGTTTTACCAGCTCCAGAGGGACCAGTAATAACCACTAAATCGCCATTGTTTATTTCTAAACTTAAATCAACAATGGCGGTTTGATTGTCAGCAAAAGACTTACTGACAGCTGAAAAAACTATCATGGACACGAGATCTATTTAAGCATGTTTACTCTAAAGTTTGAATAGGAGCTTCTGCCTCTGTGTTGATTACTTCCACCCTGCCTACATCCATAAACCAACCGGCTTTTTCTGCTTTGTGGGTTTCTCCATAAACTTTCACTTCCATTTCAACTAATTTGTCTAAATCAACAACGGAAGATGTAAGGGCAACAGTTTGACTATTGCCGCCCTCTCTGAGTAATTTATGAGATCCTTCACCATCCACTCCACCTTTTTCTAAGTAACCAGTAGCGTTATCTGCAAAAGTTTCTTTATCTTGCACACCAAAGATATCGCCATTTTTAACTTTATTGGGATCTCCTACGGTGACATTTTCCATATTTTGGGAATTACCATTTTTATTTTTCAGTTGAAAAGCGCCAAAACCAGTTAAAATGCCAGCCAAAACGGCAAAAACGCAAATAATGAGAAAGGTTTTTTTTGTTTTTTTACTCATAGGATCTTGATTCTGCCTTAAATGTGGCATTTCGTCAACCTGATTTTCATGGGATACATTGTCTAGATGGAGATCATTTTCTTGCTGCAAGCTTTCTGTTTTATCTCTGTTTTCTTGATTTTCTTGATTTTCCTGTAGTTGCATTTTATACATACCTGTTTATTTTAGACCAAAATGCCTAATTATTTCTATAATGAATAAAATTAAGTACAAATTGGTCTAAATCCCCATCTAGAACTGCCCCGGTTTGACTGGTTTCTACTTGAGTTCTAGTGTCTTTGACTAATTGATAAGGGTGTAGAACATAATTGCGAATTTGTGTACCCCAACTGGCATTTTGGTGTTGGCCTTTGGCTTTTTGTAATTCATTGTCTAATTTTATTTCCTCAATTTTGGCTAATTTGGCTTTAAGCATTTTAAGGGCGCGCTCACGATTCTGAATTTGGCTGCGTTCTTCTCTACATTTAACAGTAATATTACTTGGTATATGGGTTAATTCTACTGCTGAATTAGTTTTATTGACTGATTGCCCGCCAGCTCCACCAGCCCTGGTAAAATTCCATATTAAATCACTATCTTTGATTTCAATGTCATTTTGTTGATCTAAAATGGGCAAAACTTCTACCAAAGCAAAAGAAGTTTGCCTTAAATTATCCGCATTAAAAGGGCTTTGGCGTACCAGACGGTGAGTACCTTGTTCACCTTTTAGATAACCATAAGCATAATCTTCTTCAATTTCAAAGACTGCCTCTTTAATGCCAGCGTCTTCGCCTTTAATTTCTGAAACAAATCTATATTGCCAAGCCTTTCTTTCAAAATAACGCTGGTACATACGTTTAATCATCTCAGCCCAATCCATGGCTTCCGTGCCACCTTGGCCTGGGTGAATAGATAAAATAGCATGTAAACGATCATACTTACCATTTAAATATTGTTTTAGCTCGGCTTCCTTGTAAAGTTTTTCTAAATTTTTGGAAATGTGAACAATATCTTCTGTGAGATTTAATTCGATCGCTGCTGCCAAATCGTTACTAAGTTTTTCTAAATTTTCCAAGCTTTTAATTTCTTTTTGTAAAGTCGACAGTAATTGTATTTTTGCTTTTGAATCTTCCCGTTGCCAAAAATCTTCTTTTTCGCTTTCCTTTTCAATAGCGACTACCTGAGCCTTCTTTTCTGCTAAATGGCAATCAAGTAAAAGCTTGCGACAATTTGTGATGAGAGTATCGTATTCCATATTTTTCTTTAATTAAATGTAAGTCTCGCATTATTAAAGTGCCAAACTAAGCTTGTATTCTAATAGAAGTTGTTTTTTATTTCACTGACCAAACTATTAATTAAAATTTATTGACTGATCGCCACTTAATTTAAAACTTTTACTTTGATCTTGGTAATTAATAATATAATCAGTTGCTTGTAAGCCTGACTGTTTTTGAATGAAAATTTCTTTTTTCTCATCTATTGACAATTTACTAGCTAAATTGATTTCAACATTACTGGAATTATTGGTCAAAACTGGCACTAAAAAACCAATTTCCTGCCAAGTTTGACCATTTTTAGTAGTCATGATTCTTTGGTCAATTTCCTCCACTTTTTGACCATTAATTTTAATATTAAGCAAAGTAGTGTCTGCGTTGGTATAAAGTCGTTGATAATTAACGTAAGGATATTGATTGGCATTTTGGAAATTGATATTAATTGTTTCTTGTTCTTGCTTGATATTTATGGTGATTTGACGGTTAACGAGTCTATTAGCTTTATTGATGCCAACATTACTCTCGACTAAAAAGTAATATAGTCCTGCCTGGCCGTTTTTCATGCTGCCATCAGCTTGCCAATGGTCTAAGATAGCCGCTATTTCTTGATTTCTACTATAAAATTGCAGCTCTTTACTTTTAATTAGTTCTTGGCCTAAAGCTATGAATTTTTGCGGATTTTTTTTCATAGATTCAATGAATTGAAACTTAAACATTTTTAAGAAATGATTCAAAAAATTCACTTTTTCTTGAGAACCTGGAAAGAAATTGTTACGATCTTCTCTAGCAATAGAAGCAAAATTGTTTTTATTGAC
>DBRQ01000004.1:2589-5209 GCA_002306345.1 Candidatus Pacebacteria bacterium UBA1364 | reverse complement strand
TAGAGGATTTGTTCGGCTGAATCCGGAAAATTTGGCCACCAATTGGCGTCTGGTAATCTCATTCCATTACCAGAGCTTAAATATTTTTCCATACCTTTGGGTGCTTTAAGAAATCCCTTAAATTGCCCATCTGGTGCATAAATATCTTGAATTTGTGGCAAACTGATTTGTCCATCTTGACTCGCCAAAACAAAATATGAGCCCATAAATCCACCCGTGGCTCTTAATTCATCATTATTTTGTAAAAGTACAATGTAATTTACATCTTCACTTAGTAACTTTTTGGCAATAACCAATACCTCATTAAAAATTGACTTAATTTTATTTAATTGCTTTGCATCGATTTTATTTAATTCTTCATTTATTTTTTCTAAGTTTTCAACAATTTTTTTAGGTAAAGTTTTATCTATTGGCTCATTGTTAATTATTTGTGCTAAATATAGCTGAGAGTCTTTTTGTAGTTGATTGATGGCTGGCAATTGTTTTAAAGTAAATTCCCAAAGTTTTAGACTGGTAATTTGTTGAAAAGAAATCGTATTCATTATTTTGGGCAAAATAATAGCTGTTTGACTAAGTTGACTAGCTTTGTCTAAATCTATGTGTTGAATGGCTCGATAAACTAAATAATTTTGTAAAATACTAAAAACTAAGAAAAGCGCAAAACTGACAAAAACAATTAAAATAACTGGGCGTTTTTTCATTTTTCTTTACTTAATTTAATATATAAATTAGCTAAATTTTGAAAACTATATTTGCTGCATAATTGATAATTTTCTGTAAGTAGTTTATTTTTTGACTCTGGTAAAGCGGCATATTTTACAAATAATTGTGCGCCACTATTAGCATAGACAATATGTTTAGCAAAGGGGCTATCTAGCAAGTAATCTTTTTTTAAGGCGTTTTGGTAAGCACTAAGAACAATGTTTTTGTAGGCCATAGCTTCTAAGATACTGAGATAGCCGGAAGCAAAACAAACTGTTGAATTTGTCAAATATGTTTGAACGTCGACAAAGCCAAGCACTTTACCATATTTTTGACATAACTTGCGCATTGGTCCGTCACCGCAAAATTTAACAGAAAAAATTATATTTTTTGCTAATAAAATATCTAAAAATTCTAAAAAAATTGATAGACCAGTATCTTTCTCTAACCTACCTACAAATAAAAAACTATTTTTCTCTTTTTTCGCTAAATCTATTTCTTTTTTAGGTAGGTCAACTGCTCCGTAAATTACGTGATTATTTTGTTCACTTAACTGATAATACTTATTAATGTAGTTGCCGACGCTAATGGTTTGATTCGAAAATCTTTGCGCTAATTTTTTATAAAAAATATTTTTGACAGGAATGGGGTAGATTTTTTCCCAACCATGAAAAGTAGTAATAACTTTTTTCTTTGGGAAAATTAATTTAAAAGGTAAATAATAAATGAAAACATCATGAATAAAAATTATTTCGGCTTCCTTAATTAATTTGATTTTTTTAGTCAATGCCCACCAGATTTGTAATAATCCAAAAAATTTAATGAGTTTTTTGTTATTGGTAATTTCATCCTTACTAATGATTTTGATTTCAAAACCAGCCTCTTTCAAATAAGGTAATGTGCAAGCAATGTGTTTTTCAACACCACCGAGGTTGGGGAGATAAGACTGTGTAATAATCAATGCTTTCATGATGATGTGAGGTTATAATTAAGATATGTCTAACCAATTAGCTGATTATAGAAAAATCTCCGTTGCTTTGATAGCAACAGTTTTTAATGAAAAAAATAACATTGCTGCATTTTTAGAAAGCTATAAGCACCAAAGTATTAAAGCTCAAGAATTTATTATTGTTGATGCTTTTTCTAGTGATGGTACTGATTCTGTGATCAAAAAATTTAGCCAGGCTAACCCCGATCTTAAAATTAAATTTTTTAAAAAAAAATGCAATCGAAGTCTTGGCAGAAATTTTGCCGTTAGTCAAACCCAAGCTAAGTATTTAGCTTTCACTGATGCTGGTTGTGTGCTTGATCAATTTTGGCTGCAAGAGTTATTAAAAACATTAGTCACTTCACAAAGTAAAGTTGTTGGCGGTTTTTTTCAAGGGATTGCCAACAGTCGTTTGCAAGAGGCGATAGTTCCCTATTTTTTACAATTAAATAAAAATGTTAATGTCAAAAATTTTGTGCCCACCACTCGCTCTTTGTTAGTTGAAAAAAAGCTTTTTCAAGCCTTAGGTGGTTTAAATGAAAAATTGGAGTTAAGTGAAGATTATCAATTAATGCTAAAAATTAAAAAAGCAAAAATACCTATTGCCTTCGCTAAAAAAGCTGTTGTTTATTGGTATCCACCTAGCAATTTCCAAGCTTTTTTACAAAAAATTGCTGCTTTTGCGCAAAGTGACATCATGGCAGGGATTATTAGACCAAAGGTTTTATTAATTTTTTTAAGATATTTGGTTTTTTTAATTTTATTTTTTGAATTTAATTTTGTTTATTTCTTTTTATTTTTAATTTTATATATTATTTGGAGCATTGATAAAAATAAACATAATTGTCCAAATTCTTGGTACTATTTACCAATTTTACAAATCAGTTCTGATTTAGTGATTATGGGAGCTAGTTTATTGGCGCTACCTCA
>DBRQ01000004.1:1689-2514 GCA_002306345.1 Candidatus Pacebacteria bacterium UBA1364 | reverse complement strand
AAACATTGTTTGTTATCATTCTTATTTTGCCAAACTGTCAAACGATTCTTAAAGTTGGTAATTAATTCTTCAATATCAGTTTGTAAATTACCAATCGATTTAATGCCTTCACAGCAAGCAAAAATTTGGCCATTAGACATCAAGGCAATTTGATAACAGCCTAGATTTTTTGGTGGAAAAGTCTGTTTTGTTTGCATTAAGTTGGCAATTTGTCTTTGATTTAAAAAGTTAAAGCCTGCTACTTCACCCAAAATATTAGCTGTAGGGTGTTTTTGTAAATAGGCTCTTGATTTACGCGGATGGTAGGTAATGGCAACTGTTTGAGGCAGTAGTGTTGCCAACTTTTTTTCGAATTGAGGAATTTGATTTAAATTTTCTTGCGTAACGATGGAAAAAATTTCAACATTAAAGCCAAGTTTCATGGCTTTTTGCAATAAATTAATGCTTTTTTGAAAATTGCCTCGGCCACGATTTTGGTCATGGTAATTTTGTACACCATCAAGGGAAATAATTAAGTTGACCATGTTGGGATCTGCAATTTGACCCAAACGATCAATGGTGCCATTGCTAATTATTTGTACAAAAATATTTTGTTTGGTTAATTGATTAACAAGATCAGGAAAATCCTTGAGTAAAAAAACTTCACCGCCACAAAAAGTTACTGATTCAAGCTGTTGTATTGTTTGGTAACGAGTAATAAAATCCAAAATTTTTTGGTTAGAAAGTACAAATTTAGTTTTTTTGGTGTAACAAATTTTGCAAGCGAGATTACATTTTTCCAAAGGATTGATATAAAGGTGTTTAAGAGTATTTGCTAGATGTTTG
>DBRQ01000004.1:0-1608 GCA_002306345.1 Candidatus Pacebacteria bacterium UBA1364 | reverse complement strand
ACCAAAGTGTGTTTTTGAATAAAGCTAATAAACCATTTTAAAACAGTTAAACTGACAATAAAGGCAGTGCCAAAGCCGACAAGAAGTAAAACAATCTCTTGAGAAGAAATGGCTGTGCTAGAACTTAATTTAAGAATATCCAATGCGGCAGCGCTGCAAATAGTTGGTACAGCTAGCAGAAAAGAATATTTAGCAGCCTGTGCACGACTTTGACCCATGGCCATCATAGTGAGCATAACAGCTCCAGACCTAGAAACCCCCGGAATGACTGCCACAGCTTGGCCAAGCCCAATTAATAGGCTTTGTGAATTATTAAGGTCTTTAATTTCTTTATCGACATTTTTAGCTTTATTTTTCAGTCTTTTTTCGTAAAGAATAAAGATAATACCTACTGAAATAAAAGCAGTGAGCATTAACCAATTAGTTTCAAAAAATAAATTTTTAATAATAGAGTGGAATAAAAAACCGATGATAGCTGTAGGAATAAATGATAAAATCAATTTTTTGATTAAAGATCGATCTGTCCATAATTCTTTACCATACAAAAATAAGACCGCCAAAATTGCTCCAGATTGAATGAAAACTTCGAAGACTTTCAAAAAATTACTGTTCGTAATATTGAGAAATTGGCTGACAAAAATTAAATGAAAAGTAGAAGAAATGGGTAAAAATTCCGTTAAACCTTCAATAATGCCGAGTATAAATGCTTGCCAGATTTGCATAATTTTTATTTTCTAATTAGTTCAAATTTTATTGACCAATTTAACCATCTCTCACGCGAGATCAGAGTTATTTAGATTTTTTCTCTTTGATATGTTAAGTAATAACCAATTTTTTTTGTGACACAACCACCAATTAAAGCATTTTCAATTGCCAGTCTTAGCCCTTTTTAAGTGATTCTTTATTACTTTTATATCATTATCTGGGTGATCTTTGTATAATCATTTGAATTAATGTTTAAAACATAAGTTTCATAAAATGTTAGAATAACCATCATAACTCATCATGATGCTCACTCAACTCAAGCTAAATTTAAAACAATCAAATAAGATTGCCATAATCTCCGATTTACACTTATCTGATAAATTTAATCAAAAAACCGATGAATTAGTTAATCAACTTATTAATGAGGCTGATGTATTAATTATTAATGGTGATTTTTCAGATCAACTGTTTACAAGTTTGGCTAAATGGAAAAAAACCTGGCAAAAAAGCCAATTGTTGAATAAAACAATTCTTGTCAGAGGCAATCATGATTTTGCATCTTTAACGCCAATCAAGCAAATATTACTTAAAACAAAAAGGCGCACTTACGTTATCAGTCATGGCAGTAAGCATAATGCCTATCCTTTGATTATTGGCAAATGTACAAGCAAAATTGATAGTTTAGCAACCAGAATTTTTGGCAGACGGTGGCCTAAATATTTTTACTGGTGGTTTAGTAATCAGCAAAAACAAGCGAAATTGCCCAAACATAACGCTTGGCGCATTGTTGGTCATACTCACCGTGCTGAAATTGATCCTAAAAGAAAATACGTTAACACTGGTCAATTTAAAGATGGAGTTTATGATGTTACTTGGATTACCAATGAAGGTTTGTGGCAAACT
>DBRQ01000009.1:212078-234527 GCA_002306345.1 Candidatus Pacebacteria bacterium UBA1364 | reverse complement strand
CATTAAACTTCATATAGCAATTTTTTTAAAGTAAATTTAGCCATCCGAAGATTGTTAAAAGAAATAATCTTTTTTCTACTGGTGTTTGTCTTTCACAAAGTTCTTTAAGTTGGTTTCCTGTTATTACAGTATAATTTTCCACTCCAGCTGCTTCGACTACTCTTTTTTGCGCAGCTTTGTGATCAGTCCTGCCAGAGCCATTGGTGATCTCAATATGCATGGAGTTTTGACTTAAGGGATCAATGACAAAACAATCTGGTAAAGTTTTTGTTTTTTTAATTTTGCCATTTCTATCCTCAACCGGGTGATTGGACACAATTGTTTTTGGTTTTTCCACTAAAAGTCCGGCTATTGCAGCTTGTTCTTTAAATTTTTTCTCAAGTTCGATAGATTTGTTCATAAGACAAGAATTTAATCTTATAAATTATAAATGATTAGTCAATGATCAAGATTGATATACTTTTATGTTATAATTATTAACTGCGAATGAAAAATTGATACAAACGGAAAACTTAAATACGAGCAAAAAATCTGATATGAGCAAAGAACTTGATATAAGTAAAGAATCCAATATAAGTAAAAAACTTGATTTAACGGATAAAAGAAATTGGACGCTAGAAAACGCTGAACAAATAGCCAAAGCTTTAAATCTTGTTCTCGATCAAAATTTCCGCGATAGTTTAGAATTGTTTATTAAGGATGTTGTTAAACCAGCGAGTACAACTTCGTTTTTAAAGGAAATATTCATTGCTTATTTGAGAAATTTTCATCGAGAAAAAACAAGCTAAAGTTTGCTATAATTTTTCTTAATCTATTACCTTAATCTATAATTGCGACCGTAGTTCAGCGGTAGAATGCTAGCTTCCCAAGCTGGAGGTGAGGGTTCGACTCCCTTCGGTCGCTCAGAACAAGTCAATAGAAATTAGACTTAGCGCAAAATAAAATCTATACTCAATTCATCAATTATGTTATTGCGTTGCGAGTTTAATTGCCTTACCTTGCCAAAGTAGCTCAGTTGGTAGAGCAACGGTATCGTAAACCGTAGGTCGTGGGTTCGACTCCCACCTTTGGCTCAAAAAAATTTGTGGTAAGATAAAACTTATGTTTAATTCTCGTCGTCGCTCCTCTTTTTATAGCAATAGCAATAACAAAAAAAATGACAAGAGCAATTTTGTGTCCTCTCGTTTAGTAAAAAAAGAAAAAAGAAAAATTGAAAAACAAACTTTTTACTATCTTTTTTTTGGAGTTGTCATTCTTTTGCTTTTTATCTTTTTGATCATGCCCAATTTAATTAGGCTTTTTTTTAGTATTGTTGATAAGGAATCTACCTTTGTCGAAACAGACACGGTGCCTCCACAAGTACCTGTTTTGTCTAGTAATCCAGTGGAGGCTACCTTTTCTGCCAGTCTTACTTTACAGGGCTTTGCTGAACCAAATAGCCGAGTTGTTTTTGTGCTTGATTCCGCTGAAGCTGCCAAAGTTGTAGTAGCCGAAGATGGACAATTCGAGTATGAATTAAGTTTAGCTGATGGACCAAATGAACTATCTATTTTTGGTATTGATGAAGCCGGGAATGAATCACTTGCAACTCGTTCTTACACTATCGTTCGCGATTCACAAGCGCCGACTTTGGAGATTGAAGAACCTAAGGATGGCAGTGTTATTGAACTAAAGAAAAATCGCACTGTAACAATTAAAGGTAAAACAGAAGCCGAGGCTAAAGTTTTTATCAATGATCGTTTAGTTTTGGCTGATAAAGAGGGCAATTTTTCCACCAATTATTATTTGGCTGAGGGAAAAAATGAACTAAAATTTGTGGTGATTGATAAAGCTACTAATAAAACCGAACGCAACATCGAGGTAGAGTTCAGGCTCTAATTCTGGCTTTTAGATAGCCAAAGACCAAGAAAAATTAAAATTACAAAACTTTGAGTCAAGTTGTTATTAAACATAGCGTGGCTTACTAAACTGGTGAGTAGCACGATGTTTTCTTTTTTCCCAAATTTTATCGTCTCCAAAACAAGAAGAATTAGGGCAATGCTACCTACAATGCCTAGATTACTAATAAGGAAAACAAAAATATTATCAGCAAAATGAGAGTGATTGGGAATGTTTTTTGCCACTTGCCTGCTTTGTGCGGGAATAAACAAACCCTGGCCAAATAACCATTGCACACCTTCAATTTCTTGCCAAATTTTTTGATCATTGTCAATCCTAGCTTGTACAGAAGTGGTTCGCAACAAATTTACGCCATCGCCGCCGCTTTGTTTTGGTAAAAAAGGCAAACTGAGCAAAAAACAAGTGAGAATCAAGAAGATTGCTTTTTTTGCAGCCTTTTTATCTATCAATAACAGAACGCCACTACTTAATAAAAAAGCTAGGTACGAAGATCTGGAATAAGTTAGTAACAATCCAATAACAAAGAGCACAATCACTGACCAATTTTTCTTTTTTTGCCAGAGGTAATAATTAAGATTAAAAACAAAAATAAGACCAGTAAAGGCGGGATCTAAAATTGTGCTTACTAATCTATAAAAATGATCGTCATAACCTTCATAAATTAAAAAACGCAAATCTGGCAAGAATAAATATTGTACAAAACCAAATACAAGTATGTTGAAAGAAATTAGTCGCCATAGCCAACTTTTATTTTTTAACTGCTTTTGTAGTAAAAAAACAAAGACGAGATAAGCTAAAATACGGGATAAATACAAAATCGCTCTATAATCAAACCGGCCCTGTAAAAAAGCAATTATCCAAGATAGAAAAGCAGTAATTGAAAAGCACCAAAATATTTTTTTTTGAAAAATTGGTATTTTTTTTAAGTTTTTAGGAATTATTTTTCTTTGCATAATTGCAGTAAAAAGTTCCTTAAGCAAAAAACCAACAATGAGACAATCATGCAAATAAAAAGCAAGGTTATTTGTCAGTTGAATTCTTTGTAACTGACCTAAAGAAAGCAAAAAAACGAAGGCAACTAAAAAAAATTTCATATTATTCTAAACTTTTTTTCGCTCCCAAAAGAGCAATTGGTAGAGCAACCAACCTGGCTAAGAAAATGCCAGAAACCGCTCCAACCAGGCCAGAGGTTTTGCCAAGGAAAATAATTCCAGCCACCATTAGTGATAGCGAAACGATCATGTGCAAATTCATGTAAAAATATTTTTTCTTGGCAATAATTAAGGCATAAGTTAAATTCGCTACAGTGTGTAGCAGACCAGCCAAAGTTAACATCGGTAAAATTTCCGCCGCTTCTAACCATTGTTCTCCTAAAATTAAGTTAACTAAGGGTTGGGGAAAAAAGATAAAAGGAATGGAAACAACGGAAACGATCAGCAAAGTAGAAAATATTGATTTATAAAAAGCCCTTTTCAGGCGTGCTTTTTCGTCATCTTGCGTTATCTTAGTGAAGATAGGCATAATTCCGTGATAGGCTGATTTTGAGAGTTCATAGTTGGCTTTATGGCTCAAGGCGTAGGCGTTATGGTAGATACCTAGTTTGTAAGTGCCAACAATTTTACCTAGTAAAAAATCATCAACGTTATCATTTAAATAGCTTAGTAAACTGCTTAAGCTGAGCCATTTAGCGTTTTTAAAAATTGTTTCCCCTCGACTTTTAATGTAATGAAAGACTGGCTTTTCTTTTAGCATCAAAAAGGACAATATTACTTCAAAAATAGCACCGACAATCACACCAAGACACAGCGCCCAAACAGAGTGCATGAGCAGGGCCAAAACAATTTGGGCAAGAGTTTCAACTAGCAGTCTAAAGGAATTGTAAAAACTGTCTTTGGCAAAATTAAAGTTTTTCTGCCAGCTTATAATGGCTGGATTAATAAAACCTTTGATGATGGGGACCAAAGCGACCACACTAATCATCGGCAATAAACTTGGTTCTTGGTAGTAATTACTCATCAAGTAACCCATGACAATCATTAACGAACCAATGATAAAACCCCTAATAATGGAGATCACAAAAGCAGTATCCAAAAAATATTTAATTGGTTGTTTAGATTGAATAATGGTGATATTTACGCCAGTTTGAGTAATGCTTTCAGTGATCCCTAAAGCAATCATCACTAAAGAAAAAAGACCAAACTGTTCTGGTCCAAGTAGCCTCGCTAAGATAAAAATTTTAATAAAACTCAAGCCAGTCGTAAAGATTTTTTGTAAAGTTTGCCAACTAAAACCAGCAATAGCATGCTTTTGGTAATTCACATTGACATTGTAAGTTACAAAGGCTGCTGCTTGCAAGCCACCTTTACAAAGTAGTAATATGTCCTCTGTTATGAGTAGTTTTGTTGAAAAAATTGGCAGCACTTTTCTTGATTTGATAGAAACCATGGCTATTTCTTTTTCTATTTTTCTAGTGATTTATTTATTTTTGCTCCAACCTCACCAAGTGAATGGTCAATCAATGGTGCCCAATTTTCAAAGTGGCGAACAGGTCTTAACTGACAAAATAACTTATAAGACGAGAGATCCTCAGAGGGGGGAAGTGGTTGTTTTTCACGCTCCTCCTGATGCCAACTGTGTCGAAGGCACAGGCTGTGATTTTATTAAAAGGATAATTGGTGTACCCGGTGATACAGTTGAAATAAAAGAAAACGCAGTTTGGATTAACGGTGAAAAATTGCCAGAACCATATGTGCCAAGCGACTATGCGATTTTGCCAGGTAATGCCACTAAAGAAAAAAGTATTTATTTAGGACCAAATGAATTTTTTGTTTGTGGTGACAATCGCCCTTATTCGAGCGATTCTAGATCTTGGGGAGCGATTACCAAAGACGAAATTGTAGGCAGAGTTTTCCTGAGATATTGGCCTTTATCAGTGATTAGTCTTATAAATAAAGCTACTTATCCCAGTCCCTTTTAACTTTTATTATCAATATCAATCATAATCGATCAATATCAATAAATATCGATCATAGCTTTTTTAATTGTATTCATTGGCAATTTAATGGCGTTTTTCACGTGAAATTTATCGATTTTAGTACGACGTAGCGCTGTCACACTTGCTCCACAACCCATTTTTTTCCCTAGATCATGAATTAAAGAACGAATGTAGGTACCACTGGAGCAGCTAACCAAGAGTTCAAGACTGATGTTTTGTTTTTTCACGTCTTTTTTAAACTTTTTCAGAGTAATTTTTTTAATTTCAACAAGACGACTAGGTAAATTCACAACTTCGCCTTTGCGGGCTTTTTGGTAAAGTTTTTGACCATTAATTTTGACAGCAGAAAATATGGGCACAGTCTGCTGAATTTTACCTTTGAATTGAGGCAGAATTTTTTGCACAGTCGCTCGATTAATTGTTTTAAGTTGTTGCCAATTAGCTTGTTTGATTATTTGTCCAGTTTGGTCATAGCTATCAGTTTCAATACCCAAAACAGCCTCAACGAGGTATTCCTTATCTTTCTTTAAGTAAAGATTTTGCTGTTTGGTGTATGTGCGACCAATTAAGATGATGAGCAAACCCGAGGCCAGAGGATCTAAGGTGCCAGCGTGGCCAACCCTTTTGATCCCACTTTTAATCCTGAAATAATTAACAAGGTCGTGACTAGTTGGTCCACTTGGTTTATCTACTAAATAAATTCCCTCTGCAAGCTCTGGCATATAAAGCATTATAAACCTTGTTTATAAGCCTCTATCTCATGATAGAATAAAATAAACACCATGTATTTAGCACAAATTTTGAAACAACATTTTCCTTCCTTTGATTTTTCTTTTGATTATCCCCTTGGTCAAAAAAGTTACTTTAAGGTAGGGGGTAAAGCAGAAGTTTTTTATTCTGCCAAAAATCGTCAAGAAGCCATTGATTTATTGCTTTTTTGCCAAAGAGAAAATATTAAATTTTATGTGGTTGGCGATTTAAGTAATGTGGTCATTGCTGATGAAGGTTTAAAAGGTTTGGTTTTGCACTTAGGTTTTGACGAATTGAGACTTATTTCCGCGCACAATGAGGAATTAGTTTATCAGGCTGATAGTGGTCTTAAGACTTCTACCCTAGTGGGCAAAGTTGCTCTTTTGGGTGCTAGTGGTTTAGAAGGTTTCATTGGTGTTCCGGGTACTGTTGGAGCTGCTATTTATAATAACGCACATTATTTGGATAATCTTATTGGTAATTATGTTAAGCAAGTTGAGGTTTTTGACGTGAAAAAAGCTGCAATTGTTCAATTTACACGTGAAAAATGTGAATTTGCTTATGAACAATCAATCTTCCAAAAAGAGCCAAATCTCCTTATATTTTCCGCTTATTTTACGTTAAAAAAGTTACCTCTAGACCAGATTAAGCAAAAAATGCAGTTAGCCATTAAACAACGAGAGTTAACGCAACCACTCAATCTACCTAGTTCTGGTTGTATTTTTCGAAATCCCAAAAATAACGAGCACTTAAAAAATCTTTTTCCTCAGTTTAGTCAAGCAAAATTTATTCCGGCTGGTTTTCTCATCGAGCAAGCTGGGCTTAAGGGGGTTAGTGAAGGAGACATCCAAGTTAGTGAAAAGCACGCTGCTTTTTTGCTCAATCTTGGGCACGGTAAATCGGCAGATGTGCAAAAATTAATTGCAAAAGTCAAGGATGTGATTTTAAATAAATTTGGTGTTATCTTAGAGGAAGAGGTTTTTTATTTAAAATGAAGAAATGAAGTCCTTCGCGCATCAAGCATTAGCTTTGTAAAAAAATAAAAAGATAGAAAGTTAAAGATATGAGTCAGGCAAGCTTTGTTGTGGCCGGTGGTACCCCGCTCTATGGTTCAGTCAGGGTAGGTGGAGCCAAAAATGCTTCCTACAAATTAATGATTGCGGCGCTTTTAGGGAGCAAAGAAAGTCGCCTACTGAATTTACCAGATATTTCTGATGTGACTTTGGTAGCTTCAATCATCAATGAATTAGGAGCCAAAGCCTATCGAGCAGGTGAACACACTTTTTTTATTGACACCCGTAATTTGCGTTTTGACACGATTCGCAAACAATATGGCGAACAATCTCGAGCCTCTACTCTTTTTATTCCTGTGCTTTTGGCCAAATTTGGTCACGCTGCTGTTCCTTTACCGGGCGGCGATCAAATTGGGAAACGGCCTTTAGAGCGTCACATGAATGGTTTAGAAATGATGGGAGTTAATTTTTCTCAAAAAGACGGTATGTTGGAAGCAAGTTGTAAACAATTGCATGGTTGTACTTATCGTTTTGAAAAAAATACTCACACGGGCACCGAAACTTTAATTATGGCAGCGGTTCTAGCTAAGGGTAAAACTATGCTAGAAAATGCAGCAGAAGAGCCAGAAATTGATGATTTAATTGTTTTTTTGAATCAGATGGGAGCAAAGATTCGTCGTCGTTCTTTTAGAAAAATTGAGATTGAAGGAGTCGAGAAGCTTGATGGAGCTATCCATAAAATTATGCCAGATCGCAACGAAGCAGTTAGTTATGCTTGTGCAGCTATTGCTACTTCAGGTGATATTGTGGTTGAAAATGCGCGACACAGAGATTTAAAAGCTTTTTTAGATAAATTGGATGAAATTGGGGCTGGTTACGAAATTGGTGACTATGGAATTCGTTTTTACTATAAAGGTCCATTGGTTGCAACCGACGTGGAAACAGAAATTTACCCTGGTTTTATGACTGATTGGCAACCTCTTTTTGCGACTTTACTTTGCCAATGTCGTGGAGAAAGCATTATTCACGAAACGGTTATGCAAAATCGTTTCCAATACGTACAAGATTTAAAAGCAATGGGGGCCAAAATTGAGTATTTTAAGCCCATGGTCAAAAATCCTGATAGTTTCTATAATTTCAATTGGCAAGATAGCAGTGCGAGTGACCAGCACGCTATTAAAATTTTTGGCCCCACCGATTTCAAAGGTGGTGAGTTTACTATTCATGATTTACGCGCTGGAGCCACCATTTTATTAGCAGCGATTGCCGCCAAAGGGAAAACTATTTTGCATAATATTGAACAGGTTGAACGTGGCTACCAAAATATAGATGAAAAATTAGTTCTAATGGGCGCTAAAATAGAAAGGGTGACATGGGATCATTAGCTCTTTTTTTGGGTATTTTAATTTTTTCTTTTGTTTTAACTAGTATCGCGGTAGTGCCTTTTATTAATTTACTTTATAAATTGCGCTTCCGTCGTCAGAAGCAAAAAACTTTAGACACTTTTGGCAAAAGAACGCTTATTTTTGATAAATTTCATGCTGATAAGGCTGGTGTACCCGTTGGCGGGGGTTTATTGGTAGTGATCGTAGTATCTTTACTCTTTAGCTTAATATTGCCAACTTTAAATTATTTTGGCATTGAAATTACCAGCATTCACAATAATAGTCAGGCAGAAATTAATATTCTGTTTTTCACTTTTTTATCTTTTGCACTTTTGGGTTTTTTTGACGACATCAAAAAATTTTTTCACTTCAGCAGTAGTAATTTTTTTGGTTTAAGAATGCGTCAAAAGCTAATTTTACAAGTAATTTTGGCCACAGTGATTGCTTGTCTGATCTATTTTCAATTGGAGATTTCCATTTTGCATATTCCTCTAATAGGTACACTTAATTTGGGTTATTTTTATATTCCTTTTGCAGCCTTTGTGATTATTGCCTTTGCTAATGCAGTTAATGTGACTGATGGCCTCGATGGTTTAGCAAGTGGAATATTAATGATTTCTTTATTTGGTTTGTGGGTTTTATCTTCCACTATTTTAGATGTACCTTTATCAGTTTTTATTGCGCTTTGGATTGGATCATTAATTTCCTTTCTTTATTTCAATGTTTTTCCAGCCAGAATTTTTATGGGCGATGTTGGTTCAATGGCTTTTGGTGCCACTTTGGCAGTTATTGGCTTATTACTTGGTAAGGTTTTGGCTTTAGTTGTTATTGGTTTTATTTTTGTTGTTGAAATAGCTAGCTCACTTTTGCAATTACTCTCTAGAAGATATTTAAAAAAGAAAATCATGCCGGCTGCACCACTGCATCTGACTCTACAAGAAAAAGGTTGGGCCGAACCAAAAATTGTACAAAGAGCTTGGTTGCTGCAAATCATGCTGACAATTTTTGGGGTATGGCTGGCAATTATTTAATCAGATGACAAGTCGATCCAATCCAGCTTCTAAATCCAATTCTGCTTCATCTTTTGCAATGACCAAAGTTTTTCTTGGTTTAATAATTTTATTGTCATTACTTGGGCTTTTTTTTGTTTTCGAAGCTTCAACGGTTGAAAGTTTCAAGCTATTTGGACATCAATATTATTTTTTTAAACAACAGGCAATTTGGCTATTGTTATCTTTTGTAGTTTTGCTTTTCACTAGTAAATTAAAAGTCAAATTTTTTAAAAAATTTGCGCTACATTTTTATCTTTTAGCGATTTTATTATTAATTTTGACCCTAATTCCTTCGATAGGTCTTAAATTAAATGGAGCACGTCGCTGGATTGCTTTACCTTTCGGCATTGGTACACTACAAAGTGTTGAAGTTTTTAAATTTGTTTTGGTGAATTTTTATGCCTATCTTTTGTCAAAAAAATTAGATTTAAGCAGTTTTTTATTTTTTTTATTTTGGCCAATTGTTTTAGTGCTGCTGCAACCAGATTTTGGTTCATTAATGATTTTGGTTGCAACTAGCATCATTATGTATTTTTTAGCAGGCGGACGAATTAAATTCTTGGCAATGTTATTTGCTGGAGGCATTTTATTTGTTTTATCAGTCATTTTATTTAGTCCGTATAGAAGAGAACGTTTAACTACTTTTTTAAATCCGCAAGTAAATATTCAAGAGGAGTCATACCACGTACGGCAAATTACTTTGGCTTTGGGAGGTGGCTCTTGGTTTGGAAGAGGAATTGGCAATTCACAACAAAAATATTCTTATGTACCAGAAGCAAGCAGCGATTCAATTTTTGCCATTGTGGCAGAAGAAATTGGTTTTGTAGGTTCTTTTTTGATTATTTGTTTGTTTATTTTGTATTTTAGAGTGGCCAATTTATTAGTTAAAAACAAAGTTTTGACCAAATATGAGTATCTGCTTTATTATGGCATTTTAACTTGGATTGCCATTCAATTATTATTTAATTTGTCGGCTGTAGTAGTGCTTTTACCACTAAGCGGCATGCCCCTGCCATTTTTCTCTCAAGGGGGTTCATCCCTGGTTATGCTATTTTTTGCAAATGGTGTTTTACTCTCAATTGCTACCCATGCTAAACTGAAAACAGTTACAAGATAAGTTTTTTGACTAAAACATATTAAGAATATATCAAAAAGATGAGAATTTTATTAACTGGTGCGCATTTAACTCCAGCTTTGGCGATGATAGATTTTATTCAAACCAATCATCCCGAACATGAATTGTTATTTGTTGGACGTTTATATAGTCAAGAAAAACTTTCACAAAAAGCCGTAGAAAAAGAAGAAGTTGAAAAACGAAAAGTTAAATTTATTCCTTTTACTGCCCCTAAATTTGTTAATTATTCTTTTTTAACTCAAATGGAAACTTTTATAGCTTTTCCTAAAACTGTGAAACAGGCTAGGGAAATTTTAATTAAAGAAAAAATTGAACTCTTTCTTTCTTTTGGTTCTTACTTGGCAGTGCCTTTCGCTATCGCGGCTAAAAGCTTGGGGATTGCCATAGTTACTCATGAGCAAACAGTAGTGATGGGCAAAGCCAACCAATTTATTGCTCTCCTTGCCGATAAGGTTGCTATTTCTTATCCAGAAACCAGTCGCTATTTCAAACGTAAAGATTTTGTATTAACGGGTAATCCGGTCAGATCGAGATTGTTCGCCAAAGATTTAAAAAGGCCTAATTGGCTGCCAGCTGATGCAGATAAAATTTTGTTAGTAATGGGCGGTAACCAGGGATCTTTTGTGCTCAATGATTTAATTAAGGCTAATTTGCCTGCGTTACTTGAAAATTACGTGATAGTGCATCAATGTGGCAGAGCTAATAAAATCAGAGACTCATTTAAAGAACTTGAGCAAGTAAGAGACACTTTGGCAAAAAGAATTAAAGAAAAATATTTTATTAGAGAATGGATTGAGGATGAAGATTTATTTTGGATTTACCAACACGCAAAATTTGCCATTTCTAGATCAGGAGCTAATGCGGTTTTGGAGCTATCTCTTGCTCCTTTACCAGCAATTCTGATTCCTTTGCCAGGTACTTATCACGATGAGCAAGTGGCCAACGCTTTGGCCATGCAGAAAATGAATGGAGCTTTAGTTTTGCAGCAAGCTTATTTAAATTCCACTACTTTGTTGGACAGCGTTGCATATTTAGAAAAAAATTATAAAACCATGCGACTTAGTCTAGCTAAAAATCAGGTGTATCAGGATGCTAGTGCCAAAATTTATCAACTTTTACTCCTTGTCTATCAAGAAAAATCGAAATCGAAGTTACAATTGTGAAAATTCTGCGCTTTATCATTTTTTTTATTGTTTTATTTATTTTTTTTCGTTTTGTTTTTATTTTTAGAAACATCAATTGTTCAGTGGCAAACGCCACTTTAGAAAGTGGCGTTTGCCAACGCATTAATGATTATTTTAGAGGTCGTTCTTTGTTTTTTACTGATTTTGCCAATGAGCCAATTTGGGATGAATTGCTAACTGATCAACAATACGGTCAAGTTTATCAATATCAAAAAATTAATAAATCATTGAATGGGAAGGCTGATCTTTATCTTTTGGCTAAATTGCCAGATTACAGATTAATTTTCGGTCAGAATCGTTACCTTTTAAATCAAAGTAATCAACTTAAAAATGATCAAGATCGCTTAAATTTACCAACTATTGAATTTATGGGTGACGCTTCATTAGTGGCACACGGCTATTTAGATGAAACTTACCATCAAAAATTTTTTGCCTTAAGCCAAGCTTTAACAAAATATAAAATTGAAACTAACAAAATTGTTTGGCAAAATGATCAAGAAATTCACCTTTTTACTAAAGAAATTGAAGTGATTTTAGACGATCAAAAAGATTTTAATTATCAGATTCAACGCCTATCTTTAATTTTGAAACATAATGAAGTTGAAAATATTTTAGCAAATAAAAAAATCCTCGATCTGCGTTTTAATTTGCCAGTATTAAAGGATTTTTAGAAAATCATGGACATTGTCCTTAAAATTTTGTATAGTCTATGTTAGATTTCTTATGAAATAAAAGTTATGAGTAAAGAACAAAGCATTACAGCCATTGACCTAGGAAGTGAGAAATGTACCACTTTAATTTCTAGAGTGACCGAACTTGGTAAATTACAAGTTTTGGGTTTTTCGGTGGTGCCCTCTAGAGGCATGAAACGCAGCATGATTATTGATTTAGAGCAGGTGCTTAACACCATTACTCAGGGATTAGATGCAGCAGAGCGTATGGCTGGTTTTAGCATCAAAAGCGCGGTCGTTTCTATCTCTGGAGTGCACATTAAATATAAAAATTCTAGAGGAGTAGTGGCAGTTGCTTCTAGTGATCAAGAGATTGTGCGCAGTGATGTTGATCGAGTCATTGAGGCCGCTAGAGCTGTGTCTATGCCTGCTGATCGAGAAATTATTCACGTGATTCCTAAAAATTTTAAAGTTGATTCTCAAGATGGAGTGAATGACCCAGTTGGGATGACAGGGGTACGTTTGGAAGCAGAAGCGCATATTATTACTGGTTTAACCACAGCCATGCGTAATTTAGAAAAGTGCATGGATGATGTGGGAGTTAAAGTAGATGCCTTTGTTTTTTCTGCTTTAGCGGCGGCACAGGTAGCTTTAACCGAAACAGAAAAAGAATTAGGGGTAGTTTTAGTTGACATTGGAGCTGGTACGACTAGCATGACTGCTTATGTAGAGGGAGTTTTGGAATTTTCTGCCGTTTTGCCGCTTGGTGCCAAACACATTACCCAAGACATCGCTTTAGGTTGTCGTATTCCAATGGATGATGCTGAAAAACTTAAACTTTATTTAACTGACAATGCACTTCTTGATATGCGTCCTAATCCCGGGGAATCTAAAGCAGATTTCACCAAAAGAAAAAGAAAATTAGACGCTATTGATCCGCTTAAAGTTGGTATTGCTTATAATGATTTTTTGTCAAAAAAAACTTTAATCAATGGTATTATGGAACCACGGATCAGAGAAATTTTTCGCTTAGTCATGCAAGAATTAGATAAAGCTGATCTTTTGTCTGCCAATAAAGTACCAGCGGGTTTAGTTTTAACTGGAGGCGGAGCGATGACTGCTTCGGTAGTAGAAGTGGCTAAAAAAGTGAGTAATTTGCCAGTCAGGTTGGCTTATCCAGAAGACATTGAAGGTTTAACTGAAGACATTAAAAAACCGAATTTTGCAGTAGCCGTTGGCTTACTCAATTATGCTCTTAAGCAAGGCAATGTCACTGCGGCCAGTGAAGATTTTTCTTGGCAATCGTTTTTATCTCAAGGCATTTTGAAGAAAATCTTTGATAAAGTGAAGAAAACAAGTAAGTCAATTTTGCCTTGATTTTTATGTTGTAGTTTGATATAAAAAAGCGTACATTAGACGTGGCGCAAAACAAAATAATAGGAAGTCATTAGGAAGCTATATGGGACTCGTTAAACCTTCAAATACTACTTTTGCTAAAATTAAAGTGATTGGCATTGGTGGTGGTGGTAGCAATGCTGTTAATTCTATGGTTTTATCCAAACAAATTAATGGCGTGGAATTTATTGCGGTTAACACTGATGCACAGGCACTTTTAACTTCTAAAGCTGAAACTAAATTGCAAATTGGTAGTAATTTCACTCGTGGTTTAGGAGCTGGGGCTGATCCAGAAGTCGGTCGTACAGCTGCTGAGGAAAGTCGCGAAAAACTTAAAGATTTACTTTTTGACACAGACATGGTTTTTATTACTGCTGGGATGGGTGGTGGCACCGGGACTGGGGCGGCTCCCATCATTGCGGAAATTGCTAAGGAAGCGGGAGCGCTGACAGTGGCTGTTGTTACCAAGCCTTTTGCTTTTGAAGGGATTCGTCGGATGCAAACAGCTGATGAGGGGATTGAGGCCCTAAATGATACAGTTGATACCCTAATTGTTATTCCTAATCAGCGTTTACTAGAAGTGGTGGACAAAAAAATGACTTTTATTGATGCTTTCCGACTAGCTGACAACGTTTTAGGTCAAGGAGTCAAGGGCATCTCTGATTTGATTACTGTGCCAGGTTTAATTAATGTTGACTTTGCTGATGTCAAAACTATCATGATTGACGCAGGGTCGGCCTTGATGGGTATTGGTGAAGCTTCCGGCGAAGATCGCGCGGTAGTGGCAGCGCGTATGGCTGTCTCTTCCCCACTTTTAGAGGTGTCAATTGATGGCGCCAAAGGCATTCTTTACAATATCACTGGTGGCCCAGACATGACTATGAGTGAAGTTTCCGACGCTTCTTCGGTCATTGCTGACAGCTCTGATCCAGATGCGAATGTCATTTTTGGAGCAACTATTGATGAAAATATGGGTTCTAAAATAAAAATTAGTGTTATAGCTACTGGTTTTGGTGATAATTACCCTGGTTCTGGCCCTCGGGCAATGTTTGGTGCTTACGGCAGGGAGTCTCGTCGTAAGATGACTTCTCCAACTACTACTTATAAAAAACAAGACGAGGATCTTGACGAAAAAGAAGAGCAAAAAATTGATCGTGCTCCTAGTGGTTTTACTCAGCCACAGGTGATGCCTAACAAGCCTAAAAAAGAAGAAGAACAGGAAAGTCACAATCCTTTTGTCCGTTCAGCTTTGTTTAATTTAAGGAAAAAAGACGAGCAAAAACGTGATGACCAAAGTGACAAAAAAGAAGATATTGAAAGTGATGATGAATTTGCTGAATTTGACGTTCCCGCTTTTTTAAGAGACAGATAATCTTTTTATTTTTGTGTTATAATTTTTTTGCTGTGTAATAATCGCAGTAATTAAAACCGCTTGAGCCACTATCAATGGCAAGGTGTCTGAAGAAAACTTTGTGAAAAGTCAAGTAGACCAGGCCGGGTGAGCCCGTGAAAGCTTGAAATTGAGTAAAGACAAATAGTCTTAAAAAGTGGGCTGGTACCTTTATCTTGAAGAAATTAAGATAAGCCTGCTTAGAAACGAGTTTTCGTTTTTAAGCAGGCTTTTTTAAAAGGTTTAAGTTATGAAAATTAAAGATTTTAAGCAAGTACCAGATTTTGCAGCATTAGAGCAAGAGATTTTGGAATTTTGGGACAGAGATCACACTTTTCAAAAATCTGTTGACCAAAGAAGTGATGAAAACGCTTTTTCTTTTTATGATGGTCCCCCTTTTGCCACCGGTTTACCCCATTATGGTCACTTGATGCAGTCAACGATTAAAGATTTGATTCCACGTTATCAAACTATGCGAGGTAAAAAAGTTCGCCGCGTGTGGGGTTGGGATTGTCATGGCTTGCCAGTTGAAAATATTATTGAAAAAAAACTTAATCTAGATAGTAAAAAAGACATTGAAAAATATGGAGTAGATCAATTTAACGAAGCTTGTCGACAAACCGTTTTAACTTATGCCAAGGAGTGGCAAACAGTTATTCACCGGATTGGCCGTTGGGTTGATATGGATCATGCTTACAAAACCATGGACAAAGAATTTATGGAAACGGTCTGGTGGGTTTTTCGGCAGTTGTGGGATAAAGGTTTGATTTATAAAAGCCATAAATCAATGCACATTTGTCCGCGTTGTGAAACGCCACTTTCCAATTTTGAAGTGACGCAAGGTTACAAAATTGTTAAAGACATTTCGGTTTTTGTCAAATTTAAACTTGATAGCACCGCCACTAAACTAAAATTTCAGACAGATGAAATGGTTTATGCTGTTGCTTGGACCACCACCGCTTGGACGCTACCAGGTAACGTTTTGTTGGCAGTAGGCGCAGATTTAGATTATGTTTTACTTAAAGTTGAAGGGGAAACAGGTTTATTCGTGGTAGCCAAGGAACGTCTTAATGAAACGATGGCGATGGCAGAGAAAAAATTTCAAATTATTGGCAAAAGTTTTAAAGGTAGCGAACTAGTTGGTTTAACTTATAAACCAGTCTTTCCTTATTTTGCTCACTGGCCAAAAGCTTTTCGTGTGGTTGCAGCTTCTTTTGTCAGTACACAAGAAGGTACGGGTATAGTGCATATTGCTCCTGCCTTTGGTGAAGATGATTATCAAATTGGGCAAACTGAGGGCATTGAATTATTGCAACATGTAGGCATGAATGGGCGATTTACTCAAGAAGTCGTGGATTTTGCGGACATGCAAGTTAAACCAAAAGATAATCCTCAAGCTACTGATATTGAAATCATTAAATACTTAGCTGCTCATCAAACTCTTTTTGCCAAGAAAAAAATTGAACATAGTTATCCACACTGTTGGCGTTGTGATACTCCTCTACTCAATTATGCTACCTCAAGTTGGTACGTCAAAGTGAGTGCTTTTAAGGATCAATTACTAGCTAATAATGAAAAAATTAATTGGCAGCCAGCCCATATTAAACATGGTCGTTTTGGTAAGTGGCTAGAGGGTGCTCGAGATTGGGCCATTTCACGCAATCGCTATTGGGGCACCCCACTGCCAGTTTGGGAGAGTGACCAGGGTGATTTTATTTGCGTGGGTTCTGTGGCAGAATTAGAAAACTTTGCTGCGCAAAAAATTAATGATTTACATAAGCACACGGTGGATAAAATTGAATTCCAAAAAGATGGTAAAAACTATCACCGTATTCCAGAAGTTTTGGATTGTTGGTTTGAATCTGGCTCGATGCCTTATGGAGAATTACATTATCCCTTTGCCAATCAAAATTTGTTTGCTAAATCATTTCCAGCGGATTTTATTTCAGAAGGCCAAGATCAAACTCGCGGGTGGTTTTACACTTTACACGTCTTAGCCACCGCCTTAACGCTCAATAGCAAAAAAGAAACAGCCGCCGCCAAAAATATCATGTGCACTGGTCTCATTATGGCCTCTGATGGTAAAAAAATGAGCAAACGTCTTAAAAATTATCCAGAACCAAACGTAATTTTAGAGCGCTATGGAGCAGATGCGTTACGCCTTTACCTAATGTCTTCTCCTGCAGTTAAAGCAGAGACACTTAATTTTGTCGAGCAAGATGTGGCTAATTTACGACGTAAAGTTTTTGTTATTTGGTGGAATATTTTGGCTTTTTATAAAACATTTGCTTGCGAAGAGGCGGGCTTTTTTGACTTAAAGAGTGATCAATTGCCAAGTAATCTGCTGGATCGTTGGATTTTGAGTCGTTTAGAAAGTTTGATTAAAGAATTCCAGCAGCATCTTGATTCTTATGATGTGATGAAGGCAAGTCGTTTGTTGGCTCCATTTATTGATGAATTATCAACCTGGTATTTACGTTTAAGTCGTTCACGCCTTAAAGCCAAAGACAATCAGGAAGTTAGCCAAGTTTTTGCCAGCGTGCTTTATGAATCAGCTAAAGTTTTTGCCCCTGTGGTACCTTTTTTTACTGAAATTATTCATCATAATATGATTGATGAATCAAGCTCTATTCATTTACAAGCTTTTCCGGAATATAAAGAGCAATTTTTTAATCAAAACTTGGAGACGGCGATGAGCGTTACTTGTAAGATTGTTGAGTTGGGCCACAGTTTACGCAGAGAAAGACATTTCAAAGCGCGTCAACCTTTGGCGAGTTTAAAAATTAGTGGTTATGCGGCATTAAATTATCAAAATGAATTAACGGAACTGATCAAAATGGAGCTTAATGTCAAGCAAGTTGAGTGGCTAGATCAAGCTGGTGATTTAAAAGTTGACTATGACTTTAATTTGACTGATGAGCTAAAAGTTGAAGGTGAGGCTCGAGAATTAATTCGTCAAATTCAAGATATGCGTAAAGCAGCTTTTTTGGATGTCAATAAGATTGTGGAACTAGAATTGCCAAGTTGGCCAGCCGCTTTTAAGCAAGAAATTGAAGAAAAAACGAACACCAAAATTAAGCAAGGTCCAAGCAAAAAGTTATTAATTGACTAACAAAAACTACTAATTAATTCAAATAGCGCAAATTAATTTAAAAAAGTTAGACTAAAAGTAATGCGTAAATATTTTTTATCAGGCATTTTGTTTCTTTTTACGGTTCTATCATTGACTACTTTGCGGAGCATCGCTCCCGAATTGCTTTATAAACAAGCTACGTCCCTTGGTTTGGCTTTTCTGATTTTTTTTATTGTTTCCAAGTTACCTTTTGCTTTTCACCTTAAAATAGCTAAATATTTATATTTATTACTCAATTTATTACTCCTTTTTCTACTGATTTACGGTACAGTTACTAGAGGAATCACTGCTTGGCTAATTTTACCTTTTGGCTTTAAATTTCAACCCTCGCAAATGGCAATTCCAGTGGTAGCCCTTTATTTAAGCAATATTTTTAGTAAAGAAAGTCAATTTACTTCTGCTTTATTGTTTAAAACTTTATTGATTATTGCTCTGCCGGCTATTTTAATTTTACTTGAACCTGACTTTGGCACAGTTTTGGTTTTTCTGATTAGCATCTCAATTTTCTTATTTTTTAATCACTTGTCGCATAAGCAGTTTTTGTGTTTATGTTGCATTGGTTTTTTAGGTTTGTTAAGTCTCTGGTTTTTAGTTTTTCAAGATTATCAAAGAGAAAGACTATTGGGCTTTTTGTCTTTCAAACAACTAGAGGCTAATTCAATAGTCAGCACTGAAGAAAGCAGTAGTGCTTACAATGCACGTCAAGCTCTTATTGCGGTGGGTAGTGGCCAAATTTGGGGGCGTGGGATTGGTCAGGGAGTGCAATCCCATCTACGTTTTTTACCGGAAAGACAAACAGATTTTATTTTTGCTTCTTTCGCCGAGGAATGGGGATTTGTAGGTACTATTTTTCTTTTATTGCTTTATTTTATTTTATTATTTTTTCTTTTATATATGGCCTATAAAGTAGATGATTTTAGCGAGCGGTTATATTTAATTGTTTTATTTGTCATGTTTTTGACGCAAATTTTCATTAACATTGGCATGAATTTGGCTATTTTACCGATTACTGGGATCACTTTGCCTTTTTTGTCATACGGCGGCAGCAGCGTCATTTCCTTGTTTTACGCTTTGGGAATTGCTCAATCAATCATTGGCAAATTTAAAGCGCCCGCAACTAATCTTTTTTATTAAAAAAGCTATCAAAAAAGATCAAATTATCAAGATGTTTTTAATTTTTAATCTATTGCCCTCTTTGCTATTTTTCGCTACAATGAAAAAAGTAGGTTAAGAATTTTTGACCAGCTTTTTTTGCTGTTCTTTTGTCAATTATTCGCATTTTTAACTGCCTGATTATGAATTTTTTTACGCGATTGGCTAACTTCAAAAAAATATTTAAACCAACAAAAGTTAATTGGCAGCAATTAGTTGCTAACTTGTGGAGAAAAGATTTAGAGCACAACGCACAAAGTCTGCAAAATAACGCTGTTAAAAGTCCTCAAGTAGCTATAACGACTCAGAAAAAAATTTGTGACTATTACGCTCAAATTTTAAATACGAGATATAAACGGCAATTAGCTATTGAACAATTGTATGTAGAAAATGTTTTTTTGGCACAAAATGGCATTTCAGTGTTTTTTCACGCGACGGCGATGGATGGCCAAATTCAGGTTTGGCTGCAATTGTTTGAGTTAAGTCAACCCAATCACGCTCTTTTTTGGCAGCCTAAATTAATTAGCAATATTGGTTATACAAGCGAGGGCTGGAAGTTTATTGACCTTGTACGCGTTGACGATTGCTATCGGGCTCTGTGGCAAAACCAAGAACTTGGTTTTAAAGAAATAGTTTATCCTAATTATCTAATTAGCAATGAAATTGCCCTCAAAAATCCTTTACCAAAACTATCTAAAGCAATAGTTAACCCCATGCTTGCTCCGAATAGCCGCCATTCTTGGGAAGATTTTTGCACCTTTAACCCAGCAGCAGTCTTTGCGGCAAATAAGGTGCATTTATTGTATCGAGCTCAAGGTCATGATTACGTCTCTAAAATTGGCTATGCGGTGAGTGAAGATGGTTTGCAAATTAACCAGCGCTTGGCTGAACCAGTTTATATTCCAACACAAATTTTTGAAGGAGTTAGTTTACCTCCTGGTGATCCTAATAATCAATTTGTGTCTGGTGGCGGCTGTGGCGGTTGTGAAGACCCAAGAGCGACCATTATTGACGATAGACTTTACATGACTTACGTGGCCTACAATGGTTGGGATTCTCCTCGTATTGCTCTCACTTCCATTGCCTTGACCGATTTCTTAGATAATAAGTTTTTATGGGAAAAACCAGTACTAATTAGCAAACCTAACGTTGTTGATAAAAGTGCTTGCATTTTTCCAGAAAAAATTAATGGCCAATACGTTATTATGCATCGAGTTTTTCCCGACATTCTTATTGATTATGTTGATAGCCTCAATTTTGATGGCAAAACTTTTTTAGAAGGTGCTCATCGCATTAGGACGCGTGGCAGAGAGTGGTGGGATAGCCGTAAAATTGGAGCAGGAGCGCCACCACTAAAGACTAAAGATGGTTGGTTATTAATTTATCAGGGAGTGGATGACAAGGACGCCAGTGAATACAAAATGGGAGCAATGTTGCTTGATTTACAAGACCCCAGTAAAGTACTTTATAGATCCAGTCAACCTATTTTAGAGCCAAGAGAAAAGTACGAAAATAATGGTTTTAAAGCTGGTGTCGTTTATCCATGTGGGGCAATTATCAAAGATGCCACACTATTCGTTTATTATGGAGCGGCCGACTCTTACGTTTGTGTAGCTACTGCCAACCTGGACAAATTTTTAGATGACTTAAAACAAACTGGCGTAGTTGATTTAAGTTCAAGTTTATTAGCGGTAGATCATTTTAGAGAGGTTTAAGCCATGTTTGAGATTTTAACCAATCGTTATGCACATAACCCGATCCTTGTACCAGATCCAAATTTGTTGTGGGAAGCCCAAGCAAGTTTTAACCCTAGTGTTTTAGCGGAGAGGGATCAGTATCATTTTTTATATCGTAGCGTTTCTGCAGATATGGATTATGGGGGTCATAAATTGAATCTTTCTACTATTGCTTATGCCTCAAGTAATGATGGCATTAAATTAGAAAACAAGCGGCAGTTTATTACTCCAACTGAAACTTTTGATAAATATGGTTGTGAAGACCCTCGCCTGACTTTAATTGATGGGGAGTATTTTATTACTTACACGGCCATTGGCGGTTGGCCGCCAGGCCCCTCAGACATTAAAGTAGCTTTGGCAATTAGTAAAGATCTTAAAACAATTGAAGAAAAACATCTCGTCACGCCATTTAATGCTAAAGCCATGGCTTTTTTTCCAGAAAAAATTAACGGCAAATATGCCGCTCTTTTAACCATCAACACCGACTTACCTCCTTCTAAAATTGCCATTGCTTACTTTGAGAAGAAAAGCGATATTTGGTCTAAAGAATATTGGGATAAGTGGCTGGCTAATCTAGAAGATCATTTAATTTTTTTACCGCGGTTAAATTCTGATCACTTGGAAGTGGGAGCAGTACCATTCAAAACTCTTGATGGTTGGGTGTTAATTTATTCTCACATTCAAAACTATTTAAAACCAAGTTTGAGAATTTTTGGCGTGGAAGCAGTTTTGCTAGATTTAGAAAATCCAGAGAAAATTGTGGGTCGCACTACTAAACCTATTTTTATTCCAGAACGGGATTATGAATTACGAGGAATAGTCAACAACGTGGTTTTTCCCACAGGAGCCGTTGTAGTTAATGATGAATTGCGAATTTATTATGGTGCAGCCGATAAAGTAGGGGCTTTTATTAGTCTGAAATTAATGTCTTTTTTAAGCCTTTTAAAACAAAGCGAATATAAAGAAGTATTAAAACTGCGCAAATTTAGCGGAAATCCTATTTTACAACCCAATGAGCAAGAGGCTTGGCAAGCCCAAGCGGTTTTCAATGCTGCGGCAATTAGACTTGAAGATAAAACTTATTTATTATTTCGAGCCATGTCGCACGATAATACCTCCACCATTGGTTGCGCTATTAGCGAAGATGGTTATCACTTCACTCAAATTTTGCATGAACCCATTTACGTGCCACGTATGGATTTTGAAACAAAAAAAAGAGCCAATGGTTTTTCTGGTTGCGAGGATCCCCGCTTAACCATTTTTGGGGACAGAATATATATGTTTTACACGGCCTATGATGGAGTGGCGCCGCCTCGAGTAGCTCTAACTTCTATTTTTATCAATGATTTTATTTCTCATCGCTTTGTTTGGGATAGGCCCATTTTAATTTCTAATCCAGAAATAGATGACAAAAATGCTTGTTTGTTTCCAGAGAAAATAAATGGGTATTTTGTTATTTGCCATCGCGCTAACGGTCGTGATATTTCTCTTGATTACGTTAGTTCACTAGAAGATTTTAAAAATGGTTTACAGCTTGAAAAAGAGGGCATTATTACCGC
>DBRQ01000009.1:176305-212032 GCA_002306345.1 Candidatus Pacebacteria bacterium UBA1364 | reverse complement strand
TTGGGTTATATTATTTTGGATTTGGAAGATCCATTCAAGGTTTTATACCGTAGCATCTATCCGATTCTCGAGCCTGAATTTGAATTTGAAAAAATCGGCGTTGTGAATAATGTCGTTTTTTCCTGTGGTGCCACCGTTGTAAATAAACAACTGTTTGTTTATTACGGAGCAGCCGACAAAGTGATGGCCGTGGCAACTTTACCTTTAGAACAACTTTTGCAGGTCATTTAGTCAGTCTTTTTTTCCTTCACAAATTTGTTATAATGCAAGTTCTTATGTCAAAGTACGCAATCATTCAATTACAAGGCAAACAATATCAAGTGCAAGAGGGCGACGAGTTTTTAGTTGATCGGTTGGATCAAGAAGCTCCAGGCAAATTTGAGGTGAGTGATGTTTTACTAGTGGTCGATGGCAGTGAACGTAAAATTGGCCAACCGCTAGTTGATGGCGCCAAAGTTGTTTGTGAGTTAGTCTCCAATCAAAAAGGCGAAAAAATTCGCGTCGCCAAATATAAATCTAAATCCAGATACAGAAAAGTGCATGGTCATCGTCAGTACCAAAGCACTGTTAAAGTTCTTAAAATTGTTTAAGAGCCTAAGCTCTTAAGTTTGTTTATGTCCAAATTTTTCATTCTTTTTGGTAACACCGTTGCTTTGTCGAAGTTGGAGTTTGAAGCCATTTATCCGCAATTTCCTTTGACGGATTTAGGTGATCACTTATTTACTTTTACCAGTGCAGTTGATTTATCGAAAGAGATGATCTCCACTCTTGGCGGAGTGGTCAAGATATTTAAAGTCGTTGCGGAATTTGAGCAAAATATTACTGACCAAAAATTAATTGAGGAAATAGTGGCTTTTTTGCTTAAACAAAGTGACGAGCCGTATTTTACTTTTAGCCAAATTGGTAAAGGTCAACGCTCTATTAGCAATGCGGAGTTAAAAGCTTTAATTAAGGAAAATGGCAAAAAGGCCCGTTATTTTGCTAGTCAACTTAGTGAAAGTGCTCTTCTCTCTCATCAAGATAAAGCTATTGAGCTACTCAGCTATCATCACCAAGAAACTGGCAAATTATTGTTAGCGCAAATTACGGCTGTTCAAGACATTGATGATTGGACAAAACGTGATCGCCAAAAACCTTATGCCGATCGCAAAAAAGGGATGCTACCGCCTAAAGTAGCGCGAATGATGGTTAATATTGCTTTGGGTTTTTGGCGAGAAAATAATTTAAATAAAGCCACTAATACAGATCAAGCTTTATTGTACGATCCATTTTGTGGCACCGGCACGATTTTGCTTGAAGCCGCAATGAGAGGATTAAATGTTTACGGTTCTGACCTAGATCAGGAAGCGGTTTTTGGTAGTCGCGATAATTTAAGTTGGTTAAAGCAAGAATACAAACTCAACGTGAAAGATCAAATTTTTTATATGGACGCTAGTCATCTGGACTTAAGCCAATTTACTAATCAAGTTGATTTATTAGTCAGCGAGCCTTTTTTAGGCAGACAAACTCCAGACGATAGTGAATTAGCTAATATTTTTAAAGGTTTAGAAAAGATGTATTTGGGCTCTTTTAAATCTTTTGCCAGTATTTTGAGTAACAAGGCAATGATTGTCATTGTTTTGCCGCAAGTAAGCACTGCTAAGCGAATTTATTCCCTACTTGGTTTAATTGACAAATTAAAGGCAAAAGGATACAATCTTTTGGTTGATCCGGTCCCCTATGCTCGAGAAGGAGCGCGGGTTACTAGACAAATTTGTTTGTTTAGATTTAATCGTCAAACTTAATATTTAAGACAAAAAGGTATTTATGGCACACGTTAAAAGTTCAGGTAGTGTTAATCAGCATTCTCAGGGTAAAAGACATGGCAAACGTCTTGGGATCAAAAAATTTGCTGGGGAAAAAATCGCTGTTGGTCAAATTATTGTTCGTCAAAAAGGGGCTAAGTATAAAGCAGGCAAAGGAGTGGCTTTAGGCCATGATTGGACTGTTTTTGCCATGATTGATGGTGTAGTTTCATTCAGCAAAAAATTTGGTAAAACTGTAGTCAACGTGGTAAAAAGTTAAGCAAGGCTTACCTACTCTTTTTTTCTATGTTATTTTTAAGTTATCGATTATTTTAAAATGTTTTTATGTTGAAGAGTTTTTATAAAATTTTAACCAAACAAAGTTACCACAAAGAGATCACGGAAAATTTTCTCATTCCTTTATTGATTGGTTTGACTTTGGGTTTGAAGAGAGAAGAACTAATTTTATTAGTGATGGGTTGTTTTTTAATTGATATAGATCACTTGTTTTATTTTTTTTATAAGAAAAAATTTAGCGTGCGGGAAATCAAAACATTTGCTTGCGAAGAATTCATGGCACACCAACCTCACCCTTATATTTTTCACTGCTATGAATTGATTGTGGCCGCGATGTTGATGAGCTATTATCACTCCAGTCAGCTTTTTTATCTTTTTTTTGGATTTTCCATTAATTTAATGATCGACACTTTGACCTACGCTACTTTTTACAAAAACACTGATCCATGGCTTAAATACTTAAGTTTTAACTATTTATTTTATTCAAAAAAAAGTCATCGCTAAAGCTGTAGTAGTTTTATGTGTGAGGTTTATGGAATTTGTGAAAATTGCTTGTGAAAATTTTGATCTATTATGTTATATATAAAGCATGCCAGTAAACGTCCAAAAATTACCGATCAGTTATTTACAACCCAACCCTTTTCAACCTCGCGATAAAGTTAAAAAAGAAGATATTGAGGAATTGGTAGAGTCGATTCGTGTTCATGGCATTTTGGAGCCTTTAGTTGTGGCAGAAACGCCAGCTGGTTACCAGATTATTGCTGGCGAAAGACGTTGGCGGGCAGCTAAAGTGTTGGGTATAGAAGAAGTGCCAGTTTTTATTAAAAAGACTAGCCCGCAAGGAATGCTGGAATTAGCCATTGTAGAAAATTTGCAACGTTACGATTTGAACCCGATCGAAAGAGCGCAATCTTTTCAACGTTTACAACGTGAGTTTAATTTATCCACCAGTGAAGTGGCCCAAAGAATTGGCAAATCGCCAGCCTACATCAGTAACAGTCTAAAATTATTAACTTTGCCAGACGCAATTAGCGACGGACTTTTGAGTGAACAAATTAGTGAAGGTCACGCCCGGGCTTTGGCGAGCATTTCCTCTACTGAAGCGATGATTGCCTGTTACAAAATAGTTCTAAAAGAAAATGCTTCCGTGCGGCGTACAGAAGAATTGGTAAGGCGTTTTAAAAATAACGAACTCACCACAAGCAAAAAAGACGACGGTCGCGGTCGACCATTAACTCAAGATGAACAGCAAGTAGCAGTTTGGGAGAAAAAATTTCAAGGGTTTTTCAAAAATAAAAGTAACTTAAAAGTCATTCGTTCGCGCAAACAAACAAAAGTGACCATTACTTTAGATGGTTCTCCTGATCAAACTCAAGCAGATTTGCAGAAATTAATGAGCATTGCCAATTAAAGTTTGCCAATTAAAGTTTGCCAATTAAGATCCGTCACTTGAATTCCGTCATTTTAAATCTGGCCCTTTAGCTTTGGCTTCGTCGTATTTATTTATCTATTTATTTGTCTGGGGCAATATTAAGTAAAATCATTAGTTTGTCCGCGACGGCATACCAGAGTGGGGCGGCCGTTTCGGCCGCCCAAGGACTAGATTTTGGATTTTCTAATTTAACTAACATGGTAAATTTAGGGTTGCTAGCTGGGGCAAAACCAACAAAACTGGCGATAGTTTCATCCGTTTTGTAGCCACCGTTTGGGTCAGGAACTTGCGAAGTACCAGTTTTGGCGGCCACAGTATATTTGTCCGAGGCAATCCATTGAGCCTCGCCGTGTAAGGCCGCTTCAACCATCATTTCGGTAACAATAGCAGCCGACTCTTTAGAAATCACTTGTTCTACTTCTTTTATTGGTGAAATTATTTCAGTCTGGCTTTGATGATCAAAAACTTTTTCTATAATTAAAGGCTCCAGCATTTTGCCTTGATTGGCGATAGTATTTATGGCGCGTAAAAACTCAAGACTATTAGTGCTAATACCTTGACCAAAAGAAATAGTGGCGGTTTCGACTGGGCCAATTTTGCTAGGAAAGTTGGTGCGTGCGTCGTCTTGCAAGTCAATGTCGACTCCACTACCAATCCCAAATTTTTTTAAATAAGCCACCAAGCGATCGCTGCCGAGTAAGTCACTGACAAAAATCATGGCAGTGTTATCAGATTTAGCGTAGCCGTTAATAATCGAAATATTAGGATTATATTGATCATTCCAAGTTTTAATTGAATAACCAGCAATTTGGCGTGGGCCATTACACTTAGTACAAATTGTATCTTTAGTGATTACTTGACTATCGATACCGGCTGCCACTGTCAGCGTTTTAAAAGTGGAACCAGGCTCATAAAGTCTGGTTAAACTGGGATTTTTGAGAATATCGCTTGGATATTTAAAGTATTGCCATTGCTGATAACTAGGCCAAGTGGCTAAAGCGAGAATTTTGCCAGTTTTACTTTCTAAAATAATAATTTCACCTCGATCGGCTTGATATTTTGCAATGCCAGCCGCTAAACTTTCTTCTGCTAAATTTTGCACATCGCGCCGAATGGTGAGGGTCACATCGCGGCCATTGAGATTTTTACTTTCATATTTTTGGCCAGCCAAGAGAAAACCCAAAGCGTCCATTTTGAATAAATTCTTTTCCGATCTAGCCTTCAATTCGTCCTCCAAAGCACCTTCCACACCATAGCGACCCACTTCATTGGCATTTTCATCGCGGCCAACAAAACCAGTTAAATGAGCAGCCATGGAAGCTTCGGGATAAAATCTTTGGTAGGTTTCGTCAAAAAATAAATAATTATTGTTTAAGCTTTCAATTTTTTCTTTGCTTTCTTGACTCAAATTGTCTAATAATTTGGGCCAATTGCCTTTAGCATCAAATTTTTGCAAAATGCTTTGCTCAATAGATTTTTGTAAATCTGCTTTTTTCTCCATACTATCAGCATCTTGATATTGCCAATCATCAACCACGGCAATTTCACTTAATTTATGGGCTAGGTCATTAGCATCACCTTGAAAATTTTTCTTATCTAATTTGAGATCGTAGACACGCTTGTTACCGACCAAAAGATAGCCATCGCTAGTGAAAATTTGCCCGCGTAAGCCTTTATTTTCTAATTGTCTGAGTGTTTGGCTTTCGCCTTCCTCTTTGAGTTGTTGACCTTTGAGAATTTGCCAGTAAAAAAGCCTGATGATCACTAAAACTAACCACAACAAAAGCAACAAGAAGAGAATATTTTTTCTTGATTGATTAATTGCTGTCTCTGGTGCTTTCATTGCTATGGCTTAGGTAGTTGGCGAAATTGAATTATTTAAGAGCCAAATTGGAAGAGTTTTGATTGATTAAGATAACGTCAGAAATTGCTACAAAATCGTTATTTTCTTTTTGCTTCAATTCTATAATGGCGGTTTTTTGAGCTAATTCTTTAGTAATTTCATTTTTTTGAGTTTGCAAAGTATTTTTTTGCTGTTCCAAAAAACTGATTTTTTGGCCATAGCCGATGTTTTGACTTAGAGTGACCACAGTCAAAATAGCTTGCGATAAAACTGCGCTAACTAATAATCCGTAATAAATGGCTAAGCTTTTTTTCATATTTTTTAATTTAGTTTTATATTTTATTTTAGATGGCTACAGCCCTTAATTTTGCACTTCTTGAGCGAGGATTATTTCGTAATTCCTCCAAACTAGCGGTAATTGCTTTTTTGTTAAGTAGTTTGCCGAGGTTATTGACTTCAATTTGTTTAAAAAAAGTTTTGACCAAACGATCTTCACCCTCATGGAAAGCAATACAGACCAATCTTTTATCTCTCGCTTTACTCTCTTGCAAAATTGTTAAGGCTTTGGGGAGAGTTTCCTTGAGGTTGTTTATTTCATCGTTGACGATGATGCGTAGCGCTTGAAAAGTTTTGGTAGCAGGATGGATTTTGCCTTTGGTCTTTTGACCTTTAACTTGTTCAATCAGCTCAACTAAAGTGCCAACCTGGTCTAAACTATTGGGATCTTTTTTGCGCGCTGCTACCACTTTTTTGGCAATAGCGCGGGCGTCAGTTTCTCCACCATATTCAAAAAGCATCTTGGCTAATTGCTTTTCGTCAAGTAATTTAAGTAGATCGCAAGCTTTCACTCCCAAGCGTTCGTCCATGCGCATATCAAGCACTTCATCTTTAGCTTCAAAACTAAAACCTCTGTCTTTGGACATTAATTGATCGCTAGAAGTTCCTAAATCAAAAAAAATGCCGCTAATTTCTAGGTCTAAAGTTTTTTTCAGATTCAAGAGACTTTCGTCCATTTTGTTAAAATTTTCTCTTTGTAAAATGAGTTGTTGACTACTAATTTCTCGCCTAAAAAGCTCTTTGCCTTTGGCAATCGCGCTGGCATCAAAGTCAAAAGCGATGACTTTGGCGCCTCTATTCAAAATTTCTCTGCTATGTCCGCCTTGACCAAAGGTAGCATCAATGTAATAACAACCCTTCTGCGGATTTAAAGCAGTCATGGCTTCTTTGACTAAAACGGCTTGATGTGTTTGTTGCTTTTCGTTCATGCGTTTTGTTTTTCCAAGCTAATTGATTCAGCGATTTTTTCTGCTTGATCTTCAATTAAGTCAATGTAGTTGTGATAGCGTTCCTGATCCCAAACCTCTAGGTGATTCAAACTGCCAACTATTACCACGTTTTTTTCTAATTTGGCAAACTTGATCAAGTAATCGGGCAGATTTACTCGACCATTTTCGTCAACCACAAGCTCCATGGCTTCGTTGCTCATTAATCTTAAAAGATCGCGATTAGCTTTTTTTGTGAAAGAACTTTGGGCAATTTTTTCTAATTCTTTTTTAAAATTGCTTTCTTGTAATAAAAATAGGCAGCCATCTAAACCCCTGGTAACAATCCACTGTTTACTCACCTCTCTAAACTTAGCGGGCAAAGACAAGCGACCTTTGTCCTCTAAATGGTGATAATATTTACCAATTAGCATCTTCTTAACTTTATAAGCCTATTTACCATTTATTACCACAATCAAGTTTATAAAAGAAAAAAGCGCTTGTAAATAGGAAGTTTTATTTTGGCTACCAACCAGCTTGTAGCAATCCTATAATTATTAAAGAGTTGCTGCCCAATTTAAAAAACGACCTCTTCTTTTAAGTCCTTTTAAATCCTTTTAAGTCACATAAATCAGAGTTGCTAGTTCGCTAGCTTTTCAAATCAGAGTTGCTAGTTCGCTAGCTTTTTCAATCAGAGTTGCTAGCTCACGAGCTTTTTGCTTATCAATTCTTTGCTTTCACTGCTTTGCTTAATTCCTTTTTCGCTTTCTTTAATAACTAAATTTTGACTAAATTTTAACTAAATCTTAACTAAATATATATAAAAATATCAGACAATATCAAAATATGTCAATAAAGACCTTGATTCATCAACTAAAATTTTTTAGGAGGATAATTAGCAGAGTCAGTGTTAGACTGCTAAAACTTTTTCACGAAGTAAAATAATAAATAAAAGAAAACCAAAAACAATCGAACGAAATAAAATCAACTAGCCAATTTATGACTTTTTTACCAGCACATAAAGCCAATTTATGACTTTTTTACCAGCACATAAACATCCATGGCTGGCCCACTAGCTTGAACTACCCCATCAGTGTATTCACTGTCCATTTCTTGCCATTTACTGCCGTCGTAGCCCATGATTTGTCCAGCTTCGCTTGAACGAATACTGACTGTAAAATTGCTGCTAATGGTTTTAAGTGATTTTTCGCTAGTGACCACATAGGGGTCAGACAAAAGTTCGCCATCAATTTCACCTGGATAACCCGGAGAATTATAAATGATAATGTAGGCATGTTTGCTCAGGGCCTGATTATTAATGGTAAACTTTGTATCTTGAGAGGTAAATTCACTGGCTTTACCACTGTTTGCAAAATAACGCCAGGCGGATTTAACGGCATAATTTTCCGTACCGGAAAATTCTGCCAACAAATTGCCACCTTTAATATCTTCATGATAAGTAATTGCTCCACCGGCGGACTGTGAACCAAAAAGTTTTGTATCCGTAACAGGTAAATTGGTTAAGTCAATTAATCCCCCAAAACCCTGAAGCATCGAACCAGTTTGGTACTCCATCTCGTAGTTAAGTTGACTGGCTGCTTTTTTCACTTCTAAAACAGTAATAGTAATGTAGTGCCCGTCGCTGCTGGGTTCGAGACGCAAGTAAGGTCGCTCTTCGACAGCAATGACATTGATTGGACTAGTCACTTTTTTCTTAGTATTGGGGGTAGCAACTGGTTCTACAGTTTTTTGCTTTTGACTGTTAAAAATAGTCACCGCAGCCAGCACTAACAATAAGATTATTCCGCTGATCAATAATTTCTTTTTTGTGTTGAGGTTTTGTAGATTAAGTTTTGACATAATTTCAAATTAACATACTTGCTAAATTAATATACTTGCTAAATTAATATATCTGCTAAATTAATAGATCTGCTAAATATTGTTCAAGCTCTTTGATTTGCACCCTTTCTTGCAGGCCATTGTCACGGTGGCGAATAGTTAGACTGTCATTTTCTAAAGTTTCAAAGTCGATGGTCAAGCAATAAGGAGTGCCCAATTCATCTTGGGAAAGATAACGCTTACCAATGTTACCGCGCTCATCCCAGGCAACGGAATATTTTTTGTTAAGTTGCAGGAAAATTTCGCGAGCTTTGTTGACTAATTCTGCTTTATTTCTCAGTAAGGGAAAAACGGCCAGTTGGTAAGGAGCCAATTTTTGATCAAGTTTTAAAACCAAACGGTTTTTGGCCTCATCTGGAAAATAAGCATCACAGAGCACCATTAAAAACAAACGATTAATGCCAACAGCTGGCTCAATGACGTGAGGAATGAATTTTTTAAGGGTAAAAGGATCGGTGTACTCAAGACTTTTGCCGGAAAACTGCATGTGTTGCTTGAGATCATAATCGGTGCGGTAAGCGATCCCCCAGACTTCTTTCCAGCCAAAAGGATAGAGGTACTCCAAATCGTAGGTGTCCTTACTATAAAAACTGCGCTCGGCGTCGTCGTGACGACGCCAGCGCAAACGCTGCTCATTAACACCAAGCACTTTGGTCACAAAATGCCACATTTGCTCTTGCCAATCTTTGAAAAGCACCTGCCAATCATTAACTTCTGGGTCAAAAAAATATTCAATTTCGGCTTGCTCAAATTCTAAAGTTCTAAAAATAAACTGACCCGTGGTGATTTCATTGCGAAAGCTTTTGCCAATTTGACCCACTCCAAAGGGCAATTTGACACGATTGCTATCCAAGATTTGTTTGAAATTAGAAAAAATGCCTTGAGCAGTTTCACCACGCAAATAAACTTTATTATTTGCATCGGCAATCACCCCAATGGAAGTTTCAAAAAGCAAGTTAAAATTTTTGACCTCACTAATCTGATTACCATCTGGAGATTTGACTTGATGCTCTTTGAGGAATTGATCCATGTCGGTAATTTTCATGGCTTCAACGACGGGAGGATTGTCAATGGGATTTTTTTTAAGAAAAGCCTCGATTAAATGATCGGCTCGATATCTCTTATGAGTAATTTGATCTTCAACCATCGGATCGGCAAAAGAAGTAGTGTGCCCGGAGGCTTCCCAAGTCTTGGGGTGCAAAATAATCTGACTGTCCAAGCCAAGCATGTCTTCTCTTTTGTTAATGAAAAAATCCCACCACAAGTTTTTGATTTTGCGCAAAACTTCCACTCCACTGGGTCCATATTCATAAGAATTGGCTAAACCGCCATAGATTTCTGAGGTTTGGTAAACAAAGCCGCGACGTTTAGACAAGGCAGTAATTTCTTCGAGGGAAGTAGTGGGCTTGATCTCTGGCATAAGATTTTTTAATAAACTTGTAGCGAAATAGAATAATCAATTAAGTATAGATTTTAGCATATTTTCATCTTTTCTGATGACGATAATAAGAGCGACAGTTCATAGAGTTGTGGCTAAACAACAAAATATCAATTAGAAAAATAAGCTAGTTTTAGCTCACTTTAAGGAAGTCAAAGCTTTTCATCTTTTTCTCGGTAATTTCCGCCACATAATCTGAAATATTTAGATAAGCGGTTTCTTTTAAATCTTGGTAACCAAGGGCTTTGATTAATTCTTGCAGCAGTAGCTCAATTTTGATATTTTTTTTATTTTTACTTAACAATTCTCGATGAATGGCAAATGCTAAATCGCTAGTTCTTTCGTCAATAAAATCTTCCACAAACAGGCGGTCAAAAATTTCTAAAATTTGTGAAAGTTGACAAATACCAATCAAAGATTGTCTAGCCAAAGTGGCTTCTTTAATTAATTTAGCCTGAGTAAGAAGTGGCAAAGATTTGGTTTTAATTAAAAAAACTTGGGCCAAATTACCTGGTTCGAGAGTAGCCCGATTGGTTGAATGCAATTTACGCACCCCTTTGGCTACACAAACAATTTTACCACGATCTCTGGAAAGCAAAGTTAAGATCCGGTCTGTTTCTCCGGTGTTAACTCTTTTGAGGACAAGGACTTCAGTTTTAAAAGAATGAGTCATAAATTACTAAGCTAATTGCTAAAAAGTGCTACTGTACTCTAGGTCTTTATTTAAAATCAGTTGCTCTTCTCCACCAGTGACGTCGATGAGCACTGGTACGGCGTCAATCCCGCCTTGTTTCCACATTCTCAAATTATAGTGTGTGCTATCAGTATAAGGAATCGTATAGGTTAAAATAATTTTGGCTAAGCCCATTGGTTCAAGACTAAAATAGCCGTCGATGACAGTTAGATTATTTTCCTCATAAACACTAACCTCATTGCTAATGCCCTGAATTTCGATTAATTCAGCACCTTTGGGTAAATAAACACGCAACCAATCATTGAGAGTGGAGTTTAAACACAGTTGGCCAGCCTCCAAATTACAATTATCAGCTTTGCGAGTGTTTTTGTAAGTGATTTCCACCGTTTTTTCTAAACGACCATCAACAGGAGCGTTAATCACTTGCTTGACTTCATAATTGGTAAAAAGATTTGATTTGGCACCACCTAAATTGGCATCAACAATGGCTAAGAAATCCATATTTTTACCCATTTGCCAATCTTTAAAGTTATTACTTAGTTCATAAAGTCGGCCAGCGGCGTTAATTTGCTCGGCCGCTTTTTGAGTATCTTCGGCCATAAAATAGAGTTGCAGGTGACGGCCTTCAATGTTACTTAAAGCAACTTGCAACAATTCGCCAAATTTTGATTTATCTAAATCATAAGTTTTAGTTAAAATAGCTTTCATGAGTGGCCCTAACACCCCTTTGCGATCTTCGCGTAAATAAGGCGTGGGCTTGGTGATAATTTCTGATAAAGCATAAACTACCTGAGGGCAATCGCATCGAGGGTCATTTTCAGCAGAAAAAGTGCCATAACCTGCTACTTCCACTGGACCGATCAGTCGCAATAAATCGCTAAGCAACGAAGTATCAACGGCGATGATGCCGTCAATGTCACTGGGTTCCCCTTTGACTGTGATGTAGTTTTGGTAAAATTCTTCCATGGAAGTTTTGAAATCTGGAGAAATATTCATATCACGTAGATGATAATATTTTTCAGTGGTTAAATATTTACCAAGTACCTCTGGAATAGCAATTTTTTTGGTAAATTTTTGATCTAATTCATAAATATCATCAGACTTTTCTGAGGTTACTACGCCTTTTTCCACGTTAATAATGGCATAGGCAGTCAAAAAACCACCAGTGGGGCGTAATTCGTTATCATTTTGGAACAACACTAAATACTTTTGTTTTTCTTCAGCTCCCGCCATTGTTCCTAATGAAGCAATGATTGGTTTATAGTCGGAAAAAGTTTGGCTGATCGTGGCAGCAGTTTGCTGCGCTTGTACAATCAAAGTTTTGATTTCTTGACCAGCAAATTTGGCTGGATAATTGTCCGGATTAATTTCATTAAGAATGCTAACAATGATTTTAATTTCGTCGTCAATTTCATTGATGGTAGGTTGAATTTCTTTAAGAGTTTCCAAAATCAAGACTAGACGGTCTTGAGTGGTCCCGCCAGTAAAAGAACCTTCACCTTGAAAGCCAAGTAATGCGGTATAAGGCAGTATAGAGTTAACACTTTTCTCTGCAATGTTAAAAAGGTGATCACTAGCGACGAAAACTTTTTCTCCATCACGATAATAGGTCTTAAAAAATGGCATTTGACCAAAAAAAGCCAGTTTTTGATATTTACTGGCAATGATATTTTTGCTTGTTTCAAGTTGAGTAACTTTCTCTGGTAAAGCCTGTAGATTTTGACTGGCTAGTAATTCTTTGGCTGCAAAAACAATGGGGCTAGCTTTATCTACTTCTTGTTTAATTTCTCTAACTACCAGATAAGTATAACTGACCACACTGGTTATTAAGGCGAGCAAAACTAGAAAAACAATAAAGACAATTTTTTGCCATTTTTTGGCTAAAAATTTTTTCTTTTTCTTATTGTTTTTTATTGGCTTGATTGGTGCTTGGTTTTGTTCACTTGCCAGCTGATCTAGATTTTGTTCACTTTTCAGCTGATCTAGATTTTGCTCACTTTCCAGCTGATCTAGATCTTGCTCACGATCTAAGGTGGTAGGTTTAAACTGACTAAAAATGCTGTTTGATTCTTTGTCTATGTCCATAGAGATTTAGTATAACAGATGTCTAACTTCTAAGCTATCATTTTAAAGTTACCACTTTGACAGCATAGCTTTGGGGGTGCGTAAAAGAATGATAATATCATCTTTAATGTTTTTCTTTTTGGCGTACTCGGCGTCCATTTCAGCTCTTTTGTAAAAAGGAATTTCATTGCGACCGCTAGTTTGCCAGGGCCCGGTGATGCCAGGTTTAACTGAGAGAATATAAGGAATATATTTTTTGGTTTCTGGATATTTTTTACTTTGTTCTTCTAATTCTTTGCGAACGTAGGCGCGCGGTCCCACCATGCTCATTTGTCCCTTAATGACGTTAAATAATTGTGGAAATTCATCAATCGTGAAAGAACGCAAAAATCTCCCCAAGCGAGTAATGCGTGGATCATCTTTGGCAGCGATTTTCCAGTCTCCGTTTTTAAATTTTTGCAGTAATTGGTGATTTTTTTGATGCAAAATCTCGTCGGCATTAAGAACCATTGATCGAAACTTAAAAAGTTTGAAGTCTTTGCCTCCTTTGCCAACTCTTTGGTGAGTGAAAATCACTGGCCAACCCGAATCCAAAAAGATCAAAACAGGTACAATAATCCAAAATGGCAAGAAACCAATAATTAAGGTAATGGCTACCACCAAATCTAGAATCCTTTTTTGTTGATCGTAAGTCATAAATTGCAAGTTACAAACTTAATTATAAGCTGTAAGTTTAAAGATACTCTTTTTTGCTTTCTTCTTTCAAGCGCTCTACCAGTTTTTTAACGTCTTGACTCCTATTTTTGGGGCAAATCATTAAAATTTCGTTAGTATCAATGATAATTAAATCATCAATGCCGCAAATCGCAACTAAACGGCCGTCAGTGTGAATCAGATTTTTGTGAGCATTGACTGAAAGGATGCGTGTTTCTGTTTGATCACTGAGAGTGACATTGCCTGATAAATCTTTTTTGCCAAGATCATAAACAACTTTCCAATCTCCGACGTCATTCCAGCCAAAATCTCCAGGAATAAGCACTAAATTATCAGCTTTTTCGCTAATGGCATAGTCAATGGAAATACTTTCAATTTCTTTATAGACTTTGGGTAAAGCTTTGTGAAAGTCTTTGCTATTTAATTGGTCGAGTTTTTTACAAACCTCGAGCATGTCGGGCATATATTTAGCAAAAGCGGCTTTAAGTTCTTTGGCCGACCAAACGTACATGTTGGCATTCCAAAAGTAAGCTCCAGTAGAAATAAAGGCGATAGCGGTAGCCAAATTAGGTTTTTCGGTGAAACTATCAACTTTAAAAAGCATCAAGTCTCTTCTAATTTTTTTAATATCTTTACCAACTTTGATGTAGCCAAAAGCGCTAGTGGGATAAGAAGGGGTAATCCCCACGGTCACCAGGTAAGGATTTTGAGCAGCAGTTTCCACCGCGGCTTCCATGACTTTAACAAATTCAGTTGTGTCTTCAACAATGTGATCTGAGGCTGCATTAATAATTACAGCATCTTCATCTTTACTTTTGGCGTAAAGTGCCCCGACCAACATGGCCGCGGCGGTGTCCCTTTTTTCTGGTTCAGCAATAATATTGTCAACTTTGACTTCCGGCAATTGTTTTTTGACTTCTTCTAAATAAATTTTATTAGTGACCACAATGATATTTTGCCAATTGACCAGCTTATTGATGCGTGAGGCGGCAATTTGCATCATACTTTGGGGGCCAGTTAATTTCAAAAATTGTTTAGGAGTTTGTATTCTTGATTTTGGCCACAATCTAGTGCCTCCTCCTCCAGCTAAAAGTACGGCATATAAGTGCTTTTTATCGGTCATAATTTTCCTTTTAGTTTTGCTTGATAAGCTTTCTGTAGTGCTTGATCGAAATTTAGAGCGAATCTATTTGTATCATATTTTAATGCATTTTTGCTGAGTATTTTTGGATCAAAATGACTTTTCTCTAATCTTTGTATGCTGTTGATTAAATTTTGAGTGATTGTTTGGTCGGAATCGCCTTCTTGATAAATTAAATGAATACCATCCCGACCATCTTTAATTAATTCCGCAGCTCCAGCCAGTTGATTGATGATAATTGGTTTGCCAAAAAGATTGGCTTGCAAAGCAGCAATGCCAAAGTCATCTAAACCAGGACTTAATACAGCTTGGCAGTTTTGATATAAATGGACCAATTTTTCTTGACTAAGATTTTTTTGAAAAGTGATTGAAGCATTGGCAAATTTTTTAAGTTTTCTTTCCTCTGGGCCTTCGCCCACGATAATTAACTGCCGGTCTAATTTTTGGCAAGCTAAAATAGCTGGCAAAACATTTTTATAGGGCACCAAACGACTAACTAAAAGATAATATTTACTTTGCTTTGGTTTTTGAGTTTTATGTTCTTGATAAGTCAACAATGACGTATCAAGAGGTGGATAAATGACTTTTTCAAGCTGCAAATTAGGGTAATATTTTTGAGCTCTTTTTTTAACAATTTCGGCAATAGGGATAATTAAATCTGGCCGATAAATGGCCACTTGATCCCACTTTTTTAGATGATCTAAGGCCTTTTTAGCCAGCTTTTGGATCAGGGGTAATCTTAAAAACCAGTTACTTTGTAAATACTGCTTTTGGTAATGATAAAGATAACGGGGTGGGCTGAGGAGATAGCATAAATGCAGTTGGTCTCTTCTAGTGACAACCCCTTTTGCTTCGGCGCTGGTGACAGAGATTATAATGTTATAGCTTGATAAATCAAGACTTTCAAAGGCTAAAGGCATGAGCGGCGCTAAATAACGATGCGAGTTTTTAGCCCAAGGCAATTTTTGCAAGAAGGAAGTTTTAACACTAAAATTTTGCGCCCACTTCGCTTTTTGCGGATCATAAACAGAAGTGTAAAGTACGGCTTGTGGATAAATTTGTTGCAGTGCCAGAAGGACTTGCTCTGCTCCACCATAAGCAGTGTTAACACGATCATAAACCAAGGCGATTTTGGCTTTCTTCATAGCTGTTTTAAAAACTGCGACCAGATGTCTTTTGCCATTTTATCAAAACTATATTGACTGGCCACTTGCACACCACGTTTAATAACTTCTTTGCGATTGGCACTTTCTAAATTCTCTAAAGCTTTAATAAAACTAGCAGAGGAATTAGGGTCAAAAAAGAAGGCTGCATCTTGATAAATTTCTCTAAAAACTTCAATGTCTGAGGCTAAAACTGGGATTTGGCTGGCCATGGCTTCAATGCCAGTTAAACCAAAACCTTCTGATAAAGATGGCTGTACCAAAGCCATGGACTGTTGATAAAGAGTGATGAGTTTTTCATCTGGTACGAAGCCTAAAAAGATCACTTGTTTTTTGACTTTATAATGAGCCACTAGGGTTTGTATCTGATCTTGAAAAATACTTCTTGAAGAAGCAATGAGTAACTGATATTTGGGTAATTTTTTGAGACTTTTGATCACCACAGCAATATTTTTATGAGGATAAAGGGAACCAGTGTAAATTAATTGTTTTTTAATCCTGGGTTGAAGGGTTGGTTGGTGATTAAGAGCATTTTGATATTTACTAGCTATGCCTTCTTTACTGACGATGATTTTATTTTTGGCAAAAGGATAATAATGGATAACTGTTTTTTTAATGGTTTCTGTCGGGACAAAAATAACTTCGGCTTTTTTTGCTGCCTGTTTACTAACGTATTTGTAGACTAAATATTTAACAAAATATTGCCAAGCTTTTAAAGTAGTTGCTTGAGTGCCTTTTTGTTCATGCCACAGTAAATCGTGAATGGTAACAATTAGTTTACCTCGGTAAAAAATGGGAACATTCCAATGAGGGACGTACAATAAATCTAATTGAGCTTTTTTGTAAAACTTAGGTAAAACTAATTGTTCTTGTAGACCATAATGTTTGATATTAGTAATAACCACTTCTACGTTTGGGTGATTAAAAAATTGGCCCAGGACTTCTTTAGCCTGTTCTGTATCAAAAAAGAAGATTACAAATTTAACCTTTACCTGATTGTTTTTGGCGGCTAATTCAATCAATTTTAAAATTAAATTTTCGCTATAACGACCAATGCCGGCGTGTTTCCTTCCCGCCAGTCGAGCATCGAAACCGATTCTAAAGGTTTTATTAACTGACATCTGTTTTAATTAAAATGAAATATTCTAAAATTTTTCTAATAAACTTTGGATATTTATTTTGATAATATTTATCATAGTACTGTAACATAGTTTTATAAAAATACCGCCTGGTCATTAGAGAAGTTTTGCGATTACTACTTTTAATTCCAGATTTATATTTATGATGGATAATTTTAACCTTGGGATAAAAAATTACTTGATAACCGACGTCACGAAAACGTTTGCACCAATCTAGATCTTCAGCATACATAAAAAACATTTCATCGAGTAGACCAACTTTTTTGATGGCACTGTTTCTGACCATCATGGCCGCGCCACTGCAAGCATCGATTTGATGAATGGTATTTAAATCTTTGTAAGTTTGGTGGTAGTGGGCAAACAATTTAATTTTTGGAAATAATTTTTCTAATTTGGCAAAATAAGTCAAACTAGCCCACGGCGTTGGTTCCCCGCGATGACAAGCGAAGTCTAAACCTCCATCACTTAATTCAAGCTTCGGAGATATAACCGCTACGGCTGGATTTTGTTCCATATAAGCAATCATTTGATCAAGATTAGATTGACCTTGATCCAAAAATTCTGTATCGCTATTAAGTAGCATAATGTAAGTAGCTCGATTGTCCTTAATTGCTAAGTTATTGCCTACGGCAAAGCCCCCGTTATAATCCGACTTAATCACTTTGACCCAAGCAAAATCTTTATTGATCAATTTGACGGAATCATCGGTACTATTATTGTCAACAACAATCAGCTCTACTTTATAATGACTTTGGTCAATATAGTTTTTTTTGAGAGTAGGCAATAACTTTTTAAGCCAAAATTGACCATTATAGTTTAAAACAATGATACTTAAGTCGATTTTTTTACTATTTCTTGGCATTGCCGATTTCTTGATAAATTTTATCTAATTGCTGCGAAATTAAATTCCAATCGTAATTTTTAGCGACAAACTTTTTGCCATTTTGTGAAAGTTTTTGCCACAGTTTTTTATCATTTAGTACTTTCACTGTTAAATCTGCCAAAGTGTCCGCATCATTACTGGTTAAAACATGCTGACCATCTTTTATATTTAAGCCCTCTACCGCTATTTTACTGGCTACTACGGGAGTACCTGAAGCCATTGCTTCTAAAATTTTATAGCGCGTCCCTTTCCCGCTAAAAACAGGCGCTAATAAAACATGAACACTTTGGAACGCATCACGAATATCCTCTACTCGGCCGGCCACAATAATTTGTGGATCTTTTTTGCTATAAGCTAAAACTTTGGCCGTTGGGGCATTGCCAACAATTAGTAAATTGGCTTTTGGAACTTTGATTTTAATGCGAGGCCAAATTTTTTTAACTAAAAAATCAACGGCTTCAATGTTGGGCAACCACTTAAAAGTTCCGACGGAAAGAATAGTTGGATTTTTGGCCAAGTGACGTTTTTTTTCGGCAAACCATTTAGTGTCAACGCCGTTAGCAACCACGTCAATTTTTTCTTTTGCTAGTTCTTTGGCAATGAATTGGCGATCTTCTTCACTCATGACGATTAGACGCTTGGCTTTTTGCCAGTAGTGCTTTTCCCACAAACGAATTTTATTCACGTCAATGTTGAGTAAGGGTCGAAGCAGTGGNNGGAATTTGGCACTCTGGAATATGCGGCATCATGTAAAAAGTTTCCGCGTGGATTAGATCGTAATTTTCTGTTAAAATTTCTTTTTTAACAGCCGCTAAACTGCCTTCAGCTTGATTCCGAATTACCAAAAAAGGATAGCTAGAAAAAAGGGTTTTCCAAACATTTTTAAGAGTAAAGGGTTTTTCGCTACGTTTAAAAACTTTAACTTTGTAGCAATATTTCTCTAATTCTTTGACGTATTGTTTTTCCTCTTCATTCTTGATTAAAGAAAAAAGAGTAATTTGATGTTTGTGACTTAATTTTTTGAGCAAATTGTAAGTGCGAATTTGTCCTCCAGACAAAAGTGGATATGGCAAATAAGGCGTTAGCATCAATATTTTCATGGTTTTTTATTTGTCAAACTTTGCAAATTAATAATAATATAATCGTCAGTTTTAGCAATAACTTGATATTTTTCTTCTAAAGCCTTGGCCTCCCAATCATAATCGACTGAGACATAAATAGAAGCCCCTTTGGCAATTTTATCCTCTATGTCAAAACCAATCGGCCAACCGCGACGATTAGTTTGAAAAAGAAATTGTGTATCCCCCATAGCTGGAGCAATGACTAGAGCCTCTGGATCAACTAATTGATCAACGGCTGCACCGGCGGTGACGTATTCCCAATGGTTAACGTTAAAATAGCCACTCACTTGCCGCCAAGCAAAAAAGAGACCCAAAAATGATATCAAAAAAATAATGATGAGCGTAAGTTTTTGGTTTAGTTTGGGTTTGAGTTGTTCGTAGAAAATATTAAGACCGCGAGCGATGGAAATGGCAACGATGGGCAACATAAAATTTTGGTAATAATCGTGCTGAACATTGCCGCTGGCGATGATTACAAAATAAAGTATGACACTCAGCCACCAGGCTCCATAAAAATAAAAACTACGATCTTTTTTGCATAAATTAGCGAATAGAAAAATCAGTCCAAAATAGCCTAAAAAGAGCTTAGTGAGACGTTCGTAAAATAGCCACCGAAACCAAGCCGGTCGCAATCGAATACCGTTGCCATTAAAAAGCCACTTAGAAGCTGGTATGCCCGTGGGAAAGTTTTTAATCCATTCTCGCCAGAACAACAAAGGTGCAAAAGCTAAAATTGGCAATAAATAGACCCTTGGATCAGAGAAAATTTTGTGATGACGAAATTGCCAGATGATGGCCAAATAAACTGGGGCTAGAAAAACCACAAATGGTTTTAATAAGGCCGCGAGCGCTAAACCGAGCAACGCGCCAACATAATTTGAATTTTTTTTGTTTTTGGCAAATAAATAAAATTGCCAAATAGAATAAGTTGAAAAAAATACAAAATAAGGTTCTGGCAAAATTACTCGAGAGTAATAAATACTGTAAGGCAAAACGGTGTAAATTAAGGCACTTAAAAGAGCGATTTTGCGTCCAGAAATTTCTTTGACCAATTGGTACAGTACCAAGATAGTTAAAAGAGAGATAAAAACTGAAGCCAACCGACTCAAAATGACTAAGTCCAAACTTGGGAAGGTGCGCAGAATCAAGGCCAGAGCAGCATTAACGAAGGGAAATTCCACCATGCGGTAGCCTGATAAATTATCCAAACCAGATTGAATGTTAGATAAATCTTGATATTGAGGACGTAATAAATCAATGTGAGCTGCTTTAACATATTCTCTAGTGACAGAGGCGGTGTCAGCTTGGCGAAAAGCATGCCAGTCGGCAACGGGATTGGTAATTCTGTACAAACGTAGCAAGCAAGCAAGTAATAAAATCAAAGCTAGTAAAAAAGATGGCCTTTTAAAAACTTTTTTTAATTTTAATTTTTTTTGCATGATTGTTGTAGGCCAGAACAGCTCCAGCTAAAGCCCAGTAGGTAAAAGCAACTTTGGATGAGGCAAAAACATCAATGTAGGTGGCATTAAGTAGCAAGCCGATTGAGGCGGCAATAAAGGCAATGTTGATAATTTTTAATTCTTTCTGGTTGGTGTTCTTTTGATTGCGATAAAGCACAACTAATAGAGTCACGATCGTTCCATAGAAACTAATAAACCCGAGCAAACCGGTTTCACCCAAAGTACGCAAAAAGTTATTATCAGTGCTTTCTGCTTCTGTAAATTGATAAAGTTCTTTTTTATTTAAAGTGGCAAATCCAGAACCAAGTAAAGGGTTTTTCATGAAACCCTTGATAGCATTTGGCCACAGCTCATCGAGCCGAATGGCAAAAGACAAACCATATTTCATGGCGTTGTCAGACCAAGTGCGTGGTTGATCTACATAAGTAATTGTCGAGCCAGTGGCCACGGCCACTTGATCTGGAATATCAACGTAGACATCAATGGGCCGATTGGAAGTAGGTTGTTCGTCAGTGGGAGTAAATAAATTTTCGGCAGCAGTATTGTCAAAAGCGATTCCGTTGCTTGGCTTTTTGGCTTCTCCCATTTCTTTAATTTTGGCAATGGGATCACTAACAAACTCAATTTGTTTATTAACAAATTTTTTACTGTCTTCATAAACTTTAAAAGTGCTTGGATAAGCGCGTAAAATTTGTTCGAACCGCTCGCGCATGTCGGTGCCAAAAGAATACATCATGACTGAAACCAACAGTAAATAGGTAAAACTTTTCTTTAAAAAATAAACTAATTTTTGCAAGAAACCTTGCTTGGTGAGCGCAAAAAGCAATAGACCAAATAAAACCGCGCCAATGTAGGCGATAAAAGAAGTGCGCGAAGCACTCATCACTAATAACCAAAGCCCAATAAAATGGACTAAATACAAGCCGAAGCGTTGCCATTTATTAACGCAATTAATGGCCAACAAGTACAGAATAGGTAAAACAATGACTAAATAGGCCGCTAAATCGTAATGACCGCCAAAAGTGGATTGCACTCTGGCATGCTCCGTTAAATAAAGTACCATGCCTTTGCTAAATTCGCGGTTCATGGTGGAAAAAACTGGCCAATACCAATATCGTTGTCCATAACCATAAATACTAATTGCCAAGACAGTAAAAATTAAAGAATAAAAGACAATTTTTAAATCTTTGGGCTTTTTAATTGAGGAAAACATGATGAAAAATAAAGAAAAATACTCGGTGTATCTGAATAAATGCAGAACAGACTTGCCGACATGAATTAATTCTACCGGAATGGTTTTGGTAAAAAAGACGGCGGCAATGATAGACAAGCTAGCAAAACCTAAATAAGCAAAAATCCAAGGATTAAGTTGATTCTTGAAGCTGATCTTTTTTCTAAATAACAAAATCAAATAATAAAGAAAAGCAAATAGCACCAAAATATCTTCTAGTCTCACTCTGACAATATAACCGGGTAAAATGTCGAAGAGTGGAATTTTCGGATAAAGAGGAATGAAAGCCAAAAGAAAACTAGCGATAAGTAACAATAAATTTTGCAGCATGTTCTGTCATTTTATAACTATTAAGAGCATTTCGCACTTTCAAAGCGGTTTTGATATTTTTATTTAAGCAGGCTTTTAGCTTCTCTATAAATGGCAGCCGGCTCTTTTTGCCCCCCTAGAGTGTAAATTATTTGTCGCAACAAGGCACCAAGGTAAAGGACAAATTTTAAAATTGGCAATTGCCAAGTTGGCATATGTTTTTTAAAAATGTAAAGATAACCCTTGAACTCTCCCAAAATGGCGTTACGTGAAGAAGAACTAGCAGAACCGAAGTGAGTAATTTTAGCTTTGGGATGAATGGCGACGTCCCAATGATGATTGCGGGCGCGAATACAATACTCTTGATCTTCGCCGTACATGAAAATATTGCCGTCCAAAAGACCAATGTTGTCAATTAATTCGTGACGCAGGAGCATGGCTGTGCCAGCCACCCAGCCTTGAGAAATTAAGGTGGGAGTATTTTCGTCATAAGTAGCAAAAGCAAAGTCGCTCATGCCAGTGTGTTGAGTAGAAGGAAAAAATCTACCAAGAAAGGGAATGTCGTCTAAAAACAACATTTGTGCAGTAATAGTGCCTAAACTAGGCAACGAGCCGCCCTGATTTTGTATACTGCCGTCTGGATTCAATAAAGTAGCACTTAAAATGCCTAATTTATCAAAGGCTTGGCTACTGACTAAATTGGCTGTTCTTTCTGCAATTTCATTGTTTTCCATGGCAGTGACTAAAAGCTTTAAACTCTCTTTGTGGACAATGACGTCAGAGTTGAGTAAAAGAATATATTTGCCACGAGCAATTTTAATTGCCTGATTATTGGCTTGGGCAAAACCCAGATTTTTTCGATTGGCCAAGATTTTGTAATGAGGAAAGTGAAGTTTTTGCAACAAATCTGTACAAGCTTGAGCTGAATTATCTTGAGAATGATTGTCAACCACAAAAATTTCAGTGCGATTTTGGAGAATTTTGGTTGAATTAATTGCTTTAACGCTAGATTTTAGTGCTTGCAGGGTTAAGGTTTTGGTATTGTAAGAAACAATTATGATGGAAAGTTTGTAATCGATCATGTGCATGTCAATTTTATTGGAAAAGTCTCGGACGACCTAACTTATAATGTAAATCTTTAACATTGCGTTCACCAATAATTTTGGCTGGTACACCAGCAACAATTTGCATGGCGGCAACATCTTTCGTGACGACTGAGCCACCTGCCACAACTGCTCCTTGGCCAATTTTCACTCCAGGCATAATAATGGAACGTGGGCCGATAAAAACGTAATCACCAATTTCAACTTTCTCTTCGATGGTGGCCATGTTGGCACTTTGAATGTCGTGTTGGCTAGTCCAGAGCATCACTTCTGAGGCAATGTCCACGTGATTACCGATTTTTAGACCTCCTTTAGAATTTTTTAATTGTTTACGTCCGTCTAAAGTAGCTTTTTCGCCAATTAAACTGCCTTCTCCAATTTCAATTCCATGGGGATAATAAACGCGCGCGCCCATGTGAATAGTGGATTTTTTACCAATTTTCATGCCTGCGAGGCGATAAAAAAAACGGCGAAAACTGTGAGAAGGAACGTACCCGACTAACCACCACAATAAACCGGTGACAAGCTCTAAATGAATTGTTTTGATGCGAATCCAAACTTTTTCAAGCACTTGTGTAGTGGAAAGAATGTTGCCGTCTTTATCAGTTATTGCCATAGCTTTAAGTATACAGCAAGCTTTTATGATTTGGGAAATTTAACTCCAAAATGCTTGTAGGCCTGTTGACTGAGCACTCTACCTGAAGGACTACGCTTAATAAAGCCGATCTGAATTAAATATGGTTCTAAAACTTCTTCAATGGTGCCGGGGTCTTCATTGATGGAGGCGGCCAAGGTTTTAAGTCCCACTGGACCGCCTTGATGTTTGTTGATGATAGCCATAATTAAGCGACGATCATTTTCATCTAGGCCTAATTCATCAATTTCAAAAATGCTTAAGGCTTGATTAACTAGCGCTAAATCAACCGTTTTTTTCTCTAAAACTTGAGCGAAATCACGCACTCTTTTTAAAAGTTTTAAAGCGATACGCGGAGTACCTCGAGAACGATTGGCAATTGCCAAAGCGGCTGGTTCATCTAAGGTAGTGACTAATTTTTGGCTGGCCAGCTGTAAAATTTGACTCAGCTCAAGTGGTGTATAAAATTCTAAACGATGTATCAATCCAAATCTATCTCGAAATGGGCCAGTCAACAAACCAAAACGGGTGGTGGCTCCTACCAAAGTGAATTTGGCTAGATCGAGGCGTACTGTACGGGCTGAGGGGCCTTTGCCAATCACAATATCCAGCGCAAAATCTTCCATGGCGGGATAAAGAGTTTCTTCAACCGCTTTGGGTAGACGATGAATTTCATCAATAAATAAAACGTCGCCATCTTCAAGATTAGTTAAAATAGCCGCTAAATCGCCAGCTTTAGAAAGTGCTGTGCCAGAAGTGACTTTAAAGTTACTGCCCATCTCTTTGGCAATTAATTGAGACAGAGTAGTTTTACCAAGTCCAGGAGGACCATAAAGCAAAACATGATCGACAGTCTCGTGTCGTTGTTTAGCAGCTTTAATAGCGATTTGTAGGGATTTTTTGATGTTTTCTTGACCAATGAATTCTTGCCAATTTTGCGCACGCAGGGAGGTAAAAAGCATTTCTTCATCGTTGGTGGAAAGTAGAGGATTAGAAGTTGATTTTGACATGATTGAGCTTATTGATTAGTAGTCATTTTAATGACAGTTTTAATGGCCACGCGCAAATCCATATTTTCTACATCCAGTTGGTCGATGGCAATTTGCACGGTATTTTCCTCAAAACCAAGACCAAGCAAAGCATCCATAATGTCTTGAGCCTTGGGCGAGAGCGTTTTTAAATTAAGGTCTTTGAAACTGCCCAACTTGGGTTTGAGTTCAATAATAATTTTTTGGGCTAATTTTTTGCCTACTCTGGGGACACTAGTAAAAAAACTAAGTTTAGCTTGCTGAACTGCATCAATTAACTGATTAATACCGGCGTCTGCCAAAGCTAAAGCAGTTTTAGGACCAACTCCAGAAATGGCTAAAAGCATTTTAAAAATTTCTAGTTCTTCTTCGCTTTGAAAACCATAAAGTTCAAAACGATCTTCCTTAATGTGACTATAAATGTACAGCGCTAACTCTTGCCCATTTAAAGAGACGCGGCTGAGCAGTTTGTTCCCCACATAAACCAAATAGCCTACTCCACCAGTTAAAATGACGAGGTGATCTTTTTTGATCAAGGCTTGACCTTGTAGATAAGCAATCATAAGTTTTCTTTTAACTTTCTTGAACATTCATGACAAATCATTATTGCCAGAGCATCAATGGTGTCATCAATCATTTTGTCCTCAAGATGTAATTCCATGCGCACCATCTTTTCTACCGCTTTTTTATCAGCCCGTCCATAGCCAGTTAAACTTTGTTTGACCTGCAATGGGGTATATTCAGCAATTTTGACTTGTGTGCGTAATAAAGTAGCAATAATTACACCTCTGGCTTCACTAACGTTTAAGGCAGTGCTTTGATTTTTAAACCAAAAAAGTGATTCAATACTGGCCTGCGTGACTTGGTAATCCCTCACAAGTTTGTCCAATTCGCGAGCAATTTGCGCATAGCGCTCAAAAAGTTGCGCTTTCTGTTCAGTTTGAATGCAGTGATAAGTGAAAAGGCGCCAAGTTTGATCGGTTTTTTGACCAATCGCCACCCCCACTCGATCGTAACCTGGATCAATGCCAATAATAATAGGATTATTTCGCATAGTTTTTTGAGGCGGCAGCATTAGTTTCTAGATTTTTTAAAATAATTTTAGCGCTCTCTTTCCAAGAAAATTTTTTACTTTGTCGATACATGGCAGTTTTATATTTGAGTACTTCTTTATGTGGCATTTGGTAAACTCGCAACATGGCGTTACTAATTGCGTGCGGATCGTTAGTTTTGACTAATAAACCAGCCTGCCCAACCACTTCGGGCAAACTAGAATTATCAGCAACAATGGGAATGGTGCCAGCCTGCATAGACTCAAGAGCGGGAATGCCAAAACCTTCATAAAATGACAGCAAAAGACTGGCAATGGCATTTTGGTAGAGGGCTCTTTTAAATTTTTCTTCGACAAAATCAGTTAAGATAATTTTTTCCTTAAAAGGTGAATTGGCAATACGAGCCAAAGTTTCTTCTGCTAACCAGCCGATCTTGCCAGCAATGACCAAATCGGGTTCATTGATTTGCCTATGGTGTTTATTTTTAATTTTAAGGTTTAAAGCGGCCAACTTGCGCAAAAATTCTTCGTAGGCCACAATCAGGCCAATGATGTTTTTACGTGGTTGCAGAGTGCCTAAATAAAGAAAATATTGATGTTTAATTTTATGAGCTTTAAAAAAGTTTTTAATTTCTTGTTTTGGGGCAGTTTCTGTAAATTGAAAAGACGGATAAGCCACGATAATATCTTTTTCTAAGCGATGGTAATATTTGCAAATTTCTTTTTTGGAAAATTTCGAAATGGTAATAATTTGACGAGCATTTTTGACACTGTATTTAGTCCAACTGCTAAGTTGCAGTAAGTCATTGGGCCGAAATTGCTCTGGATAATGTAAATAGGCCAAATCCATGACACTACTGATGTAGGGCACGGCAGAGATTCTAGGAGCATAATGGGAAGGAGTAAAAAACAGTTGGTAGTCTTTTTGATGCAAAAATAAATGAATGGGCAAAGCCCATTGTGTCCAAAATTTGTGCGGGCCAATAATCATGTAGTGCCAATTGGCTCGAATTTTAGGTAAATCGCCAAGTTTTTTGTTAGATAAAAGGACTGTAAAATCAATGTTTTTACGGTTATCAGTCAGTTTATAAAGTTCGTTTAAAATGGCAAAAGCATAGATATTACTACCCACTCTATTTGTCAGGTTAGCTTCATTGCCATCAATAGCGATTTTGATCATATTTATTTTTAATATTTTTTAAGTAAATCCAATTTTAATTAGTTTTACGCGCTAAAGTCTTCAATGGCGCGTCTGTAAACGGCCAAGGTTTGTAGAGCGGTTTTTTGCCAGCTGAAAAGTTGCAGACGAATAATCATCCGTTTGAGGCGCTGATCACTGGCAATTTTTCCTTCATTTAAAACTTTTTCGATAGCTTGACGGATAGAGGTTTCATCGAGAGGATTGGCTAATTCAGCCGCGTTGCCGGCCACCTCTCGAATGGCAGGGATATCGGAACTAACCACCGGCACGCCATGGGAAAAGGCTTCCAAAATAGGCAAACCAAAGCCTTCATAAAGACTGGGGTAAACAAATAGCTCGCAGTGATGATATAAAACGGCTAATTCATAATCATTAACTCGACCTAAAAATCTTAAATTTTCATTTTTGCTGATTTTAGCGCTGCCGTCCCAAGATTGTTCGCCGGCAACGATAAGCTGATAATCTCTGGCGAGTGGCAGCCAGGCTTGAATAAGTTTAACTAAGTTTTTGCGTGGTTCTCTAGTGCCAACAAATAATAAATAGGGTTTATTTAATTGCAATTTTTGCTTGATGTTAAAGACTAATTCTGGTTTTTGAGCCAACTCCTGGCTGATTTCCACAATTTGAGTTGGTAAGGCTTCGTAGACGACGTTGACGCATTTACTAGGTATTTCCAAATAACGCAGAATATCATTGCGGGTGGCTTGTGAAACAGCAATAATTTGAGCTTGCCTTTGGCGTAAAAAACGCCAAGAATTTTGGTGCATTTTCAAAACTTGAGGATGAGCAATTTGCGGATAGCGAATAATGGCCAAATCATGAATGGTGGAGACAAGGGGTAAATTTTTGTCTGGTGGTTGCAACCAATCCCAACTGTGAAAAACTTCTATTTCTGGCAATTGTTTTTTGATGGGATTAAGACCCAAGCGCCAAATTTTTGCCAAAAGCGAAGGAGGAAATCTTTGTAGTTTGATGTCGTAACGATCTGGGAGAGTATTGCGTAAAGCCTTGTGAAGCTGCCTTGTTAATAACTTTTGCTGTCGCAGTGTACTGCCATAAAGAAACAATTCCGTATCTGCTTGTTGAGCCAAAGCCTTGACTAAATCAGCGGTGTAGCGAGAAACGCCGCGTTGATAGGCTAAACTTGAGATGTCGATGCCAATTTTCATATTTTTTCGCTACAAGTCTATTTTAAAGTAAAATTGCTTAAACTATAAATGCGCACAAAACCAATCTGAGGATAGTCTAACACGCCAAACTCCCTAAAGCCTAAATCCGTGACAATTTGCAGCAATAAGTTATCTGGATCGGTTAAATCACGTAAATAATCAAACACTAAAACATAGTGATAATTAGTCAAATCTTTGAAAAGTACTTGAGGATTACTTAACTGGTTGAGGTAATAAACGCCAGTGCTAAAAGTTTGGAAGTTAGTTTGGTCGTAAAATTCCCAAGGCGCAAAAGGCGCTGTAAAAGAAAAAACTAAGGCAGTTTCATTCTTGGGAAATTTGCGAGCAATTTCCTGACTTAAAGCGCGCCAATTCTCTCTTTGTAATTGTGGCTTAGACCAATAAGCAAAAGTGGAAGTAAGGTTAATAACTAAGATGGCAGACAAAGCGATTTTAGCCAAATGCGGATGAGCTTTTTGATTCAGATTGATGAGCAGCGCCTCTAACAAAGTAAAAATTGGTAAAAGAAACAAGACTCTTTTAGCTTGCAGAATGGGGACAAAAAAGGAAACTAGCCAACTAAGTAGCAAGGGCAAAAATAAAATAGTCAAGAAAAAATTAAGCTGCGAGTTGTTCTGTTTGATGGCTAAATAAATGAAATAGGTTAAAGGTAAAAAGACGGCTAGTGTAAGCAAAATGTAAGGTAAATTGAATGTTAAATCACTGACACCAAAAACAAATTTCAGGGGCACTAACAAAGCAGTTTTTAATTGCGGCAGACTGACAACTTGATCCCAGCCAGGCATACTTAAGCGCAAGGCTTGACCGGCGCTGAGTTGCTCAAAAAATTTTGGCAACCAAGGCAAAAAACTCAGAATTAAAATACTACCGAGTAGCAAAATTTTTTGTCGAGGTAATTTTTGATAAAACAAATAAACAAATTGACCAATTAAAAGAAAGGGATAAAGATAGGAAGAATAAAGGCCTAGGATAGAAAACAAAGTAAAGAGTAAGGTCGGTTTTGCGGTGAATTTTGTGGTTAATTTGTCGTGAGTGAGCTTGGCTTTAGCTTGGTTTGCCAGCATGGTTAGTAATTGCCAGGTAGCTAAAATGCCAAACATGGCAGACAAACTGTAAGGGCGCAATTCTTGAGAATAAAAAATGTGCAAAGAGGAAGTGGCCAGAAAAAGACTGGCCAAAAAAGCTACTTTGCGGTTAGCCAGTTTGAGTCCTAAGCGATAAGTCGCATAAACAGTCACAATGCCAGGCAACAAACTAGGTAAAAGACGCAGCCACCATTCTGTTCTGTCTAAATTAACTAAGCCGCCCAAGCGAATGCTGACAAAGGTTAATAAATGCATCAGTGGGGGTTGAAAATCATCTCTAATGGATAATTGTTGGGCTAAAGGTCGAGCACTCTCTAGAAATTGGGCGGCTTCATCAAGCCAAAATGACCCACTTAGTAGCGGTAAGCGCAGAAGTAAAGCTAATAGTAAAACGACATAAATCATCTTATTTTTTAATTCGTCAAACGTATTTTATGTTAAAGAGTGAAACAATTATTCTAAAATTCTACTCTCTTGTGTTTTAAAGTAAGCAATGGTAGCGGCTAATCCAGAGCGAAAATCGATTTCTGGCTGCCAATTAAGCAACTCAATGGCTTTGGTAATGTCGGGTTTGCGACGCGTAGGATCATCTTTGGGCAAATCGGTAAATGTGATGTGTTCTTGACTGACGGTCTCATTGATAATTTTTTGGATCAAGACAGCAGTTTCTAAAACGGTGTATTCGTCCGGATTGCCCAAATTGACAGTTTGTCCATTTAAGTCTTCTTTACTGGCCAAAAGCAAAATACCTTTGACTAGATCATCGATAAAACAATAAGAACGAGTTTGTTGGCCATCGCCATAGACAGTCAGTGGTGTTTGGGCTAAGGCTTGATTAATCAAATTGGGTAAAATGCGGCCGTCGTCATAACGCATTCGGGGGCCATAAGTGTTAAAAATTCTGGCAATTCTAATGTCCAGGTTGTAATAGCGAGTAAAAACACCACAAATAGTTTCTCCAAGACGCTTAGATTCATCGTAGCAAGAACGTTCGCCATTAGGGTTGACGTTACCAAAATAATCCTCTTTTTGCGGATGAGCCAGTGGATCACCATAAACTTCTGAAGTGCTAGCAAAAAGGAAGCGAGTTTGCGGACTTTTTTCTTGTAAATAGGTTAATAAATTATGAGTGCCAGACGAATTAACGAGATAGGTTTCAACGGGATTTTTTTGATAAGCCGGTGGTGAAGCTGGTGAAGCAAAATGCAAGACTAAATCAATTTGAGCAAAGAGTGGATTTGCAATTTTAAGAGTATCCAAAAAATCATCCAAATAAGTGGCTGGCGGTAGACTGACATTGGCTTCGAGGAAACGAAAGTTAGGATTTTCTTGATATGAAGCTAAATTAATGCGACGGCCAGTAATGAAGTTGTCAACGGCGATGACTCGTCCACCGAAAGCGAGAATTTGTTCGACCAGATGTGAGCCAATAAAGCCAGCGGCGCCGGTAATGAGGACAGTTTTGTTTTCAAAGTATTGCATAAAAGTGATTCTAGCAAAAATCACGGTTCTTGTAACCTTGCGCTGAGAAAATAAGGGTATGGGCTCGTGTGCTGGTGCATAGACAGGCCTGCGAAGCTTGTTTTTGGGGGTTCGATTCCCCTCGAGTCCACTAAGTAATTACTACTTGAAAAAATAAACAAAATTTGGTATAAAATAAGCATCGCAGGCTTGTCCTCGGGCAACCGGGAAGACAACAGAGAAGCCACTTTACAGGTGGCTTTTTTGTTTTAACATTTGATAAAGATGATGAACGCCCGTAGTGGTTTCTTTTTTATTGAGGACTATTAAGGCAGAAAGATGAGGATTTTGTTGGCTAAATGTGATATACATATATTGTTATGATGAAAAAAAACTCAAAAATTTACGTGGCTGGACACCGCGGATTAGTAGGTAGTGCCATTGTCCGAGAACTTGAAAAACAGGGATATACCAATATTCTCAAGAGAACCAGAAAAGAATTAGACTTGATGAATCAAGTCGCTACAGAAGAGTTTTTTGCAAAAGAAAAGCCAGAATATGTTTTTTGCGCTGCAGCGAAAGTTGGTGGAATTTGGGCGAATAAAAATCAAAAAGCCGAATTTATTTTTGAAAATTTAGAAGTCCAAAATAACCTAATTCATAATGCTTATAAATACGGAGCTAAAAAACTATTATTTTTAGGGTCTTCTTGTATCTATCCTCGTCAATCTCCTCAACCAATTAAAGAAGAATATTTGCTCACAGGCCCCTTGGAAGAAACTAATGATGCTTATGCTATCGCTAAAATAGCTGGGATTACCATGTGTCAAAGTTACAATAAACAATATGGGACTAATTTTATTTCAGTTATGCCGACTAATCTTTATGGTATCAATGACAACTTTGATTTAGAAAATGCTCATGTTCTTCCTTCCCTGCTGAGAAAGTTTCATGAAGCTAAAGTTAATAAACAGCCTCAAGTAGAGGTTTGGGGCACCGGCAGTCCGATGAGAGAGTTTTTGTATGTTGATGATCTAGCTTCCGCAGTAGTTTTTCTAATGAATAACTATGATGGTTCAGAGATTGTTAATATTGGCACTGGCAAAGATTGCACCATTAAAGAACTAGCAGAAATGATCAAGGAAGTGGTGGGTTACGAAGGTCAAATTTATTGGAATACTAGCAAACCTGATGGTACACCGAGAAAATTGCTTGATGTGAGCCGCTTAAACAAATTAGGTTGGAAATATAAAACTGATTTTAAAACAGGTTTAAAGAAGACTTATGAGTGGTATTTGAAATTTAACAAATGATAATTAAAAAATGTGCCTAGTTTTTATAGAAAAATAAGAAAGAACTGTGTTGTTCAGAAAAAATAAAAAAATATCTGGAATAAGTGTAATTATTCCTTCATTAAATTCAGAAAAAATAATTTCACCTTTATTATCATTAATAACGAATTATTACGAAGACGTTATTGTTGGCATTGATAGCAAAACAAGCGATTCTACTAAAAAAGTTGTGCAAAAATTTGATTGTAGAACTATAACAATAAAAAATGATCAAAACTATGTTGAGGGTATGTTTGGAAGCTTTTTTGATAGCTGTAAATATGACTGGATTCTGAGAATAGATGATGATGAATTGATATCCAATGGTTTGATTCAATATACAAGAAATAAAATTCAAAACAATTTATATAATGTAATTGGAATTCATCGAAAATGGTGTAGATTTAAAAATAATTCACTAGAAAGTTTTGAAGGACCGCCTTTTGAAATGGATTGGCAATATAGACTTTTCAGAAAAAGTAAAATACGTCTTAAAAACAAGATTCATACTCCAGGATTTGATTTTGATGATGCGATATTGTTAAATCAAAGAGATGCATACATTATACATTTAGATTGGATATATCATTCTTATGATGAACGTCTTAAAAAAGTTGAAAAATATGAACGAATCAAACCGACAACTCGATCTAGACATTATTATTTATATGAAGATATTCTAAATTCGGAAAGATATTTTTCTACATTAAAAGACGAGGAGCTTACCTCATTTATCAGAGATGCGCTAAATTTGGAAAAGAAACATGAGTTATTTAAATAAAGTTTTTTTTCTAAGAAAAAAGAGAATACCAAAAATAATTCATTATGTTTGGGTTGGTGAAAACAAAATTCCACAAAATACAATTAAAGAATTTATTGGGTCATGGAAAGAAAAAAATCCAGATTATGAATTAAAATTATGGAATGAAGATAATATTGATTTTGAAAATGAATATATAAAAAATGCTTATAAAAATAAAAAATGGGCAAATGTTTCCAATTTAGTAAGATTAATGGCTGTATACAAATATGGGGGCTTTTATTTAGATACTGATATTAAAGTAATAAAACCTCTAGAACCCTTAAGGGTTAATAAATGTTTTTTTGGCTTTCAGCTAATAGAGCATCCAACCGATTGGGTTAACAATGCCGTTTTTGGTGCTATTCCAGGGCATTGGTTTATTGGTAAAGTGCTCAAACACCTCGAAAGTAATTTTAATGGAATTGAGTCAGCTAACCATTCAGCACCAAAAATAATAACAACTTTATTAAAGAATGAAGGCTTAAAAATATATTCTGAAGATGTTATTCGTGTGAAGGATATTTCTATTTATCCTACTAGATTTTTTTATCCTTTTTCTTGGGAAGAAAAGTTTATAAAAAGTATGATTAAAAAAGATACATATACGATTCATTTTTGGGAAAAAAAATGGGAATAAATTTAAAAACTAAAACTGTTCTATTTGAAATTGAAAAGTTTACAAAAATTTTTTCAAATTCAAACACTATGAAAAAAATTCATGAAAATAAGATTGAATATTTAGGATATTCTACTCTTGATCCTGTCGGTAGGGTTTTTAATTATAATAATGAAATTTATAGAGGAATTTATTCCGAAAGTGTTGAGTTTGTAAGAGAGATATTTAAATGTGGCTTATACAACGAATTATTTAATAATGATTTATTAATAGAAACCAAAATTTCAAAATTTTATACAGATAATTTTCCATTGATCTTGAGTCATAAAAAAATAACCAGATCACTTCCAACTGAATGGACTGGAGAAATGTTAAAAGAAGCTTCTTTATTAATTCTAAAAATTAATAAAATATGTGAGAAATATGGCTACGAATTACGAGATGCTCATCCATATAACATAATGTTTAACGGAATTAAGCCTGTTTGGATTGATTTTGGTAGCATATCTTTAAAAACAAATAAACTTTGGAGTGCATTGCCAGAATTTATTAATTTTTCAGTTGTGCCATTAATTTATTTGTTAAGCAATAATTTGTTGGAGGGCTATATGGTTTTGCAATCAGAAACTAATTTTAAAATAGCCTCGAATAATTTTAGATCAAGTCTTACTTTCAAAAATTTTCTTGAGTTGATTGATAAAGGAGAAAAATCTTTTAATGATGATTTAATTGATTCAGCTTGGATTAATAATATTAATAAAAAATTTAGCAAAAATATGTTTTTTTGGAGTAATTATCAAAGTGATAGCGATGAATTTAAAAATAACACAAAAGAACATAAAAATAATAAGTTTAATAGGTTTTTTAAGCTTCCAAAATTAATAAAAAAGTATTCTCCAGATGCTACAAGTTTGTTAGATTTAGCTGGAAACAATGGTTTGGCTTCAATTATATGTGCTAAAAAAATAAAATTTTTAAATAAAATCATCAATACTGATTACGATTACTATTCAATTGAAAAATCTTTTCAAATAATTAGAGAACTTAAAGTATCTAAAATCCAAACATATATTATGAACTTTATGCTACCAATGCACCAGGCTGTTTACGATAATTTTAAATCAGACATAGTAATTGCTATGGCAATAACTCATCATTTGTTGTTAAGCCAACAATTCAAAATTAGTGAGATATTTGAAAAAATTAAAAAATTTTCTAAAAAATATGTATATATTGAATTTATGCCTTTAGGAATGTGGGGTGGAGACGTTACCACAAAGCCAGAGGTTCCAAAATGGTATACACAAAAACAATTTGAAATCGAGTTTTGCAAGTATTTTGAGTTAATGCACATTGAGGTTTTGGAATCACACAATATTGCTAGAAAAAATGAAGCCCACAGAGTGTTATTTATTGGTAAAATTAAATAAACAGAAAAAATTGTGTCAAATAAAATAAAACAAAACAATAACTGTAAAATTTGCTCATCCCCAACTAAACATATTTTTAATAGCAAAGTTCTTAATAAATATGATGTTGGTTATTACCAGTGTACCAACTGTGGTTTTATTCAGACAGACGAGCCATATTGGCTAGATGAAGCTTATAATAATGCTATTACCAATCTAGATTTGGGATTAATTTCAAGAAATTTAAATTATGCAGAGCGTATTTCGAATTTAATAATAAATAATTTTGATGTAAACGCAAAATTTTTAGATTATGCTGGTGGCTATGGCATGTTTACTAGGTTAATGAGAGATAAGGGTTTTGATTATTATCATCAAGATAAATTTTGTGCCAATTTATATGCTCAAAATTTTGAATTAGACAATCTTCCTAAAAACTCCAAATTCGAGTTAGTAACAGCTTTTGAAGTTTTTGAGCATTTTGCTGATCCAATAAAGGAAATTAAGAAGATTTTTAAATATTCTGATATAGTTGTTTTTTCCACCGAACTATACCCTGATCTAGAATTTAACAACTCAAATCAATGGTGGTACTTTACTCCAGAAACTGGTCAACATATAGCTTTTTATTCAAAGAAGAGTCTTGAATTTATAGCAAGTACGATGAATTTGTTTTTTTATACTCAAGATAGCTTGCATATTTTAAGTAAAATAAAATTGAGCAAAAAAAAATTATTTTTAGCAAATACAAACCGCTTGAATTTACAAAGTTTACTAGAAGAAGATTTTCAATTAGCTAGAAAAATTAACAAAATTGATAATTCAAATAAATTAAGTAAAAATTCTCCCCAATCTTACGAGCAAATTGCTTCTGTATTTGAAGCGAAAGTATTAAATTTGTCAGATAAATTAGAATTAAAGAATAAAGAGATAGTTGATAAG
>DBRQ01000009.1:153260-176186 GCA_002306345.1 Candidatus Pacebacteria bacterium UBA1364 | reverse complement strand
TAGCTGATAAGAATAAAGAGATAGCTAATCTTTTAAAAGCGAAAGAAAACTTGGAGTTACGTCTTTTGCAAAATCAAAGTGAAATAAGTCGATTAAATAATATTTTAAATACGATGCAAAATACCAAGCTTTGGCAACTAGCTGAAAAAATTCGTTTTTTTATAAAACCTCTAATTCGAAAAAATAGTTTACAAAGAAGAATTTTAAAAAAAATATATCAAGTGTGTTTATATTTTTTTCAATATCTACCAATGTTATTTAAGGTTAGAGCTAAGAATTTCATTAAATACCTAAATACAAATACCAACAGACAATCTAAAAAAATTGTTTATATTGGTCATTCTTATCATGCTAAAACGCAATCAACTGCATTTTTAATTGATTATTTAAAAGAACATTTTGATGTAACGGTTGTTTTAGATGAAACTTGGCAAGGCAAAAATCCTCCCAATCTTGATTTTATTGACGATTCTTATCTAGGAGTGGTGTTTTTTCAAAATATCTACTCTCCAGAAATTCTTGCTAAAATTAAAAACAAAAACCTTATTTTTTGTCCAATGTATGATGGGAGTGGTGGCTTACCAAATGAGTATTGGTTGCAATACGAAGGTATTAAATTTGTTAACTTCTCAAGAACATTACATAAAAAACTAATAAACTTGGGTTTAAATTCGATTCACTTGCAATATTTTCCTAAACCAAATAAATTTTTTGCTGGCGATGCTAAAAAGATATTTTTTTGGCAACGAATCACTAATCTTAATATAAATACGCTGGAAAAACTCTTTTCTAATAAAGAAAAAAACTTAGAGATCCACCTTCACAAAGCTATTGATCCAGAGCACACTTTCATCAAGCCAACTAAAGAACAAGAAAAAAAGTTTTCAATTACCTATTCAACTTGGTTTAAAACTAGAAATGAATTATTAAGTCTTATTAAAAAGTCTGCTATTTACATAGCTCCTAGAGAATACGAAGGAATTGGGCTGTCGTTTTTGGAAGCTATGGCCATGGGAAAAGCTGTGATTGCTGTCAATAATCCAACAATGAATGAATATATAAAGAATAATAAAACTGGCTATTTATTTAATTTAAATGATCCTAAAAATATTGAATTAAATAATTTAGAAAAAATTCAAAAAAATTGCTATTCATTTATGAAAAATGGGTATAAAAAATGGGAAACAAAGAAGTCAGAAATTATCACATTTATAAAAAGATAAAATGCAAAAACCTTTAGTATCTATCATCACAATCACATTGAATTTAGTTAAAAATAATAGAGTTAAAACTTTTAAACAATGCCTTAAGTCGGTTCACGATCAAACCTATGAAAATATAGAACATTTGGTTATAGATGGGAATTCAAGTGATGGAACCAGAGCTTTGTTAGAAGAATATAAACAAAAGGGATGGATTAAATTTGTCTCCGAGTCAGACAGTGGTGTTTACGATGCTATGAACAAAGGAGTTTTCTTGTCAAAAGGCAAGTACTTGGCATTTTTGAATTCTGATGATTTTTATCACAACAAAGACGGAATAAAGGAATCTGTTAAATGTTTAGAAAAGAGTAAGGCAGTTTTTTCATATGCTCCAGTAATTAACTTTAACGAAAAAACTAAAAAGAAAGATGAAGTAAAACCAAACATTAAAAATATTTTTTTTACAATTACTCCTAATCATCAAACAATGCTATTTAATAGAAAAATAGTTATTAAAGAAAATTGCTTTAATACAAAATATAAGTGTGTTGGTGACTACGATATGACGATAAGACTTTGTCTCAAAAATTATAATAGCGTTTATGTAAAAAATTCTTTTGCTACATATAGACTTGGTGGATTTTCAGAATACGCAACAAAAAGTGGACTGGTTTTTAAAGAGGTTTCCAACATTTACTACGAAAATTATAAAAAATTTTTCCCAATTACACGGGAACAATCTAAAATTATTTGTGGAGATATATATTCTGGATCTATACTGGATATTCCAATTCAATTAGCAATAGAATTTAAATCTTTTAAACAATATTTTGATTATGGTGAATATGTGACAGAATTAGAGAAGCTTAGAAATAATAAGGTTTATGATTGTAAAGAAAAAGATTTTGTTTATAAACAAAAATTAAACGAAATTATAAACTCCAAATCTTGGAAAATTTCTCAAATGATAAGTAAAATATTTAAAATTATAAGTTTTCGTTATTAAAATACATTTTCACGCTCGTACTTACATATTGTGATTGAATATTGTTATATTTTTTGGTTTGTTCCTTATCATAAAAAACAAGCATTGGTTTGCCAGTTTTTTCAAAAAAATCATCCTCTACAATTTTTATATTTATATTTTTGTTTACTCTTTTTAATATTACCCACCAAATATATTCTGTACTGTCATATTCTAAATTTAATCCAATGTGTTCAATTTTATTATCTTTAATAATTTTATTTATAGATTCTAAGTCTGGTAATAATGCATTTCTGCTGTAAAAATATCTTTTAAATCTACTTTCTTTGCCAAATTCGGGTAATGGGAATATTTGTCTATCAGAACTCAATGTAACTGGAAAATTACCAAAATATTTACTACTTCCAGCCACAAATGGCCAAGCACAAAGCAACAAAATGAAAATAATTAAAAAAGTTATTATATTGTTTTTTGCGATCCTAACTAAGACATCAGCAATAAGTGGGACAGAGACTAAAAATAATGGTAGCAGAAGTCTACTTCCCCATGGTTGCCATTTCAACAAATAATTAAAAATTAACCAACTAGCAATTATGGCAAACCCATAATACATTTTTGACTTTTCTCTAAAAATAAATAAAAAAGATAACATTAAGAGCATTGTCAATAAAAAATTTCCAGCAAGATCTTCGTGAATTGAAAACTGAGTTTTGTAGGTCATGGAATTCCAAGAATTTCTTTTGTCATTTATGCTTACACCTAGTTTTTCGTGCGATTTGTACACAACCTTATCTATTAACAGATTATATTTGTTATTTGGTAAGCCAATTTGTAAACCAAAATTTCTAATCATATTAGAAAAAATAAATTTAGGATCATGTTCACTATTTAACATTTCTTGAGACATGTGCTTTGGTCCAACCGGTGAACCAAATTCTTGATAATTTCTATACCAGTGCATAGCATTTATGAAAATCACGCAAAAGAAAAACCATAAAAATGGTTTTATAATTTTCCATTTATATTCTCTTAACCACTTAATTCCGAAATAGATACAAAAAGGTAAGGCAAAAATGGCATAGGTGTTTTTAGTTAGTATTCCCAAACCAATGGATAAACCAAAAAGCCACCAAGATTTTTTAAATCCTAAATAAATTGTTGACAATAAAATTGAAGACACTACTAAATCATTTTGCGTACTACTTGCTTGCATGATTGCCATGGGAGTTGTCAGTACTAAAACAATCGACAATAAATTCATTTTTTTATCTTCAGATAAAAATTTGGTGATTAAATATGAAGCACAAGCTGTGATAATTAGAGAAGAATATTGCACTAAATTGGAAAAAATATCTGAATCTACTAATAAATACCAGTGTAAAATCACGTATTCTGCCAGTGGACCACTAAATAGTTGTCGATCATTTTGAGTAAAGTAAAAATTAACATTTTTATTATCAATCCAATGCATTATTCTAGCCATGTGATAGGTCATCGAGTCCCAATTATTAGGTGGATAATAAAGAGCTGTAAATAAAAGTGGTAGTAATATCGTCAAAATGATTAAAGAAAGAATGAATTTGTCACTCTTTCCAATCTTTTTTAAGGAATGAAAATCAATTTTTATCTTATTTTTAAACAAAAACACAAGGCTTGATAAAGCAACAATAGAATAAATAATTATTATCGATGTTCTGCTAATTAAATTAAACAAAGATAAGAGTTCGGTAGTCAAAAATACAAAAAATAGGTAGAAAATCCAAGTTTTTATAATTAAGTCAAGGAAATTACTAGTGTTTATTTTTAGTTTATTTTTCACTTTTTTTAAATAACACAAAATTATTCATTCCTAATTCAAACAACTTTGATTCTATTGGTTTTAATTTATATTTTTTAAATAATGATTCTATTTCTTCAATATTAAAATAATGTTTATGCTCTTCTATTTCTCTTTTTGATACTATTTTTAATTTATATGATAGAAATTCTAAAACATTTTTTGCTATTTTGGTTGGTGTAGTGATTATAAGATATCCTCCTGGTTTTATACTGTTAGTTATAAATTTATAGTTAAAATTAGGATAATCCAAGTGTTCCAATACAGCAAACATGCTGATTAAATCATATTTTCTTCTGCTTATAGCTTGCTTATTATTAATAAGCTTCATATTTTTTGGACATTTATTTTTGTTTTTGAGTAGCGGATCAAATCCAAAATAAGTTTTGAATTTAAATTGTTTGTCGCATAAATATGAATAAAATTTAGCCTCTGGGCCACAACCAAAATCCAAAATGTATTTTTTATTGTTTAATATTTTTTCTAGTGAGTTTTTAGCAACACCAAATCGTAATTCTCTTAGAATTGGTTCAAGAATAGGCTCTTTTTTATTTTTATATTTATTTATAAAAAACATTATATCTAATAATTTCCCAAATGGCACGAATACCATCTAACCAATTAATATGTTTTCCCTCTCTATAAGTTCTTCCATAATAAGAAATTCCAACTTCATAAAATCTAACCTCTTTTATTTTGGCAAGTTTAGCGGTTACTTCTGGCTCAAAACCAAACTTCTTAGACTCTAGCTTTGGAGCTAATTCTCTAATTAAATCACCTTTCATCACTTTATAGCAAGTCTCCATATCAGTTAAATTAATATTAGAAAGCATGTTAGAAAAAGTAGTTAACAGGCGATTCATGAGAGAATGCCAAAAATATAAAACGCGATGAGGTCTGCCACCTAAAAATCTGGATCCATAAACCACGTCCGCTTTGTTATTGATAATTGGTTTTAATAAATTAGGATAATCCTGAGGATCATATTCTAAATCAGCATCTTGAATTAAAACTATGTCACCACTAGATTCCAATAGGCCTGTTTTCAAAGCACCTCCTTTACCAGTATTTTTCTTATGAAAAATTATATTAAAATTCTTTTTTTCTTTATATTTACTTAAAATTTCTCTAGTTTTATCTATACTTCCGTCATCGACTATAACAATTTCTTTTTTTAAACCCAAACTATCAGCTTTTAAAACTTTTAATATGATCTCCTGAATAGTTTTTGCCTCGTTATAACAAGGAATTATTATGGATAATGTTTTGTAATTAATGTTTTTCATTTGTTGATAAAATAGATTCCTATAAATATAAATAATATTCCAATCATTTTTTCAAAATTTAAGCTTTCCTTAAGAATAAATGTACTATATTTCATTTTTCTCTCAAAATATGAGTATAATGATCTAACCATAATATCTTGGTTAACTCAATTACTGAATGTTATTTTATGAGACTAAGTATCGTAACTGTCAATCTCAACAACCTCAATGGTCTTCAAAAAACCTTTGCTAGTGTTTTTTCTCAAACTTTTACTGATTTTGAATATATTGTGATTGATGGTGGCTCTACCGATGGTAGTGTGGAGTTGATTAAAAACAATCAAGTTAAAATTTCTTATTGGCAGAGCCAAAAGGATGAGGGAATTTATCAGGCATTAAATCAAGGCATTAAAAAAGCCAGAGGAGAATATCTTTTATTTTTGCACAGTGGCGATTATTTGCTCGATCCAGATGCTCTAAATCGTGTTTTTATAACTCAACCTGATGTTGATATCGTTTATGCTGATGCTAAGAGACTAAATTCTCAGATTAATCAGCCTGAAATTTACCGTCAACCAGATTTTTTAAGTAAATTATTTTTTTATCGTTACTCTCTTTGTCATCAATCCATGTTTTTGAAACGTGCTTTATTTGACAAATTCGGTTTTTATCGTGAGGATTTAAAGATTGTGGCTGATTGGGCCTTTAATTTGCAGCTTTTCTTAAGTCAAAAATGTACTTGGCAGCATTTAGCTACGCCAATTGTTTATTTTGATCAAACTGGCCTTAGCTCCACCAATTTAAAATTATTAAATCAAGAACGAGAGCAAGTTTTGCAGGAGCTTTTTACTCATCAAGAACTCAGGCAATTGCGTCAACAATTTAATTTTAGACAAAGTTTCTTTGGCAAAATGCTTATTAAATTAGGTATTATTGGAAGATATTAATGACCAAATCAAAATTATTACTTATTTCCGGCATTTCCCCTTTTCCGCAAACTAGTGGTGGTGCAACCAGAATTAAGCAAACTCTTTTACACTTAAGTAAAAAATACGAAATTTATTTTTACTTTTTTCTTACGGAAGATCAGCTTCTGACTGCAGAAGAGAAAGCTTTTTTAAATCAGCAAACTGTTTTTTATAAAACATTTTCTTTGGGTCAAAAATCAATTTTGACGAGTTTGAGAAAGAATATTCCTTATCATTTAACCAATTATTTTTCTTTACCACTAATCAAAGAGTTGCAAGAAAAATTAAATAATTTCAATTTTTCCAAAATCAGAATTGAAACTACGCAAATGTTATATTTAGCTAAGTATTTAACCACGAAACAGCTAGATGAGTTTGTGGCTCTAGATATCTCTACAGTTTCTTTTTACAGAAGGGCTTTTGCCTCTCGAAATCCGCTGAAAACATTGATTAGACTATTTAGTTGCCTACAAGTTTACTTCTATGAAAAAAACCTACTGAAATCTTTTTCAAAGATTATAGTCATGTCTCAAAAAGACGCTTTTCTTGTCAAAAAACTTTTTAATTTAGATCAAATTGAAATCAGTCCTAATGGCATAGAAAAAATTGATTTTTTAGCCCCTCGTAATAAAGAAAAACTGACTATTGGTTTCGTTGGTTCGGTTAAACACACTCCCAATAAAAAAGCTCTGGACTATTTACTCCTTCAAATTTTGCCAGCTTTGCAAAAAAAACAAATTGACCGCAAAGTTCTTGTCTTGGGTAAAAACAATCACCTTTTTTATCAAAATTTAGCAAATGTAGAATTTATTGATTACGTAGATGACTTGCGAAATTTTTATGCCGAGATCGATCTATTAGTTGCCCCGATTTTTGCTGGTTCTGGTACCCGCCTTAAAGTTTTAGAAAGTCTTTCTTATGGCAGACCAGTAATTACCACAGAAATTGGAGCTGAAGGGATAGAAATTGAGTCAAAATTATTATCTATTGTTCCTAAAGAGGTCCAATTTGATTTGCAAGTATGGGTTCAGCAAATCAGTGTCAATAATAAACAAGAATTATCTGAAAGTGATTTTAGCAATCTAAAAAATCAATTATCTGATTTAACTTGGAACAAGATTTTTGCCCAAAAATAATTTATTTATTCATTATATCAGCTTGATATTTAGCGCAAACTTCTTTTGTGTCGCCGATAGCCACTAAGTTAGAAAAATTAATGTAAGCCACTCTTTGGCAATACTTTTGCACGGAAGGCATAGAGTGAGAGACCATCACAATTGTCACTCCGTTATTTTTTAACTCTTCAATCTTTTTGAAGCATTTCTCTTGAAAACTGGCATCTCCGACTGCCAAGATTTCATCTACCAGCAATATTTCTGGCTCGGTATGAATCGCCACTGCAAAGGCCAGTCTCAAATACATGCCACTACTGTAATGTTTGACTGGTTGATCAATAAAGTCCCAAAGTTCCGCAAAATCGACAATTTCTTGGAATTTTGCCTTAATTTCTTTACGACTCATGCCAAGAATAACGCCGTTGAGAAAGACATTTTCTCTGCCAGTTAATTCCGGATGAAAACCAGCTCCAAGCTCAATTAAAGGAGCAACTCTGCCATTGACGGTAATACTGCCTTTGGTCGGCTTGCTGACCCCGGCAATTAGCTTTAACAAAGTACTTTTACCACTGCCATTAGGACCAATGATCCCCAAAGTTTCACCTTTTTTAATTTCTAGATTGATGTCTTGCAGGGCCCAGAAAGTTTCCACTGCTTTTTCTCCACCAATTAGAGCAGGAATTAATTCTTTGAAAGTTCTCTGCTTCTGCCTATGAAAAAGTTTGCTGACGTGATCAATCTTAATGGCAATCTTTGTATTTTCAGTCATGGTCTTTGTGTCCTAAACAACATCTGCGAAGACGCCTTCCAATTTTTTAAAGAATTTATACCCACCAATTAACAAAAGCACTGATAAAACTAGCGCAATGGCTAAACTACGTAAATTTGGCATATCACCAGCCAAAATCACCTGCCTATAAGCATTGATAATGACCGACATGGGATTAATTTGAAAAATCCAACGATATTTTGCTGGGAAAAGTTCAGTGGAGTAAATGACTGGCGTTAAATACATCCAAATCAAAATGATTAAACTCAACAAATATTGAATATCGCGATAAAACAAATTGGCCGCCGCCAAAAACAACGACAGACCATAAGTAAAAAGTTGTTGAATAGCGAAAATAGGAATGACCCACAGAATGTACCAGGTAATGGGAATGTGATAAAAAATCATAAAAACCACAAAAATACTCAAAGCCAACACAAAATCAACAATTTTGGCCAAAATCGTGCTAATCACAAAAATTTCTCTAGGAAAGTAAATCTTGGTAATGAGCCCTGCATTGCCAACCAGTGCATTGGCAGCACTAGTTAATGAGTTAGAAAACAGTGTCCACGGTAGTAAGCCGGCATATAAATAAATTGGATACGGCACGCCTAAATTAGGAATGCGCATAATGATACTAAACACAAAAGACATGACAATCATTTGAAAAAAAGGATTCAAAATGACCCATGCATAGCCCAAAACAGACTGCTTATAACGCTGTTTAATCTCCCGCATGGTTAACTCATTGAGCAACTCACGGTATTTAGTGAAACTATCTAACATTGGCATTCGCTTCATTGTATAACATCTGCTCTTAATTTTGGAAAGGGAGTTTCTCCCCCTGGTTCTTTCTCCTAGTTTCTACTAGCATTTCCCAATGGTTTTGCTAATATCAATAGCAATGCAAATCAGATCAAAAGCGGTCGAAATTTGCTAGCTCTTTAAAAAGAAAAAACTTCTTGACAGCTAAAGCTTGTTATTTCCCATTTTCTAAAGTGACGATCTTTAGCTGTCAAGAAAACAAAAGCTTTTGGCAGACATCCCACCCATCATAGATAAGAAAGGAGTAATAAAACACATGAGTCAACAAAAACTGATTAACTATGTTTTAGATACGAATGTGTTGTTACAAAACCCTGATTGCTTAATTGATGATTCTTTCAGGGGCATCATCAACATTCCAGAGGTGGTCATTACTGAACTGGAAAAGTTTAAAAAAGAAGATAATGCACGAGGCAATGCTTCGCGTATTATCGGTAGATTACTGCGTAAACTCTCTAAACAAGGAGATATTAATAAAGGCATCGATGCAGGAGGTACTACCATCAAGATTATTGGTAAGCTTGGCAATGGTGAAGAGCTTCTTGATGGTTGGGACGCAAACGATCCCGATCACAAGATTCTCAAAACCGCTGTGCAACTGCAAAAAAGTGGTGTAGAAAACATCGTCTTTGTGACTAATGACGTTTACTTGGCCACCAAGGCAGAACGCTGTGGTCTTAAAACTCAAGACTTAATGCAAGAAAAAGACGAATACACTGGTCAACAAACCGTGCTTTGTCAGAGAGAAAGTTTCAACTACATTTTTGCAGGTAAAAGCGCTAATAAAGGTTGGAGTTTATTGCCAGAAAATTTTTATGTTTTGGATGAGCATCAACAACGCGTTGTCCCTACTTTAGTGATCAATCAATTTTTGATCATTCAAAATGAAGCGAACCATAAAGAAATTAAATTGGGTCGTTTCGACGGGCATTCTGTGGTTGCTCTACAGCATGAAAACCAAAATGTTTTTGGCATCAAAGCTCGCAATCGCACTCAGCAATTTTTAATGGAGGCCCTACTCACCGAAGAAGGAGAAGAAAGATTAGTGATTATCGAAGGTCCGGCTGGTACGGCTAAAACCTTATTCGCTTTGGCCGTCGGTATCGAAGCTAAGCAAAATGGCTTTTTCAAAAAGTTCTATGTGACCCGCTCCAATGTAGAAGCCGATGAATCCTTTGGCTATTTACCGGGTAGCATGGATATTAAGTTTGACGGCTTTCTCAATCCTATCTATGACAACTTGTCAGTTTTAGTTAACATCGATAAAGATACTCGTAAAAAAGATGGTAAGGAGGTTACGGACAAGAGTCTTTTACTAGAACAACTCCAAATCGAAGCTAAACCTCTCAATTATATGAGAGGGCGTTCGCTTCGAAAGAGTTTGATCTTTGTTGACGAGTCTCAAAACCTGACTCGTGCTCAGGTCAAAATGATTACTACCCGTGCCGGGGAAGGAAGTGTAGTGGTGCTATGTGGCGACACTGAACAGATTGACGGGCATCTCAACAAATTCAACAATGGCTTAACCTATGCACTCAGGTGTATGAAGGGAGAAAAACTCTGTTATATTCTCCGATTGAACACTGCGGATGCAGAAAGGAGTGAGTTGTCTAAGGTAGCTGCCACTAAGCTTTAAAAGTTTTTTCTTTTAACCAAAGGGGATCCTGTCTAATCGATAGGATCCCCGTTTTTTAAGATTACAGCAACTGCTACAAAGTCTTCTTTTCAGTTGCTTTTTGGGTTTTATTTTGGTATTTTATTTTTATGCCAAATCTCCAAAATCTTGCTCTTTTTAATCAACAAGAAGTCCGTCGTCATTGGGACAGCAAGAAGGAGTTGTGGTGGTTTTCGGTGATTGATGTTATTGTAATTTTGACTAATAGTTCAAGACCAAGAAAGTATTGGAGTGACTTAAAAACCAAATTACAAAAGGAAGGAAGTCAGTTGTCCGCAAAAATCGGACAACTGAAAATGTTGTCCAGTGATGGTAAAAAATATTTAACTGATGTGGCTGACACTGAGACTCTTCTTCGTTTAATTCAATCTATTCCCTCTCCCAAGGCTGAACCTTTTAAGCTTTGGTTAGCTAGAGTTGGCTATGAACGACTCGAGGAAACTGCTGATCCAGAATTGGCTTTTGAGCGTGCCATGCAGACCTATTTACGCAAAGGTTATTCTAAAGAATGGATCAACCAGCGTCTCAAAAGTATCGAAGTTCGCAAAGATTTAACCGATGAATGGCAGAATCGTGGCATTAACAAAGGTATTGAATTTGCTATTTTAACTGATGAGATCACTAAAGCTTGGGCGAATAGATCTGTGAAAGAATATAAACAACTCAAGGGTCTAAAGAAAGAAAACTTACGCGACAATATGACCAATTTAGAAATTGTGCTCAATATGTTAGCGGAAGCTTCAACCACAGAAATCTCTAAAAAGAAGAAACCAGCTGGCCTATCACAAAACAAGCAAGTTGCACGCGAAGGCGGACATGTAGCTGGATTAGCTCGAAAAGAAATTGAAAAACAAACTGGTCGAAGTGTCATTACCACTAAAAATGCCAAACAATTACACTTCAAACAAAATCAATTAAAAAAGGTAAAATAACCACATGTCTCGCATTCTAATCATTGGCGCTGGTCTTTCTGGAGCAACCCTCGCGGAACGTTTTGCTCATCGCGGTGATTCCGTTTTAGTCTTAGACAAAAGAGCTCATTTGGCCGGCAATTGTTTCGATCACTTAGATCGTGGTACCGGTATTCGTGTTTCCAATTATGGTGCTCATTTATTTCACACCAACAAGGAAGAAGTTTGGGACTATTTTAGAGCCTTTTCTAGGTGGCAACCTTATGAACATCAGGTTTTAGTTAAAGTTAAAAATCAATTGCTTAATTTGCCAATTAATTTAAACACCATCAATCAATTTTTTCATCAGAAACTCAAAAATGCAGCAGAAATGCGGGCTTTTTTAGCTAAAAAAACTAAAAAGCTTAAAAATGTAGCTAATAGCGAAGATTATGTTTTGTCTCAAGTCAGTAGCGAACTTTACGAGGCAATTTTTCAAAATTACAGCCTTAAACAGTGGGCACTGGATCCTAGCGAGCTGGATGCGGCGGTCATTAAGCGTAATCCTTTGCGTTTTAATACTGACAATCGCTATTTCACTGATCGTTATCAGGCCTTGCCAGTTAATGGTTTTGAAGGCTTGGTAAAGAAAATGCTGTCGCATCAGAATATTGAATTATGTTTGAAAACTGATTTTTTCAACTTTCGTGAGCAGAACGATCTCAGTCAATTTGAGCAAATTTTTTATACTGGCGCCATTGATCAATATTTTGACTACGCTTATGGTCATTTAGAATACCGTTCTTTGGATTTTCATTTTGAAGAACATGACCTAGAATTTTACCAAGAAAATTCTGCTGTCAACTACCCTTCTCTAGACTACCCTTTTACCCGCATCATTGAATACAAATATTTCTATCCACCCGCGAAACCCATCGCCAAAACGATCATCTCCAAAGAATATCCCACTTGGGATGGTGAGCCCTATTATCCAGTGCCTCGAGAACGCAATCATTTATTATTGAAAAAATATTTGCGTGAAGCCAAAAAGTTGGAAACCCAAGGCATCCATTTTGTCGGTCGTCTTGGTACTTATCGCTACTTGAACATGGATCAGGCCGTGGCGGAAGCACTGAAGTTGTTTGAGAGGGTGAAAAAATAACTAGTCTTTGTAAATTTGACTGTGAAAACCCAGATCAAAAAATAAATATTCTCCATTTTTAATATAAACCAGACGAAAAGACCTATCGACTGAAATGCTAAAAACATTTTTAAGTTTACCTTTTAATTCATGTGTGCGTAGAGAAGGATGTCTGGGGTTTTCTTTGAAAAGAGAAAGTTGTTTGTAAACTTTGAAATAAAGAGTTGGATTTTGATTTTTAAGTTTTTTTAATTTATTGATGAAATTTTGATCAAATTTAATTGGCTTCATAAATTATTAAAAAATTCATCTAAATTATCTATTTTTTTAGCTGACTTTTTATTTTTGATAGCCGATTCATAACTTTTTTCAATTTCTTGACTGGCTATTTTACTTGGGAAGTCGTTTTTTTTTATGTCTTCAATGATTAGATTTTTGACATAAGCAGCCATACTTAAACCAAGACTTTCTGCTTGATTTTTAAGCAAGATTTGCAAACGATCTGAAATGGTGACTTTTAGCTGAACTGTGGACATATTGTGGACTATTTTAGTCCATTCTAATGCCAAATTCAAGTTTTGATCATCATTTGCTTTAGTATTTATCACAATTTAAATTATATACACTCAAGATTACAGGAAGTGTGACTACACATGACTTTAATATACTCACTCTAGTATTTTTGATATAATCTCATCACTGCATGCCAAAAATCCGCAATCTATATCTTGTTGCTTTTCTTTTGAGCCTGATTTTTCTTTGGACGAGATTTTACAAAATTGATACTTCACTATTATTTTTTAACGACATTGGTCGAGATTTTTTAGTGCTCTTTAAGTGGCAGGAAACCGGCAAACCTCCTCTGCTTGGCCCACAAACTAGCGCTTTGCCATTCAATCAAAGTGCCATTTATTTTTATTTACTTTATCCATTCTATTTACTTTCCAATCACTCTCCCTACGCCAGCTTAATCGCTTGTAGCGCTTTTTATTTAGCTAGTTTTGTCTTAGGCTTGTATTTTTTACGTGCTTATCCGCGTTTGGAAAAATCTTTATTATTGGTTTTTTTACTCATTACCATTCATCCGCAATATATTATTCAGGGTCGTTTTATCTGGAATCCTTCTTTCGTCACGCCTTGTATTTTAATTGCTTTTTACAGTTTGGCGGTTTATTTGGTACAGAAAAAACCGAATAAAATTCTGCCAATGATTAGTGCTTTTTTTATTGCTTTAGCCACAGGCTTTTCTTATTCAGCCGTCCCCACTTTGCTGGCTTTCTTAATTTTAGTTCTCTATTATCGTCGTCAGGTTTTTCTATCTTATTTGTTATATGTTATCGCCTCACTGGGTTTAGTTAATCTTTCAACTATATTTTTTGAATTACGTCATGGCTTTTTATTAAGCAAGATGATGCTTTTTGGCGACAAACTTAAGCAAAGTAACAATTCTTTTCTCACGCGCTTACACAACTTAAGTGAGTTTAGTTTGGCCACCACATTACCTTGGGCAATATTTTTTATCTGTTTCTTAATTTTGTTCGTTTATCTTTCTCGCAAAAGAGAAAAGAATTTATTTTTAGAATACAGTTTTTTTGCTTTTATTTTGACTTTATTTTTAACCATACTGATGCCGGTTTCTTTTCACGCCCATTATATTTTTGGTCTTTTGCCACTTTTATTTTTATCAATCAGCTTCCTACGAGCGAGATATATTTATCTAGGAGCTATTTTCCTCTATATTACTTTTCTACAGTTTGCTCTTAAGGCTAATTATTTCGCTCCAGCTGTATACAGCGTGGCCGAATTGCAAGCTTGTTCCCAAAGTTTTTGTGAAAAGTATCAAGAGCCTCTATTTATTAGTAATCAATCTGCACGCCACCCTTATCATAATGCCACAGAGTTTCAATATTTGATGAGCGAGGCTGGCTGTCAAGTTAAAGATATTAATACAGAGAACGGCCAGGCTGATATTATGGCCGTCGTCTTGGACGATAGTGTTTATGAACATGGCAAAACCAGTTATTACGAACTCACTCTTTTTGGTGAATCTAGAGAAAAAGAACGCTTTAGGTGCAATGATACTTTGGAAATTGTGTTGCTTGAAAAATATCGTAAGTGATATATAATTTTTCTCACTTAATGTCTAAATATGAAATAATCTTTTATCTAAATAGAAATGGTAAAAATCAAGTTTTAGACTTCATTAATGAATTACCAATTAAAGATCAAACTAAAATATTTTGGACAATAGACCTCTTGTCTATGTATGGGAGATCTTTAAAATATCCTTATTTAAAATATTTACAGGGCAGTAAAAATATTTGGGAATTAAGATCCAAAAATTATCGAATATTTTTATCGTTTATTAAAGAAAGAGATATTATTTTATTACATATCATTACTAAAAAAACTAATAAAACACCAAAAAAAGATATCGCATTAGCAGAAAAAAGATTAAGTGATGTTTAAGGAGAAAATAAATATGAAAAAAATAGTTACATTTGAAGAAGTTAAAAAGCTAAAGTTGGCTGATCCAGAATTTGCCAAAGAGTATGAAGCTCTTAGACCAAAGTATGAAGCAATTAGTTTGGTAATTAAGAATCGTCTCAAGAAAAAGATGACTCAAAAGGATTTGGCAGATAAAATTGGAACTAAGCAAGCTAATATTAGTCGTTTCGAAAGTGGTAAAACAAATCCTAGCTTAGAGTTTTTAAACAAGCTAGCACAAGCTTTCGACAAAAAAGTGGATATTAAATTTAAAGCAAACTAATTTATTTACTCCTGTACCACTCAACAACTCTCCTCACGCCTTCGTCAAAATTGACCTGTGGTCTCCAACCGAGAATTGCTGTGGCTTTACTGTAATCAAGTGAGCTAGTCACTTGTTCACCTGGTCTTTCAACACCATGTTTTTCCTCCATAACAAGCCCCATCGCTTGTGCTACTTTACGAAAAACTTCATTGGTAGAAATTTCAGTTTTAGTACCAATATTCAATTCGCCGACAAAATCGCTATTTAAAGCTAACACGTTAGCTTGAGCCACATCTTCCACATAAACATAATCGCGAGTGTGTGTGCCATCGCCATTAATAATGGGCGTTTGACCCTGAGCCATCATTTCCGAGAAAATAGCAATCACTCCAGATTCACCATGAGCATTTTGGCGTGGCCCATAAACATTGGAATAACGCAGTGAAATGAAGGGAATGTGATAAAGTTCATGATAATAATTTAAATAAAGCTCACCAGCACGTTTGGAAATACCGTAAGGGGAAAGCGGTTCGGCCTTCATTTCTTCAGTAAAAGGCGTCTTTTTATTCCCATACATCGCGCCACCAGTCGCTGCCATGATTACTTTTTTAATTGGAATTTCTTTAGCAGCTTCCATAATATTTAGTAAACCAATAATGTTATTTTCCGCATCAAATTGCGGATTTTTAACCGAATAACCCACTTGGATGTGGGCAGCATGATGATTGATGACCTCTGGTCTTTCGCTTTTGATAATTGCCTGAATTTTGTCTTTATCTGTAATGTCAGCTTCGATAAATTTAGCTTTGGGATTTAAATTTTTTAAGTTACCCGTCGAAAGATTATCAACAATGACTACTTCATGCCCAAATTCAACGTAAGCATCGACCACATGGGAAGCAATGAAACCTGCGCCACCAGTTACTAAAATTTTCATAAATAGCTCCTTTTCTAATACAATCTCTATGCCACCCAGTAGCCCTGAGTAAACAAAATTAAGTTGATTATAAGTAAGATCAGGTTGATTGTCAGGTAGAAGAAACGCCAGGGCCAAGACTTTTTTTCTAAAAAGAGGCTCATATAGATGAAAAGTGGAAAACAAACCAAAATGTAGCGAGGCATACTTGAGAAATTACCAGTTAGAGTGGGTAAAAGATAACTTCCCCAAGCAAAAACTAAAAAGACCCAATTAATTTTAATTTTCTTTTTGAAATTTTGCCAACTAGCCATCACTAATCCTCCCAAAGCTAAAAGCGACAGTGTAAATTCTTGTACGTAAGTATAAAATTTCCAATCGATTGGTCTCACAGTCCAGAAAATTTTTAAATAACGCCAAATCACTTGAGGATAAGAAACCAATTTTGTCTGACGATTTGCTCCAAATTTTTCTTGCATATGAAAAAAATATAAGGGATCAGCAAAAAATTTATTCAAATAAAGCATATAGGCCATTAAACCCAGTGCGCTTAAAGAAACACTTAAATAAGCATCCAATTTACGACGATCTTGCAAGAAAACCATTAATAATAAACTTGACCAGATAAAAATACCTACTACTCTGGTCGCACTGGCCAAAGCTCCCAAAACCCCAGCCAGTAAATAATGTTTTTTCTTCCCAGCAATTAAACTAGTAAAAATCAAAGTCAAAAATAAAGATTCACTGTAAAGACTGCGCAAATAAAAGCTACTGACAAATACAGCAAAGAAAACTAAACTCCAGCTAGCAATTTTCTGCTTATGTTCCATTTTGACTAAATAATAAAAAGAGTAAAAACTAAACAGAGCAAAAAGATGGCTAATCAGTAAACCACTAATTAAAGGATTGTGCACAAAGAAATTGAGCACTCTTATTAAGAATGGGTAAAAAGGAAAAAATGCTTGTACAAGTCCGATGTTTAAATAACCATTTTCGCTAATGCCTAAATAATACACACCATCAAAGTTAGCCATTCTATTAAAAAAATCTGACAAGCCATATTTATAAAATTCGTAAGCATAGGCAAAAGTTGGCTTGTAAGCAAAAAACTTACCAGCTAAAAAACTCACTAAACTCAAGAAAAACAACCATAAAATAAAAAAAACAAAAATACTAACAATTTCTTTTTTCTTCATTTCTTCAAAATCTCTTGATAGAGATCAACGGTTTCTTTAGCAGTTTTTTCCCAAGTAAACTTGCTGGCATGCACGGCCGCCTGCTTCACAAATTTCTCTCTTTGATTGACAGTCCAAGCAAGGACTGTTTCTACCGCCAGAGCAAAATTTTCCGCTTTCGCCTCTTCCACCATTAAAGCTTTATTTAAGGCTACTTCTGGAAAAGAAGAGTTGTTGGCACAAATAACCGGTGTGTGACAGGCCATCGCTTCTAAAATGGGTAGACCGAACCCTTCATACAATGAAGCTTGAATATAAGCCACAGCTCCACTGTAAATGGCCGCCAAGTCATTCACCTTTTCACTCTCCAAATCAGTAATAAATTTAATTCTTTTCGCCACGTCACTTAAGGCAATTTGAATTTCAATCCATTGCCATTCTGGAATGTTATGTGGATAAAAATTTTTACCCACACAAACTAATTTGATATCTTTGGGTAAAAATTTTAGAGTTTTAATTAATTGCGGAATGTTTTTATTATAATTAATGTCTCCCACGTATAATAGATATTTTTTGGGTAATTTATATTTTTTACTCACTCTAGCAATTTCTTCTGCACTGGCTTTTTTTAACCCTGGATTAGCCGCTAAAAAAATCACGTAAATTTTTTCCAGAGGAAAATTTAGATATTTAGCAATGTCGGTCTTGGAATTATTGGAATCAGTAATCACCGCATCTACTCCACGTAAAGCTAATTTTTGCTTCACCAATGCTAACTGCCCTTTTTTACCCACAGGATAATATTTTTTGTAAAGTAAAGGAATTACATCATGAATAGTCACGATGGTTTTGCCTCTTTTAATTAAAGGCAGAGTAGGCAAAAACAAATCAAAAAAAGGATAATGTACGATTTCCGGTCGAAAACTCAAATCTTTATCCTTAGCAAAAACTAATTGCAGCCCTTTATTTTTGCGCAAATTTTGTGCCAAAAATTTAGTGTAAGTTCCCACACCCCTAATCTCATTAGCATTATGCAGCGGCGAATCGTTAAATAAAACTTTAATTGGCATCTTTGTTCCTTAGAAATTTTAAGTAAGCTACACTGTGATGCAAACCACTAAAAAAAGCAAAAACAAAGCCTTGCCAGCCATCTACTAAGCCAAGATGGCGAACATAAATAGAAAGAAAAGTGACTACTGGCTTAATCAGCAAATAATTAACAAAAGTGAATGGATTAACTGCCAATTTTGCTGTTTTTAACTGTCGTGCTTTAAAAGTGGTGTAAGTTTGAAATTTTCGCCAATAATCCTGAAAAGTGGGGTTACTGTTATGCAACAAATGTCCTTCTGCGTCAGCGACTTCTCCAGCTACTTGCATTTGTTCATGAACATCTTTGGCTGGCAATTTGGCCTTACCATTAAGATAAAGGCGAATAACTGGATCTGGATATTGACCGCCCTTGCTCAAAAAGCGGCCACAAAAATAATTTTTACGTTTAATCCGCCAAGCTACTGGTTCAAGTTGTTCTTTTTTGGCCAAACTGGCTTCTATTTTTTGAATAAACTTCTTGAGTTGCGCATCAACTACTTCATCCGCGTCCAACTGCAAAACTAGGGGCTGAGTAGCCTGATCCATGGCCATTTGTTTGTTGATATGAAAATTAGCTTTATTAGTGGTAACAATTACTTTGGCAGCCAAACTTTGCGCAATCACCTTTGTTTGGTCACTGGAATTGCCATCCACAATAATAATTTCATCTGCAAGGTCCTTGATTGCTCTAAGACATTTAGCCAGATTTTTTTCTTCATTATAGGTAGCTAAAACTACTGAAAGCATAATACCTTCGCTTCATCATTATAATCTACATTTTTTCCAAAGTCTTAATGCCAAGAAATCCTAAACCGGCGTTTAAGATGATCGCTGTTGCTTCAACTAACTGCAAGCGAAAACTGCCTTTGTCGGGGTCATTTAAAACGGAATATTTGTTATAAAAACTATTAAAAAGCTGCGCTAAATCAAACAAATAATTACATAAATAGTGAGGAGCAAATTCACTGGCCGTTTTGGCTACAACTTGACTAAAGTCATCCAGTTGATTAAGCAATTCTCTTTCCAAAGAATTTAAGACCAAAGTCTGCTTTTCTCCCCCCTCTCGAGCATCTTGCAGATNNAGGAGCATTTTCCGCCGCTTTGCGCATTATACTTTTAGCCCGAGCATAGGTATAAAGCATGTAAGGCCCAGAATTACCTTGTAAATTCAAAAGTTCCTTCCAGTCAAAATTAATGTTGATTTCTGATTTTCTTTTTAAATCATTCCATTTGAGAGCAGCAACGCTAACCGCTTGAGCAACATCGTCATCTTTAGTAAAAGCTAAAGCTTTTTCCTTGGCTTTAGTCAGTACTTCTTCCAAGAAAATGACATTACCCTTGCGAGTTGACATTTTCCCTTCTTTAAAACGATAAAGACCATGTTTGACGTGCACTCTCTCCTTTTTTTTGTACCAACCCAAAATTTCTTCGGCTCTATAAAGTTGCTGAAAGTAAAAAGCTTGCTCGCTGCCAACTTCATTAATTACCAAAGGCGCACTGCCATCGCTGTTTCGGTAACGAGGATTTTCTCTACGCCATCGATCAGTGGCTAAATCTCTAGTGGCATAAAGGGTACTGCCGTCTTTTTTAGCAATCATTAAAGGAGGTAATTCATCATTTGGATAAAAAATCAAAATCGCTCCTTCTTTGCCCTCTTTAGCCAAACCTTTCTCCTTTAATTCTTGAATTAAAGCTTGCAGCATCCCTTCAAAATATGATTCTCCATAACCTCGACCATTATTTTCGGTAAAAGTGACTCCTAAATACGCATAAATACTGGCAAATTCTTTAAATGACCAATCAATGCATTTTTGCCAAATGCGCCTGGCTTCTTGATCACCCTCTTCTAATTTTCTAAACCATTCTCTGGCCTCATCGTCGAGTGAAGGGTCTTTTTCCGCTTCTTCATGAAATTTAACGTATAAAGCTACCAATTCCGCTACTGGCTTGGGCGATTGCGCAATTTTGGCTTCATCGCCAAAACGTTTAATTGCCACAATTTGTTTGCCAAATTGCGTGCCCCAATCGCCCAAGTGATTATCTCTAAAAACTCTATAACCACTTGCTTCGAGTAAATTAGCAATACTATCACCAATAATCGTTGAACGCAGGTGACCAATCGTAAAAGGCTTGGCAATATTTGGCGAAGAATATTCCACGATGGCTGATTTAGCTTGACCTAAATTAATTAATTCTAGGCTTTTATGCTGGCTAATTTTGGCTAATTTTGTAAGAAAATACTGATCAGTCAATTTAAAATTAATAAAACCAGGACCGGCAATGCTAACTGTTTGAAAAAAACTGCTGGCAGGTTTTTCTTTGATTTTTTTAACCAAAGCAAGAGCAAAATCCCTTGGTGAAGAAAATCGCTCCTTAACTTGCTGATAAACAGTCATGGCTAAATTAGTTGATAAATCACCAAAATCAACCTGAGATGGTTTGGCCAATTGAATTGCGGTGTTTAAATGCAAAGCTGGATCAAGTTCAACCAACGCTTCTGCTAAAATTTCTTTGATTAATTGTTCTTTGTCCATGCCCTCTATTATAACGGCAAGTAAACAAAAAATCTGCCTATCCCATCGCTGCCTTTAATTACTTTGTCAGCAACTCTGTCGCCCATTTGGTCAAATTTACTAGCCACTACAATGGTGTTTGCTTTAGCTAAATCGCTTTCATCAATTTTTTCAGTAAAGAAAAACAAATTCAGTAATCCACCCTGATAAGCAATGGGGTTAACTTCAAAAGCAAAAAGAGCGTAAATATAAGCCTGTTGATAATCGTTGGTAAAAACAATTTGTTTTACACCTGAGCGATCAAGTGAACGTAAATACCAAAGAGTGTCTAAATAGCCATCCATAAAATCATCGGCGCTATCTTTGGCAAAATTTTGGTAATAATTGCATTGATAAGCCAGTAAAATAATTAAATAAAATCCAATTAAACTAGGCAAAAAGATTTTTTTATTCTTATTTGTATTTAAAGTATTAAATATTGCTCTAATTGCTAAAACAGTTAATAAAATTAAACCTGGTAAAGCTAACAGACTTCTGTTGCTACTACTTTGACCTTCGGAAATGATAGCTGGTAAAAAACCAAACAAAATATTCGCTAAGGCCAAATGTAACAGTTCTTTGTCTTGTTTTTTGGATTTTATAAAAAATAAATAAAAAAGAATTAAAATTAAAGAAATTGGCTCTATTACTCCAAATTTACCATCACCGTGACGAAAATTGCCCATATTCTCACCAAAAATAAGAAAGTTAGGTGAAAGATAACTGAAAAAATTAGTGACTAAATTTGCCAGTAAAGAGAAAAAATTCAAACCTTGACCAAAAAGTGTGCTATTGGCGCGAGTTAAGCCGTTGGCAAAAAGGGCATCATAAAAAAATGGCACTAATGCAAGGCAACCGACTACTAAAATAATGACAAAATCTTTAATCTTAGTTTTAAAAAAAGACCGATGGCTACAAACTAAAAATAAAAATAGCAGAGGCAGCATAATTTTGCTGCTATGATAAGTATAAATACTTAAAACACCAAGCAAAGTGGCTAAAAGCAAATTTGTGAGCTTTTCTACTCGTAGGTAACGATGAAAAAAATAAAGCGTCCAAATTACTAAATTAAGAGCTATGCCAGATTCAAAACCAATACGAGAGTAATGCAAATGCCAAGGTGAAATTGCTAAAAGAAAAGCCGCTAACAGTGCCCAACGCTTTTTATTTTTATCCTGACTAAATAATTCTTGAAAAAGCAAATAAATGCCTAAAACCGCCAAAACTCCATGGAGGGCAAAAGGCAAGCGTACTGCCCATAAATTCATGCCAAATATAGCGGTAAAAAAACCACTTTGATAAATTGCAAAAGGAGCTTTATAGTCACCGAAAGAACGAAAACTAATTGGTAATTTTTCGAGCCACTCGTCTCTTCTAGTATGAAAAATGGCAAAACCATTATAAGCAATAGCTGCTTCATCCCAAGTCATACCATGTGGGACTTCTGCCAATTTATAAAATCGAAGTCCAAAAGCTAAAAGTAAGATCAAAATGAGCCAAAGATTTTTTTTAAACATGTTATCTCATTTTAAGCAACCAATAGGGTTGCCAAAGTAAAAAACTAATCTTTTGCCAAATGTCACCATTTTTCCAAGTAAATTTTTTAGCATTACGCCAAGAAATTTGACGTATTTTTGCCGCACCAAAAACGGTTTGGTTACTAGTTTCATGATCATGATTCACTTGCGCTTTTGGTTCAAAAAGAACGATGTATCCTCTTTTTTTTGCCTGAAAAGATAGGTCAATATCTTCCCAATAAGCTGGATAATA
>DBRQ01000009.1:152758-153221 GCA_002306345.1 Candidatus Pacebacteria bacterium UBA1364 | reverse complement strand
TTTCAAACCATAATTTATTTCTGCCACCAATTTGAGCAGTGGCAATTTCATGTTCCAAACAAGCAACGGCAAAAACTGCTTTATTTTTAAAGTGAGGAATTAAATATTCAAGACAGTCTTGATATGGCGATACATCATTATTAATAAGAAAAACTAAGTCATTTTTGGCCAGCGCAAAGCCGCGATTGGCAGAAAGCCCAAAACGTTGGTTTTGGTGATTGACTAGTAAAGTAATGCTTAATTTTTTATGATTTTTTTGATATTCCCCAAGATAAAGATCTGCAGCAAATTGATCGAATGCAACTTTTTTGATGGCAAATTTATCTTTAAACCAAGCAACAGTTTTGTCTCCTGGTCCACTGGCATCATCAACTACAATCAATTCATCTTGATCTCTCATGCAATTTAAAACTGCCGGCAAATTTTTTTCGTAAAGCGCAACTCCTTGATAGCTTGGTATAAC
>DBRQ01000009.1:149612-152706 GCA_002306345.1 Candidatus Pacebacteria bacterium UBA1364 | reverse complement strand
TCAGAATCCCACAAACAATTTTTCAATCTTGAACCTATAATTTCTTTTTGGCCACCTTTATTGATGACGATGGGCAAAGCTTTGGAAGCCATCGCTTCCAAAGTAGAAATACCAAAGTGTTCAACTTTCTCTGGATGTTCGTCCTCATCAATCTCGTAGCCGGTGGCGTGCCAGTAGAAGCTAGCTTTTCTATAAATCTTTACTAATTCTACTCTACTGATATCATGAATAATTTCAATTTTAAAACCTTTGGCCGCGACCGCCAGTTGCTTAGCCAAGTCTTGATCTTCATTTTCACCCACAAGAATTAATTTCCAACCTTTCAAAGCTGCTGGATCCAAGGCAACCAAATCTTTAAAAAAAGTGATTAAAACGTCCTGACGCTTATTGTGCAGTTGCGAAAAAAATCTCCCCACAGAAAGAATAATTTTTTCTTTTTTTACTGGCTTACCCAACAATTCATCAGCTTGTGATAAAAATTCTTCAGCATTGACGTAGGGTTGATGAACATAATTAATTTTAGTTTGCCAAAACTTTTCAATATATTTCTTGGTAAAAATAGAATTGGTATTTTTAACCCGCCAATTAGCTAACTTTAATCTTTCTAAAAGAGAAGATTTATCTAATTTTAAAGGTACTTGAATGTGTAAAACATTTTTTCTGGCCAAAGAAAAGAATAAACTGCCATCAGTTTGATAATAACAAACATCAAACTTAGCCGTCCAAAAAAGTTTTTTGAAAAAATTAGCTTCAGTAGCCAAAGGGGTGATAATAAAATTAATTTTTTTTAAAGAATAATTAAGAAAACTCTCATATTTGTTTTTAATTGCTAAAATTTCTTTTTTGGAAAGTGGTTCTTGGCGACTTATAGCAACAAAAACCTGCCAACCTTCTTCACTCAAAATTCTAGCGCAGTCAAACAAATACCTCTCTCCGCCACCCGCGTGCTTAGGTAAATAGGGTGAAAAAAAAACTATTTTGCTCATTTAATTTGCCCCTCAGTTTGCCAAAGATTTTTAATTGCTTGTTCTTCTTTCTCATATTTGCTTTTAATCGAAGGTTTTTGCTGTAATTCCCAAACTTGAATGTAAACGATCATTCTGTTCATGGCTTGAACTAATGCTTCAATCATTCCTGCCATGCCATCTTTGTAACCCTGATACTTAAAAGCTCTGCGATAAAATTCCATCAAACCTTTACGCAAAATAGTTGCTAAACTAATTTTTTTAACAGTTGCGGCGGATAGGGCAGTGGCTTCTTTAATCGTCCAATCAGTACTTTTGCGCAAATTATCTTGTGTATTGCGATGAGTTAAATGAATAATTTCATGTTGTAAGTCGATATTTTTACCTTTAAAAATGGGGCTTTCATGAATTTCTCCTTGCCAAGACAATAAACTTGTTTTTCTAAAAATTCGCGTCACTTTGTCATTTTGCCAATTTCCAAAGGAAAATCTTTGACCATAACAAATGTTTAAACGCTTCATGGTCATTGCCTGACAATCAGCTTTTTCGATATGCAATAAAATTTCCTTAGCCAAAGCCGGAGTAACTCTTTCGTCTGCATCAATATAAAAAAGCCAATCAGTTTCAACTAAACTACTCGCTTTTTCTCGCAACTTGGCAAAAGATTCGTGAGCAAAACTCACTACTTGGCAATCATAACTTTCTGCAATGCTGACCGTTTTATCAGTTGAACCATCGTCTAATAAAATAATTTTTTGACAAAATGGCAAAGTTTCGAGACAAGCTTGAATCATCTTTTCTTCATTTTTCGCAATGATTAAGGCAGTTAAATTGGATTTCATAATTTTAAATAAAAGCTTGTTTACCCATACGCCCAAATAAAAGATCTAAAACCGCTTTGCGCTCAATCGCATTGCCTGATCGTAAAATATTAAAAATCAAATGTAGCGCAGTTAACTTACTTTTAAAAGGAGCGTGGCGTAAAGCAAGGAATAATCTGTTTCTAGTTTGATAATATTGTTGCAGATTAGAACCAGCCCCTCCAGTAGAACGACCCACTTTATGATAAATAACCGAATTTGGGCAATACATCACTCTAAATCCAGCTTCACGAACTCTTAAACTAAAGTCAACGTCTTCACCATAAAGGAAAAAGCTGTCATCTAAACGACCAACTCTTTCAATGACTTCCCTGTTAATCATCATCGCGCAGCCTGTGACAAAATCAGTCTCACTCTCTTCTGTAAATTGTCCTCGATCAACTTCATCAATGCCTATGTGGTAAAAAAGCAAATTAAGCCAATCCACTTTACCACCCACATACCACAGTACGTGATTTTTTTCTATTTCTTTGTAAGAATTATTAAAAAATTCATAGCCTTTGTGAAAGTAAATTTTAGGTGCTGCCAAACCAATTTTAGGGTCTTTTTCCATCATCTCATAAAGTTTTTGCAAGAAATCTTGACTGACGATGGTGTCGGAATTAAGTAAAAGATAATAATCGCTGTCATAATGATCAATCGCGTACTGAATACCCAAATTATTTCCTCCGGAAAAACCCAGATTACCTTCGCTATTAATTAAATCAATTTTGGGATTTTTTTTAAGAAAAAGCCGGCTGAAGCTTAATAATTCCTTCGAGCCATTATCCACAATGATAATGCGATAATCAAATCCCGTATGGTTAATTAAAGATAAAGATTGAATACAATCTTTTGTTTCTTGAGGAGTATTGTAATTCACAATAATAATTGATACGTGTTTTTTCATAAACTAAACTTTTTTCTCAGAATAAAAAACCATTTACTCAAACCTCTTTTTTCTTTGCTTTCTAAATCATTGATCCAATAATTTAAGTCTTTTTGAAAATGACGCAAATCTTTGAGTAAAATTTGTTGGTTATTTTTTTCAAATTTCTCTTGATTATTTAATTTGTCAAAAATCTTCATTTGCACGGTCATTTGGTATGCGGCTTGCATCATGCTTAGATAAAAACCTCGCGTTCCATCTTTATAGCCATCTAAAGCAAAAAATCTTCTGAGCCAATCGTCACTAAAAACTTTTAAAAGGCTCGATGATGAAATGCTAAAATTGTCACCATCTTTAATAAGTTTTTGCTCTGCTTCAAT
>DBRQ01000009.1:84722-149602 GCA_002306345.1 Candidatus Pacebacteria bacterium UBA1364 | reverse complement strand
GAACCATCCTTAATTATCGCTGATCCGTGAATTTCTTTTCCCCAAGTCACCAAACCATTTTTAAAAAAACGTAATTGATAATCTGGCCACCAACCGGTGTGAGCCATCCAAAATCCACTAAAAATGTTCTTTCTGGCTAAATAACAAACATCTGCCAAATCTTGTTGATCGATTTCTAAAAGCTTTGTAGCCAAGGTGGCTGGAATTTCTTCATCACTGTCTAAAATCAGCACCCAATCTTTGTGAGCCTGTTTTAAGGCAAAATTGCGCACTGGTTCAACAAAATCGGAATCTTCATTATAATCACAAATTTTGCTACAATATTTTTGAGCTATTTGTACGGTTGAATCAATGCTTTTAACGTTAATTAAAATGACTTCGTCCGCAAATTGCACTGATTTCAAATTCTTAAGAATGGTGTTTTCAGCATTTTTAGCGATAGTGACTACTGAAATAGACATAATAGACCCATAACAAAATAAAAAGAATCAACCAGGGTCCATTTTACTACATTTTAACTGATTTTTAATCTAGCTTATTTTAAATTAGCTTGTTTTTTAATCTAGTTTATTTTCGCCGACACAAAAAGGCTTTTCTTTATTTCGCTATGGGCTCATTAATAGTATGATAGCAACTGTCATGAAAAAACTTAGGTCTCTATCGGTTTTCTTTCCTGTTTACAATGAAGAAGCCAATTTAGAGGTTTTAATCAAACAAGCTCTGCGCATTGTGCCCACTTTGGCTCATCAATATGAGTTATTAATCATTAATGACGGCAGCACCGACGCTAGTTTGAGTATTGCTAAAAAATTGCAAAGTGAAGATGCACATATAAAAATCTATTCTCACCAATCTAATAAAGGTTATGGTGAAGTACTCAAAACTGGTATTAAAAAAAGCCAATATGAATGGATTTTTTGGACTGACAGCGATTTGCAGTTTGATTTAGCAGAATTAGCCAATTTTGTAGAGGCAAGTACACAGTATGATGCAATTATTGGATATAGAAAAAAAAGAGCAGAGGGTTTCAAAAGGCGTTTAAATGCCAATCTTTTTAAAATTTACATTGACTTATTATTTCGCATTCACGTCAAAGATATTGATTGTGCTTTTAAACTATTTAAGGCAGATTTACTCAAAAACTTAAAGCTTAATTCTGGCAGTGCTTTTACCAGTGCAGAAATTCTTTATCGTCTTAAGAAAAAGGGAGTGAAATTTAAAGAAATTGCCGTTACTCACTATCCCCGACTTTACGGTCAAGCTACCGGCGCTAATTTTAAAATCATTATTAAAGCCTGTTGGCAAGCTTTAACTACTTATTTAAGTATTAAATTTTCTTCTTTAAAATCTAAAGAGCGATGCTAAATAAATTTTTACATCAACTATTCTCTTTTCTCAAAAGTTATTTTGTAGTGATTTTTTTATTCTTCATTTTTCTGGCCAGCAGTTACTCAGTTCTCCACGAAAGTTTTTTTCGCGGCCATGATTTCACTCATGCCAGTAGAATTGCCGAAATGTCGAGGGCTCTTGATGAAGGACAATTCCCAGTTCGCTGGAGTGGTAATTTCGGTTATGGATTTGGGATGCCGCTTTTTAATTTTTATGCTCCTCTGCCTTATTTCATTGGGGCTATTTTTTGCAAGCTTGGTTGCAGTGTGGTTACTAGTATAAAAATTTTATATTTATTAGTAAACGCTATCACTTTACTTGGAGCCTACTTTTTGGGCAGAAAATTACTGGGTAGATGGGGCGGTTTATTACTCGCTGCTGCTTACACATTAGCGCCATATCGTAGCGTCAATCTTTTTGTCAGAGAAGCTTTGAGTGAAACTTTTGCCATGGCTTTTTTGCCTTTGGTCCTTTTCGCCATCATTGCCTTCACTAAAGAACAAAGAAAAAAATACTTATTTATTTTGTTTATTTCTTTATTTGCCATTCTTCTTTCCCATAATTTAACTGCTTTAATTTTTATTCCTCTCGCTGCTGTCTTTACTTTTATTTACTTGCTGCATCAGAAAAAAATGAAGTTACTATGGCCTTTAGCTGCACAATTTTTGTTGGCCGGCGCGGCGTCAGCTTTTTACGTTGTTCCTGCTCTGCTGGAAAAAGATTTAACCGTCATTAATACAATTTTTTCCGGTTATTTTCATTATTCGAATCATTTTCTTTACATTAGACAATTTTTCCAAGATCGCTGGCAATATGAGGGCTCAGTTTGGGGTCCTGACGATGGGATTTCTTTTTTCTTGGGTAAAGGCCAATTATTGGGACTTTTATGTTTGGGCCTTTTTTGTGCTTTTCATTTATATAAAAATTTCAAAAAATTTCGCAAAAGTCATTTGTTCTTTTTAATTTTGCTTTTTGGTTTTTTTACTTTGTTTGCTCTTTTTATGAGTTTGATGAAGAGTCAATTTATTTGGGATAATTTAGCAATTTTACAATTTATTCAATTTCCTTGGCGTTTTCTCTCTGTAGCGGTTTTTTTCATCGCTATTCTCTTGGCAATTTCAGCTTACTTGATTAAAAATCGGCAGCAACGCGGTTTATACGGACTTTTTATATTATTTGTTTTACTTTTTAATGCAACTTATTTTAAACCAGAAAAATATTTAGATGAGCAAGACGCTCTTTATTACACTGATGCGGAAAGAATTCAAAATGAAATGAGCGCCATTTTGCCTGACTACATTCCAAAGCAAATGGCAGAGCAAACAATTTTATTAAAAAGTAATCAAGAATTACCTGCAGTGTGGCTAGCCAGTGGCCAAGAAATAGATAAATTAGAAACAATTGTTGATCATAGTTTCGAAAAATTAATCAGTCTTGAATTAAGGGAAGCTGAGCTTGTCAATTTCAAAGTAGCCAATTTTGCTGGCTGGCAAGCTGAAATTGATGGCCAAAAACAAGATATTCAAACAAATAGCAGTTTAGGAAACATTCAAATTAGCGTGCCTGCCGGTCATCACCAAGTGGGTATTTATTTAAGTGAAAACACTACTGCCAGAAAAATTGGCGACAGTCTCTCTCTGGTTGCTCTGTTTATCACTGTTTTTTATTTTTTCTATCCTTTTGCCAAAAATCAAAACTTACAAAAAGTAAAAGCAATAAAGCGAAAGCGCTAACACTGTTGCCAACTATCCTAGGCCAAGTTTGTTGAGTAAAGCGTGTACTAACTTCATATTGACCAGCTTCTAATTCGTAGGCAATCCGCCCTTTGATTTCTTCATTATCTAAATAATTAATTTTCTGACCATTAACTTTACTTTGCCAACCTGGAAAAAAGGCGGTTGATTCAACAACAATTGATTTTTCTTCCAACTGCAACAAGTAGTGACGATAAGAGCCAAAAAAATCTTTAACAGTCACTTGACCAGCTCCTTTTAAAATAAAAACTGGCTCTTGTTTTGTCTCAAAAAAAGCAAAAGTAAAGCTTTTTGGCATATTTTCTTGATTTACTGAGGTGGTTTCACTACTGGCATCATAATCAATTTCATCTTTATGCCGATAATCTATAGGCTCAGTTTTAATAAATTGTAATAATTGCAAAAAAGTCAAAATAACGAGCAAAATTTTCCAATATTTTTTAGCGTTTTCAAAAATAAGAGCGCTAATGGGCAATAAAACTATGGAAATTAACAGTGTCAAGCGCCAAGGAAACTGAATAAATTTAACGAACGGTAAAAAATCATAAAGTGGTTTAGTAATGGGCAATTGACCTAAAATTAAAATAAAAAGGGCAAGAATAAAAACAAGATTGTCTTTGGCTTTGTTTTTAAACAAATAAAATAAAGATAAAAAAATTAAAATTAATTGCAAAGCTCCCAAACCAAAAGACATTGAGTCAATACTGCCCCAATAAGAATAGCCAAAAGAAATGGGCAAACGAATTAATTGACTAAGCGTTGGAAAATGTTTGTAATAATTGAGAGTCAAATCAACGTCGTCTAATGTCACTAAATTTTTTTCGAGCATTGCTGGCAACCAAAACCATAAAGCAATGGCAAAAGCCCAAATAAAACTGACAATAAATTTTTTCCAAGCTGACCAATTGCGCCCGAAATTAAATAACAAATAAAAACCGATTAAAATGCAAGCAAAAAGTGCAGTTACGTTGTGTGCTAAAAGTAAAAGACTTAAAGAAATAGTTAAAAAAAGCAAATTTTTTTCAAGCAAAACCTGGCTTGTTTTAATTTTTTCTATGAAATAAAAAATCCAAGGTAAAATACTCCAAGCCATTATTTCTCCAATATTACCTCGAAAAATAATGCTAGTAAAAATATAAGGATTGAGGGCAAAAACAAGCAAGGAAAAAATTCTGGCATTTCTTTTAAATTTTTTACTTTTTAAAAATAAATTTGCCCCGACAAAAGCAAAAAAAACAGAGAGGCTAATAATTATTTTAAAAGTTGTCTCATAATGGAAATTAAGAATAGAAAAAGGGAGGGATAAAATATTAGCCAATGGATAATTATAATTAAAGACCGGATAACCATAGCCATTTAACAAATTTGGAGCCAAACGAGGCGGAATTTGTAATTCGCGCAACGCTATTTTGTAATTGGCAAAACGCACTAAATGATTATTGCCATCATGAGTAACTGGTACCCCGGGGTGGAAAAAATAATGACAACTAATAAGAGTTAATAAAGAGAAAAAAACCAAGGCAAAAAATTTTTTCATTTTCATAAATCAATTACTTTTTTGACCGTCTTTGACAACTAAAACTAAACTTTTTTCACCATTTAAGAAATCAAAATTTTTGACCGCATAAAAACCGGTGGGAATTTCATCTTTATAATAAATAAATTTAGCCTGCTTCTTACCGAGATCATTTTGATCTAAAAGATAAGCAAAAGGATCAGCCAAACCAAAACTATTGATTGGATTATTGAGTAGGGCATTTTTGAGCTCTCTAGTTTGATCCAACAATTGCGGAAATTGGTAATAAACAAAAATTCTAGGTAGCCAATAACGTTCATCGATTTCTATTTTAGAAAACTCTTGATAGTGCTCCTTAATATATATAGCTACTTGATTGTAACTATAGAGCCACGCCTCACTGGATCTTTTTGGATATTCAATAAAATAATCACTATAATAAAAAATGGCATTAATTAAAAATAAACCCGCAGTAATAAAAATGGCAATTTTTTTACCAAAAAGTATAAATTGATTGATTCCCCAAGCAATCAATATTGAAAAAGGCACAAATAAATAAATTGCTCGAGAAGCATGTGGGACTTCATAAACCATGGCTGCAGGAATCGGTGATAAAACCATAAAAACTACTAAAAAAGCCGATAATTTACTTTTGTAATTTTTAAAAAGTAAAAACAATCCCAAATAATAAAAAGGCAAACTAACTAATAAAAATTCGCCAAAATAACCAGAGTGTTGGCGTAAATTATTGTCTCCTTTAAAAAACAAAAAGTCGTTACTAAAATGAGCGGCCATGTTGCTTAAAAAATCTCGGACTACAAATACGTAGCGGTGATAAACCACTCTTGAATACAAATTGGAATTATATCTTTCCAAATATTTACTTGATTCTTCAATTACTTTTTGGTGATGAATTAAATTATCATTATTGAGACGATAATCCTGACTCCTCGCATAGTAAGGCGAACTGAGAATAGGAATCATGGTAACAGCAAATAAGCAAAGGGCCAAAATTAATTTACGCCAAAGGTGATTCTTTTTAATTTCTTTAAAAAAGATGATCACTAAAGCTAAGTAAAACAAAGGCAGAACAATACGCAAAGAATAATATGAATAAACCGCTATGCTGGCAAAAAAAGCACTCAATAAAAAGTAGTGACCTTTATTTTTTAAGGCTTTAAGAAAAAACAACAAAGCTAAAAGCAAAAAGGCTACCGAAAGACTGGATTCAAAACCAATGCGGCCAAAATGAACTGTCCAGGGAGAAATTGCCATGATTAGCGCTAATAAAAGCGGCATAAATTTGTAGCGCTTGGCCAGTTGACCGTCAAAAGTAAGTAGTTCTTTCAATAATAAATAAGCCAAATAAATACTGAGAATAGAAAATAAGGCCACGGGCAAACGAATGGCAAAAGGCGTCATGCCAAATAAATATACTGATGGAACTGCTAACCAAATCAGCACTGGCGCTTTAAAATCTCCATAAGAACCTAAAACTGGCTGCATGAAAAATTGGTTATTCATGTCCTTGCCCGTAGTCGCAATACTGTAAGCATCCAAAGCAATGGCTGCCTCATCCCAATATAAAGCAGCAGGATTACTGCCTAGTTGAAAAAAACGCAAAAAAAAGGCTATGGCGAGTATTATTATTAAAAAAATAATTTCTTTTTTCTTATTCATATTTAACTAATCCTGATTCTTGAGAAAGAACAATTTTCTCTTTCTCATTTTTATCTGCTAAATTTTTAATAAAATGATAATTCAACAGCCTTTCACCATAATAAAAATTAATGTTATCAGCGCTTTGATACTGCATTGTAGCGAAAAATTGCTCATTTGTTAGTTTTAAATACCAAGCAGTGATAATGTATTGATATCCTCCGGGATCAATTACTGCCACTGGTTCATCATTGTATTGGCTTCTAGCCTCTTGAATTAAATTTTTATAATCAACAAAAAGACTTTCTGGTTGATGTTTGGGGTATTGCAGAAAATAATTTTGGTAATAAATAAAACTTTCTATAGTTAGAAGACTTAGGAAAAAAACTATAAACCATTTACTTTTTTTAGATAAAATACGACAAAGTTTGTCAATAAACATTGTGCATAAAGCAATCAACATAAAAAAGAAAAATAAACTTCGTGTAGCGTGTGGACTATCTACTGTCACCACGGATGGCGCCAAAGCCACAATGGTTAAATAGAGCAAAATCAAATGCTTTTTATTAAAAGAACCATCTTGCAACGCAATGACAATTTCTCCAAAAAAGTCAATTAACATAAAAATCGCTAAAAAATAAACACTGTAAAAAAGATGCCCAAAAGAGGGTAAAGCGTGCCAAGGATGGCTACCTCCTTGTTCTACTAAAAATTTAATAGAAAAACTTTTGAGTAAATTTTGCCATAAAATTTGTAAGTAAAAAACGTATTTATTACCAAAAATTGTTTGCCAAAATCCTGACAAATTAGACCGATACAGCGCAAATTGCTCCCAAACTCCCGGATCACCAAAAATAGTAATCGTGCTTTTTTGTGTAGCAAGTGTGTAAAAATTAATGATAGCCCAAAGAAAAATTATCGATAATAAAAAAACTGGTCCTAGCCACTGTTTGATTTTTTTAAAACCAATTTTATAAATCAAAATAAAAATAATAAATGGCAGCAATAATAAAGGAGTGTTGTAAGTTAAAATTGCTAAAAAAATTAAGCTACTAGCCAAAACAAAATTTGCTTTATCTTTTAAAAGAAAATACAACCCCAAAACAAATAAAAATAAAGCTACGTTCGCCTCAAAAGCAATCCGTGAATAAAAGAAAAAAACTGGAGTAATGGCTACCAGTAAAGCCATTAATAAGGCCGATCGCTCTTTAACTTTCAAAATATCTCTAGCAAAGAAAAAAGCTACAATGATCAAGCAACTACCTGCTAAAGCAGAAGGCAAACGAGTGACAAAATCATTTTCTGGTAAAAACTTAAATAAAAACGCTAATAAATAAGGGTAACCAGGCAATTTATAATCCCCAAAAGATTTGAAAGTTAAGGGCCAAGATACTTGCCATTCATCTTGACCACTTGTTGCAATTAAGTGCGCATTATAAGCCAAAGCCGCCTCATCTCGATTAAGAATTGCCGGAATTTGACCTAAATGAAAAAAGCGCAAGGACAAACCTAAAAAAAATATCAAAAGCAATAAAATTTTATTTATTTTCATAAAATACCCAAGTTTGGTTTTCAGTTTCATCGATAATAGCAAAATTTTGCTCCGCAAAAAAACGTTTGTAAAAATCTGGCGAGCTAATAATTAAACTTTTTTTAGTTCCATCAACTTGATCACTTTTATCTATAAATTCAATATTCGCAAAATTTAAAAATTCACCTTGATCTTTTTTCGCTTGTTGGTCAAAAGCTTGGACTAATTTTGGGTCAACTTGCGCATAAAAAAAATAATACATGGCCGGTCTACCCTGTTCTCTAGTCACATAAATTTTTTCATAATTATTTTTTATTAACAATAATTTTTGAATCATTTCTTCATAACCAAACTGCCATTCGCTTCTGTACTGATTTGGATAAATGTAAATTAATTGATAAAAAAATGTAGTCGCAAAAAATAAATAAACAACAACAATTGATAATAAAGCGAATTTTTTTTGTTTGAGATTTTTAAAAACTTGTAAAAATTGCCACACCCCAAAACTCAAAAAAATTAATAAAATCGGTAAAGCCGCTAAAGTTCTTAAAGCATGAGGCGTAGCTTGAGTGAAAGCAGCTGGCAAAATTGCCACGAATAACCAAAAAAACAAAAAGTAAGTAAGACGATTTCTATGACGGAAGAAAAAAACTAAAGCCGCTACAAAAAACAGCGCGTCAAGATAATAAAATTCACCAAAAGTTTGGATACTGTGCCTTGGATTATGATCGCCACTAACAAATAAGTAAGTAAAATTAAAATGATCCAAAAAATTTCCCGCTGCTTCTTTGCTAAAAAGAAGATAACGATGATAAACAATTCTAGAAAATAAAGAATTATTGTGTTTGGCTTTCAATTCGTTGCTTTTTTCAATAATAGAGATATCAGAAAAAATACTTGTTTCGGCAATACGCTGCTGACCAGTTTTTTCAAATAAAGATTGACCAATTGGCCAAAAAAGATATATAGCTAACAAAATAGCGGTAAACAAAGCTGGCAAATTCAGTGATTTTTTTAGAGCAAAGAAAGTCTTTTTTTTTAGATAAGCTAAAACTAAAGCTAAACCAAGCAAAGGGGCGGTAATTCTAGCCGCGTGATAAGCATAAGTTGAGAGAACTAAAAAAATAACTGCCAAAATCGCCCACTTGCTTTTATTCTTAACCATAAAATACAACCAAAAATTACAACCCCAAAGAATCAGGGCTGTTGCCAAAGTGCTTTCCCAAGCCGATCTAGAAAAAGTTAATAACCAAGGCGATAAACTAGCCAAAAATAAAGCCAGGTAAAAAATAAAATTGGCCGCTTTTGGATCGTTTTTCAAATAAAAATATTGAAATAAATTTTTAGCCAAAAAAGCAATCCCAAAAATAATAGCTATGGAAGATAAAACAGTGGGCAATCGAATGGCAAAAACATTTAAACCAAAGACTTTAATAAAAGGCACAGCCAAGTAAAAATAAAGACTTGGCTTGAAATCACCAAAGGATTCGAAAGCCACTCGTGGCAAAAAATTACCATGATGATCTTTCGCAGTTTGAGAAATACTGTAAGCATCATAAGCAAGCGCCACTTCTTCCCAATATGGACTAGGCGGAGACTGATTAAAATGAAAAAAACGTAAAAAAAGCATTAAGAATGCGATCGCCAAAAATAGCGCTATTTTTTTCATATATTTCTTTTAAGACTTTGCATTTCTCTTAAAAATTTATCTTTAGATAAAAGCAAAAAAACCACAATATAAACTAAAACTGAGGAAATTCCTCCAAAGAAAAAATGCCAATAACTCATGCTCCAATATTTAATCCCAAAACAACCAAAAACTGCCATAAAAAGACTGGCTACCAATTGTGGCCAAATGTTTTTCATAATTTCTACGGCAATGTATTTCTTTGTTATAATTACCGAAAAAATCGAAGTGAAAGAAATTAAAAAAGCTGCGATGGCTACACCATTGAAACCAAATTTCCAGACTAAAATCGGTGTTAGAACCCAAGTTAAAACTGTCCACATCACCATCAATTTTAAAGTCTGGTTAATTTTTCCGATGGCATTCAGGCTATTGGTTAAAGGGGTAGAAATTGCCGACCAAGCTACACTTAACGAAAACAAAACAAAACTAAATAAGGCAGGTTGCCATTTTTGGTATCTGTCTACTAATTCTGTTAATGGATAAATAAAAACTGACATGCCAACTAAAATTGGAAAAATAAATAAAGCAATAAAATAAATTGCCTTCTCAATTGCCCTCTTTAGTAAATCTTTATGAGCTTGTAATCGAGAAAAAGTGGGAAAAGTAATAGACATAACATTTTGCACAGTTAAATTATATGGATACATAGACCAATTTTTCGCCCACTGTAAATAGCCAAAGTCTTTAAGTGGCAAAAAAGCTCCTAAAGCTAAAAAATAAAGTTGATCTTTAATGCGCGCCAAAAGATCATTGAGTTGAAACTTAAAACCAAAACCTAACAAACCTTTTAATGATTTTTTATTAATTCTGAGTTTCGGCAACCATGGTTGCAAAATTTGCATCACAAATAAGCCAACTACACTGCGGCATAAAATAGCATAAAAATAAGAACTGACTCCAAAACCTTTCCAAGCTAAAACAATTAAAATTGAATGAAAAACTAATTGCTCAAAAATTTGGGGTAAGACTAATTTATTAAAATCTAATCTTCTCTCTAAAATAATAGAAGGAATCGTTTTAAAAGTTGCCAAAGGGAAAGAAAGACCTAAGGCAAAAAGCACTAAAAGGCCTTGGCTACCTATTTTGGCTTCCAGAAGGCCTGACTTAATCATGATTAAAATTATCAGAAAAATCAACAAAGCTAAAATGAATTGCACGCTAAAAGCTGTTTCATAATCATTTTCGCCTGGTTCCTCCTTTTTTTGAATTAAAGAAGCTGCCATGCCGATATCAGAAAAAAAGACTAATAAAGCAATAATTTGCGTAACTATCCCATAAATACCAAAATCTTCTGGAGAAAGAAAAGCACTTAATACAAAAGCAGAAACTAAACCGATCCCTTGTATAAGCAAGGTACGTAGAAAAAAAGACAAGACTCCTTTGACTGATCTTTTCTTAATTTGCTCAATTTCCTCACTATCTAAGGCAACGTTTAAATCATCAGTTGGCAAAATTTCTTGGTCACCCATATAAGACCCCATTCTATTCGACTTTTTTCTCTTTGAAAATAAGCGACTTTTCCAATATACTGTAGGCCTAATGAATACCGATCTGCACCTTGTTTTAGAATATAAAAAACCAAAGTTATTTGTCAGAGTATTACTTTGGTTGCTTGGGCTTTTATTCTTAGCTACCATCGCCAGCTTGATCTATTTTGATGTTAAAAGCAATCAATTTATTAAGGCTTTCACTGCCTCTGCCAATATTACAAAAGAAGAATTTCTCAATACTGTTACCGCTGTGCTCGATCAATTTCAAAGTGACTATGAAAAAGTAGCAGAATTACCCAAAAAGTACAATTTTTTAATTTTAGGTACCGACAAACTGACTGGTAGAGAGGGTGAACCAGAATTAACGGATACGATAATGCTTTTACAACTTGATCTTGAAAGTGGCAAAATTAAAACTCTTTCCCTACCAAGAGACCTCTATTTAGATGATTACCAAACCAAAATTAACGCTCTTTATTTTTATGGTAAAGAAAAATATGGAGAAGACGCGGCGCAATTACCCAAAGAAGTCATTGAAAAGATAGGTAATATCAAAATAGATCACGTGCTTGTCATTAGCATTGAAGATTTAGAAAAGTTAATTGCCATTGTCGGCGGCATTGAAATTGATGTGCCAGAGGCTTTTACTGATTCACAATTTCCAGTGCCAGGTGTAGATGTCAGTGAAGTTTCTGATCCAAAAATTCTTTATGAAGAAATTAGCTTCGAAAAAGGTTTACAAAACATGGATAGTGTCACCGCTTTAAAATACATGCGCAGTCGTCACAGTACAGGTGATCAAGGCACAGATGACGCTCGCTCTCTAAGACAACAATTAATCCTACAAGCCTTATTTAGTAAAATGACAACTATTAGAGATCCTCAAATTTTCGGACAACTTTATCGCTTTTATTTAGATCGTTTTTCAAAGAATTTAACTCTTGAAGAAATAGCGAGTATTGGCGCGGTTTTTCTTGATTATTCAAGTAAAAATGAAGGAAAAAATATTGAATTTGAAAAACACCAACTTTCTATTTATCCGGATGATGAAAATGGAGTAATTTACAATCCCCCACTTTGGCAAAGTGAACAACTATGGGTATATAAAATTAAGGATTTAGCCAAATTTAGCGAAAGTATCAATGTTATTTTCAAATAAAAACCTTACTCGTCTAATGCTTATTACAATCATCATCTTGGCTTTGGCTGCTGGTTTTTATAAATCAGCTTTAGAAACAGAAATTAAAAACTGCAAAATTTTGGAAGAAAAAGTCAAAATACTCGAAAAACAAACAAATAAAACAATAGAAAAAACAACTTTGGACTTTTAATTATGCAAACAAATCAAACTTTACTGATTACTGGTGGGGCCGGCTTCATCGGCTCAAATTTTATTCGTTATTACCTAAAAAATCACCCCGAGGATAAAATTATCAATTTAGATTTATTAACTTATGCTGGCAATTTAAGTTCTCTAAAAGACATAGCTAATCAACCTAACTATAAATTTGTGCAAGGCAACATTAGAGATCGTCAGCTAGTTGATCGCCTTATGGCAGAGATTGATGTTGTGGTGCATTTTGCTGCGGAAACTCACGTTGACCGTTCTATCATGGAGCCAAGCGTTTTCCTAGAAACCAACGTCATGGGCACACAGGTTTTGTTGGATAGCGCATTGCGACATAAAATTAAGCGTTTTCACCACATTTCTACAGATGAAGTTTTTGGCGCACTTGATCTTGGTTCGACTCTACAATTCAATGAAAAAACGGCTTACAACCCTCATAGTCCTTATGCTGCTTCCAAAGCCGCTTCTGACCATCTAGTGAGAGCCTATGGTGATACTTATGGTTTACCTTTTACTCTAAGTAATTGCTCCAATAATTATGGTGAATATCACTTTCCAGAAAAAATGATTCCTTTGGCCATCACTAATCTGATAGATCACCAAAAAGTACCAATTTATGGTGATGGTCTTTATGTACGCGATTGGCTCTATGTGCAAGACCACTGTAGAGGCATCGATTTAATTTTACAAAATGGTCAAAACGGAGCAACTTATCTTTTTGGCGGACTTTACAAGGATGTTAACAATCTCGATTTAATTAAAATGATTTTAAAAATCATGAACCAAGACGAAAATATGATTGAATACATTAAAGATCGTCCTGGTCATGATCGCAGATACAGTGTTGATTTCTCTCAAACCAAAGCGGCTTTGGGTTGGCAACCAAGCGTGAGTTTGGAAGAAGGTTTACAAAAAACTATTACTTGGTACCAAAATAATCAAGACTGGTGGCGACCACTCAAAAAGCAAAACCAAAATTACTTTACCAAACAATATATAGAAAGATAACAGATGAGCAAAATTCCCTTAATCGGTACTGGTTTAAATGGTTTAGTTGGCTCTAAATTTGTGACTGATTTTAGCAATCGATATGATTTTGATAATTTGGATCTAAGAAATTCCATCCGACCAATAGACATTACTGACGAAAAACAAGTTTTAGCAGCTTTGTCTCGCTCAAAAGCCAAATTTGTCGTTCACATGGCCGCTTTTACCGATGTCACCGCAGCCTGGCAACAAACAAATGATCAAAACGGTCTTTGCTACCTCGTAAACGTTCGGGGCACACAAAATTTGGTCAAAGCTTGCGATAAAACTGGCAAACACTTGATTCATCTTTCGACAGCCTATGTTTTTGACGGTTTAAAAAAAGAAATGTATTTAGAAACCGACCCAACTAATCCAATTGAATGGTATGGTAAAACCAAAGCTTTGGCTGAAGAAGTCATCATCAGTAGCAATATTAATTGGACTATTTTACGAATTGATCAACCTTTTAGAAATGATCCATTTCCTAAAATTGATACACTGCATCGCATTATTGAAGGAATTCGCGGCGGTCAACTTTATCCACAATTTAGCGATCACTTTTTTGGCCCAACCTATATCAATGATTTAGCTAAGATCATTGATTTGGTTATTCGTCAAAAGATCACCGGCCTTTATCACGCTACTTCTGGAGAATCTTGGAGTGATTTTACTTTTGCTCAGTTAATTAATGAGCATTTTGGCTTTAATTTCGATCTAAAAGAGGGATCGTTGGCTAAATATTTGGCAACTAACAATAGACCTTACCAAAAAAACACTGCTTTAAATACTGATCAAATCAAAAAACATTTAGACTTTAAGCTAAAAACTGTTAAACAAGCCATTGCAGAAACAATAATCTAAAAATCATTATTTTTACCATGATTGACACCACTTTGCTTACGCCAAGCTTTAATTTTTTCGTGATGGCCAGAGAGTAAAATTTCCGGTACTGTCCAACCTCGATAATCAGCCGGCTTGCTAAATTGTGGATGGCCGATTTTGTGAGGCTGAGAATGGGATTCGTCTTGATTGCTCAACTCATTGCCTAAAACGCCTGGAATTAATCTTGTGACAGCATCACTAATCACTAAAGCAGCAGCTTCACCACCAGTTAAGACGTAATCACCAATGCTAATTTCACCATCTACTAAATGCATTGCTACTCGCTCGTCTACTCCTTCGTAGTGACCACAAATTAGTGTTAACTCATCTAAAGTAGCAAAATTTCTGGCTGTTTCTTGAGTAAATAATGTACCTTTGGCAGAGGTTAAAAGAATTTTTTTGTGAGATTGCTTTGGGCTCAGATGCAAAGATTGCAGTGCTTTATCAATTGGCTCAATCATCATCACCATCCCAGGACCACCGCCAAAAGGTCTGCTGTCTGTAGTTTGATGCTTGTCGCTCGTAAAATCACGCAAATTCAGCAGATTAAATTCAATTAAATGTCTGCTCGTCGCTCTTTTCAAAATTGAAGTTTGTAAAGGACTTAGAAAAAACTCAGGAAAAATAGTTAAAATATTGATTTTCATAAGCTATCTATGAATTGACAATGAATTTATAACAAATCTTTTTTATCATAGGTCTTTGCGTAAAATCGTGATAAATTAGTAGTGTCTTTTGATATTATACTAGAGCAAGTAAAATAGAAAGCTAAACATGAAAATAACGGTCATTGGTACTGGCTTTGTGGGGGTAGTTTCTGCTGCTGTTTATGCCTCTTTTGGTCATCAAGTTATTGGACTTGATATTGATGAAAAAAAAATTCAACTGCTGGCAAAAGGCCAAGTGCCTTTCTATGAACCAGACCTTCAAGATTTATTGGTAGAGCAGCAACAAAAAGGTCAACTAAGATTTACTACTTCCTATAGGGAAGCTATTAAAGAAGCAGAAATCATCATTATTGCTGTAGGTACTCCTTCGGCGGCTGACGGTACGGCCGATTTGCGTTTTGTTTTCGCCAGCGCTCAGTCGTTGGCCCCATATTTAAAAGAAAACGCTATTATTGTCATTAAATCAACAGTTCCGCCAGGTACTTTAGAAAAAACTCTTGCCATTGTTAAAGAAAAAACAAATGTTCATTTTTACGGCGCGTCTTTACCTGAATTTTTGAGAGAAGGTTCGGCCGTTTACGACACTCTTCATCCAGATAGAATTGTCATCGGCACCGAAGACGATTTTGTCTTTGATAAGTTGCAAAAATTGCACCAAACTTTAAATGCCCCTATAATTCGCTGTAAAATTGCTTCTGCACAAATGGCCAAATATACTGCTAATTCATATTTAGCCACTCGCATCACTTTTATTAATGAAATTGCTAATCTGTGTGAAAGAAATGGTGCCGACATTCAAGAGGTCATTCAAGCTATCGGTTATGATAAAAGAATTGGCCAACATTACTGGTATCCAGGTCTTGGTTATGGCGGTTCTTGTTTTCCAAAAGATGTTAAAGAATTAGCTGCTTATTCACGCAGTATTGGTGAAGAGGGCAATTTGTTAAATCGTGTCAATGAGATCAATGAAAACCGCATCTTTCGCCTTTTAAATAAATTCATGCAAGAAACTGGTGGATTTGAAAACAAAACTGTTGCTGTTTTGGGTTTATCTTTTAAACCTAATACCGATGACACTAGAGAAGCGCCAGCCACAAAAATTATTCCTTTTTTAAGTCAACACTCTGCCAAAATTAGGAGTTATGATCCCGTAGCAAAATACATCCCTTCCGGGGCTGAAGTTCAAACACAATTTTCAAGCATTCAAGAGACTTGCGAAGGAGCTGACATCATTATGGCAGTTATAGAATGGCCAGAAATTCTTCACTTTGATTTTTCCAAAGTGAAAACCGAAAAACTGCAATTTTTTATTGACTGTCGCAACCAATTTAATGCAGTACAAATTAAAAATTGGCAATATCACTACTTGGGAATTGGTAAAAGATAATAAAGTTTGACGTGTGAAAATAGTTAGGAATTGACTGTATGAAAAAAATTTTAATCACTGGTGGCACTGGTTTCGCGGCCTCTCATTTGATTGAGGAACTTTACCACAGAGGCCAAAGAAATATTCACATCACCGCTTATCGAGATGACGGGAGCTTTGTCAAACAATTCATCGAACCAAACAACATTCACACCATTGATTTAACTGATTATCAAGCCACGCAAAACTTGATCAAAGAAATTCGTCCAGAAGAAATTTATCATTTAGCCTCATTGGCCAGCGTGGGTGATAGTTTTGAGAAACGCCAGTTTATTTTAGAAAAAAATACTAGTTTGCAATTAAATTTGCTTGAGGCAATTAAAAACTTTGCTAAAGACAGTAAAATGCTGCACGTTAGCACCGCTTTAATGTACGAAGCTAGCAACCAAGCAATTAATGAACAAGCACCTTTGGGTCCAGATAATCCCTACGCTTTATCTAAGTTAATTCAAGACATGATGACTTACACTTTTGTCAAAAGTGAAAAACTTAATATCGTACGTGTGCGACCTTTTAATCACATTGGTGAGAGACAAGCTTTGGGTTTTGTGGTGGCCGATTTAGCTTGCAGTGTAGCCAAAATAGAAAAAGGTCTCCAAGATTCACTATATGTTGGTAATTTAGATAGCATTCGAGACTTTTCTGACGTTAAAGATATTGTGAACGCCTATATTTTACTAATGGAAAAAGGGCAAGCTGGTCAAGTTTATAATGTTGGTTCTGGACAAGGTCACAGCATTAAAGAAATTCTTGACTTGTTAATTGCCATATCCACTAAAACAATTAATGTCAAAACAGATCAAGATAAAATTCGCCCAGTTGACCTTCCTTACCTCGTTTGCGACAATAAAAAGATTCGCAGTTTAGGTTGGCAAAAACAACATCAATTAAAAGAAACATTGACAAGAATTTTAAATTATTGGAGAAAAACTGTATGAAAAAAGCTTTTATAACGGGCATCACTGGTCAAGACGGTTCTTATTTAGCACAATTTTTGCTTGAAAAAGGTTACAACGTTTATGGTTTAACACGTCGTACTAGCACACAAAATTTTGAACGTATTAAAGAAATTATTCATCATCCTAATCTCGAATTGATTTCTGGAGATTTAGTTGACCAACAATCTATTACTTTTGCACTGCAAGACATTCAGCCAGATGAAATTTACAATTTAGCCGCGCAATCCTTTGTAAAAGCTTCTTGGGAGCAACCAGTCCTAACTGGAGAATTCACCGCCATTGGCGTCACCAAGGTTTTGGAAGCTATGAGATTAGCTTGTCCCAAAGCTAAATTTTATCAGGCAAGTTCTAGCGAGATGTTTGGTAAAGTTAGAGAAGTCCCACAAAATGAAAACACGCCTTTCTACCCTCGCTCTCCTTATGGTGTTGCCAAAGTTTATGGTCATTGGATTACGGTCAATTATCGTGAATCATACGACTTGTTTGCTGTTTCTGGTATTCTTTTTAATCATGAATCGCCAAGACGCGGTCTCGAATTTGTCACTCGCAAAATTAGCAACACTGTGGCTCGTATTAAATTAGGTAAAGAAGAGGTAATCGAATTAGGTAATTTAGATTCTAAGAGAGATTGGGGCTACGCCAAAGATTACGTACAAGCCATGTGGCTCATGTTACAACAAGACAAGGCTGACGATTACGTAATTGCCACAGGTGAAACGCATAGTGTGCGCGAGTTTTTACAAATTGCTTGCAAAGTCGCTGGACTAGGTGATTATGAAAAATACTATAAGCATAATAAAAAATATGATCGACCAGCCGAAGTTGATTTATTAATTGGTAATCCAGAAAAAGCCAAAAAAGTCTTACATTGGTCACCTACTATTAGTTTTGAAGAATTAGTCACTTTAATGGTCGAAAAAGATTTAGAATTCGAACTCAAAAATTCCAATTAAAATGCAAAAAGCCATTGTAATTATTCCCACTTACAACGAAAAAGATAATATTGTTCAGACTATCAATGCCTTGGAATTAGTTTTTAAAAAAATTAAAAATTGGGAAATGCAAATTTTGGTGGTAGATGATAATTCTCCAGACGGCACAGCGATTCTTGTCAAAGCATTACAGAAAAAAATAAAATTTTTAAATCTTTTGGTCAATAAGAAAAAATCTGGTCTCGGAGGAGCATATTTAAGTGGCATGAATCAAGCTTTTAACCAATTAGGAGCGGATGTAGTTTTTGAGTTTGATGCTGATCTTTCTCATGATCCCAAAAAGATTCCAGAATTTTTAGCTAAAATAGACCAAGGCTACGATCTTGTTTTAGGTTCCAGATACATTAAAGGTGGTTCTATCCCTCAAGATTGGGGTATACATCGTAAATTTTTAAGTGTAATTGGCAACCGTTTTATTAATTTTTTAATGCTAGATTTTTCTATCAGAGATTGGACCACAGGCTTTCGTGCAATCAGAAAAAATGTTTATCAAACGGTAGAAAAAGAACTCCACAGCGAACGATTTTCAGGTTATACTTTTCAAATTGGCTTTTTGCACAAAGCTTTGCGCGCCAATTTTAAAATCACGGAAGTGCCATTTAAATTCAAAGATCGAGTAGCAGGTAATAGTAAAATTGGACCAGAGTATATTAAAAATACTTTGTTATATCTTATGAAAGTGAGAATTAAAGAAATTTTAGGAAAAAGAGTGGTAAAATTTGCTATGGTGGGCGCTTTTGGTGCTCTTGTACAACTAGTAGCTTTGCAGTTGTGGCGTGTGGTCTTTCCTTCAGAACAAATTTTTGTTTTGGCCAATTTCTTAGCTATTGAAACCGCTGTTTGTTCTAATTTTATTTTAAGCAACTTATGGACATTCAAAGATCGTAAACTCCAAACCAAACAAATTCCTTTAAGTTTTCTCACTTTTAATTTATCTAGTGCTGGTTCTATTTTGATTCAGACTGTCATCGCTTTTGCTACCTCAAAATTCATCGGAATTAAACCAATGTTCACTCTACCTTTGTTCCATTATGTTGTTGATACTGGCACCGTTTCTGCGGTCGTTGGCATTTTAATTGGCATGTTTTGGAATTTTTTTGCTTATAACACTTTTATTTGGAAAAAAAAGAAAAATTAAAAAACAATGCTTTCTCTGATTAAAAAAATAAAAACTCAAGATGTGTTTTTATTTTTAATTTTACTTTTAGCTATTTATTTACGTTTCTACAACCTGAGGAATTCTTTTATGTTCCAAGGTGATCAAGGTAGAGACGCTTTAATAGTTTCACAAATTTTTAAGGACAAAGACCCCGTTTTTATTGGCCCAGTCACCAGCATTGGCAACATGTATTTGGGACCATTTTATTATTATTTTATGTTGCCCTTCTTGTTTCTCTCTTATCCCAATCCAATGGGTCCAGTTTATGCTGTAGCCGGTTTGTCCGTGTTAACTGTTTTTTTGTTGTTTCAAATCAGTAAAAAAATTTTTGACCAAAAAACTGCCTATTTAGCCACCATATTTTTTACTCTATCCGCTGCCGTAGTTAATTTGGCTCGTTTTAGTTGGAATCCCAACATCGCACCATTTTTTAGTTTATTGATGTTTTATTTTACCTATCTATCTTGGCAAAAAAATAGCAAATATTGGCTTGCTGTTTCACTTTGTTTTGCTATTTTGATTCAATTACATTACGTTACTTTGCTATCATTTTTAGGGGCTTTTTTAATTTTTCTAATACAATTAATTGCAAAAATTAAATTACAAAAGAAAAATTTTTTTAAAAAAGAAAGAAAATTTATCAGCAATATTTTATTGGCTGTCATCATTTTTTTTCTCTCTCTCACACCCCTCATCCTTTTCGATTTTAAACACGACTTTATTAACTACCGATCTTTTACTTCAATTTTGACTGAAAAAGAAAGTTTTAATCTAGAGAGAAAAGCTGACAGAAAAGGTTTATCTGCCATTACCAAATTTATCAGTATTGATCTAAAAGATCGTGCCTCTCAAGTCCTTTTCGAACCAAGTTTTGGAGTTAATAAAAATAACCACCCAATGCTATTCTTTACTTTAATCGTAACCGTTATTTATCTGGTTAAAAATAGAAAAAAACTTAAAGCTAGTGAAATTGTTTTACTAGCCTATCTAGTATCAGGAATAATCGGCATCAGCTTTTATCAACACCAAGTTTATGAACATTACATTGCCTATCTTTTTCCTTTTGTTTATATCTTTTACGGTTTATTCTTTGCTAAATTTAAAAATAAATGGCTAATGTTAATTTTGTTGGTACCATTTTTAATTTATTTTATCGTCAACAATAGCAAAAGATATACTCTAGCAGATAGTAGTTGGACGATGGATGACATGATTAAGACCAGCCAAGCAATTTATCAAAGAGTGGATAAAAACGAAAAATATAACATTGTTTTGTTGTCAGCAAGCAAAGACCTTTATGGCATGAATTATCGATACTTTTTGAGTACTAATGAAAATGAACCGGTTAAAATTGAAGATCATCAATCAGCTAGCAAGCTTTTCATTATCAATGAAGAAAAAACAGAAAAAAATGTTTTAGATTCTTTAATTTACGAAATTGTGGTTTTTCCAAATAAAAATATTAAGGAAGTTTTCCAAATAGAAAATGGCCCAGAAATCACTGTCTTACAAAGTTATAATTAAAAAAACTTATGAAACCATATTTATCAGTCATTTTACCATCCTATAATGAAAGCAAAAATATTGCTCGTGGTTCGCTAGATGAAGTTTATCAATTTTTGCGAGATTACGAAAGAACTTGGGAGTTGATTCTCTCCGATGATGGCAGTAGCGATGATACAGCTGTTTTATTAGAAAAATTTAGTAAAAAAGACGATCGTATCAGAGTAATTCTTAATCCACATAAAGGCAAAGGCCCTACCGTCAAAACTGGTATGTTACAGGCAACGGGTAGTTGGCGACTTTTCACCGATTTTGATCAATCTACCCCGCTAAGAGAAGTACGCAAACTTCTTAAATATACTAACCAATATGAAGTCATTTTTGGCTCACGAGAACTGACTGGAGCTAAAAGAGAAAAAGAGCCGTTTTATAGGCACATCATGGGTCGAGGCTTTAATTTGATTGTACAATTATTAGCAGTACCAGGTGTACAAGATACCCAGTGTGGTTTCAAGCTGCTCTCTGAACGAGCTACAGTCAAACTTTTTGAAAATCTTTATATTTACTCTGGTAAAAATGAACAACAGAATGCTTTTACTGGCGCATTTGACGTTGAATTACTTTATTTGGCCAAAAAATATAATTTTGCTCTCAAAGAAGTACCAATTTTGTGGAAACATTTTCAAACTAATCGAGTTAATCCAATTAGAGATTCTGTTTTAATGTTTATCGATATTTTACGTATTAAAAAAGCTGATTGGACAAATAAATATCCAAAACAATGAAAAGTTTTTTACTTAAAAGTTACTTTATTTTGTTCGTTATATTTGCAGTTTTTTCCTTCGTTTTAACCGATCCAAATTTGACTCTATTTAACGTTAATTTCTTCACTAATTTTCAGACTTATCTATGGCAAAATGTTTTGCCATTGCGAAATTTTCGCACTATTTTCTTTTTTGTTTTAATTATTTTAATTTTTTGTAATTATTTATTAGTTCTTAAAAATTGGTCTAAATTAAATTTAGATAATAAAAAAAATTTCTGGAAATTTTTAATTATTATTAGTTTACCTTTGATTTTTTCTTACAATGCTCTTTCTCATGACCTGTTCAATTATATTTTTAATGCCAAAATGGTAGTTGAGCTGGGTGGTAATCCTCATATACAAACAGCTTTAGATTTTCCAAGTGAACCAATGCTGCGTTTTATGAATAACACCCACAGTGTTGCTCCCTACGGTTATGGTTGGACAGTTTTATCTTTGCTACCTTATTTGGCTGGTTTAGGAAAATTCTCACTTACCTTTATTGTTTTTAAATTATTCGCTTTCTTGTCCCTTTTGTTAACTTTATCAATTAGTGAAAAGTTCTTTAAAAAAATAAATTATCGCCAATTAGCCATCTTTTTTTTCAATCCTCTTGTCTTAATAGAGGTTCTAAGTAGTGCTCATAATGATTTGTGGATGTTGGCTCCAGCCTTATTGGCTCTTTATTTAGCCAACCAGTTAGATTTAGGCAGCCATTTTAATTTAACTAATCACTTGGAAAAAAATAAATTGATTAAACTAATTTTAATTATAATTTTAATGGCAATTTCTATTTCTATTAAATATGCCACCTTAGTTTTAGTACCATTCATTTTTTATTTTATATTTAAAGAAAAATTAAATAAGAGTCCATTAGCAAAATATAAATTAAGTGCATCTAAATACAATTTTGATTTCATGAGCTTAGTTCTATTTTTACCACTTTTTACAGAACGTTCTAAACAATTTCTACCTTGGTATTTACTTTGGCCTTTAGTTTTTATTCCATTTGTCAAAAATAAATTCTGGCGTAATTTATTGATAGTTTTCTCTGTTTCTTCTTTACTACGTTACTTACCATGGCTTTATTACCTTCCTTGGATGAGTTTTGATCTGGATACTAGCAAACTGCTCACCTGGCAAATTGGCATCACCTGGCTAATTCCAATTTTCTACCTCTTGCTTAGTGGGGCTATCTTCCTATTTAATAGAAGACGTGAAAAATAAAAGCTTGCTTTGTTTTTTGGCTCTTTTAGTTTTATATTTTGTCTTACATCTTTTTAACTTAACCACACTGCCTGTTTTTGCTGATGAAGCAATCTATATTCGTTGGTCTCAACTCATTATTGATGATTTTTCACGTTACCTTTTTTACCCAATGAATGATGGTAAAACGCCACTGTTAATGTGGTTGACGGTGCCATTTTTGCGTCTTTTTACTGATCAACTTTTCGCCGCTAGATTAGTTTCAGTATTGGCTGGCGCAATGAATGTTTCTTTTATTTTTCTAATTTTAAAAAAGCTCCATGAAAAAAAAGCAGCTTATATAGCTATGTTTTTAGCTATCATTAATCCATTTATTTTTTTTCACAATCGTTTAGCCATCACCGATGCACTGCTTTTTGCCAATTTAACTGTCTCTTATTATTTCGTGCTTTTAATTGTAAAAAATAAAAGTTTTTGGCCAGTTTTAGGTTTAGCTTTGTTTTTCTTTCTGGCAATTATGAGTAAAACTCCGGCTTTACTTTTTATTCCTGTTTTTTACTTGGCCATTTTTTTTGCAGAAAAATTAAATCTGCAGTTATTCATAAATAAAGCTTTAAAAATCAGTTTGGGCCTAATTCTAGCCGGTTTGGCTCTTGCCAGTTTTAAGAATGAACCTTTATTTAGCCAATTGTTTGCGGTCGGCGGTAATTTTTTACAAGATAAATCAGTCATTTTTTCAACAGCAATTTGGCCAGTCATAATAAGAAATACCAAATTTTTTATGGAACAATTGATGACTTATTTAGGCCCAGTTGTGCTCGTTTTAGCCTTACCAGCTTTTAAAAAAACTCGTCGCAAACAAAGTATTTTATTTTGCTCAGCAATAGTTTTTATTTTACCTCTTGTTTTACTTGGCAAGATTATTTATCCTCGCTACATTTTGAGCAGTAGTTTATTTTTTTTGAGTTCGGCCGCCATTTCATTACATAACCTGCGTAATAAAAAAATCATTCAATCTTTAGCTCTTTTGTTAATCATCTTGCCCTATTTGCTCTTTATCAAAAATGCTTATTTTAATGTTGATCAATTGCAACTCAGTAAAATCGATCGTGAACAATTCCTAGAAGAATGGTCTTCTGGCCACGGTATTAAAGAAATTAGCGAAATGATTGAAAAATTCGCTCAAACACAAAGAGTGGCTGTCGCCACTGAAGGTTATTTTGGCACCTTGCCCGATGGTATTTTACTTAATTTACACAATCAAAATGTCGACAACATTTATGTGGAAGGTATTGGTCAACCAATTCGAGAAATTCCTTCAAGTTTTTGGCAGAAAGCTCAAGGATTTGATCTTAAATTGCTAGTGGTTAATTCTCATCGACTTGAAATGGATTTGCCAACATCTCAACTTTTGGCAAGTTTTTGTCGAATCAATCAAGCGCCCTGCTTGCAAGTGTGGAAAATAGAAGAGTGAGATTTTAAGTAAATTTTAAGTTAGAGTCTTAAAATCCTCTCTTATATGAATCAAATTAAAAAGAAAAAATTTCTTGTTAATGCTGCCACTAGAGAAGTCAAACAACTAAGCGCTTTGAGTCAAAAAAATTTCATTTATAGTTTTAAAACAAACATACCAAGCGAATTGGAATTATGCGGCAATAAAGCTCTTTTTCAAGAAATACTTTTTCATTTAATCAATAATGCCAGCAAAGCTTACCAAGATAGTTTAACAAATAGAATAATTTTAATTACTAGCCAAATTGAAAATGAGAAAGAACTGTCCATCAGCGTCACCCATGGTGGTAAAGGGCTCTCTTTTTTGCAAAAGAAATTGATCACACAAATTGCTTTTATTTTTAAAGAAGATCAAACAAATCTAAATATTTATCAGACCAATCAAGCCATTAAAAAATTCTTCAACGGTCATATTAAAATAATTTCTCAAAAAAATAAAGGCACTACAATTAAATGCTATTTTCCTCTAAATCAATAAGTTTATAACCTCTGTTTTTAATGGTAATAATTTTTAAATTTTTCAAAAAAAGTTTTGTTCTAATTCTCCGAACGTAAACACTAATAGTTTTTTTCAAAGGAAGCGGTTCTTTATATCCCCAAACATAAGCAGAAATCGTTTCGTAGGAAACAACTATGTTTTTATGTCGAAAGAGGCACTCAAGAATTTTTAGTTCTTGAGGGCGAAAATGATTATGATCTTCAATAACATTGGCATCTTTAAACAAAAAAAGGGAATTTTCAATAAAACCACTGGTTTCAATTTTTTCTAAATGCAAAAGATTTTCTATCTTTAAACAGAGTTCAATGGAATTAAATGGTTTAGCTAAAAAATCATTGGCTAATTTTAAAACAGTAATTCGATCCACCAAAGATTTTTTGTTGCTAAAAACTAAAGTTCTCATGAAAAGTTTTTTTTCCTTAATTTTTTTTAAAAGATCTATAACATCGCCATCTGTCAAAATGCGCTCACATAAAAATAAATCAAATTTATATTTGATTAACAAATCTTCTGCTCTTGCAATGGATTGAGCGCAATTTACCAAATGGCCTTTTTTTCTTAAAAAATTACTCAAAGAAGATAAAATAAGCCAATCGTTATCAAGAATTAATATCCTCTTCATATTAATTGTGTTATATAATCAGGGGATAAAAAAATCTTAAAATTACCCTCCCGGGTAGTGAAATGGCATCATAACTGACTCTGAATCAGTTGTTTCAGGTTCAAATCCTGACCCGGGATCAAATTTCATATTTTAAAAACTGGTCATTTTATATTAAGTGATAGCATTTGCCACTGGACTCTGATCTTTCGCACTAAAAACAGTGGTTTCAAAAACCTCTCCAATAGAACTTTTTAAATTGTCACCTACTTTAGAAAAAGTATCAGTTAAAAGATTTTTTCTTTCTTGCAATTGTTCCATTTTTTCTTTAAATTGTCCTTCCACATGTTGCATTGTTGTTCCTAAAGCTGGCATTCCTTCTGCTTCTTTTTGAGAAGCATCTAAAGCCGCTTGATGAACAGAAATCTCTTCTTCAACCAAATTAATTTGCTCTGCTAAAACAAGCTGAACCATGTAAAGCAATGTATTATTAATTTGCTCCAAAATTTGTGCGGTCGCGGCGGCTTCTTCTTTTAAAGCTTTTTTTGCATTAACTTCCATTTTTTCTAATTCTATAAATACGGGCATCGCCAATAAAGATAAAGGTACACCAAACATTTTTCTTAACTCAACGGCTGTGTTTTGCTCCACCTTCTTATTTTTTAAATCAACAATTTGATTATCCAAATTATTTAGCATCCACACACCAGAGAGAGCAAGAATGCTTTGCCATTCTGATTGATCAAAATCAAGTTCTTCACCCAAACTTTCTAAAATATTAGTAAAATTGATTTTGCCAAGCAAAGACCATTTTTCATCCAGTTGACTTGGTTCGCTACCAATGCTCGTCGCCATTTCCACAGCACTTCTGTTTTCTTTTCCCATGATAAACCTTTCTTGGCCTAAAAGAGTATAACTCTAAAGCCTTAACAAATAATTGCTGTGCCTCTCTTAAAACAAAAAAGCTCCCTTTAGGGAGCATCGATGTATAAAAACAAACTTTAACTCGATGCTCGTCAAGATTTTTCTTGCTGAAGACCGGACTAATCCTTAAAAGGAATCACCGTTGCGGCACAGTTGTAGATTTACACTACATTCCACAGCAACACTCAATTTAACAAAAATTAAAAATCATTGCAAGTATTAGAAATATTAGGCATTAGAAATATCAAAATGCAAAAGAAAAAAATGCAAAAGAAATTTGAGAATCATTGTATTTATGTTACTTTTTGGACAATGCATTAATAATAAATTTATTCTTAATCAAAACAGTGAAAGTCGAACCACAATTGACCTTACTTTCCACTTTTATTTTTGACTCATATATTTTACTCATTGCTTCTTGACTAACATAGAGACCAAGCCCCAAAGATTGTCTTTCATCTTTGGAAGAAAATTTTGGTTCAAAAATGTGTGGCAAGTTTTCTTTGCTAATCCCAACTCCATAATCTTTAACTATAATTAATAAGTTTCTAGGTTTTTTAACCAATTTAATAAAAACACACCGATCACTTTGATCAGAATTATCATAAGATTCTAAAGCATTTAAAATTAAATTAGACAAAATTTGATTTAATTTACTTTTATCTGAATAAAGTTCAAATTCTTTGTTTGGTTTAAAAATAATTTTTATTCTTTTCAACTTGGCCCTATAGTCAAATAGGCTAATTAATTTCTCAATTTCTTGATTTAAATTAAAAACATCAGTCTCTGCTTCATCAAAAATTTTGCAGACAGTCATCTTAGAAAGATCATCAATCCTATCTATAGCTAAAAAAGCCTTATCTAAATTGGAAACAACATTGTTGTCTTCCTGAGCATTTTGCAAAACAATACTTAAAACTGCTAAAGATTCCCGAATATCATGAACTAACCCTATTGATAATTTACCTAAATCTAAAAGTGGAGCAACTTTAATTAGTTGTTTTAGTTGCAAGGTTTCAAGTTCTTTTGTTCTATTTTTGACAATTATTTCAAGATGATCATTTTGCAGTTTTAATTTATGTTTTAATTTTTTATTGCTTTTATAAAATTTTTCAGTTTCTTTAGAAAAATACCAGGCTACAAAAAGAATTAAAATAAAGCAGAGAAAGATTGTTAATAAATTGGCAAAAATAAACGAAAAGTTTTCCCAAAGTAAATTATCTGTAAAAGAATGGCCATTTTGTAAAAAATAAATTAAAGACAAACCGAAACAAATAAACAAAAATATAAAAAAAGAAAATTTGAAATTAATTAAAACAGCACTAATTAAAATAGCCAATGAATAAAGGATATCAATACCATAAGTATTAATGCCTAAAATAAAGCTATTCTCAAAAGAAAAAATCAATATTAAACCAATTGTTAAAAAAGTAGCAAAACGAATTGAACCTTTTTTAATTAAAAATCCTGTTAAACTCAAGGCAACAATAAGAAAGAATAATGAAAGAAAATTTTTTTGATTAGCCGGATGAGCAAAAAATATTTCATTAGAAAATTGAATAATAAGCACAAGTGAGAAAAAAGAAACTAAAATAAAATTAACAGAATTCAAAAAATAGGCTTTACTTTTATTATCACCTTGCCAAACTTCTGCGGAAATAAATAGCTTTTTTGCTAAATTTAACATTTCCTTTTACTCTACATATTAAAATCAGTTAATCTTCTCCTTAACTTAGTAAAAAGTTTGGCTCTAAAAGTCAATCGATTGAAAAACGCCTGTGAAGGACTAAGAGAAAAATCCTCTTGTCCAAAAGCAATCAAACGATATCCTTGCTGCAACCAAAAGAAAATTTGATTAAGTAATGAAAAAGACATTGTTTTATTGTATGTCTCGAACTTAAAATTATCATAAAAAAATAGGTACTTTTTTAACCATTCGTTAGCATTGAGAAATTTTGTTTGGTAATGATCGCGATCAAAAACAAAAACCATCTGCAAAATTTCATAAGCTTCATAGAGACTTCTTCTTTCTTCACCAATAACTAAATCGTTTTCATCTAACAAAATATTAAAACACCAGGCGTTATTTTGTCCTTGATGAGGTCTTTTATGCTTTAATTTAGTTAAAATGATCAATAAAAAACGACTCAACCACAGTGTATTATTTTGACAAATAATCATAAAATCCAAGTCATCATTTTTCTTAGCATTATTCACAGCTGTCGAACCAGTTAAAACAACTGCTTTAATAAACGGAATTTTACTCGCCAATTTAACAAATTCATTGATTTTTAACTGTTTTTCAGCCATGAACTTAATACGTTTTTTTCTATTGGTTAAATCTTGATTTCGCAGATAAAAGTATTGATCATCACTTTGAACCAAACCTTGATTTACCAATTTTTTTAGTGACTTTTTGATTTTTTTACTTGAAAATAATAATTCTTTTGGAGGTTTTGGTAATCGTTTGATGACTTCGTCTTCAGTTAAAGCAAAGGAAAAACAACTGCTGTAAGTTAGAGTTAATAAAACTAAATAATCATATTCATTCATGCCGTTTCCAAATATACGCTATAATCTTTATATTATGAAGATTTATTCTTGGAATGTGAACGGTATTCGTGCCATTGCCAAAAAAGGTTTTTTCAGCTGGCTTGAAAATTTAGATGCTGACATTGTTTGTTTACAAGAAAGCAAAATTTCCGTAGACCAATTAAGTTTTGATTTAAGTGAAGTTTCTGCTTACCAAAGTTATTTTGCTTGTGCAGAAAAAAGGGGTTACAGCGGGGTAATTACCTATTCTAAAATTAAACCTATCGCCACACAAATTGGTTTAGCTGAAAATAAATTTGATCGTGAAGGTCGCACCATCATTAGTCAATACAACAACTTTACTTTATTTAATATTTATTTTCCAAACGGTAAAGCTTCTCCAGAAAGATTGGCATATAAGATGGATTACTGCAATTTTTTACTTAATTATCTTAGAGAACTTTTAAAAACAGAAAAAAATATTATTATTTGTGGAGATTTTAATACTGCTCACCAAGAAATTGATCTAGCTAGACCAAAAGAAAATCAATTGATTTCCGGTTTTCTTAAGCAAGAAAGAGCTTGGATTGATCAATTAATACAACTTGGTTTTGTAGATAGTTTTCGTGCCTTACATCCAACGGAAAAAAATTGCTATACTTGGTGGAGTCAACGCTCTGGAGCTAGAGTCAGAAATGTCGGCTGGAGAATTGATTATTTTTTCATCAGTCAAAATCTTAAAAAAAACCTGCAAAAAGCGGACATTCACAATCAAGTACAGGGTTCAGATCATTGCCCAATTTCTATTGAACTGCAATTTTAAAATAGCTTAAAATGTCTTGAAGTAGATTTTTAATTTCTTGGTCGCTGGCAGCTTGATTAGCTAAAAACCAAAGCTGACCATGTTGATTTTGCTTTATTTCTTGCTCCAAAAGAGCCTTCTTACTAGCAAAATCATACTGACTCTTCAGTCTTCTTTCAATTTGCTTTTTGTTAAGCCCTCTGGCCAACAATCTTTTTTCTTGAGTTGCTGCATCAACCGACAACAAAATCATATTATAATTAGCTAAGCGACTCATTTCAGCCTCCACTAATAAAGCAGCATTAAGAAAAATTAAGCCCTTTTTTGCTTTTAGTTCGTGACGCAAACGCACCAAAATTGGAGTGGCCATAATTTCGTTGAGTTGATCTAATTTTTTACGATCAGCAAACACTATCTCTCCTAAAGCTTTTCGATTGATAGTACCATCTAAATTAGTTACTTTTTTTCCAAAAGCATTGATAATTTGTCTGCGTACAAGCGCGTACTTTTCTTCCTGAAGATCAGTTTGAATTTGTCTGGCTAGATAATCAAGATCAATGTTGTGCGCTTCTAAACCCAAAGCATTGGCAAAAGTTACTAATTTTTGCCCAACGTAAGATTTACCTGCGCCAATCTCACCAGTCAAACCAACGATGTACTGACTACTAAGCTTAATTTCAACACATTGCTTAACGTAAGCCGGCACATAATCCTGAATCAAACCCTGTTCTTTTTGAATATCCTTAACAGCGCTCGAGCTAATGTGAGCTAAACTTGGTTTAGCAAAAAGAATAAACGTATCAATTCCAAGTTTTTGACTATCACCTAAATTATGTAAACCACGCTCATATTCAAAATCGGCCCCGCTGCGCACTCCTTTGACGATCACATCAATATTATTTTCATAAGCAAAATCTACCAATAAACCAGTAAAAGGCTTGACTTCAACATTTTTTAAGTTAAGTAATGATCGTCTGGCCATTTCGACTCTTTCTTCTTGAGAAAAAAGATATTTTTTAGCTGGGTTAACACCAATAGCCACTATTAAACGATCAAAAACCGCTGCCGCACGACAAATAATATCAATGTGCCCAAAAGTAATGGGGTCGCCAGAAAAAGCGTAAATAGCCGACTTCATAAGTCAAATAATTATAACACCAGATTAGACTTGTAGCGAAATAAAATAATCGATCAATAAGGAAACTTTATTTTTATTGCACCACAAGTCTGTTGTCTACTCTATCACAATTCTAGCATCAAGCACTTTAGCACCAGATGCAGTTGCCAATAAAGGATTAATATCTAATTCTACTATCTCTGGAAAATCAGTCACTAATTGAGATAAACGACCAATGGCCTCAATAATGTTCTCTTTATTTACAGCTGCCTCACCTCTAACACCTTCAAGTAATTTACTAGAGCGAAGACTATTAATTAAACGTAAAGCATCTGTTCTAGTGAGCGGAGCAAAAGCAAAATTAACATCTTTAAAGACTTCTACATAAATGCCCCCTAAACCAAACATGAGCATGGTTCCCAAAGTATTTTTATTAATACCAAGAATCAATTCAACTCCTTTGGGCGCCATTTCCATTAAGAGTACACCTTTCAACTTTGCTTCTGGTTTGTTTTGGGCAACTCTTGTCATCATCGCCTCATATTCGTTGATCACATTCTTAGTGTTTACATCAAGACTAACTCCGCCAACGTCACTTTTATGCAAAATATCTGGGGAAACAATCTTCATCGCTGCCTGACAATTAAATTTTTGCATAATTGCTAAAGCCTCTTGTGGACTCTTAGCAATAGCTGATTTTAACAAAGGAAAATTATAGGCTTTCATAATTTCCATTGCTTCTGCTTCTGGAAAAGAAGTTTGACCTTGGCTTTTAGCCTTAGCAAAAATTTGTGCCACTTTGACCTTATCGACATCTTGATAGCTTAAAAAAGCTTCGTTTTTCTCTCGACTCCAATTACTAAATTGAGCAAATTTAGCTAGAGCCTGAGCCGTCGGTTCTGGAAAAGCAGAGACTGCCACTTGATTTTTTTCTAAAATTTTCACCCCAGCCGCGACTAAAGCTTTACCCATTAAACTCACCATAATTGGTTTTTTACTCACGCGACGCATCTTAACCACGGCGCTAGCAGTTTTAGCGGGTTCAGTCATTGATTGCGGCGTTAAAAGTACAATTATGGCATCTGTGTTGGGGTCTTGCGCCACAGCGTTGATAGTTTGTTCATAAACTTCGCCCACTGCATCTCCTAGAACATCAACTGGATTGTGGGTACTGGCTGAGGCGGGTAAAAAAGATCGCAGTTTAGTAACAGTTTCTGGCGCTAATTCCGCCATTTGCAAGCCACTTTCAATCACCGCATCAGTGGTTAAAACACCTGGCCCACCAGCATTAGTGATAATGGTGACTGTCTCAACTTTTTGCATCTGATTCATAGAAAAAACTTGAGCTAAATCAAAAAGTTCACTCACACTATTGGCGCGAATGATACCAGCTTGAGCAAACAAAGCTTGATAAGCGCTGTCGCCACTGCTTAATGAACCAGTGTGCGAGGCAATTGCTCCAGCCCCAGCGGCAGTTCTACCAGATTTAAGAATAATCACCGGCTTAGGAGTCGCTCCTGCACCACGATTTAATTCTTTAAGGGTTGCAATTAATTTAGGTGCATTATTAAGTGATTCGGTATATAAGCAAATAACTCTAGTTTTTGGATCAGCATGCAAATATTTAATCAAATCAAGTTCGTTCAAAGCGGCTTTATTGCCAATACTCAAAAATTTAGAAAATCCAACTCCCAAATCTTTGGCATAATCCAAAACAGCAGTACATAAGGCCCCACTCTGTGATAAAAAGGCCACATCACCAACTGGTGGCATAATAGCAGCAAAAGAAGCGTTCATGTGATATTCGGCGTTGATTGAACCTAAACAGTTTGGACCAACTAAAATTATACCTAATTTGTTACAAGTGGCTGCCAATTCTTCTTCTAATTCCACATTACCTGTTTCTTTAAAACCAGCAGAGATAACGATTGCGGCTTGAGCACCTTTTTTAGCTACTTTCTTGACCTCCTGTGCTACGAATTTAGCTGGAATGGCAAAAACCGTTAATTCAACTGTTCCCTCAATATCATCAACATCTCGGTAAACCTTAAGCCCATAAAGTTGATCGATTTTAGGGTTAACGGGATAAATTTTTCCCTGATAACCTTGCTGTACCAAATTCTTTACCACATCGTTGCCAACTGTTTTCTCTCTACTAGAAGCACCAATAATGGCAATTGATTTGGGATAAAAGAGGACATCTAAATTCATATTTTCTTTCTATTTAGTATTTGTGGACTATACTACCACAACCTTATTGCCTAAATACTTACTAAAAATTATTAAAGCTTGATCAATTTCTTCTCCGTTTGGTGGTTGCACCCCTTCTAATTCATATTTTCTGCCTAAAGCCTCGTATTTAAAAACTCCTAATTTGTGGTAGGGAATAATTTCCACTCTTTTTAGAGATTTATAATCAGCAAAATATTTAGCCCAAGCCTCTAAATATTCTACTTGATTGCTCCAACCCGGAACCAAAACATAGCGCAACCACAGCTCTTTGCCACTTTTTTCTCGATAAAGAGCATTTGCAAGCACGTTTTCATTGTTATTTTGGGTAATTTTTTGATGCCAAATTGGGTCAATGTGCTTAACATCAAGCATTACTATGTCAGTTAAATCATAAAGTTCGTTAATCGTTTGATTAAAAATAGCTCCGCAAGTATCTAAACAGGTATTAAATCCATGTCGATGACATTCTCTAAAAAGTTCAATGAGAGCTGGTGCTTGCAAAGTGGGTTCACCACCAGAAATCGTCAAACCACCAGTTACCCCAAAGTAACTTTTTTCTTTCGTTAAAAGCTCAAGAATTTCTGCCGTATCAAGCAACTGCATTTTGTCAGTCGTTAAAGCTTGTGTGTCAGGATTGTGACAATAAACACAACGAAATGGACACCCCTGTACAAAAATAACCAAACGAATGCCTGGTCCATCATGAGTACCAAAGGTGTCCAATGAATGAATCTTTAACATCTCAAACTTGCCTTACATACTCTCATGAAAAGTTCTAGCGATGACTTCTCTTTGATGATCTCTACTTAATCTAATAAAGTTGACGGCATAACCAGAGACACGAATGGTTAATTGTGGATACTTCTCTGGATGATCCATGGCATCTAATAAAGTTTCACGATTTAAAACATTGACATTTAAATGGTGAGCATTTTTATTAAAATAACCATCCAACATTGCTAAAAGATTTTTAATTTGCGCTGGCTTATTTTCACCAAGTGTTTTTGGTACAATGGAAAAAGTGTTAGAAATGCCGTCGCGAGCGTTGCGGTAATCAATTTTGGCAACTGAATTTAAAGAAGCAATAGCGCCGGAATGATCACGACCATGCATTGGATTAGCTCCCGGAGCAAAAGGCTCGCCAGCCTTACGTCCATCTGGAGTTGCTCCAGTTTTATGACCATAAACCACGTTGGAAGTGATAGTTAAAACTGATAAAGTTGGTGTGGCATGACGATAAATATGCTGTTTAGCCAATTCTTGATTAAAGTTTTTCACCAAATTTTGAGCAATTGCGTCCACTCTGTCGTCGTCATTGCCATACATTGGAAACTCACCTTTGATTTTAAATTCTTGGGTTAAACCATTTTTATCACGCGTGGCGGTTACTTTGGCAAATTTAATTGCCGAAATAGAATCAGCTACCACACTTAAACCGGCTATTCCAAAAGCCATGTTTCTTTTGACTTTAGTGTCCATAAGAGCCATTTGGGCGCGCTCATAGTAATATTTATCGTGCATGTAATGAATCACGTCCATAGTATTAACGTAAGCTTTGGCCAAATAAGCAACAGTTTTTTTGAATCTTTTATTAAATTCTTGGTAATCAATTGGCCCCTTAGGCATTTTTTTGATGTCGGGCACGATCAATTCGCCAGTTTTTTCATCACGGCCTTCATTTAGAGCTAGTAATAAAGCTTTGGCTAAATTGCAGCGCGCACCAAAAAACTGCATTTCTTTGCCAGTTTCCATCATTGAAACACAACAGGCAATACAATAATCGTCAACACTGCTCACTTCTCTCATCAGCGTGTCATTTTCATACTGTAGCGATGAAGTATCAATGGAAACCTGAGCACAAAATTCCTTAAAACCCTTTGGTAACTTATCTGACCACAAAATGGTTAAGTTTGGTTCTGGAGCGGGCCCAATATTGTATAAGCTTTGCAAAAATCTAAAGCTAGTTTTGGTAATTTTGTGCTGACCATTGGCAAAAAAACCACCAATGGCTTCGGTTGTCCAAGTGGGGTCGCCAGCAAATAATTCATTGTAAGCATTCATGCGCAAATGACGAATAAAACGACACTTCATAATAAAGTGATCCACTAATTCTTGAGCCTCTACCTCGTTGAGAGTCCCATTTTTTAAATCACGCTCAATATAAATATCAAAAAATGAACTAACATTCCCCAAACTCATGGCCGCCCCGTCCTGTTCTTTAAGTGCTGACAAAAATCCAAACCAAGTCCATTGAATAGCCTCTTTGGCATTCGTGGCTGGCTGAGAAATGTCAAAACCATAGGTAGCTGCCATCTCTTTCATTTCTGCTAAAGCCTTAATTTGTTCACTGACCTCCTCGCGTAATTGAATTAAATCATCGGTCATTACCCCATCTAAAGCCTCTTTATCCGCTTTTTTGGCTTCAATTAAATGGTCAATCCCATAAAGAGCTACGCGACGATAATCACCGATAATACGACCACGAGCATAATTATCTGGCAAACCGGTCAAAATACCGGTTGAACGCAATTGACGCATGGTTTTAGTGTAAGCGTCAAAGACACCGTCATTATGAGATTTGCGATACTTAGTAAAAATTTCCACCACCTGTGGATCAATTTTATAACCATTTTCTTCACAAGCAGCTTCAACGACCCTGATTCCACCATACGGTTTTATCGCTCTTTTCAATGGGGCGTCAGTTTGAAAACCAACAATTTTTTCTAAACTTTTGTCTAAATAACCAGGTTTGTGACTGACAATGGACGAAATGGTTTTGGTGTCAATGTCTAAGACACCACCATTTTTAATTTCTTGTTTCAATAGTTCGCTCGATTTCTCCCATAATTTTTTGGTCGCTTTGGTTGGCCCTACTAGAAAAGACTGATCACCATCATAGGGAGTTAAATTATTTAAAATAAAATCTCTGGTATTAATTTCTTTCTGCCAAACCCCAGCTTTAAATTGATTCTTCATATGAGAAAAACCTTTCTATTTTCTATTTTAAATAGCCATAAACGAATTGCATTGTAGCGAAAAATAATTAAAAAAGATAGAATGAAACAATGTTTAAAAAACTAAAAGATCGCAATATTAATTTAGAAATTCACGATAATATTTATAATGTGAACAATTGGGCGATTTTTAAAAAAAATTTTTTAGCCGGTTTTGCGCGTGGGCTTGGCTCTTGGGTTTTTAACATCATTTTTTTGGCACTGTTGGCTTACATTTCAATTCCATTTTTTGATTCAGCTAAACGATTGATAGATCATTTATCTAAAGATTTAGAAAACAATAGTGTTCAAATTAAAGAAAAAAGTAATTAATTTTTATTACTGCAACTAAAAATTTAATAATCAAGGTTTAACAAAAAAAACAATGCTGCCGTCTATTATTTTGATACTTAATACTTAACGCCTCTGTAAAATTAAAAATCGCTGCTTTGCAAACTGATCTTGGACTTCTTTAATTAAAAATTCTTGGGCAATTTTAGGAAAATAAGTTTGAATAAATAATAAATTGTGCGTTGGATAAACTTCTAAAAAAATTTTACCGTTTTTGGCCAATAAATTTTTAGCGGTAATTTGTATAAGCATTTGGTTAATCAATTCAAAACCAGTGCTGCCCCCATCTAAAGCCAAGCATGGTTCATAATTTTTGACACTACAGTCTAAAGCACTAATTTGATCAGAAGGAATATAAGGTAAATTAGCTACAATCACGTTAAATTGCTGTTGATTCTTCCGCTTATTAGAGAATTTTGCCAACAAATTGCTTTCTAAAAACTTCACTTTATGAGACATTTCTTCTTTAAATAATCTAGAAAAATTTTCTTTTGCTAAGGTTAAAGCAGTTGGTGAAATATCAGTTAAAATAAATTTTTTTAGTGATAACTTTTTGTGTTGTAGAAGGTAAGTAAAAAAGGCCAAACTAATAGCTCCACTACCTGTGCCAACTTCTAAATACCTAATAGTTTTTAAATTATCAGAGGCAAAATCAATAATTAAACTAACCAATTCTTCGGTCTCTACTCTAGGAATTAAAACATTTGGCTTAATTTTTAACGTAAGATTTGCAAAATTGACAAAACCAGTTAAATACTCAACGGGCAATTCTCCTTGATTAATCAAATCAACTTCTTGAAAACCGTATTGAAGCAATTGGTTCTTTTCATAAACAGTTAATTGACTTTTGCGCTTCTTAATTTGTATCATAGAAATTCTGCTTGTAAAATTCCCTATAATGAGGCATATTGTAGTATAAATTTGACGATTAATAATTTATATATGAGAAAAAGCAAAGGGGTTACCAAATTTATGGCAAAAAAAATTAAAAAAAATAAAATCACAAAGCAAAAAAAGGAAACTGTAAAAAAAATCATTAAAGAACCAACGAAAGAACTAAAGAAAGAACCAAAAAAAAATGCAGGCAAGTTTTCTTTTAAGGTTTTTAGTGATTTTGTTAATGCTAATTTCTCTTTAATTATTTTACTCGTTATGGCTTTTATTTTAGGCTTTTTAAGTGGCTCCTTGTGGAGAGAAAACAAAATTCTTAAGGAGGGAAATGTTGGCAATCAACTCGCTACTGCGGATGAAATTGCCACTGCTAATGCACAAAAACAATTAGAGAGTGTTCCCGCTTTTGACCCCACAACGGATCATTTTCGTGGTAACAAAGATGCCGAAGTGGTTTTGATTGAATATTCAGATTTTGAATGCCCATATTGCAACGCCTTTCATTCAACTATGCTTGATTTGATGACTAAATACAGCGATCAAATTGCCTGGGTTTATAGATACTATCCGCTGACCTTTCACCCAAACGCACAAACTCTTGCAGAGGCCGGAGAGTGTATAAGCGTTTATAGTGGAGAAGACGCTTTTTGGAAATTTGTTGACAGTACTTACGCAAAAATGGCTGACCAAACCATTTACGGAGCAGATGTAAAAAGTGGTGTAGTAAGTGAAGAAACCATACTTAGTTTAGCTGTTGCTGCTGGGGCTGATCAAGATAAAGTGAAAACTTGTCTTGATAATAAAGAAATGACTCAAAAAGTCCAAGCTATTCAAGCTAGTGGTACAAATGCCGGTATAAGTGGTACTCCAAGCACTATTATTATTAGCAAAAAAGCTGGTTATGAACTTGTTGTTGGAGCAGCACCTCTCGCAACAATGGAAACAACGTTAGAAAAACACCTTTAAATTCCAAATAAAGCTAAAAACCGCAAGCTAGTTAGCTTGCGGTTTTAAATCTTTCAAAATCAACTGTAGTCTATTGCTACCACGATAACTGTTAATGTCTAATGAAACTGCTAAATTTAGTTTAGTACCTAAAATCAGCTTTTGGGCAAGCGCTGCTTGGCGCCAAGCTAAAACTTCATATTCCTGATTCGAACCTGCAAAAGCAACAATTAATTTGAGATGCTCTCCATCTCTACCTAACAATTTATAATTTTTAAGGGTAGCATTTTGCAAAGCAAAAACTGGTTTGGGATTAGCTAAACCAAAAGGCGCAAATTGCTCTACAAGTGCAACCGTTTCAAGAGTTAGGAGTTTTATTGGCAAAACATTTTCCACTTGTAAAATTTTTTCTAAATTTTTCTTTGCCAATAAAATTTTCGCTTGTTTTTGCATTTTTATTTTTACTAAAGGAATTTTTTTTGTCTCTAAAGCAAATCCGGCTGCCAAAGGATGACCTCCCACTTCCAATAAATCTTTTTTAAAAAAACGAATAAATTCCGTAATATTAAAACCAGGCAAAGACCTAGCTGAAGCTTTAGAAACCTCTGGCCCCTCACTAATTACAATGCTGGGTTTGGCATATTTCTCGGTCATTTTGCCAGCCATTAAACCAATAATGCCCTCATGATAATCGACCGAACTTAAAATAATAATTTTTTCAGTTGTTTCTTGCGCAACTATTTCCTCAGCGCTTTGAGTTAAATCAAAAGTTAAATTTTGACGATCTTCATTAGTGACTTGCAATAAGTGACTTAATTCAGTCGCCTGAGTTTTATTTTTGGTACAAAGCAGGCGTAAAGCATCCATGCCATTAGCCAGACGACCCATCGCATTAATTCGCGGCCCAATTTGAAAACCCAAGGTGTAAGTATCAATTTTACTTTGATCAATTTTGGCTGAAGCAAATAAATGTTGAAGACCAAGACTAGGATTCGTGCGCAAAACTGCCAAACCATAAATCAATAAAGAGCGATTAACCATCAATAAAGGCATTAAATCAGTCACAGTAGCAATTGCTACCAAAGCCAATAAATCAGTTAATAATTGTTTTTCTTTTTGGCTGCTTAATTCCCTCGCTAAAAACCAAGCCAGTGCACAACCGCAAATTTTAGTCGAATGGAAAATAGCTAAAGCATCCAATTTTTCTTCATCTTTTTGGTGATGATCAGTAATAATGACATCAATCTTATGCTTCTTAAGTAATTTTAAAGTGTCATGAGCAACGATGCCATTATCAACGGTAATAATTAAAGAGACGTCTGCTTGCTCAAGCAGAAGATCATTAATTGCTTTAATTGACAACCCATAACCGTGTTTGAGACGATTGGGAATAAATGGCAAAACATTATAAGATTGAGCATACAAAACCTGCCATAAAACAGCTGTGGCACTAATGCCATCTGCATCATAATCACCAAAAATAACAATTTTTTCTTGATTATCTTTAGCTTTTTTTAAGCGTTTTTTAATTTTTGTTAAATCTCTTGCGCTGATATCTAACTCTTTTAGCGAAATTTTAAATGGAGATACCCCTTTAAAAAAACTCTTTTCATCCTTAATTTTACGGTTTTGAAGAAGAATTTTTTTTAATTCTTGTAAATTTTTAGGAGTATTTGTTGATTGAATATGCCATTTCATTAGCCTTATAATAAGGCTATGACATTAAATTTACCATTTGAAGTTTTGTATATTCTCCATCGCCTCAATGAAGCTGGTTATGAAAGTTTTTTGGTTGGTGGAGCAATTCGAGATTTAATAATGAATTTTGAGCCTGAACAAGTCAAAGATTTTGATTTCGCCACAAATGCTTCTCCTTCTCAAATCCAAACAGTTTTTAGAGATAGTTTTTATGAAAATAAATTTGGTACTGTCAGCATTACCTATGAGAATCTAATAGAAGAAATAGCCACAAAATATCAATTGCCAACCAAAAGCTTTGTTGATTCTGTGCAAAAGAAAAAAATTCAAAAAAATCGCATTATTGATTTAAAAAATGCTAAAAAAATTCACGCTTCGCTCAAAGACAAAGCCGCTTGTCTCAGCCAGAAAACAATAAAAGAAAGTTTAAATACTTCTACCTATATTCCTCCTTTTGAAATAACTACTTATCGCAGCGATGAAAATTATTTAGATCATCGCCGACCAGAAAATGTCACTTTGCGCAAAAGCATAGCAGAGGATTTGCAAAGAAGGGATTTTACTATTAACGCCTTGGCTATTACTCTCGATAAAAATTACTTACAAGAAATATTTACTCACAAAAAATTGCAAGCTTTTTACGTAATAGACAAAGAAAAATACACATTAATTGATCTGCATCATGGTCAAGAAGATCTTGAAAAAAGAATTATTCGTACCGTCGGCAATGCTGATCAAAGATTTAGTGAAGATGCACTGCGCATGCTGCGAGCCGTGCGTTTGGCGGTACAATTAAACATGGACATCGAAACTGACACTTATTTTGCCATTAAATATCATAAAGATTTATTAAAATTTATCAGTGTGGAAAGAATTAGAGATGAACTGTTAAAAATTTTATCAAGCGATAATCCAGCCAAAGGTATAGAATTGCTTGATCAAACAGGACTTTTACCAAACATTATTCCAGAACTTTACCAAGGTGTAGGCATGCAGCAAAAAGGACACCACACCACTGATGTTTGGACTCATAGTATTGATTCATTAAGATATTGCCCCTCTCAAGACCCAATTGTACGCTTAGCTGCTTTGCTCCACGATATTGGCAAACCATTGTCCTACAAGGAAGAGAATGATGAAATCACTTTTTATAATCATGATATTTTAGGTTCCAGAATTGCTAGCAAAATTGCCAATCGCTTACATTTATCCAAAAAAGATGTGCAAAGAATTTTTATTCTCGTACGTTATCACATGTTTAATTATCAAGCCAATTACTCTGATGCCTCTATCAGACGCTTTATTCGCAAAGTCGGTTTGGAAAATATTGATGACATTCTGGATTTGCGTGAAGGAGACCGCTTAGGCAGTGGGGCTAAAAAAACTAGTTGGCGTTTAGAAGAAATGAAAAAAAGGATTATTGAACAACTTAATCAACCCATGGATCTCAATGATTTGGCGATTGATGGTAATGATTTAATGCAAGCATTAGCTATTAAGCCCGGTCCCCTTTTGGGAAAAATTTTGAATCAACTCTTGGAAAAAACTTTAGAAGACCCAAGTCTAAATCAAAAAGAACTTTTACTGGCGCAGGCCAAAAAATTGCTTGGCTAACTTCCACCCAGTTTTGCTTCATTTTTTACTTGATTTTGCCTTTTTTTTGTGTCCACTCATCAATCACTAAAAGGAGTGGTACAGCCGTAAAAGTACTCGAATAGGTTCCAGAAATTGAACCAATTAATAAGGCAATCACAAACCAATGAATGCTACTGCCTCCTAAAATAGCTAGCGCCAAAAGCATAATAATGATCGTCATAGAATTATTGATTGATCTGCCCAAAGTTTCCAAAACGGCCGCATTGGCAATTTGTTCAAAAGAAAAGCGTGCATGCTTACGTTTTAACTCTCTAATCCGATCATAAACTACAATGGTATCGTGTATAGAAAATGACAAAGTGGTCAATAAAGCCGTTACAAATAAGGCATCAACTTCTACACCAAAAAAATGACCCAAAAGACTGAAAGCGCCAATTAAAATTAGTGAATCATGCAACATGGCTAAAACGGCACAAAGGCCGTATTTGAACTCGTCAAATTGCTTCCAAACATAAAAAGTAATAATTGAGGCGACAAGTAAAATTGCAGTTAAAGTTTTGGTCAGTAATTCTGCTCCCAAAGTTGGTCCTACTGTCTCAAAACGCAGAACTTCAATTGGACCATAATTTTGACTTAGCCAATCGACTAATTCATCTTTTTTTTGATTATCAATTTCTTTGCCTTTAATAATAATTTTTCTGTCTCCAGCAGTTTGAATCACACTGGCATCATAAAAACCACTTAAATTATTTTGCAAATTTTCATCAGAATAATTAGCAAATTTTTGTTCATCTAAAAAATGTAACTCTAACAATGAGCCACCCGTAAAATCAATGGCTAACTTTAGACCAAATAAAATCAAAGAAATCATGCCTGGCACAAGAAAAAACGCAGAGATCAAAAAGTAGATTTTTTTAGATCTCATTAAATTCATGGTTTTTATCCTTTATTTTATTATTTTGTTTGCTTAAAATTGGCAAACAGGCCCTCAACAATAATCGACTGACCACTACTCCAGTAAATAGACTGAGTAAAGTACCGAGTAAAAAAGTCAAACCAAAACCTTTCACAGAGCCACTAGTACTTAGAAAAGAAAAATTAAGAGGATTAATTAAAACTAAAGCTGTAAAAATAGAAGCTACGTTGGCATCTTTAATACTATCCCAAGCTCGCCCAAAACCCAACTCCATTGCGCGCTCATAAGGTTGATTAACCCTTAATTCTTCTTTCATTCTTTCAAAAATGAGAATATTTGAATCGACTGCCATACCAATAGTTAAAATTAAACCCGCAATCCCAGGCAAAGTTAAGACTACTCCCAAAACTTTATAAATCGCTATCGTGAGGATGGCGTAGATCAGTAAAGAAATTCCAGCAATTACTCCTAAATTACCATAATAAAGCACCATAAAAAGTAAAACTAAACTAAGCCCCACTAAACCAGCGACTAAACTTTTTTGAATTGATTCATCACCCAAACTAGCCCCAATAGTTTTTTGCTCCAGCACTTGAATGTCAACTGGCAAAGCCCCCGCATTCAGTTGAATAGCTAATTTTTTGGCTTCTTCAACGGTAAAATCACCACTAATCACTGCTCTGCCATCAAGAATGGGAGTAGAAATAACTGGGGTCATAATGGGCATGCCATCAATAAAAATCGCTAAAACTTTGTTGACATTATTTTTGGTCACATTAGCAAACAAGTCTCTACCTTCAGCATTCATTTCTAAGGAAATTTCTGGTTTACTTGTTTGTGGATTTAGTTGCGCCAAAGATCTTTTTAATTGTTTGCCAGTTAAACCAGTAGATTCAAAGGAGTCTAGCCAAACTTGTGCAGAAATTGTCGCTTGCGAAATTTCTTCCTCACTTAACTCTTTTTGTAACTTAAATTCAAGCTGCGCCGTTTGACCAATCAAGGCCAAGGCCTGCTTTTGATCAGAAACACCGGGTAATTCAATAATTAAACGATATTGGTCACCATTTTGTGAAGTTTGAATAGAAGCTTCGCTGATACCATAAAGGTCAATTCTTTTGGCAATAATTTCTCTAGCTGATTCTAAAGCAGTTGCCCTATCTTCAGCGGCAATATCATCCATTTGCGCTGCTAAGGTCACTTGCATGCCTCCTTGAATATCTAAACCTTTACGTAATTGATAATTTTTATAAACATGGTTGCCTAAAAAATAAAAATCTATGGGCGGCTTCTTAAAATTACCAATTTTATCCGGCAAAGCTATAAAAGCTGCAATGGCTGTCAAGAAAAAAACCAAAAATAAAGATCTGGCTAACGATTTCTTTTTCATAAAATTTTTGTACAAGAAACAGCTCACTCTAACAAAAAATTCTCAATTAGACAACAGATTAAATAGTTGGTAATTCACGATGACAAAATTCCAATTCATCACCAATGATCATAACTCTTACCCCATACATCGCCTCCATAATGAAAGGATCACGGCGAGCCTTACGAAATTCAAATTCTTCATTTTCTAAAACAGCGTAATTAATTTCCCGCCCAAAAGTTTTTTCCTCAGCCTTAATTAGGGCCTCCAATTCTGGTAAAACTATCGCCCCAATAACTAAAATATCTAGTTCGTCTTTATTCAGCTTTTCCTGATTCACAAAAGCCCCAGTAAAAACAACATAATTAATATCTCCCAATTTGCGTCTAAATTTACGAATTTTTTTACCTAAGCCAGTGGTTTTCATCACAATTCTTTGCAATTCTTGAAAATATAAGTATCTTTTATTAAGAAAATAATAAAGGCGATTACTACGCTGCTCACTTTTTAATAATCCACATTCCAGCATTCTATCTAATTCGCGACGAACCGCATTAATTTCCTCTTTGACTAGTCGTGTAATTTCTCGCACGTAAAGCATTTCGTTTGGCTTTGCAAAAAAAAGCTCTAACACTTTAACTCTAACTTTAGAAACTACTAAATCACTTAAGTCTGCCATAATTACTCCTTAATTGAAATCAATTTGTACTCAATTTTAATCTTATACAGAAAATAACAAAAAAGCAACTTAGCAAAAAAAGCTGGCAAGCTAAAATCGCTCGTCAGCTCTTAATTTGTAAAACACTAAATTCTAATAATTCACTGCCGAATTCGTAGCTAAAACAGAGATCCATACTTGACCTCTGGCCAATGCTACTGGTTTACCACGTAAATCAACAAACTTTAATTCAGCTTCACGATCCTCCTTCACCCAATTGGCTTCAATCGGGGTTTGACCATGCTTAAAAATAAGAGCTTTCCCTCGACCCGTAGTGGTGTATAACATGTGTTTTTTTTCATCAATAGGTCCTTTTTCAGTAGTAAACAAAATGACAACATTTTTACTAGCTAACTGCTCGTTATTGTTTAAATCAAACTGTATTTCACCTCCATTGCTCCTTTTATATGAATCACTGCTTAAGTCATAATTCCATTCAACTGAATATTCGTTGTAGCCACTCCAAAAATCGTAAGCAATCTTACTCGTAGTCCCAGTCGCGGCTTGTTCATCTTCAAAAGTCCAACCTTCATAGGCACTCAACCAACTAGCAGCAGGAATAGTTTTACGCGCCACTGTTCTTTCCGGCGTCGTGCCAGTCCAACCTCTGTCTGCAGCCACTTTCCACAATCCTTCAGTTGTAGTTTCCATAGTGTGTTCTGTGGCAATTTCTTTGCCAGGAATACGGTTATAATTACGCACAAAAGTAGGATAACCGACCGAAAATTGATTTATATCGTTTTCTCCCTCCCAACCATATTCACGAATTTGCGCTAATGCGTCAGCCGGTCCAGCTAAGTTTGCACCTCCAACATGAACGTACATCGGCAAATTAAAACCAGAAGCCCAATCAACAAAATATGATCTGGCAGAACGCACTGGTGCTAAAGTTAAATCTTGATATTGGGCAGCACAATAAAATAAAGCACCAAAGCGGGTCACTCCGCCCTCAGCCACGGCTTCAAAAACCACATCTGCTCGACTTAAACCAGATTGAGGACGAGAGTCTGGAGTATTTTCAATCATAACGTAAAGTGGACGACGTTGCTCCCAAGCATTTTTTTCTGTCAGCGTGTAATATGCCCCATTTAGCGGGCAAGCTTGATCTTTTGGTTCATTAGGATCAATCGTTAATAAACTGCCAAGCAATGTTTGTTCTGAATCCTGTGTTGGTGTTGCCTTTGGATCATTACTAGCTAAAGAATCCTTGGCAGAGTAAGAAAAAACAGCAAATGATAAGCCAGCGCTAATAATATATAACAAAAGGCTCACTATTAGATTTTTCTTAGACATATGCATAAATTGACCTTTTTTGCCCCAAACCCCTTGAAAAAAACCTCTTCAGGCAATCAGAGCTTGCTTACAAAAGACCAACTTTTTCCTTTCTTAATATTTAAAATTAGGTTTTAAGTATATATTAAAGTAATTATTAACAAAATAACTAAAATAAACAGAGTAACAAAAAAAGTTTTTTTTAAATCTCTAATAATTAGCCGAGGATCATAAGCAAAAATTTCTTGTAAATAATTCTTGGAAGAATCTTTTTCTGATTGTTGACTCTGCAAAAGCGTACTAACTGTGCTTACATCTCCTATGGATGAAGCTGCTGCATCAATAAAATGATGTTTAGCGTGTATCCGATCTTTTTTGCTCCTTCTTTTACTCATATAACTTATCTTAAAACATTCCTAATGTCATTAAAAGAAACAATAATCATTAAAGCCACCAAAGAGAAATAACCAAAATAATTTAAATAGTTGCCAATTTGGTCAATTTTTTTTCTCTTAAAAAACTTTTCTAAAATAATCAAAAAAGCTCTCCCTCCATCTAGGGCTGGAATAGGCAATAGATTTATAATACCAAGATTAATGGATAAAACAGCAGTAAAATTAATAATACTCAAAAAACCTTCCTCAAAAAAACCATAAGTGTTGGCTTGATCAATGATCCCAATTGGGCCAGCCACCTCTTGTTGCATACCTCGGCCTGCAAATAAATCAAGTACTAGCTGCCATAAAGATTGGATAATTAATAAACTGAGAGTAATAGATTGTTTAAAAGCATAAAAAATAGTCATCAAGGGCATTAAATACCACGGATATTTTTTATAGATAATCTCACTGAAAACAACCCCTATTGCCCCCTCATCGCTGGGGGTTTCTTCTTTGGTTCTTAAATAGATACTATGTTCTTGATACTCGTCGGGACATTTGGTCTCCTCACAAGGTAAAGATGTTCTAATAGCCACTGTTTCCCCTAAATGAGCGCTAGCAAAAGTTTGCACTTGAGTAATATCCTGCATTTCTACCCATTGTTCATTAACTTTAAAAGCTAAAATATTGGTATTGCTCGTCAAATTGGCTAAAGCAGCTGGAGAATCTGGAGCTATCTCCGCAATTCTAGCTTGCCCATTTAATTCAACAGGAATACCCAACTTATAAAAAACAACCGCAAAGGCTAAAATACCAAAAATTAAGTTGGCAAACACACCGGCGAGAACAACTTTTAATCTGGCTCGCATAGACTTGTTATAAAACGAATCGTCAGCATCTCCGGCATCTTCTCCTGGCCCATTTTCCCCCGCCATTTGGACAAAACCACCAAAAGGAATTAAGTTAAGCGAAAAAAGAGTTCCTTGCCAATGAAAAAGCTTTAAAATCCTAGGAGGATAACCAAAACCAAATTCCGTCACCGCAATTTTATTTTTTTTAGCAAGAAGAAAATGTCCACCCTCATGGACAATCACTAACACAGATAAAATAACTATAAAAATTAAAGCTGCCATAAAAAGCTCATTTGTCTATTTAAATATTTAAAAGTTCTATTTCTTTCTTTTTTGCCATCGCTTCTAACTGAGCAACATATTCCCGCACCACCTCATCTAATTCTTCCATTTCAACTTTAATATCGTCTTCACTAATCCCAGCCTCGCCTTTTTGTTTTTCAATATCACGACGTAAATCAGCACGTACATTGCGCAACATCACTTTGGCTTCTTCTGTTTTTTGCTGCAAAATTTTGACCATTTCTTGTCTTCTTTCCTGAGTCAAAGCAGGTACGGCTATCCTCACAATTTCTCCGTCAACCACAGGATTTAAATTTAATTGAGCTAATTGAACAGCTTTTTCTATATTAGACAATAAACTCTTATCCCATGGTTTAATGATTAAAAGTTGAGTGTCTGGAGTAGAAATAGAAGCTATTTCATGCAAAAACATTTTACTGCCATAAGCCTCTACAGTAACACTATCTAATAGTTGCGCACTGGCTTTGCCAGTGCGCAAAGTAGCAAATTCATCCCGTGCATGATTTAAAGTTTTTTCAAATTTTTCTAAATAATTAGCCTTATGTATCGGCATAGTTTTAATTCTTAAAGATTTTAATTGATATTAAATTTCAAATCAACCTCTGGAAAAGGTAAACTTTGCTTAGTTGGATCGTGCATTTTTAAATTTTCTTTTAATTCATAAACACGCTGATTAAGTGGATCCAACTGTAAATCTTCGGCCACTCGATAATTAATTACTTCATCCTCAGGCGGCTTTTGAGAAAAAGCTTGCACTAAAAACAAGGCAACTAGAATAAAAAACACAAGGGCCAAAAGGTAAAAAGGCCTTAAATTTTTGTTTTTTTTCAAATCTTTAAAGTGAAAAAAATTAGTTGGCTGATCCTCCAAAAATTGGGCTTGCTCAGCAAATTCAGTTTGATTAATCTGGTTATTTTCGTTACGCCAAGACATATTTTTAAATACTTAGTAATTCACTCAAATAAGAAATAGATTGAGACAAGTTAACATAAACAGGGTTCATTTCTGAAGGCAAATTATCATAAAATGAAGCCAAATATCCACTCTTCCCACCGTAATTGAGCGCATCTGCCCAAAAAGTGTCGAGTTTTAGTTTGGCAGAATTCAAACTGCGATTAGTTTCCTTACTAGCTCGATCAATTTCTGGTAAATTAAAAGTTCCTTTTATATTTAAATAAGCATCAATGTCTGTTTTAAGAGCTACCGCTTTATCGTAAATGATTTGTAAATTACCAACTGACAATAAAACTAGTACTCCATTAGCCAATTTCTCAATATTTTGTTGATCAGCAGTAAAGGTACTCAATGATAAAGCCACTTGATCTCTATTGCTTAAGTTTTTCAAATTTTCCTGATGATTTTTCATGTAATCAATAGTAGTTTCCAATTGTGTTAAATATTCCGCCTTAAGGGACAACTCAATCCCTTCTGTGGCAATTAAATTTAATCTTAATAAATCTAAATAACTAATTAAAACGTCGTCTCTTGAAATACCCAAAGTTTTTGCTTTTTGAGTCAAGTCTTCAATTGAAACTAAAGTTTGTAATTGTTTATGTTGGTCGTAAGCAATTCGGTACAATTTATCTTGATATAAATAAGTCTCTAGTTGAGATTGATAGGTCGCTTTGATCGTGGCAATTTCTTGATCCAGTCGTTCACGCTCCCAAATAATACTGGTTTTTAAATTGGGATCTGCTGCCTCTGTCGCTTGAATAGTCGGCTCTTGCGTTACTTCGGAAGCTTCTTCTGCCCACACTGGTGAAGTTAGAAGAAAAAACGCTAGAAAAAAAAACACTAATCTTTGCATGAAAATCATTTTACAGTGACTGCGCTGCTTTGGCTAGATGTTTATCTCTAGCAAAGGAAATAGCCTCATACATAGATTCAAAAGTACCAGTATCAAACCATCTACCTTTAACAAAGGCTACGTCTAAGCTACCTTCTCGTAGATAAAGATTGTTTAAATCAGTAATTTCCAATTCTCCACGAGTCGAAACAGCAAGAGTTTTAACTTTATCTACGACGGTCGAGTCATAAATATAAAGTCCAGTGACAGAGTATTGCGATTTGGGCATTTTAGGCTTTTCTTCGATGGAAATAGCTTTATTATTTTCATCAAATTCAACTACTCCAAAGCGTTGCGGATCGCTGACTTTTTTGGCAAAAACACGTCCACCACTTACAAATGTTTTAATCGCTGTTGAAAAATCATCTTCATAAAGATTATCACCCAAAATGAGCGTCACATTGTCGCGATCAATAAAATCTCGACCAATTATAAAGGCTTGCGCAATGCCTTCGGGTTTATCTTGAATTTCGTAAGTAAAATGGCAACCATATTCTTTGCCGCTCCCCAAACATTTCAAAAAATCTCCAGCATGATCAGGAGCAACGATAATTAAAATGTCCTTAATTCCGGCCCGTATCAAAGTTTCGAGCGGATACTGAATCATCGGCTTATTATAAATCGGTAATAACTGTTTACTAGTTACTTTGGTTAACGGATAAAGTCGTGTGCCAGCTCCTCCAGCCAATATAATGCCTTTCATTTCTTTATCTGCCATATCACCTTTCTTTTCTTGCTAGTCAAAACTAACACGATCTATTTTTAAAAACAAGTCACGACTTATAAAGTGATCAAAACGATCGCTAATGTTGCCAACATAGCAATGGATAAATATTCAAAAACAATTTCACTATTAATTTTTTTACTTTTAAGGTGAGTAATAACTCCCCAAATAAAATACAGAGTTCCAAAAATTATGGCTATATAACGTTGCATTTGTTTATCAGGCCAGGCCCTCATAAATAAAAAAACAAAAGCAGCAAGCAAAATAAACAAAAATAAATAGGCCAATTGATTTTGTTTCAAAAATTTTTTCATGGCAAAACCACTCCTCCCTTAAAGAAAACCAGTAAAAAAGCCACGGTAACTAAAAGAGCAATGTGAGCAAAATTTTGTCCTACTAAACGCTCGTATTTGCGATTTGAAGCTACTAGGGAATCATAGAGTAAGGTTAAAATAATCAGCAAAACAACTACCAGAAAGAAGGCTCTAGTTAAATTGAGGGGAGAAAAAACGACTTCACGATTAGTAGTTTTTTCTCCAGCTACTAATTCATTTTTTTGATCAGTTTTTTCAGCCGCTTTAGGTAAATGAAATTCTGCGCCAGCATTATCTTTCATGGTTACTGCTGAGGGTACAGCGAAAATTTGCACCACCAAAGTAGTATTAGCCCCATTTAAATTGCCATTCACTACCGCCAAACCCATTTGCGTAAAATCTTGATTAAGAATGTTTTCCCGATGAGTAGGTGAAGCCATCCATGCTTTAATTACTTCTTCATTATTGCTAAAATCTCTAGCTAAATTTTCTCCTGCATATTTATAAACATATTCTGTTTCTTTGATAAAATCCCAAGCCTGTTTGCCATCCGGAGCAACGTGCGCCCAATATTGATCGTTTAACATGTCTTGGGCTTTAGCCAAGGCTGCTTGATTTAATTCTTCATTCATAACTAAAGGGGTTAAATTTGCCTTTGCCCGTTCTTCATTAGTTTTAACCAGTAAACCATCGACATTAATATTGGAACTAAATCCCAAAACTTTATCAGTTAAACTTGGAAAAAATCGCAAAATATTAAAAAAAGAAAAGCCAGCCAATAAAATAAACGACAGAACGAGCAATGCTTGGGGATGCAAAAGTTCTGAGCGATATTTATTTGAGGCTTGTGGTTTAAAAAGGTGATTTAATCTAAATAGAAAATTAGCTTTTTTTTTGCTTTTTTTTGCTTTTTTTGCCATGAACAAATTTAATTATGACAAAAAAAATTATAATAAACAAGCCTGACAGTAGATAAAAAAGTGTTGAAAACCAAAAAGAATTAGTCTGATTTGTTATCTTGCTATTAACAGTGAGCTGTTCTTTGACACCGTCATTGGCCGCTAACACTGCTGTCTGGCTAGTTTGATCAATTGCTTCGTTTTCTGTTGCGACTGTCCTTTGGCTTGCTTCTGGAGCATCTACCTTCATTTGAGCTTTTTGACAACGAAAGTCAAAATATAGGTCAAAGGTGATCAAAAATTTTTTTTCTTTTGCTAAAATTAAATTCAAAAAATCAAAATTAAATAAATATTTTCTGTTTGTCTGAGCAGTAATTAATTGAAAATCGATATTTTTTGTCAAAAATTCTGCCAAATTATCCTGAAAAATTAATTGCTCGTCACTAGTAATTAATAAATTAGTTTGCGATAACAAAGCAGTTGTTTCTTGTTTTAAATTTTTAGCCGTAACAACAAGCTGGCAATCATCATCACGATGATTAAAAACCTCCAAAGTCAATTCTCTGTCTGTAGGATTATCTAGAATTAATTTATTTTGAGAGGAAATAACTGCACAACTTTCAGTCCCCAAAAAACAATCAAGTTTAATTTCTTTCATAACTCCTCTACGTTTACAATTGAAACTTGTTCTGATTTTGTACCAAAATCGTCTGCTACATAAACCAATCCCTCACATTCAAATTCATCTAAGTGAAAAATAAGTTCATTTTTTTGATTAGATAAAAAGCTCAAAAAAGTGAAAGTAGGCCAAAGAAAATTATCTTTTTGCACAAGTCTGGTGAAGTGTGTCATCTCTTGTCTTTCATTAAGACAAAAAAGTTTATATAAACGTTGATTTTTAGTTTCTTCTTCTAAAGAAAAAATAATAGTTAAAGATTGATCAACTTCTCTAATCGCGCTGAGATTTTGAATTTGGCAAAGCTTATTAGTTGGCTCCAAAATTTGGTCGCTAAAGGCTAAATTATTTAAACTGAGCGTAAAATCATTAATATAATTATTTTGATAAAATATTGGTACTTTTCTTAAATAATTTGGGTCAAAAAGTTTAAGATCTAATTGCACTTGATGAGATAAGCCGTCAGCTGTACTAGCGTCAGCCGCAAAAATAACTTCTTGATCAAAAGTCACTATAAAAAGTGGTAAATCAGTTGGTATATCTTGATTTTTAGTCATTTTATAGTCAAAGGAAAGAATTTGGGCTGAAGCTGCGGGACCGGAGGTTGGATTGACAGGCAGCTGAGAGTCTGTCGGAAAAGGGTCTGTCGGCTTGGGTACTTCTGTAGGAGTTATCGTGGTAGCTACCGTGGGAGTTATCGTGGTAGCTACTGTAGGAGTTAAAGTTATAGAACTACTCGGATCAATGGGACTCACAGCGTTGGAAGAGGGATTTGCGACTGGCAAATTGACAATCGTAAAAAAATCTAGAGCAATCGTGTTGTCAGTAAGAATAAATTGGTAAGAAAAATCCTTAGCTTCCACTTTTTCTAAAAAGATCGTTGTGCAAAAAAGCCCGCTTAATAAAACTAAAATGAAAATCATTAAGCCATTATGAAGCGCTTAGATTACAAGAAGTGTAGCGCTTACAGGTTTGAGGCTTTTTTGCTATAATCAAATAGGTTTTCCTGCAGCTTGCTACAGGGGACTTTGTTTTTTTTGGCGCCTTTTTATCTTTAAGTTCGGCCCTATCGTCTAGCGGTTAGGACACAAGGTTCTCATCCTTGCAACTCGGGTTCGATTCCCGATGGGGTCACCATTTTGTTTTAACAAGTAAAAAATACTCTTTCAAATTAGTATCAGTTCTTGCCTTTACACTTTCATTCGCCCTAAAAACTATGATATTTAACTCATATCAGTTCGTAATTGAATTTGCGCACTCCCTAATTGAAGTAGTGTATGTGATTCGTTTTTTTTCAGACAAATTTATAGAGCAAACATCTGTAAAAAGGATTGATAAAGCACTGTTTTAACCTGTGATGTAATTTTCTACTTGTCGCACAATTATCCCACCAATATCGGTTGGAGAAAGCTGAGTAGTCGCAGTGGTAACTCTGAGTAGTTTCCCATGGTGATGTTTTTAAACCATTAAGATTTGTCTTTTTACTTGCTACTCAAAATCAACGATTCAATTTTGCCGCTAGAAAAATGGCCAATATTTTTAAAAATTTTTACCACTGGATGATCATAAACTTGAAAAGTTTCTTCGGCTGAATCATCGTTAATGTTTAAACCAAAAAAATTGGGGTACGAAGTAAAAATAGCTACTTGGTCATAACCTAGATCACCACTAAATAACAACTGATAATATTTTGTTGTGTAAGGAAATGCCTGATTGCGTGGAATCGAACCAGTTAAGCGACGACTAGAAATTACCAAATAATCACCTTGACTCAAAGTGTCGGCTAACTCTTGAACTTTTGCTTGATCGTCGTAGTCATAAAGCTTTAATTCCAAATGATTAAACGAGAAACCATCTTCTGACATGCTGGGTAAACCATCATCCCAGTGCTCAGTTAAAACAGTGCTCTGATTAGGAATATACTGATACATCCATTTAGAAGCGGTAATTCTAGTGGATTGTTTGATAAAAACTTTCACATAGGCTAACGCCCAAAAAACGTTAACTGCACAAACAATTAAAATTAAAGTTTGCTTTAATCGAGGCTTTTTAAGTTGAAGAGTCAATTGATTGAGAGCAATGCCAGATAAAAAAATGATTGCTGGCACAATTGGCAACATATAACGAATAAATTTAGCATGCCAAGAACCAACGTAGACAAAATACAAAAAAGAATAGAGTAACAATGGCCGCAACAAACGATATTTTTTACCATTTTTAAAAAGTAAAAATAAACCAAAAAAAGCCAATAACATTGTGCTAATTGAAGTTTGCCAAAACAGATTTTTAATTTGAAATAAATATATGGGTGTATCAATAAATTGCATGGTATACGGCACTAAAAATTCGCCTCTAACTACCCCTCCCTCATAGCGCATTGATTCTAAAAATTTATCTAAATGTTGGATAGTGTTGGGAGAAACACCATAAAAAACTGCTGCCGCCACAAGTGAACAGCAAATACCCATTAAGACAGTGCGCCAACGTAAGCCATAGGTCATCAAAATAGCTAAAGCTGGAATTAAAATAAAAGATAAAGCTGAAGTTTTAGTCCCTACACTTACTCCAAAAACAACTGCCAACCAGAATAAATTAATTTTCTTTTTATTTTCCATTAATTGCATCGATAACAAACTAAGTAAAAGCACTTCCATCACTAAAAGGCTCTCTGTTACTCCATAGTGAGCATATTGAATCAAGCCAACGGTAGTAGCAGCGATAAAAGTGGTCAAAATGGCAATTTTTGGGCGAAAAACCTTTAAAGCAATACGATAACAGAGCCGAACACTAATGAATGAGCAAGCAGCAGAAAATATTCTTGTTAATAAAATAATTTTAGGCCAATCGGTCAACCAATCTGGATTATGTGTTAGATAACTCACAATTTGTGACACAATATCCAGAAAAAAAAGTGGAAAACCATTGTAAGCATAAAATTCGGGGTTGTTTTGTTGTGGTAACTCGAGGCGACTAATGGCGGCGGCAATATTACGTTCATCTGGATGATAATAATAACCCTCATCCCAATTTAAGTGAGTAAAACGCAAACAAAAAGCTAAAAAAAAGATGGAGCAAATCGCTAGTCTCACTAAAAACTGTCGATCAGATGGCTCCTTTCGTGCATTAATTAGTTTATAGCGCAACCCACTAAATTTAGTTTGCAGGCGATGGAGTTTGTGCACTAAATTAGTTTACACTGAAAAAAAGATCTCCGCAGTGTGAGATTTGAAAAAAATAACAATACAAAAGATGGCGACAGACTAGCATTTATGCTAAAATAATTTTATGAAAAATATTACTTCTTTGTATACTTCTCCCATCATCAAAAAGCTTGATAAAAACCTTGAGCAAATCTTTAAGAAAGCGCCACATTTACCAAAAGCACTGGTGGGGATCATAGTCAAAATCATTCCCTACTTAATTCTAATTTCTGGTTTACTTTTAGTTATTAGTGGTTTTAATACCATTTATAGTGTTCGTTCGCCCCATCAGCTTATTAGTTCTTGGTATGGAATTGCTCCGGTGTATTTTTACTTAATTGGTTTGTTACGAATATTGATGGGTAGTATCGCTTTAATCGCTTACAAACCTCTCAAAAATAGAAAACTTAATGGCTGGTTTATTCTATTTTGTTTAAGTTTTTTAGAATTGATTATGAACCTTTGCAGTGTCTTACTGTTTGTCAGTGGTTTGCTTAGTGCGCTATTGAGTTTATTAATTAACCTTTATGTACTTTATGAAATTAAATCCGCATATTCTCCACTACAAAATTTAATTAATAAAACAAAAGAAATTAAAACGTTTGTCAAAAAAGAAATTAAAAATGAAACGAAAAAAATTACTAATAAAAGTAAAAAATAAAAGTAAAATTGAAAGAAAATGACTTATCAAGAAATAATTGATGCTTTGGGTAGTGAGGCTCAATATCTTCTAGCTCATCAATGTCAATTGTTACCAAAAGAATTGCTTGAGTTTCCCAAAGCTGATCACGTACAAAGTGTGTTTGCCAATTCCGATCGTAGTGAAGAAGTCATCCAAAATTTAGAGCGACTTTATCAGCATGGCCGTTTGGGCAACACTGGCTATTTATCAATTTTGCCAGTTGATCAAGATGTTGAACATAACGCTGCTTATTCTTTTTACAAGAATCCACTTTACTTCGATCCAGAGAATGTAATTAAATTAGCGCTAGAGGCCAATTGCAGTGGTGTCGCCGCAAGTTTAGGTACTCTTGGATTAGTTAGTAGAAAATATGCTGAAAAAATACCTTTTATTGTCAAAATTAATCACAATGAATTGTTGACTTATCCAAACAAATGGGACCAAATTTTATTCGCTCAAGTGCGTCAAGCCTATAATATGGGTGCTGTAGCTATTGGGGCAACCATTTATTTCGGTTCACAAGCTTCGAATCGTCAAATTGTAGAAATCAGTCGAGCCTTTTACGAAGCTCATCAATTGGGCTTAGCCACAATTTTATGGTGTTATCCACGCAACCAAGCTTGGCGGGATAAGAATCTTGATTATGAAAATGCCGCCGATGTGACTTCTTATGCTAATCGCCTAGGCGTAACTATTGAGGCGGATATTATCAAGCAAAAAATGCCAACAAATGATGGTGCTTTTCGCAAATTTAAATTTGGCAAAGAAAATGCGGAAATGTATGAAACTTTAAGTACAGAAAATCCCATTGATATGGTTCGCTTGCAGGTGATGAATTGCTACGCTGGTAAAATTAGTTTAATTAATTCTGGCGGTGAAAGCGATGAGCAAGGCGATTTACAAAAAGATTTAAAAGCTGCAATTAAAAGTGCTGTGATTAATAAAAGAGCTGGTGGAGCCGGCTTAATTATGGGCAGAAAAGCTTTCAAAAAACCAATGGAAGAAGGAATTAAAATTATTCAAGCTGTTCAAGATGTTTATTTGGAAGAAGGTATCGGCTTAGCTTAATTAAAGCTTTGCGACGATGAGAGATGTTATTTTTTAGTTTTATCCCCAGTTGGGCAAAAGTTTGCTCATAACCTTGGGGAATAAAAATTGGATCATAACCAAAACCCCTGTTTTTGCTTCCTCTTGGTCTAGTGGCGATTGTGCCTTGTACTTCTCCATCAAAAAATTTAACTAAGTTTTTTTGGGGATCAAAAAAACAAATGACACTGTAAAACCTAGCCTGACGGTTATTTGTATCTTTAAGTAAATTTAGTAATGCTAAATTACGCTCAGATGCACTCCCCTTAAACCAACGGTTAGAATTTACAGCTGGAAAACCGCCAAGAGCTTGCACTTCTAAGCCAGAATCATCGGCAATGGTTGGTAATTGAGTTAGTTCGGCGTAAGCTTTGGCTTTTAGCAGAGCATTGTCCTGAAAAGTTTGACCACTCTCAATTACTTCAAAATCTTGCTTGATGACGATATTTAATTTTTTTAGTTTTTCAGCATCTAAAATGCTTAATAAATTCAGTGAATGATCGCCAAGAATAGCCTTAATTTCTTTAATTTTACCCTGATTGGTGCTGGCAATAAAAACGTTCATGGAAAATAGTTATTTGCCCATCAGCGCACCTAAACCACCAGTCATACTTTGCAATTTTTTGGCAGCTACTTCTTGAGATTTTTTAATTGCTTCATTAAGAGCTTTAACTAATTCATCACTGTGAATATTTTGTACAGAAATATCTTTGATTTCTTGACCGCCAGTGATCTTGACAATGATATCACCACGTTCAACGATAATCTCTTCTGCCGCTAATTCTTTTTGCATTTGTTTAGCTTGATTTTTTAATTTGTTTAAATCCCCAATTTGATTGATAAAACCTGCCATATTATTTCGCGAATGATTTTTACTTACTTAAGATGACTCAAACAGACACATCTTTTCGAATCATCAAAGCTGCATAAAAATTATTTGCTCCTTTCTTTAAATTATTAACTTGTAAAAAGACATTATAACAGCGAATCCTCAGCTGCAAGGATTAAATTTGCTCTCCTAGTTTCGCTCTCATCTACACTCTCTGCCAAAACTGACTTATTTTGCAAAACAAAAGTGAACTGTAAATCTACGCCAAAAATTTCTTTAGCAGCCTGATTTAAAAGTTCTTTGTTTTTATTCTGTTCAAGCTGTTCTTTGTGGAAAGAATAATAAACCAAAACTTTGGCTATCCCATTATCTAAACTATCTAATTTGCAAGATTTAAGTAAGGTGAGAAGGGCAAAATTATTGTGTTCAAAAGTTTTGATTAAGCTTTGCCATAAATCCTTAATATCTGGAATATTAGGCAAACTTGGTGGAGTAATTAAATCAGATGAAGCATTCACAACATCATCCGCAGTACTTAAATCGGCAGTCATTTCACTTTTTTGAATTTTTTTTTTGCTATCTACTGCATCGGCCTGGTCTTTTGGCGGCAAAGAAGTAGCCGAGTTTTTTTTCGATCGTTCAATGATGTCTAAAAATTTTAATTCTAGAACCAAAAAAGAAATGGGCGTTTCTTGATTTAAGTCACTGGCCACAAGCTCTTTAAGAAAAAATTGGTCAATTGCGCGAGAATAATGAGCTGTCCCATTGATTATTGCCAAATTGACTAGTAAATCTTTATGTAAAAATTCAAAAAGATCTTTATAAAAATCCTTTTGATTACAATTTTCATTTCTTAGTTCTTCAAAAATTTTAATTAAAGTTTGATCTTGCTTATGCATGACTGCTGTCAGTAGGTTTTTAATGTAACTTTCATTGTCAGTGGCTAAAAGATCTTTGATACTGATTAAATCCAGTTGTTTATTTTTGCAGGCCATCTCCAAAATTTTTATCCCATCGCGAAAACTGCCATCAGCTCGCAAAACAATTTTTTCTAGATCAGTTTCTTTAAATTTAATTTTTTCTGCCTCTAACACCTTTTTAAGAGCTTCTTTAAGTTCTTCATCAGTGGCTTTCCTAAAATTAATCACGCTGCAACGAGAAATAATCGTCGCAGGTAATTTATGTAATTCGGTGGTGGCCAAAATAAAAACCACATGAGAAGGTGGTTCTTCCAAAATTTTCAATAAAGCGTTAAAAGCTTCATTGGTCAACATGTGTACTTCGTCTAAGATATAAACCATCATTTTGCCTTCAGAAGGAGGTAAATTGATTCTTTCCTTAAGTAAACGAATATCATCAATGCGTCGATTGGAAGCAGCATCTAATTCCTGTACCACAAAAGAATGACCTTCATAAACTCTCTTGGCAAAATCACTTTTTTCGTCTGGTTCTACAAAAGATAACCTAGTTGGCGCTTTTTTTTTGAAAAAAAGATAATCTACTAAAGCAGCGTTGGCTGGATCATTCAGCATCGCTCCTAAAATACGGGAAGCTGAAGTTTTACCAGTGCCTTTTGGTCCAGCAAATAACAAAGACTGCGGAATTTTGCCATCAGCCATCATTTTTTGTAGTGCTTGCCGCACCGGTTCAATGCTTAAATCTTGAACTTTTTTAGGACGATAAAGACGATACCAAGCCATAGCTAGAGTTTAGCACATTTTATGTTGAAATTGATTTTTTGTTCATCACCCGCAATTTAACTAATCATATCACTGCCTTGACAGTAAATTATGAGGCAGGGATGAAAAGCCATTTCTGAATTTATTCTTTCAGTGATCTTTTAGTGATCGTCATGATGATAGCCAAGCAAATGCAAAAGAGCATGCTCTAAATAAAAACAAATTTGCTGATCAACCATTTTGCCAAATCTTTTGGCAGTTTTTACTGCTTCAGGAAAACTAATAACCACATCCCCCAAATGAGTTAATTCTTTTTCTGGCAAAGGAATATCTTGCCCTTGTCCTCGTTCCTGTTGTGGAAAAGATAAAACATCAGTTGGCCCGGAATGCTGCAAAAACTTTTCATTAAGAGTAGTAATCTTTCTCACGCCAACAATTGAAATATCAACTTGGACATTATCGACATTGTGTTCATTTAAAACACGTTGAACAGTTTCTTTAATTTGACGTCGATTGACTAAATAGCGAGATCCTACAAACAAATTTACTTTAATCATATGGTTAGTTTAAGAATTATCTTTATTTTGATTGTTTTGGCTACGAGCCAGGATTGTTTTGAAATCTAGCGAAATTGGACCCAGCGGTACTTGATCTTCTTCGTCGTCAATAAACAAAATCATTACTTTTCCTTTACTATTAGGACTCCAAATTCTACCCTCGCGAATCACTTCTGGGGAACCACCAAATTGTTTTTTCACCCACATGCTGGGGCCGGCGTCAGCCACCACGCCCACCACTGCAACTTGTTCGGCAGGATTAATAACAATCATTTTGCGAAATTTGTACCAAGGTTTTAGTTCTTGATAGTCTTGACCCCATCCTGGTAAATACATTAATTGCACTGCAAAATAATACTTTTCTCTTAAAATTGATTCTTTAGTTAATTGACCATTTTGCGTAAACCAGCCAAAAGCTCCTCGATGAGGCGCGATCCCCGCTTCAAGATAAGCATCATGTGCTTGCAATTCATCCCCGGGAAAACGCAATAAATGTTGTTCCGCACCCATAGTGCCAATACTATGATTAAGTCTTTTGCCGTCTAATTCTGCGCGTACTTTAAATCCTAAAATTTCTGATAATTGTTGCTCAAGATAAAGCTCAGTTTCTTTTTCTAAATGACCAGCCGGAGAATTAACGTAAGCACTCAGTTTAGCAATGATCTCTTGATGTTCTTGTTGCGAGATGTCCAGCGCTACTGCCTTAGTTTTTTCATCTACAACTGACTGATTTTGGTTTGTAGAAGGCACCGGAGTAGTCATGGCAACTTGTCCAGCCATAGCTAAACTAGCGAGAATTTGTTGTGATTTGCTCTGGGCAGTCATAATTTTTAAACCAATTTATTTAAAGCTTCTTGCAGACGAGTGATCAATAAGTCCTGACCCAAAACTATCATTGTAGCAAATAGTGGCGGGGTGGCTTTTTCACCAGTGGCAGCAATGCGGAGCATCATAAAAAATTGACCTTTGTGCCAATCATTTTTCTCCTGCAAATTTCTAATCGCCTTTTCCAAGTGTGGCAAAGACCAAATTGTAAGTGATTGAATTGAATCTATAGTTGCCTTTAATTCTTCAATTACTAATTCCTTAGATACGTTTTTTTGCAACAACGAAGTGGGCTCATAATTAGGTGTTGTATAGAAAAATTTGGTTAATTGGTCAAAATCTGCCAATGTCACCAACCGTTCTTGAATCAAAGGTAAAACCTCCTCAAGTTTTTCTAGTGGAAAATTTGCTGATACAAACGGTAAAATATGAGTTTTTAATTGCTCGATGCTAAGCTTGCGAATGTAAACTCCGTTGAGCCAATTTAATTTTTGAATATCAAAAGCTACGCTGTTACTACTTAAATCACTAGGCTCAAACTCCCGAATATATTCTTCAAGGCTGATCACTTCTTGTTGGTCTTTCTTTGCCCAACCCAAAATCATGAAAAAATTCAGCATCGCTTCTGGTAAATAACCTCTGTCCAAAAAGGAAGCTGCCGAAACCATCCCTTTTCTTTTACTCATTTTACCCTTGCCATCTGGATTTAAAAAGACTGGTATATGAGCAAAAATTGGTATATCCCAAGCAAAAGCTTGATACAGTAAAATATGCTTGGGAGTGGAACTGATCCATTCTTCACCACGCATAACGTGAGTAATTTTCATTAAATGATCATCAACTACCACCGCTAGGTGATAAGTAGGATAACCATCAGACTTTAACAAAATCTGATCATCTATCAAATTAGAATTAAAGGTAATTTGTCCTCTGATAAGATCAGTAAAAGTAATTGTTTGATTTTCCGGCACTTTCAAACGAATAACATAGCTTTCTCCTTCAGCCACTCTTTTTTGTGCCTCCTTCAAAGGAATATTTCGACAATGGCGATCATAGTGAGGCGGTTTTTTATCAGCCAGCTGCTGTTTTTTGACGTCAGATAGACGCTCTTTTGAGCAAAAACAGTAATAAGCTTTCCCATTGGCAACTAAATCTAAAGCGGCTTGTTTATAAATAGCCAATCTTTCCGATTGAATATAAGGCCCAAAGCTACCATCTTTATCAGGACCCTCGTCCCAATCCAAACCATAGCGGTGAATAATTTCTTGAATAGCTGCCACCCCACCAGCTACTTCTCTTTCCTTATCGGTGTCTTCGATGCGTAAAATAAACTGGCCACCATGTTTTTTGGCAAAGGCATAATTTTTAAGCAAAGTTGCCATGCTACCAACATGCATTTCACCAGTCGGACTAGGAGCCATTCTTGTACGAACACAAGTCATATTAGTGATATTTTACCATCTTAATTTCTACTTAAATAATTGGCACTAACTGCTGGAACAAAGGCCATAAAATTATTATCACCTTTAAAAACATAAATTGGTTGTAAATATTTTTGCTCATCAAAACTATCATAGTAAGCTAGTTCTACTTCTCTCACCACTGCTTCTTTTAAACCTTTACCATTAAGAACGTAAGCATCTCCGGATTGAACGAGGTTCCAAGCTGACTTAGCGGTACGCAATGGGTAAGTTTCAAAATTTAAATAATCGACTTGACGATAAAAATAGTCCATTTCTACAATTGCATTGTTAGAAGAAAAAGCCGAAGTTAATTTGGCCGAGATAACCCCCTTTTCTCCCTCACTAGTGTAAATTTTATAAAGCTGATCAATTGGATTGCGATTGATATCAACCTGCAAAAAATTAGCCTCAGAAAGTGAATAGGCTGGTTTTAACTCTCCACCAATTGATTTTAAAAAAGTTACCTTACCAGAAGCAGAGGCCATGTCCGAACCTAGTAAATCAGCTGATGAAACAAAATTTTTTACTTGTTTAATAGCTTCAAATTCTTCTGGCAATTGGCCATTACTGGTTAATAAATCTGGCCTTGATAAAAAATTACTTCGTAGTGAAAAAGTAAAATCAACCGAATTAATTTCCAAGCTCATATCCAAAGGAGTATTTTTGGTGAAACGATAAGTTTGATCAGAAATTACCTCTGGAGAAAAAATAAAACCATAATTGGCAGCAATTTCTTTAATACGTTCATCGGCCAATAAATTAGCAGCTGATTTGATAACCAAAAAAACCTTAGCTCGATCGGTAATTTCTTTAATACCATAAGCCATTTCCAAACTATAAGATTGAGGCTTATCAGTTTCATCCTGGGAAGGAAATTTAATATTGGGCAAAATACCAAAACCAACGGTGGGAGGTGGAGGCGGTTCTGGATGAGTTGCCTTCCAGTAATTCATAAAAGCATTAAATAAAATCCTTCCTACCATCAGCGCAACTAAAAAAACTAAACCATATTTAACTAGCAAACGGCCCAAATAATTAGCGCTAGTAAGATTTGGCCCGGAACTTTCTGTAGTGGTGGTAGACATAAGTCTATTCTAATCGTTTCTTCAGAGTGTTTTCCACTCGTAATTATTAAATATCCAGGCAATTAATTGACTGGCATCTTGATAGCGATCTTGACTGCCCATTAAAGTTAATAAAATTTGATGATTATCTTTTTCTAAAAAAGCCACTAAAACTTCACCTGCCAATTCTGTAGTACCCGTTTTCACTCCCATTACCCCTTGAATTTGGCCAATTAATTGATTGCTGTTATAAAGATCATAGCTCCAATCTGAACCTTCTATCCTTTGATAAGGCATCGCCACCAATTTTTTCAGTTGTTCATTTTTCAGTAATTCTTTGGCAATAATGGTTAAATCTCTCGCAGTAGTTTTTTGCTCCTCTTCATCTAAACCAGCTGGATTAGCAAAATGAGTTTGTAAAAGTCCAAGTTCTAAAGCTTTATTGTTCATCTTTTGTATAAAATTGCTAAAACCTAATTGATCATTATCAGCTAAAACATAGGCGCTATCGTTGGCTGAAAAGATCAACATGGCCGCCAAAAGGTCTTGCACTGTCAGCAACTGTCCTTCTTTGACTCCAAGCTTATTACCAGATACAGTGGCTTCATGATTAGCTCGCAGAGTTTGATCCAAAGCGAATGAATCTACAGCTACTAAAGCAGTCATCATTTTACTGGTTGAGGCTGGATAAAGTGGTGTTTGGCTATTTTTTTCATAAAGCACCGTTTCAGAAGAGAGATCGAGGGCATAAACTGCTGTAGCGCTTAAAATTAAGTCTTCATAAGCTAAAGCACTACTTTTAAAAACCGGTATATTTTCTAAAGGAAAAAGCTCAACGACAAACTCTTGTTCAGTTTTTTGTGGATAAAAAAACCACACATAAACTGATCCTAACAAAGAACCAAACAAAACCACCAATAATAAAACTAAAGTTTTTCTCACCAATTCATTGTAGCAAAAGCTAAGCCAGTCTAATACCCAATTCTTTAAGTTGCTCCGCTGAAGCTGCGCTAGGTGCATCCATCACCGCCGTGTGACCAGTGGAACTCATAGGAAAGGCAATCGTTTCCTTAAGAGAAGTTTCATGAGATAAAAGCATCACTAAGCGATCTAAACCAAAAGCAATCCCCCCATGTGGTGGCGTACCCAATTTAAAAGCCTCTAACATGTGCCCCACACTGGCTTGAATTTCTTCGTCACTATAACCCATAATTTTAAAAGTCTGCTTTAAGACTGCTGGATCGTGAGCTCTAATGCTTCCGCCACCAACTTCATAGCCATTACAAACCAGATCATATTGAGCAGTAATGATTTGGTCAAGGTTGGTACCATTTTGGTGATCCTGCATAGATTCTGGTGTGGGACTAGAAAAAGGATTATGAGTAAAAGTCCAACCACTTTTACCATCACGTACCTCGGCCACATCTTTTTGGTCAACTTTTTTGAAAAAAGGGAAATTCACCACCCAAGCAAAAGCTAACAGATTTTGCTTTTTTTCTTCCTCGGAGCGCAAATCAAATTTATCCGCTCC
>DBRQ01000009.1:67916-84680 GCA_002306345.1 Candidatus Pacebacteria bacterium UBA1364 | reverse complement strand
AGTTCATTCTGAGTAACAAAACTCATTTCCAAATCAAGTTGAGTAAACTCAAAACCTCGATCAGCTCGCAAATCTTCATCTCTAATACAGCGAGCAAATTGGTAATAATTTTCTACTCCAGCGGTCATTAACAATTGCTTGTATTGCTGAGGACTTTGTGGCAGAGCATAAAACTTGCCAGGATTAAAACGTGAAGGCACAATAAAATCACGCGCTCCTTCTTTAGTTGATTTAGTTAACATTGGAGTTTCTACTTCAACAAAATCTTTTTTCTCTAATTGTTCACGCAATGCTTGATAAAATTGAGAACGCAGACGCATAATCTTTTGCATTCGTTCTCTTCTTAGATCAAGATAGCGATATTTTAAACGCATCTCTTCATTAACTTCACGACCATCACCGGTCACTAAAATCGGTAATTCAGCCGCTTTATTCAACACTTTATAATCTTTGATGAAAACTTCTACACTCCCAGTGGCTAAATTAGGATTGATTAGTTTTTCAGGTCGTTGGTTAATAATACCGGTGATTTCAATGACTGACTCTGTGCTTAAGTCACTCAATTTACCCCCAGTCCCAACAATTTGTACTTTACCGGTTCTATCGCGTAAATCAACAAAAGTCACTTTACCGTGATCACGCTTACTATCAACCCAACCACACAATCGCACTGTCTGCCCAATTTTTTGTAGCGTTTCAATAACAAGAGTTCTTTGCATATGCGGTCATTATATTGCAACTCCTCTAAAAATCATAAGTAAATAATTTATCCATTGTCTTGTTAAGGCAACGACTCTAATAATTTTTTTAACCGATTTAAACTAGTGTACTTGTCCTGATCTGTGTAGCGATCCCCACCGCTCATTAAATAACCAAAATCCTTGGAATGAAAGTTTTTCTTTCTAAAATACATCTGTTGCATCATGATGCCTTGTAAAGTAATTTTTAAAATACCATCCTTGCGAAAACGTCGCAGAGAAAAATTAAAAGTAGGTTTGTGAAAAACATGAAAATTATAGCCATTTTTCCAGGCAGTATAAACAAACAATGAGTCTTCCAACACTTTTTGCTGATCGTCAAATTGTATTTTATGAGTCACCTTTCTCTTACAACCAATCAGTGCGCCAAAAGCACTAGGTTGACCAACACTCTGGTAGAGATCTATTCCCAAATTTATAATCGATAAAATAATGCTATCGGTCGGATTTTTTTGTTTAGTATTAAACCAAGTAGTGAAAATATCTACCTCTGGATGCTTTTTTAGTTGTTGTGTAACATCTTCTAAATAATTGCTAGGTAATCTATCATCAGCATCCATAAAGATAATCCACCGACCATTGCTTTTGCTAGCGCCTAAATTACGCTGTTGACTTACGTTACGTTTAGGATTTTGGTAATGTTTAATCAATAATTTTTTATCAAATAATTTAGCTTTCTTCATCGTTGCATCAGTTGAATGAGCGTCTACATGAATTACTTCAAAATCATGAAAGCTTTGTTGCTGAAGATCTTTTAGGAGTAAAGGCAGATATTTTTCTTCATTGAGTGTGGGAATGACAATAGAAAAAAAAGGTGTTTGCAACATACCGGCATTATACAATATTGTTTTAAGTTAATTGCTAGTTGATATATAATGATCAAGTGACCCAAAGAACAGCAGCCATTAAAAAATTTTCAATTTGGCTTTTGATTTTAGTTCTAACGAGTTTTATCTCTTTTTTGGCCGCTTATTTTTATTTAAAAGCAGACGCGCCGTCAAATCTTTTAAAACCTAAGTTAGACAGCGTAAACCAACAAAAAGAATTGCCCCTTTTAGCCTATTCAATTGAAAATTTAAACAAATTAGCATCAGAAGCGAGCGCACCAATTCAAGCTAAAGAAATAATTTCCAAAGACCTAGAAAAACAAGTTTACGTTTTACTTTTTAGTTATCAAAGTCAGGGAAAAAATATTTCCGGCGCATTAAATGTGAAAATCACCGATGACAATAGCACAGAAAAAATGCCAGTGATCCTCATGCTCAGAGGCTATGCACCACTTGATGGCTATTATTCTGGAGAAGGCACCAAAAATGTAGCGGCTGTCTTTGCTGATAATAATTATGTAACTCTCGCCCCAGATTTTCTAGGTTACGGACAAAGCGACAGCGAACCAAACAATACTTGGGAAGCCAGATTTATTAAACCTTTAAACGTCATTGATTTAATTAAAACAATCCAAAAATTTCCAGAGGTTGATCTGAGTTTAATTACTGATTTACCAATCAAAAAGATTAGTTTAGATGCGGATCGAATTGGTCTTTGGGGACATAGTAATGGTGGGCAGATTGCCGTTTCTACTTTGGAGGCTTTAGAAAGCAATCTGCCCACTACTCTTTGGGCGCCAGTACTGGCGCCCTTTCCGTATTCAATTCTCTATTTTACAGACGAAAATGCTGATGAAGGTAAGGAGATTCGCAAATATTTATCACAGTTTGAAGAAGATTATGATGTTTTTGATTTTAGCATCACTCAACACCTGGATCGTCTTTATGGACCAATCCAAATTCAACATGGAACTGATGACGATTCGGCTTTAGTTGAGTGGAGTGAAGAATTTTTAGCTAAGATTGACTTAGAAAATGCAATTCGCGAGGCCAGTAATAGCACTAATGTTCAAGGAGTTGGAAATGATTTTGATGCCACGATCGTTAATACTGATACTAATGTTAGTGCCAGTACCGGTGCTGGCGTCGACGCTGATGTTGGTGCCAGTACCGATGCCAGTACCAGCGCTAAAAAAGCGTTAATAAAAATTGATTTTTATAAATATCCAGCTGCCAACCATAATTTACAACCCTATTGGAATGAGGCTGTGCAAAAAGATTTAGATTTTTTTGAACAAAATCTCTAATTTTTAGACAAAATCTCTGGCTAAAAATTTGTGCAAAGAAATGCTTTTTTAAACATTAACTCTTCTATTTCTACAATTTTTTAATCATCGTATTTTTATATTTGGTCCGAAAATCAAGTAAATATCCCTTTTTAATTGCCGAAAAAAACAAAAGCAATTAGTTTAAAACTAAGCTTCCAATAGTTTAGGTTTTTCACTATCCTCCAAAAGCTCTACAGAACTACCGCGAGATTGTTCGATTTTGGCAATCTTTTTTTCCATTTGGCGCTTTCTGGTAACAGTGAGTGTTTCATAATTTTTTTGTAAAGTGTCAATGCTATGTCCAAATTTAACAAATTCTTCATTAAATTTGACCCATTCACCAACAAAAGAATCAATGTGTTTAATAATTGTTTTAACTTTTTTGCCCACCATAAAATTACGATAACTTTCCATGACTGTTCGTGCCACGATCAAAAAGCTAAAAGGCGAGCAGATAATAACTTTTTTAGCCAAAGCTTCGTCAATAACGTCTGGAAATTTTTGATTAATAAAAGAAAACAACGCCTCATTGGGCACAAACATAATGGCATAATCCAAAGTATCATTTTCTGGAGAGATGTAAGTAGCGACCTTGTCAACTTTGACCTTCAAATCCCTTTTAAATTGCTGCACGTGAGCTTGCTTCTCACTTTGATTTTCGGTCATCGACATCTTTTGCACTTCTTGATAAGGAAATTTAACGTCCACAGGCACATTACGGTGATCAGGCAAAAGGAGAGTGATATCTGGTTTCATGTTTGAATCACCCAATTTAGATTGGCGTAGATAGTGAATACCCTCTTGCAAACCGTTAGCTTGCAGTAAATCTTCAATAATTCGTTCCCCCCATGCTCCACGAGTCTGATTGTTAGATAAAACTTTAGCTAATTGTTCGGTTGAAACCTTGAGTTCTTTGGTCAACAAACGATGCTCTTCTACGGCCTCACCCACTTTACTAATTTTATCAATTTGGTCTTTTTCAATGGAGCGAATTTCTTTTTGTTGTTCACCTAAGTCTTGGCGCAGGTCTTTGATCATTTTTTCAATCATCACTTGCTTATTACTTAAATCATTCCTGATTACATCCTTTTCTCCTTGTAAAATTCCTTTACTTTGAATTGCAATTTCGTTAGAAGCAATTCCAAAAACTTTGTGTACCATGTCCTCTAATTGTTCGTTAGATTGTGCAGTATTTTTTTCTTGTAAAAGTTTTTTAAGCAAAAAATAAAAAATAGTCAAAATAAAAATTAAAAGCAAAAACAATAATAAAAGAGTACTGGTCGTCATAAAAACCTTTTTATTTAGTTACAAGTTTGATAGTTCTAGTATACTCATAACTATGGAAAAGAACCAAGCCCGATCTAGGTTAAAACCCAAAAAAGAAACACTTTGGCGCAGATATTTGCGTTATAGTTTTTGTCTTTTTATGGCTTTAGGCGCTTACTTGGCGCTTTATTTCCTCTTAAATAGATTTTATCCCAGTCAAATACAAAATTTCTTGTTTAAAAATAGCTATTTGCCATTTTTTTTATTAGTTTTTGTTGCCAATTTTCTTTTTTTCACTTTTTTCTCGCTTAGTAAAAGCTTTGGTTTTATTATTGCTTTTCTAATTAATTTAATACTTTATTTTAAGATTAGTGATATTTATTTTGATTTAACAGGTTTTTTAGCTATTTTTTTTATCACTTTAATTTTAAGTGGCTTGGTTTTTTTTGAAAAAATAAAAAAATAAGGCAAAAATAAAAAATAGCGTACTGGCTTTTCATCTCCTGGTTTTTTATAATAGGCTGTAAGATGCAAAAGAAAAAATTTTATATCACTACTACTTTGCCTTACGTCAATGCTGCCCCTCACATTGGTTTCACTAGAGAAATTATTGAAGCAGATGTCATTGCCCGTTACCAAGAACAAATTTTAGGTAAAGAAGTGGTTTTCAACACTGGCACTGATGAACATGGCCAAAAAATTTGGCAAAAAGCACTTGAGCAAAATCAATCACCTAAGGACTACTGTGATCAATGGGCTAGTGAATTTAAAAATTTAAAAAATTTACTAAATTTAAACTTTAACCATTTTATTCGTACCACCGATGAAAAACATATTCAAGCAGCGCAAGCGTTTTGGCGTTTATGTGAGCAAAATGGTGATATTTATAAAGCTAAATACAAAGTCAAGTATTGTGTAGGTTGTGAATTAGCTAAAACCGAAAGTGAATTGGTTAATGGCTGTTGCCCATTACATCCCAATCAAGCTTTAGAATTACGCGAAGAAGAAAATTATTTTTTTCGTTTTAGCAACTACACTACTGCGCTACTTAATCTTTATGAAAACAATCCAAATTTTGTCCAACCAGCTAAGCGTTTAAATGAAATTAAAACTTTTGTAAGCAATGGTTTAGAAGATTTTAGCATCTCGCGTCTTAAAGAAAAAATGCCTTGGGGAATTGAAGTGCCGTCTGATAGTCAACATGTGATGTATGTTTGGTTTGACGCCTTAGTCAGCTATATTTCTACCCTAGACTGGCCACAAAATCAGGCACAATTTGCTGATTTTTGGCCAGGTATTCAACTAGCTGGTAAAGATAACTTACGTCAACAAGCAGCTATGTGGCAAGCAATGCTACTATCAGCTCATTTGCCAAATTCTACGGCCGTTCTTATTAATGGCTTTATTGGTGTTAATGGGCAAAAAATGAGTAAATCACTAAACAATGTAATTTCTCCTCAAGATATGGTCGCTCGTTATGGACTGGACGGCACGCGCTATTTATTAATTAATTTGGGAACTTTTGGCGAAGACAATAACGTAAGTTTCGAAAAATTCAATGTGAGCTACAACGCTAACTTGGCCAATGGTTTAGGCAATCTTTGCTCGAGAGTGGCACAAATGGCTAGTCAAATTGGCCTGAATTTGGCAGACGAACAACAAAAAATTGCATTACCGACTGATTACCAAAAATTAATGGATAATTTTGCCTTGGATGAAACTTTATCGTATCTAGACGCGCAAGTTAGTAAATTAAATCAATTCTTAACTACCAACAGTCCTTGGCAGAAGGAGATTGTAGAAAGAACACAAATTTTACTCACCGCTAGTAAGCAAATTCAACAAATTGCTTTGATGATCAGCCCCTTTATGCCTGAAACGGCCCAAAAAATTCAAGAACATTTCACTGGTTACATTAAACCATTTACTGCTGGTCTTTTCCCCAGGTTGCTGGAGAAATAAATAAGAAATAAAGATGCCAATTATCGATACTCATTGTCATTACAATTTAGAACCACTTTATTCTGGTCAACCTTTTTGTTTCAAAATTAAAGCAGATGATCCGCTAACCAAACTGCGCTGGCAAGACCATTGGCAAGCTGCTCAAAAAAAAGGAGTACAAAAAAGCATCATTGTTGGTCCAGGTCTTTCTAGTAGTAAAAAAGCGCTTGAGATTGCTGCAACCGACAAAAATTTATATGCTAGCGTAGGTATTCATCCAGAAAGAACTAATAAAATCATCAATCTTGCGCAGGCAAAGCTTGAATTAGCTTCACTGGCTCAAAATGACCGGGTAGTCGCCATCGGCGAAACTGGATTAGATTACTTTTACCTGCAAACGAATGATCAGGAAGAAATTACTAAAACAAAATTGCGACAAAAAGAGCTTTTTATTGACCAAATTAAATTGGCCGTCAAGTTGCGACTACCTTTAATTTTGCACGTCAGAGATAAAGAGGAAAAAGCCTATTATGAAACTTTAAAAATAATTGAGCAATATTGGGCTTTTGATCGTGCTTTAATTTTTCATTGTGTTTCGGGACCACTTGATTATGTGAAAAAAGCTCTTGAATACAAAAATAGTTATTTTGGCTTTGATGGCAATATCACTTTTCAAAAAGCTGAAAACATCAGGACAATTTTTAAATTAGTGCAAAAAACTGATCCACAAAAAATACTTTTAGAAACCGATGCTCCTTACCTTGCCCCAGAGCCATATCGAGGTCAAGTTTGCGAACCGCAGATGATTACCGTTTTAGCTAATTATCTAGAAAAAAATTGCCAAGCCAATTTATTAGCAATTTATCAAAACTCACTTTGCGCTTTTAAGCTTGCTTAAATGTATATGGGATATAATATAAGGACTATTAACAACTAACCATGATTAAAAAATATTTTCGCCGCCACCCAATTCGCACCAAAAGAGCTTTGGAAATTTTGCCTGGATTTGTTTCTTGGTCTTTAATTTTGTTTCCAGTTTGGGGTTCTTTTGTGGTACCACAACTTGTGGCTTATTACGTCATTATTTTTGCTGTTTATTGGCTTTATCGTTCGCTTAATGTAGCTTTTTTTGCCACGATTTCATATCTTAAAATTCGAACTTTTAGTAAATATGATTATTTGCCGGAATTAAAAAAGAATTTTGCTAAAAAATATAAAAAGATTCACCACATTGTGATTATTCCCACTTATCAGGAACCTCTTTCCACCTTAGAAAGAACACTTCGAGGTTTAAGCAAACAAACTTTTCCAAGAGAAAATATTCACATTATGCTTTCTTTTGAAGAAAGAGAAGGTGCAATCATAGATCAAAAAGCCCAAGTTTTGCAAAAAAAGTTTGGTAAACAATTTGGGCATTTGTGGATTTGCAAACATCCAGACATTATTGGAGAAATTAAGGGAAAATCTTCTAACACTTCCTATGGCGCTAGGGCCGCTAAGCGAGAACTTGTGGATAAAGAAGGTATCGCCATCGAAAATATCACCATTACTAGTGAAGATGCTGATGCCATTTTTCATTCTCACTATTTTTCTTATCTTACTTATTCGTTTCTAACCATTGCAAAACCATATAATCGCATTTGGCAGGGAGGAGTTAATTTTTATAATAACATCTGGAAAGTGCCTGCTCCCGTCAGAGTCTTGGCTTCAATCCAATCAGTAACGCAAATTTATATTCTTTCCCGCCGTGATCGATTAATTAATTTTTCCACCTACTCAACGTCACTTAAACACGTAGTAGAAATTGGTTATTGGGACACCGATGTTATTCCGGAGGATTACCGTTTATTTTTCAAGTCCTATTTTGCAAAAAAAGGTGACTTTGAAGTTGAACCGATTTTTTTGCCCATTTACTCTGACGCCGTACAAGCTAGTAGTTTTTGGAAAAATATGCGCAATCAATATGAGCAAGTGAAACGCTGGGCTTGGGGTGTGAGCGATGATGCTTATATCATTCGTCAATATGTTTTAACAGATGGCATCCCTTTTTTTGACAAAACCATTCGGGTACTTAAAGTTATTGAGGATCATTTTTTGTGGCCAGTTAACTGGTTCGCCGTAACTATTTCGGCAATGCTCCCGCCATTACTAAATGACGAATTTAACCGCACTATTTTAGGTAGTACTTTACCTCAAGTGACTTCTACTCTTTTAACTCTTTCCATGGTTTCAATGGTAACTATTTTTATTATTGATAGCAAAGGTCGTCCTCCTAGAGAAGGCAAAAGAAACCTGTTGTCCTACATTTTGCAACCTTTAGAATTTCTTTTGAGTCCAGTGGTTGGTTTCTTTTTCTCTGCTTTGCCAGGAATGGATGCTCACACTAGATTGATGCTAGGTAAATATCTAGAATACAAAGTCACAGAAAAAATTTAGTTAGATAGAGTTTAAACAATAAGTCTCTTGCTTTTCTTTGAAAAAAAAAGTTAAAATAAAAACATGAGTTTTAAATTTTCATTAAAAAAGATTGATCGGTTTTTGGATCGACAAACCCCATTGCTACTTATTTTTATTTTAATTATTTTGCTGCGATTGCCCAATTTCTTTGAACCTTATTGGTATGGGGACGAAGCGATTTATTTAACACTAGGCAATGCTTTGCGCCATGGTGAACAGCTTTATACCACCATTATCGACCATAAAACTCCGTTAATTTATTGTTTTGCTATGATTGCTAACCAATTTACCTTTCGCCTTCTTAACTTATTTTGGGCACTTCTGACCACTGCTTGTTTTTTTAATTTTGCTACCAAACTATTTAAAAAGAAAAGCTTAGCCACCTTGGCCACTCTCATCCTGGCTATTTTTAGTAGTTTGCCTTGGTTAGAGGGCAATATTCCTAACGGTGAGCTGTTTGTAATGGGTTTTATTATGGCTGGAGCAGTTCTTTTTAGCAGAACTACTGTATTTGCTAATTTTTTCAAAAGTGAGATTTCCTTCCAAAAAAGTCAAAAGGATACGATTCTGCTTGTACTTTCCGGTGTACTAATGGGGCTCGGTATTTTAACCAAAGTACCGGCCATTTTGGACGTAGCAGCTTTTCTTTCAATTTTTTGGTTAATTTTAGTTAGTACTTTTTTTGACGTAAAAAGTGATTTGCATAAATTCAACAAAACCTTTGTTTACTTGCTCAACATGGGAGGTTACTTCGTTCTTGGTCTGCTGTTGCCCATTCTAATCTCAATTATTTATTTTGTAGCTAAAGGGCGTGGTGGCGATTATTTAAATTATGGTTTACTTTATAATCTACAATATAGCCAATCTTGGAGTATTGACCTTGGGAGTAATTTACTGAACTTTGCTTTCGGGACAACTGGCAAAACAATCATTTTGTTTGTGCTGTTTGCTTTAATTTCACTCAACAGCAGACAATTAAAGAAAAGATTTCAATTTATTAGTCTTTATTATATTTTCACCCTTTATTCAGTACTCTTGTCAAACAGACCTTACCCTCATTATTTTATTCAGATGGTACCGGCTTTTTCCTTGCTAATCACTGATGCTTTTGTTTCTATTAAAGAAATTAAAAAACGCAAATTGTTACATTCTGCTAAAAGCTTAGTTTTAACCGCTTTGCTCATTCTTTTAACTATTTACATCATGTTGAATTTTAACTTTAAACCATATTCAACCACTAAATATTACGGTCAATTTTTCAAATACGCTACTTCGCAAATTAACAAAGAAGAATACGAGAATAATTTTGACAGTCTTGTAAAAGACAATCGTGAGGTCAGCCAAATCATCACCACAATGAATGTTAAAAAAATATTTATTTGGGGCACTAATCCTGTACTCTACGCACAAAGTCACACTATTCCTACCTCTCGTTTTACAGTCTCTTTTCACATTAAAGACTTCAATGATTACGACAGAACTTTTACACAAATTCAAAAAGAAGAACCAAAATTAATTGTGGTAATGAAAAATGAAAGTCAAAGTTTTCCTCAATTAGAGGAATATTTAACGCAGCATTATTTGGCCAATTATCAATTTGATAGTATGGTCCTTTATTTAAGACAGGAATAACTTAAGATAAAAATGGAGTTAACATTTAAAACTGAAAATAAAAAAACAGCTGTTCGTTTTTTGCGTTTTTTACCAAAAGATTTACGATCAATTGGCCTTTCAGCCATTATCTTAAATATTATCTCCTTACTCATAACTCTTATTTTTTATACTAAGCTGCAAAAAGAAATTCCACTCTTTTATTCCTTACCTAGCGACCAGCAATTAGCAGATAAAAAATTTATTTTTATTTTGCCAGCAATAGCTACCGCTATTAATTTAGCTCATTTCTTTATTGCTTACGCAAAAAAAGAAATTAACCCAAGTATTTTACGAATGTTTATTCAAATCACTTTCTTACTGCAAGTTTTGGTTTTGGCGATTCTTCTGCGAATCATTATAATAGTCTACTAATGTGGTCTTTTGTAATTAGTTTTCTTATTGCTGTTGCCTGTACCCCTTTGGTAATTCGCCTTTATCGCAAACATAATTGGCTGGATGATCCAATTAAAAATCAACACGTAAAAAAAACACATTCGCAAGCTGTGCCAAGAGGAGGTGGGATTGTGATTTTTTTAGCAACACTTTTAACGGCTGTTATCATTCTAGATTTTGATAAATATCTTAGCGCCATTTTTTTAGGAGCTACTTTACTAGCTGTTGTAGGAATTATCGATGATATTTATGATTTAAGTCCTTATGTTCGGCTGGGCACCGGGCTTTTGGCCAGTTTGATTGTAGTTGGAGCAGGTATTGGAATTGCCTACGTAAGCAATCCTTTTGGGGTGGGTGTCATTCACTTGGATCAACCTCAACTAACTTTTAATTTATTTGGTGCAAGCCATTCCATTTGGATTTTATCTAGTTTATTTGCGGTGTTTTTTATTATGTGGAATATGAATATTGTTAACTGGTCTAAGGGGGTAGACGGGCAACTACCTGGTTTTGTGTCTGTCTCCTGCCTTTTTATTGCAATTCTAGCTAATAGATTTGCCGATGCTCCCACTCAATTTAATGTGGCTCACTTGGCTTTAATTGTCTCAGGAGCTTTTGCTGGACTACTTGTGTGGAACTTCTATCCACAAAAAATCATTCCTGGTTACGGAGCGGGTTCTTTAGCTGGCTATTTTCTCAGTATTCTGGCAATTTTGTCTGGAGCCAAAGTGGCAACCACACTAATGGTTTTAGCTATTCCTACGGCCGACGGTATTTTTACCATAGCAAGACGCATTTTGGCTGGGAAATCGCCTTTTTGGGGTGATAGAGGTCACCTGCATCATAAATTAATCGACTACTATGGTTGGGGCAAAAGAAGAATTGCTATTTTTTACATTTTAAGTAGCGCTTCACTTGGAATTTTATCTTTATATTTAGATACTAGGGGCAAAATCATTGCTATTTTAGTGACTACTTTAATTGTTTTTTGTTTTTTAGTGTATAGTAAAATTAAACAAAATAAATGAAATGGTTAATTTAATTTTCCTCTTAATTAAATCTCTCCGTCCCAAACAGTGGCTCAAAAATTTGGCTGTTTACGCTGCTTTAATTTTTTCAGGTTTCTTCTTTTATCAAGAAGCTGGTCAAGCTTCTTACTTTGTCATTGTCAGCTTTGCTTTTTTTATTTTTTGCATTCTAACTTCTAGCGTTTACTTAATTAACGATCTTCTAGATATTGAATCAGATCGCAAACATCCTTTCAAGAAAAACCGTCCAATTGCTTCTGGAAAATTGCCGATTCCCATCGCTGTTTTTAGTGCGGCAACAGGATTGGCATTAGTTTTTTTTCTTTCTCTTGGTCTACCAAGTTTTTTTAAAATATTAGTGCTAGCTTATTTTTGTTTACAAGTTTTTTACTCAACTAAATTAAAAAAAATTGCTATTTTTGATATTCTGTCCATTGCGCTTGGTTTTGTTATCAGAGTTTATGCCGGAGCAGTGATAGTTAATTTACACATGAACGTCTGGTTTTTACTGACCGTAATCTCCATTTCCCTCTTTATGGCCGTTGGTAAAAGGCAAAGTGAACGAACCCTACTTGGTGACAATAGCGGTGAATTTGCAAGAATTAGCCTGAAAAAATATAGTCAAAGATTATTAGACCAGTACACGGCCATGTTTGCTACTTCCACCTGGTTAACCTACGCAATTTTTACCTTTCAAAGTTACAGTGGACAAGGTGTTAATCTTCTTTATGAAAAATTTCCCAATCTTTATTTTGTTCTGCCCAAAACTTTACAGTCGCAAAAATTACTCATGTTAACCCTACCTTTCGTAATTTTTGGGGTGATGAGATATTTACAATTAATTTATGAAGAAAATCAAGGTGAGGCGCCAGCCGATATTTTACTAAAGGATAAACCACTTTTAGCTACTGTTTTTCTGTGGGTTGCGGCAGTTTTTTTCGTTATTTACGCTTAGAAAATCTACCAAAATGTCGAGGGGTAAACCGTGACTGAAAGCAGTTAAGTTGCCATTGATACTTTTAATTAGTGCGATTCCACTATCATAAGCTGGAGAAAAAGCAGCCGACCAAGTGAGTACTGGTTCATTATTGATATATTTTTCGATTTGTTTAGTACTTAATTGTCGCATGCGTACTAAAATTTTTTCACAGCCGGTTTTTTGCGTATGCAACTTAGTATTCAAAAAAGCGTAACCAGTTAAAACCTCAATTTCTTGACCTGATTGAAAAAGGAGCATTGCTTGAGCTTCTTGTAAATTTTTTGGTTTTTCCAAAATGCGACCTTTTAAATAACAAAAGGTGTCAGCCGCAACAACGATTGCATTTTTTTGCTTGCTAGCCACTTTTTGAGCTTTAGCCAAAGCAATCTGTAAAGCTTTGTCATATCGATCACTATAGGGCACAGCTTTTTCATCAATGTAAGCAGGGATCACTTTAATGGGAAGACCAAGGGTACGTAAAATATCCAAGCGCTGTTTAGATTGTGAAGCTAAAATAATTTTCATGACAAATTAAGTAGATAGTGCTCTACATCCAAAGCTGCCTGTGCTCCTAAACCAGCAGCAACAATCGCCTGACGATAACGATGATCAGTGACATCTCCAGCTGCAAAAACCCCAGCGACTGAAGTCATCGTCGAGTAAATTTCATGTGGTTTTAATTCTATATATCCTTTGCGATCTAAATTAAGCTGCTGACGGAATAAACCGGTATTGGGTTGATGTCCAATAGCTAAAAATACCCCATCAGTTGGTAATTCTTGCAATTTACCATCTGTTTCAACCTTGATCGTTTTAACTATTTTACTGTCGCCTGAAATTTCTTTAAGATTGCTATTCCACATGACTTTCACTTTAGGATTAGCCAAGACTCTCTCTTGCATAATTTTGCTTGCTCTAAAAGCATCGCCTCGATGAATAATTGTCACTTGTTTAGCAAATTTAGTCAAAGCTATGCTATCTTCCATCGCACTATCTCCGCCACCGATCACATAAACATTTTTATCTTGATAAAAAGCCGCATCACACACGGCACAAGTGCTGACTCCACGGCCAAAATATTCTTTTTCACCAGGCACATTCAAAGTGATGCTGGAAGCCCCTGTGGCAATAATTAACACATCTGCAACATAATTCGCCTCAGTTTGGCGAATCGTTTGCATGGCTTGCAATAATTCGTCTTCTCCTGCGGACTGAAAAGTTTTTTGATCCATTAAAGGAGGTAAATTAGTCCACAAAGCAAAGGGTTTTTTGGTGAAATCAACTGCCGTAATTTGTTCATATTGAATTGTTGTTCCAAAACGCATGGCTTGTTTCTGCAAATCCATCATAAATAAAGGCCCAGTTTTACCTTCACAAACTCCAGGAAAATTTTCAATACCACTGGTATACATGAGTTGTCCACCAATTTCCAAACCAGCAAAGAGCGTAGTCTCAATCCGCGCCCTTGAAGTATAAATACCGGCGGTTAAACCAGCAGGTCCAGAACCAATAATCGCCAATTGCAGTTTTTTCATAGATCAGTATAAGTCAATTTATTTCGTCGTGCTCACCTAAATCCTAAATAAAGAGATTGATTGAAGTAAACAAATGCTTCACAAAATTGACCAACTCCTTTCTTTATTTTTATATTTGCGCCGTTTTTATTTTTATTTTATAATTAGTCTGTTAAAGCTTGATCTATCATTGCTTTTAGTGCTTCTTTCCCTGGAAAACCAGTTTGACGGTTAATTTCTTGGCCATCTTTAAAAACAATAAAGGTAGGTACACTCATCACATTATGAGCAATTGCTAACTCACGGGCCTGATCAATATCTACTTTAAAGATACTGGTTTTTTTGGCATATTCTTCAGCCATTTGGTCAATGACGGGAGCCGACATCTGGCAAGGTCCACACCATGGTGCAAAAAAATCCACCAGCACCACCCCTTTGGCGTCTATAACTTCGGTCTTGAAACTATTATTATCTAAATGAATTGCTGACATATTGATCCTTCTTTTTCTTTATAAAATTAATAAAACTACTTGCTACTTTTTATTTTCACTGCCAAACAATGCTTAATTAATAACGCAGTAATTCTTTAAGCACTAAATCAAGTTGCGCAGAATTATGTTCTTTAGAACAAACACTGGCCTCATCGGTCAAAATGTCGCGCGCCACCCTGGAAATAGAATTGCGCGCAGCAGCCAACTGGCGGGCAATTTCGACACAGGGTCTTTTTTCTTCATACATCTTGGCAATGCCGTCAATTTGACCGCGAATACGATTCAGTGAAGAAGCGATATGATCTTGTTTTGTGCGACCTCTTTTGTTTTGTTGCATAATTTGTAATTGTCTAATAATATACTGGTAGGGGGTATGTTGACAAGATGCAATTTATCTTGATAAAAAGCTTTAATCAAGCTTTTTAATTGCAGCCTGCTTTTGGACAATCAGTGCCAAAAGTTCGTCAAGCTTTTTTTCTTCCGTTTTAGTTCTTTTTAAACTGGAATCCAACTCGCTAATTTCTTGATTAATCATAACGATTTCATCGCGCAGGGATTCTTTTTTGACTCTAGACAAAGTCGCTTGCCACTCTTTTTCTAGATCGCCCTCTTTAGCATTTTTTTCATATTCTTCGTTGAGTAAAACATCCATCAAGGATTTTTTTAAATCTTCAGCCAAAGAACTGGCAAATTTTTTTAAATCAAAAGTACCTTGATAAAGAGCCAACTTTTCAATGACTTGTTTAAAACCACTACTTTTAAAAACAAAATCTTTCAGCGCAATGGCTTTTTCTTGAATCAAATCTGGTTTGTAACTAAATAATAAAAACATCAAATATTCTTCATTGCGCTCTTGATAACTTTTAAAAACATTGACCGAAGCTGCTTCTTTTTCTGTTTGCGTTTGCAAAGTAGTGGGTTTTTTTTGGCCAAATCTGGCAATATCTTCCTTCAGCAAAGACTCTTTGACGTTGAGAGCCAATGATAATTTTTGCAAATAAAATTCCTTTTCTACAACGTGGTCGATGTTTTCAATAATCGGTGCTAAACGATTGATGATTTGTCTTTTCCCATCGGCAGTTTGCGGATCGTAAAGATCAAGAGCATGATTGATTAAAAATTCATAAACAGAGACGGCTCCATCGACAACTTCTCGCCACACTTTTGGCTTTTCTCTGGCCAGTTCATCTGGATCTTTGACCTGATCTTCGGTCGATAAAGCAGCAGTGTGTTTTAAATCGATGACTTTCAAGTCAATGCCTTTTTCTTTAACAATGCCAATAGCTCTTTCTGTAGCCTTGATCCCAGCCTCGTCAGCATCGAGAGCGAGAATAATGGTTTTAGCCACTCTGGCAAGCAAAGTCACTTGGTCTTGAGTTAAAGCAGAACCTTTAATCGCCACTACATTGTTGACGTGCGCTTGGGCGGAAGAAATCATATCGAATTCACCCTCCACTACCACCACTTGTTCTTTCTTTTTAATTTCTCTAAAAAGTTCACTGTAGCCATAAAGCATTTTTGACTTGTGGTAGAGGAGTGTCTCTGGTGAATTAATATATTTAGCTTCCTTGGCAGATTGACTCAGTAAACGACCTGAAAAACCGACTACCTGACCACGATGATTTTTCAAAGGAAAAATCAAGCGTTCACGAAAACGATCGTAGTAGCCACCGTTTCTGCCTTTAATAATTAAGCCAGTTTTTTCAATGAGATCGAGTGGATATTTTTTCTTTTGGTGTAAATATTTAAGTAAAGAATCCCAAGCAGCGGTGGCTATACCTAGTTGAAAAATTTTGATTGATTCCCCATTTATGCCGCGATTTTGTAAATAATCTCTGCCACTTTGGCCAACCTCGTGTTTAGTTAATAAAAAATGGTAATATTCCTTGGCTAAATTTAAAATTTCTAGAAGCTTTTCTCTTTCTTCATCATCTTTGCCCCTTTGGAATTCTTGTAGCGTGATACCTGCTCGATCAGCGAGAGTTTTCAGCGCTTCATAAAAAGTTATTCCCTCAAAATTTTGTAAAAAATCTAAAACATCTCCATTGGCTCCACAACCAAAGCAGCGATAGCGTTGTAAATTAGGATTAACAAAAAAAGACGGAGTTTTTTCATTATGAAAAGGACAA
>DBRQ01000009.1:55958-67879 GCA_002306345.1 Candidatus Pacebacteria bacterium UBA1364 | reverse complement strand
TGTGCTTGCAGTTTATGCTTTCTTATCTCATTTTTTAGAGTAAAATGCAAGTCTAGTATGTCGATTCTTGTGCACGCTTGTTGCGGTGATTGTCTACTTAAATTGCTTCATTCACTAGAAAAAGAAAAATTTTTTGCTAAAACCGAAAGTGCTATCTTTTTTTATAACCCCAACATTTATCCACAAGAAGAATATCAAGCACGATTACGAGCGGTTAAAACCATCACTGCCGAGCAACAAATTAAGCTCATTGTGCCTAATTACAAACCACAAAATTATTTTACAGAAATTAATAAAAATGCTAAAAAAAAGAGTGATAATCAAAAAGAAATTGATGAATCATTCTATCTTCCAAATAAACTTGAACGCTGCCCAAAGTGTTGGCAATTGCGTTTGAATGAATTGTTTAGTTATGCCAAGGATCATGATTTTACTATGGTCAGTAGCACTTTACTTAGTAGTAGTTACCAAGATCAAGCTAAAATTGGCCAAATTGCCCAAAGCCTAAGTCGCACTTATAAAATAGATTTTTACCAACCAAAAAACATTGACTATTATTTGCCAACCAGTGGTTTTTATAAACAAAATTTTTGCGGTTGTCTTTATTCTTTGCTTGAAAAAAGTCGTGAAAAGTACAAATTATAAGTTCTAAGTTGCCTTTTTAGATTTATAAATCAAGCAAATAACTACAAGTAATAAACCAAAACCCAAATGTTGGAATAATTGCGGCCAAAAGAAAAGATAAATCTTGGCTTGATCATCTACCTCATCAAGTAGCCAGACGTTGGCCCAATTGTTAAATTTTTCATGATCGAGTAATTGATGATCTTGCATGGCCAACCAACCTTGATCATAAGCTTGAGATAATTTGAGGTATTTTGTTTGACAATCAGCGGCAAAATCTACCTCATAAAACCAGAGCGAGATTTTTTTAACTTGATAATCGCAACTCGAAAATGTAGCTTGAGAAGAGGCGGTGCTTTGATCTTGTAGATAAAGCTGACTTAAAAAGTTATACGGCCAAGCAAAGACTTCTGCTTTCTTAAGCAAGTTGTCATTGATTTCTCTGCCGTAGGAATCAGTCGACAAATACAGAGTGTAGCCTCGGTTAAAATTTTCAATTGGTGGCAAAATGAGGTAATTTACACCTTCACTAAGATAAGTTTCCAAAGGACTGCGGCCAAGACTTTCTACCTGAACGGCAAAAATGAAGGGAATCGAGCGCAAATTTTGAGCATCTAATCTGAATAAATAACTAGCTTGGTGTGATAACTGCTCTAAGAAAAAAGAATCGCAAGCACTGGCGTCTATTGCTTCATAATAATTGCCGTCTGCCCTTTGCTCTTTTACAACGCTGCCCTGAGCGAGGGAGCGACAGTTTTGTGCTTGCACAGTGTTTAATTCTGTTTTGAGCAGGTCAGTTTGCACCATGACTTTGGGAATTTTAACGGTGAAATTGACATTTTCTTGAGTCTGCAATTCTTTGGGAGTTAAATCAAAAAAGCCCAAATCCAGAAGAAAATAGTCAAAGTATTCAATTTTATTAGCTTTACTTAAAGCTAAAACATTAGTGGTTTTGGTATTTAACAAGAGGTCAATCTGTCCAGACTGACTTAAAAGCCCAAATAATTGATTATTGATGTTTAAATAGCAATCATTTTCTTGCTGATTTCTCTGGCACAACTTAGCATCCAAAATAATTTCTTTATTAAAGTCAAAGTAAAATTTGCGATTACCATAAAAAATCTCTGGTAAAAGGGCTTCAAGATGTAATTTGAGTTGATTTTCTTCTACTTGCCAAGTTAAGCGAAAAGGTAAAACACTTTCAGTCTCTAAAAGCTTGGGAATTTGTAATGCTAAATTTGAAGTAGTTATTGCCTTTTGGCTACTGAGATAAAAAAATTCTTGATCCTCATCCAAGTGAAATTCNNTTGCTTGATGTGCGTTATTATTAATCACACTCAAATAGTCGTGAAAATTTAAGTAAGCCTGGTCGCTCCAACTATATTCATAAGAATTATTTATTATAGGTAAATGATCGTATAGTGTTACAAACTCTTTTTCACGACTATTTTCTACATCATTGAAAGCGTAAAGACTAATAAAATCAAATTCTTTAACCAACTTCATCTTACTAGAATCAGCTAATAAGTCTTTTATGGCTTCATAATCAAAGGGTTTAGTCGTGTTGCGATTAATGATTGAAGTATCTAAAAGCAAATAATCCACGTCATACTTACTCAAAACTGCTTCTAACGTTTTCACGTCTTTTTGATCCAAAGCTGTTTGCAACTCCCAATAATAATTTTCATCGGCTTTACTCCAAACGTCGAAAGCCCGATCCAAAATTGGCTGCTTGATGCCGTACCATAAAAAACCAGAGCCACGATAACCCCAATCATTCCACTGCCAACTGTAAAAACTGTGTTGGGGCAAATTGGCAATACGGCTACTCTCTGGCACAGTTTTAAAATAATCAAAAAGCTCAAAGTAAGCTTGAGGAATTTGCACGCGCAAACGGGAATAGACAAAGTGACCCTGAAAAGCCGGATACATGACCAAAATTAAACTTAATAAAAAACCAAAAACAAGAACTATATGCTGCCATAAAAATTTTTGTAGATAAATAAAAAGAAGAGCAAAAAATAAAGTAAGCGCAAAACTATAAGTAAAAGCCGCTGGTACCACCCATTTGGTAAAACCAGAGCGAAATATTTGCCCAAACAAAGGTAAATGTTGCTTTAATAACTCATATAACCAAGCTGTCGGTGGATTGCTGCCATTTAAAACAAAATAAATAGTTAAAAAAAGCATTAAAACCAGCCATTTTTCCTCTCTAAAAAGATTTTTCTTAGGTTGATAAATAAATAAAAGAAACAAGGCACCTAAAACAAACAAAGCAGGTAAATAAGAAAGTACATTAATCACAGGTTGGTCTAAATGAGTTTTCCAACTATCCAATAAATAAACTGTACTGCCAGATTGATTAAAATCTGTGTAGTCAAACCAATACCCTTGTAAGCGCAAAATTGAAGTTGGAATACCAAATTTATCGTTGCGCAAAGTAATTTGTTCAGTGGCCATTTGATTATTCTTGGCATCCACAACAACTTGATGATTAGTTAAAACAAAATACAAATTAGGTAATAACCAAAAAGCGTTAATTAAAATTGTTAATCCCAAAATTAAACCTGTCTTTTGCCATTTATTTTTTTGTCGGTTAGTCAATAAAAAAATCAAAAGTATAATCAATAAAATCGCAAAATAAACTACAAAAATAGTTTGCACATAAAACGCTGCCGAGGCAATCAAAGAAATCAACGCAAAAATTAAAACGTCTTTTTTTCTTTGACCATGAATAATCTTCAAAGCAAATAAAATAAGCCACGGCAAGACTGCATAAAACATAGAAAAAGACTCATAGGGCAAGTAAAAATTTTGCAGAGTCCCCAAGTTTAACAAATAAAAACTTGCTCCCAAAAAACTTAATAAGTTTGGTTTTGGAATTAGTGTTTTTTGCCTGCGTAAAATATAAAGTAAAAAGGCAAACATCCCCCAAACTCCAAATAACAAAGCCAAAAAATGAAAAGCATAACGAAAAAGTTGACTAGGTAACAACAACATTAAAGGTAAAAAAATTAACTGGCGCATAAATTCAGCACCGTGAGCCATGCCTGCCAATAATCCCAAACCTTGATATTCTTGCCATACTGCTTGCCAAGCCCGCTCTAAATTCAGCAAAGGCGCAAATTCTGTATGGAGATTATCCCAACCAGTTAGAAAAGTCTCAGGTTCAAAATTAGTTAAAAATAAAATAAAAACCAAAACAAATAAGCACAAGTACGGCCAAAATCGATGAAATAACTTCATGTTTGCTTTCATTATATAGCCAAGCTTGGTTTAAGTACTAGCTTCTAAATACAGCGGTTGAGAAAAAACCACTGATCTTGCTCTTTGGCTGGCAAAAGCGAGGGAAACAGGAGAATTAATGGTTTGCAAGTATTGCTCCGCCACCAAAGACCAGTCACGCTTTTTAGCCACCTCACGAGCAAAGCTGGATATTTTTTGCTGTCCTGATGCAACTGCTTGCAAATTGCTTTGTAAAACTTGAGCAAAAGCAGCATAATTTAATTTAAAACTCATTTCATAAAAATTAATTTCCAACTTTTCACTGAGTTTTTGCAAATCAGGAGTGAGTAAATTTTGTAGAAAAAAGTCAGAACAAATAAAAGTCTTGCGATATTGCATAGCCAAGGCCAAAGCCCCGGAGCTGGACATACAAGCGCGATAGGGAAAAACTAATAAATCTGCAATAGCAAAAATTGCCGCTACCTTTTCCTCTGGCACAAAACCAGTGTGAATAATTTCTTGCGGATGATTCTTGATTAAGGTGCTTAAATCAGCATAATATTGACGTAAGTGCATTTGATTTTTTTGAGTTGGCGCCACGTCACCAGCTAACAAAAGTTTGCAATTTTCACCAATTTTTCCTTCTTTTTTTAAACGCAAAAAATTTTTGACTAAAAAATCAGTCCCCTTATACCAAGAATGATAACCGTAGGCTAATAAAACTTGATCGGTGGTTTTTAAGTTAAAACTTTTTCTAATCAATGCTTTTTGTTTAGCGCTGTAACTGTGATAACCATTAATGCCATGAGGAATAATAGTGATTTTATTCGCTGGCAACAAGCTGCTTAATTGCTTGGCCAAAAATTGATCGTGTACTAAAACTTGCTTACTGGAAAAAGCAAAAAGTTGATAAAAAACTTTCAGCGCTAAATTAAAAAATTTAGTCTTGAGACTATGAGCGGGTAATTGCACTTGACCAGCTAAAATAGAGAGATCTAAAACCACTTGGTGGAGCATTAAATAAACTTTTTTACCTAAAAATTTTTGCCACAAGAAAAAAATTGGCAATAAAAAAGTAATCAATTCTTTACCAAAAAGACTAAACTCAAACTGAACCAAAATTTTCTTAGCTTGAGAAAATTGCGCCAAAGCGTGATCTAGTTGAGTAAATAAAACCAAACTATTAACTGAAAAAGTTGGAATGATCAAAATGTGTTTGTCAAGAAGGTAGGCTTGGTTGTTTTGTCCTTTGACTTGTTCACAAAAAACAACAACCTTCTGGGTCTTTGGGAAATGTTGCAAGAGCAAATGACTGTAGCGGGCCACTGCGTTGCGCTTGGCAATTTCCTCGCCAAGCAAAGGAAAGCTAGAAACCAACAGCAAAGTATCAGGACGATTGAAACGCTGGTAAGTTTGTGGCGTAATTTTCATGATTTTATTCTGTTTTTTGTTACATTTGTGCCGCCCATCTTAGAGTTTAGAAGAAGGGTAAAATTTAAAAGAAAGGAAACAAAAAACAAAAACCAAAATTCACTAATTGATTAAAACTAATGGACTTTGGTTTTTCAGCCTCCCCGTGAAGGGAGGCTGAAGTAAAGGAGGAAAACTACTACTCGCTTAAACGAGCAGCACACCATTTCTCCGCCTGGTCTTGCGACCAGGTTCCGGTCAACCGCCACATAAATGGTGGTTCTTTCTCATAAATTACGTCCTCTCGGACGCCATCTATAACCAAAATCTCTTTCTTGTCCTCAAAAAGAAGACAAGAAAACTGACCGGCTTTTCCGACTGATGCAATAAAAGTTTGGGACTTTTCGTCCCAAACTCCTTGGACATAAACCCTGAGGGCGTAATTTATCTTGCCCAGCTCAGCTGCAGAAGTGTTTAGATATGCTTCCGGAATTTCTCCCGGAACATAATTACGCACCTCTTTTTCGTTTATTGTCCGTATCGGCAAAGGTTCTACTTTGGCCGACAGCCAATTCTTGACCTTGTCACCCACAAATTGGATAACGAGTTGAGTAACAGTTTTTTCATCGCTGGGCGGATACGCCCAGCATGAAACACCCGTCCAAAAACTGTCGGGTGGATTAGCAACGACAAGGTGCAAATTCTCAGTCTGAGACTGGGTGCCTTCGCAAATTACAGAAAAACCACGAAAGTTTTCAGGGTTATAGTGATATTCTTTTCCATCCAATTCGGATGGAATTTGAGCATTAATTCCGATCGGTAACGCTTGCGCGTTACCGGCAATCATAAAGATTGCAAAAAACAAAAAAAGCAAAACGGCTAGTTTCTTCATCGCAAACCTCCATCCCCTTTCGGGGATAAGAAAATTCCCCGAGACGGGGTTTAGTGCCGGAACCCAATGATGTCTTAAAGACTACTTTAGATCCAGCTTTTTTAAGTAACTAGTTTTCTATAAAAAAAACTAATTACCAAAAAGCTAGACCTAAAGCGCTTTTGGCGTTGTCAGTCTTTTCCTCCTTTGTTAAGGTGCACTTTTGTCAGATTTTAACCGCCATCGGTAGAGCAAATCTACTTAGGCAATCCCTCTTTCAAAAGTTCCTCCTCCTACTCTTTCGAGCAGAGAAGAGGCTTCTTTAAACCCTATAGCTTATTTTGTAAGAAATGGCAAATAAGCAAGCGGTCAGAAACCTTTTCTCTGCCAAAAATTTTATTAAAGCGGTTTAAATCGCCCGTTACTTCTCAAAAATGGCTTGCGGAAAATCTTAAAATATTTAAAATATGCCGGGCCATTTTTTCTCAATAACTAGCTCAAAATATAGCACAAAAAGTCATTTTTGTCAAGATTATAGGCTGCAATCGCACTTTTTTCCCATTATCCTGAATTAAGAAACTATTATTTAACCACATTAATAAACCAAGATTTTAAAAATAAAGAACTATCGCCAAAACAAAAATCTTACCTTTTAAAAAATTACAAACTTTACTTTTTAAAAACCAGAAACCCCACCTGAAAAAGTGGGGCCAACCTGCAAAAATAAAAAATTAAGATTTACTTATGGCTCCAGCTTTTTTCCAAGCCACAAAAGCCAAAGTTGCAAAACCTAAGGCTTCTAGTGTCAAAACTAGACTCAAATTAAAACCAGTGGCCGGAGTGCTTTTTGTCACAATTTTGCCACTTGAAGTAGCTACACAAAAACTAGCATAATCGCTATCGCCAACGTCATCTGCGTGAGAATAAGCGTGGGCAGCATTAGTGATACAAGTAGTCCCAACTGGCAATTCGCCAGCCTCTTTAAAACGAGCTGCAAAATAAACAGTGGCCTCTTCATCAGGATCTAAGCCTCCAAAACCAAATTTGACCTTATAATCAGTCACTTCTGCTCGATAATCACCTTTATCACTGCTGACATAAACCATATAATCATCAAGACGATCAAAATCATCATTGATATTAGCCTCGTCTACCTTAGTGTCAGAAATATTTTTAATGCGTAAGCTAAACTTTACTTCTTCTCCCGGAGAGAAAGTATAGTCAGCACTATCAATGTTATTCCAATAAGCCCCGGCTTCTGGGTTGTAAACTTTTTTGTCTAAACTTAAATTGCCGCTTTCACAAACTTCACCTCCACCATAAACAGTGTGACATTCCTTAGCTTCGGCCGAATTGGCAAAAAACAAGAACAAGCCAGTGACTATTAATAAATAAGACGTGATTTTTTTCCAATTAATTTGCATATTAGTTTCCATGATCCTTTATTATACATTTATAATTTTGACTTGTCAATGTTATAGGATTATATTATAGGATTACGAGACAGGAGTAGCCGTCACAAAGAGACGCTGCCAAGAAGTACCAGGCGGCCAGCAGGTTTGCAATAATAAAACATTTTGATCAGAGAGATTATTAACGAAATCTACCGCGCTGCTTGCAACCACATCTTGTCTACTGACCGCATAGACAAACTGTTCTTCTCCAAGATGGAGAATAATTTGATCACCCACCTGTAAATTTTTGATTTGGTAAAAAACTGCGTTGTAAGCTTCCACATTCCATGCTCCATCAGTAGAATGACCAAAAATATAGATCAGTTTGTTTTGACCAGGAAAAGATGAGTTTAAAGCATGAGCCACCCCGTTTGCTAAAGCTGCCTTATATTCTTTGGCGTTGTTTGGATCAACATTAGCAGAAACTTTTTCATAAACATTCAGTTTGGGAATTTCAATAAAAAAAGGTAACGCGGTGTAATCTTTTAACTCCGGAGTCACTAGCGCTACAGGGGGGGTAATTTCAACTACGGCGCTTTGACCAGCCACCTGTTCACTAAGTAGCGTTTCTTTGGCAAAAATTGGCAAAGCGTGGTTTAATTGTGTTTCAGTCCAGTCGAAAAAAGCCAAACGGTTTTTTTCAACCTCATTGGGAAAAACCTTGATAAAAGCTGGAATACTGGCCAGCACTTTTTTGATTTCAGTCGTCTTAATAGGTAAACTTTTTAACTGATCATAAGCGGTCAAAGGATTACTTAAAACAATAAAGTCTATACTTAAAAGCAAGCAACACAACGCCAACCATCTAAGGCGTTTAGCTTGATACATCGGAAATTTACTGGGTGCTTTTTTATAAAATTTAATCCCAGCGTTTCTCTTCCATAACATATATTATAGGACATTATAATCTGAAACACGGGAAAAAGCAACTTTTTTAACTTGCTTTAACAAAAGAAAACCGTAACCAAAAAACAAATCCCCTAACAAAGTGCGGCTGTAAAAAGGCAGCGCCAGCATATAGCAACTCAAAAGACCCTGCCAACTATGTTCATACCAGGCAAAAAAGACTCCGAAATTGGATAAAAGAAAAAAAGTAAAAGAAGCCAGGGGCAAAAAAAGCAGCTGTTTCTTAAAAGATTTTTTAGCTAAAAAAGCAAAAAATGGATAGGCCGCAAAGCCTAAATAAGTCCACAAAAAACCCTGATAAAAGCCACCTTTAAAAAAGTCAAAAGCGAGAATGGACAAAAAATAAAAGAAAGGATTGCCACCAAAAAATCCATAACTGCCTAAGGGAGAAATATTGGCTGGTAAAAAATTAAATCTGGATAAATAAGTCAAACAGGCAGCTAAAAAACTGCGTGAATTAGAACCACTATGGGAATTGCAAAAAGCGCGGGAATTATAAAAATGGTAGGAATTGCAAAAATCGCGGGAATTATAAAAATGGTGAGAATTGCAAAAATCGCAGGAATTATAAAGTAATTTCTTCATATTTAAGTTCTAATTTATCATTTTCTTGTAACTGAATGTCGGCAATGCCAAGCTGAGCGTAAACATCATTTAAATAAAGCGCCCAATAATGTTTGTTATCGGCCATTAGTCCATTGACTCCTTCAATCATAACTCCAAAATCGTATTTTTTAAGCTCCAATTGCACTTGACTTTGTACTAACTCTAAGGCATTTTGTCCAGAGACAGTAGCAATAAATGTGTAAGCTGTGGTGTCAGCAACCGCAAATTCCAAAGCAGCTCCGGCTGTGGAGGCCGGCACCGGGGTTAGCGCAAGTATATCTGATTCTTGAATTTCGGAAACAAGTGTTTCTTGGACATTTTTTTGGTGAAAAATGAGCCAGCCAACAATGACTAGAAAAAGCACAAAACTAAAAATTTTATCGATTTTTTTCGACACAATTGGCGCTATTCTATTATAGAAAAGTCAAATGAGCAAACAATTTAAAAAACTAAATTAAATTCGGGCCAACTTGTCTGATTAATTTATGTACTTTGTATATAATAAGCAACATGTTAAGTTTGAAAATTCTCTCTAAACTCAAGCAAAAAAAGTATCGCAATGAATATGGTTGCTTTGTTGTTGAGGGCAAAAAAGGCGTCAAAGAGGCTTTAGCCTCCAAAAATGAAGTACTCCAGATAGTAGTGAGCAAACAATTTGCCAATCAAGAAGAAAATTTTTGGGGAGAAAAAGAAGTATTGATAATTGATGATCGGGATTTTGCTAAGTTAACAGAAACCGTTACTCCAGCGGGTATCGCGGTCGTGGTCAAAATGCCAAAGAATAATTTGTCCACCATCAAAAATGGACAAATTATCGTTGTGTTAGAAGATATTCGTGATCCAGGCAATTTGGGCACCATGATTAGAACGGCGGATTGGTTTGGGGTAGCTGGTATTTTACTGATTGATGGAGCTGATCCCTACCAAGCCAAAGTAGTACGCGCGAGTATGGGTTCAATTTTCCACTTGCCTATCGTCATGAGTCAACAGCCGCAAATAGATTTATTAGAATTAAAGAAAGAGGGCTTTAAAATTGTTGTCACTAGACCTGAGTTGGCTGATTTCAAGCAGCAAACAGATAATTTTGGCGGCAAAATAGCTCTAATTTTTGGTAATGAATCCAAAGGTACTTCCCAAGAAATTGACCAACTTGCAGACAGCTTTTTAAGCATTGCTAAATACGGTCAGGCTGAATCACTGAACGTTGCTGTTAGTTTTGGCATTCTTTTAAACCAACTAAAAAGCAAAGTTCAGTAGTGTTTCGCTGCTTTAAGTAGTGTCCCGCTGCCTTAAATTACCAACACATCTGCTCACGGACACTTGCCTCGTAAATTGGCAAATTACTTTGCGCAGCTAATTCTTTATTGATCCAAGTTTCTAAGAGTAAAACCCCCACCTTCTCACTGCGCAAACGCAGGCGACCATTTTGCACTTTGGCATACCAAGGGGCAAATCTTTGTTCAGGAATTTCCTTATCTGGTTCTACAATAATGTAAACCAGACTGTCATCGTCGTGGATTTGTGTATTCGGAATTGGCAAATTTTGACTTTTCGCGCGCCATTGCATCACAAAATCGTATTGGGCCGTTAAATAATTAGGAGTAAAAGTCAAAACAGTTGATTGCAGAGCACTGCGACTAGCCGTGATTATATTTTCTCGGTCAGCAACATAATAGTTAAGGGTTTTTAAATTAGCTAAATCAATGGTTTTAAGACCAGCTTGGTTGTCTGGTTGAATAATGGCAGCATCAAGATTGATGTAGGCAAAAGTAAAAATAACAGCTAACAAAATCACCGTCATTTTGTGAACCAATGGTTTTTTTGACTCCTTCAAATTGTCGGCCAGTTCTTGTAAACCAAAAACAAACATCAAAACTAAAGGAATGAAATGTGCTTGATTGTGCACGACCAAAAAACAGCTCACTTGTTGTATTAAATAATTGCTGCGGACGATGCAATAATATGTAAAAAAATATGACGGGCAAAATAAAAATAGGCAGCGCTAAAGTAGCGATAAAAATGTATCACAAAGAAATACCATAAGGATTAGCCTTACTTAAAATATATCCTTGTACACCAACATAATACCAAAGTGGACCAAGAAAAAAGCCAGCTAAACCGCTGGTTGGTCCAATTAAAGTCAGATCACCAGACACGATACTTTGCAATTTTAACGCGTCACGTCCTTGATCATTAATAAAATAAAGGAAGTTTGGGTAGTTATAAAAACAAACAAAAACTGCCAAAAAAACAAAACTTTATGCTTTGGCATCAACTTTTATCAAATCACATTTGCAATGAATTGGACAGGGTGAAAAGTCATTTTTGCCTTAATAAAAGACAAATACTAAAACAATTTAGCAAGCGCCACAACGCTGATTCTAGGATATAATGTAATTTATAAAAAGGAGTTTGCCAAACATGAAAAATAAAGTGGTATTAACAGGCATGAGAACAACTGGTGCTCTGCATTTGGGACATTACATAGGAGCCCTCAAATTGTGGAAAGAAATTCAAGATGCGGAAAAATATGAATGCTATTTTCTACTGGCTGATGTGCAGGCTCTCACCACACACGCTGATAATCCGGCGTTATTAACACGTTCTGTGGTTGAAGTTGCAAAGGATTGGTTAGCAGTGGGACTTGATCCTACATTACCTCACGTCCACTTTGTATTGCAGTCACAAGTACCTGAACGCTACGAACTTTCGGCGCTTTTGATGATGATTGCACGTTACAGCGAAGTGATGCGCAATCCTACTCTCAAGACAGAACTTGAACGTCAACCTAACGCTTCAATGGGCTTTATGACTTATCCTGTTGA
>DBRQ01000009.1:0-55870 GCA_002306345.1 Candidatus Pacebacteria bacterium UBA1364 | reverse complement strand
CGACTCGTTGGTACCGATGGCAAAGCTAAAATGTCAAAGAGTTTGAATAACACTATTCAACTTAACGACAATGCTGAAACAGTGAAGCAAAAAGTGCAAAAGATGTTTACTGATCCCAATCATTTGCGTGTAGAAGATCCTGGTGACCCCGACAACAATCCAGTCTTTGTGTACTTGAGAGCTTTCGATCCCAATCAACAAGAAGTTGAAGAATTGGCCAAACAATATCGCCAAGGTGGTTTGGGTGACGTAGTATTAAAAAATCGCCTTGAGCAAGTTCTTAATGATTTTTTGGAACCAGTACGCCAACGTCGTACAACTTTCGAAAACGCTGACATCGGAGAAATTCTTCGTGCTGGTTCGCAAGTCGCCAGAAATGCATGCATCCCTATTGTTGAAGCTGTACGCGAACAAATGGCGTTAAAGATTCCAAAAAATGAATCCTAATCTTTTCAGAAAAATGTGCAAAATTTAACTATTTAGCCAGGCACCAAAATCCCGATTGTCAAATTGTAGAGCTAACTCTTTGAAGATTTTGTAGGCTACATTAAAAAAGACACTATCCATTAAGTTAAAGTATTTTTTAAAGAGTGCTGACAGTATAACCGCCCCAATAAAAAAACAAAACCTTAGACGCGAATTGTTTACTCTCTTATAGGTAAACAAAATTATGTTTGACAGAAATGTTAGAATAATATAACATTGGGTAACTTATTAGAAACATAAAAATATGACAATAAAAAAATATAAATATATACGATTAATAGTAATAAGCTTTTTAGCAATTTTAGTTAGTCAGTCTATTATCTTTCGAAATTATTTGTTACCAATTATTGGGATTGTCCTTTCTTCATCGCTTCTATTTTATTTGCGCAGTAAATTAAAGAATGAGTTTCTTGCTGATGAGAGGGATTATAAAATAGGTGGTGATGCTGCAAGGTGGGCGATTCAAATTTTCAATACATTTGCCGTCATAGTTATGATTATTTTGTATGCCCAACAAGATCTGAATCCGTCTTTTTTACCAATTGCCACAACTCTAGCATATTCAGTTTGTTTTTTGATGATTTTATATTCACTCATTTTTCGTTATCTTGATAAAGCTACTTTTGCCAAAAACAGAAAACTTTATATAATTATTGGAATTGTCTTAATACTTATGGTAGCCTTTTCTGGTTTGAAACTTTTTAGTGCTGAAGATAATTGGATTTGTCAGAATGGGCAATGGGTTCAGCACGGCCACCCAGCTTTTCCAGCTCCAAGTGTGGCATGCACAAAATAATTTTATGGAAAATAGAATTAAAGAAATACGTACAAAGCTCCATCTTACTCAAGAAGACGTAGCAAAAAAAACTGGAGTGCGACGCGAAACAATCGTTTTTTTGGAACAAGGAAAATACAACCCGTCCTTAAAGTTGGCTTATGAGGTTGCCAAAACTTTAAAAACATCGGTGGATAAACTTTTTTTCCTTAAATATTAATTTATTGAAATAAAATTTCGGATTAAGGAGCCACCGATGCTTATTTAATTTTCATATGCAGAAGGGGCGGAGACATCTCGCTTTGCAAGCTCGAATTATTGAGCATAATGCGCCTCGCTTCGCTCGTGTGCATTATTTAGCTCAATAAGCGAACCAAAGGCTTTCATCTCAAGCACCTATCTTCATTGAAAAAAAGATTGAATATTCAATCTTTTTTTCAATGCGGAACAGGTGGGTCTGGAACCCTACGTCGTTATAATACCATCATCTGCTAGAGGTGATTATACTGAAAATGAGACAAATGAGACAGTATATAATCATGTTTGTTCCATTTATGCCTAAAAATACAAATTCCATTGTTAAGCTTAAAGACGGCAGAAAACTTGCTTACTGTGAATATGGTGATCATAATGGCAAACCACTCTTTTACTTTCATGGTTGGCCAGCATCACGTCTTTCTGGTGCTGAATTGGATATATCAGCAAAAAAGCTTGGTATAAGAGTAATTTCTCCAGACAGACCAGGATTTGGCTTATCAACTTACAAGGCAAACAGGACTTTGCTTAATTGGCCAAACGACGTTGTTGAATTAGCCGATCAATTAAAAATTAAAAGGTTTGCTGTGATGGGAGTTTCTGGTGGCGGACCATACGCCGCTGTTTGTGCATACCAATTAAAAAACAGAGTTACTAAAGCTGCCATTGTCGTTGGATTATCTCCTATCATTTCTAAAGAAATAACCAAAGGAATATTTTTCATGTCAAGAATTGGCTGGAATAATTATCATCAGTTTCCATTCTTAAGAACATTGGCTTCTTTGGTTGGAGCTTTAGAATTTAAATATCTACCAATAATTGGAAAAGTGGTCGGTTTTCAAGCAAAAGAAGATAGACAAATGCTTAAAAATAAAAAAGAAATGAGTAATTTTGCTTCTAGCAAAGAAGCTTATCGGCAAGGTATTAAAGGTCCAGCACTAGACTTAAAAATCTATACCGATGATTGGGGATTTAAATTAAGTGATATTAAAACAAATGTTTATCTTTGGTATGGAGCAAAAGATAAAAATGTTTCTCTAAATATGGGTAAATATTATCAATCACAAATACCAAATAGTGAACTTTTTATTAATGAGAACGGTGGGCATTTATTTAGAAAAAATTGCGAAGAAGAAATTATTAGATCTCTAATGAGCTAATTTATTGTAGAAAATAAGCAATAGCTGTCATCACAAGTATATAAGACAAACAAACAACTATTAACAAATCTTTTTTATTGAAAGATGTTTCTTTAAATTTCAACGGGATTAATAAAATAATCGCTAACTCTGCAAAAAAAGCATTTACCCAAGCCCAATGATATAACCAAGTGAGCCACATGGGAAAATAATTAATATTTTCTTCAATATTCCCAAGATTATCTAAAACTGTTGGAACACTTAATATATCTTGAGTAATATCTTTGAGAAAATGTAAACAAACTAAGACAAAAAAGAAAATAAGACTGGTTTTCCAAATTTTATAAAACATAAAGGTTACCGATCAGAGAAATCAAAATATTCTCTAGATTGTCCAGCTAAAAATCTTGATGGCAAACTAAAAAACGCACTATATCCCATACTATAATGAGGAAGTGTGATAGCTAGTCGTTCTTTAGCACGAGTAATAGCAACATAAAATAGTCTTCTCTCTTCGTCTATCTCGTTTAAAGTATTAAGACTATGATGACTAGGCAATAAGCCATCAATGGCTTCTATCACAAACACAGTATGCCATTCTAAGCCTTTAGCAGAATGTATTGTTGAGAGTGTAATATAGTCGTCTATTTTCTCAACTTTATCAACTTCTTTGTTTTGAAAAGCCTGGTTAGGTGGATCAAGTGAGAAATCATTAATAAAGTCCTGAGCATTTTTGTATTTTTCTGATAATGCTTGCAAAGCATCAAGATCAAACTTGCGTATGGCAGCATTTTCCTCTGTTGCTTCTAGATATGGGAGATAATATTGAATAATTTTGGAAATTTTTTCTTTAATCTCTGGTGCCTCTTTAATCGACTGCAATAACGATAATAAGTTAACTAAGTCCGTATAAAAATTCTTTTTTGTAAAACCAGTTGCATTAAATTCTTGTTTCCTAATTTGAAGTGAAATATCTGCTGCCGTTTTATCTCCAATATTAGGAATCATTGTTAAAATGCGATTCCAAGCCAATGAATCTTTAAAATTTGCAGTAACACGTAAATATGCCATGACGTCTTTGACGTGTTTTCGCTCAACAAATTTTATTCCACCCACTGTCACAAAAGGAATATTACGTTTCATTAATTCAGCTTGAAGAAAGTTGCTATGGTAAAACGCTCTAAATAATACAGCAATATTTTTGAGTTTATTTCCAGAATCGTGTTCTTTTTCAATTTCATCTGCTATCCAAGATGCTTCTCTTAACTCATCGGCAAATCGATACACTTGCGGTTTATATCCAGCATTTTTCTGTGAATATAGAGATTTCTTATAGCCTAATGTTGCCTCATTTATTACTGCATTCGAAAAATTGAGAATTTCTTGATTGCTTCTATAATTTTCGTTGAGTTTAACGACTTTTGCCCCTGGAAATTGCTCATGGAATTTGAGGATATTGACAAAATTTGCTCCCCTAAAAGCATAGATACTTTGTGCATCATCACCCACCACAAAAATATTATTATGATTTTTTGCTAAAACTCCAATTAACTCTGCTTGCGTTATATTAGTGTCCTGATACTCATCAATTAGGACATAATCATAACTACTCTGCACCTGTTTGCAAAAGTCTGCATTAGACTTCATTTTCTCAAGAAATACTTCCAAAAGATCATCGTAATCAAAAATATTAGTAGTCCTTTTGTATTCGTGATATGCCCGAGCAATCTGCTCTATAACATCTATGTGCGGAGTAAATCGCGGATATTCTTTTTTTACATATTCCTCAATAGAAAGTGATTTGTTTCTAGAACCAGAAATAATGTTTTGCAGCTGTGTTTTTTTAGGAAAGAGCTCATCTTTTTTCTTTTTAATGTTTAATGCGTGACGAACCAAATTAATTGCGTCTGCAGAGTCACTGCTATCTATGATAGTAAAGTTTGGCTCGATATCAATAAGTCTGGCGTATTTACGCAAAACTTTATTAGCGAAGGCATGAAATGTTCCACCGTCTACCATTTTGGCTGATTGATTATTGGTTAATTGAGTCACACGATCTAACATTTCATTAGCAGCCTTACGAGTAAAAGTTAAAAGCAAAATTCTATGAGGTTTGACACCATTCTCTAAAAGGTAACTTACTCTATAAGTTAAGGTTCTAGTTTTGCCACTACCGGCACCAGCAATGACGAGCATTGGCCCATCAATATTAGTTGCTGCCAAAAACTGATTCTCATTAAGCTCTTTGTGGTAATCAACCTTATATGCTTTCTGCAAATCATAATTAGATTGCAATAAATTTTTTGATTGATCCTCCAATGAAGCAACAATTCCTTGCAATGAACTTAGTTGTTTCTCTAAAGCAGGGGAAATGGCAGGTATTTGATAATGTTTAATGTCTGGAATACCATTCTCATCCGTAGAGTCTCCTGCTCCATAATTAGAAAAAAGATTAGCAAAATTTGTCGCATTTGTATTATTACTATCTATTCTTTGAGCTTTTTGTTTATTCACCCTTTTTTGTTGAATATAGGCATAATAGATTGCTTCAATCCATGAGATTGGAATTGTTATTACCATAAGTGCACCGGATGACAGAACAGTAGAAATAAAAAAAATTAAGCCAGAGGTATAACGTTTCAGATAAAACCTGTGAAAACCAAGCGGACCAAAAAACACAGCTAGCATCGCTGCAACCATTGGACGTTTGTTTTGTTCTTTGAACTCATTAGAATGAACAAAAAAGTTTCGCATTATGTAAAGTTTATCACTTAGAAACAAAATAATCCTGCTTTTCTGTTTTACTATTTACTCAAATCTTAAAATCCATATTGCATCAGCGAGACAGATAAATATACAACGTAACAATTAATGTTCTATATTAGTTAGCTATAGAACAAATAACACTGTATAAAAGAATTTTATTCGCTTAAACCCATAAAATGAAGTAAATCGTTTTTTTTGGACTTATTCTCAAGAGGAAAATCGGCAAAGTGTGTCCATTCTGGAGCAACAATGGCACTCTTTATTTTAGCTTTTATAACTTCAGTATTTATTTCGAAAAGCACTCTATTAATATCTAATTCATAATAGCTTTTATATGAATTATGTTTCTTGTCCGGAAACTTGTCTATGAATTTAAGATTATATTTTGGTCTAAAATATTTTATTAATGCTGCTTCAATAATATTGGTTCGTTGTTGTTCTTCTTCTGAAGCTTTCTCCAACACCATAATGGTATGATCATCATTTTGTTTCTCGGTTGTTTCTACTTTAGACTTTCCGTCAATTGCTCCAAGAATTACATCTTCAAAAGTGGCAATTATAATATAAATATCATTATCTGGAGTTTCTTTATTATTTTCTGCATAAATTTTTTGTAAAGTCGAGTGATTAAGCAATCTATCTTTTATTGTCCGTCCATTGTGGGGAAATGATTGCCCAATATAAATCACTTCTAGTGGAACTTCATTTTGAATATCGTCATTAATTAAAGTTGCTTGATTCGAAACCAGCCCTTCAGAAAAAATATGATCATTTACGAAAAGCTTGTATTCTGTATATGGGTAATCACATATTAGTTTAACCTTAAAATTTTCTGGAAAGCTCATTGAAAAAGGATAACTGTATTGGTTGTCACCTCTATGCACAATAAAATTACCTGATAAAGAATTTTCAGTTTGTTTAATGTTTTTCATGTCTATTGTTATCTTAGGTCTAGAACAAATGAAGTATATTGAGCTATTTTTTAAATTTGGGATAATTTGAGTTGCAAGGTGGTCCTGTTGTAATAAAGTCAGGTGCGTACAAACAAAATTTATTCCGAATTCAGTAGTAAATTTTCTTTTATTCATAATATTTATTTCGCACATTCGAGTCGAGATCAAACTTCCGCATAGGAACTACAATAATGAATTATACTGAAGACAATATGAATGAAACAGCATGGAATAATTCCTTGCTAATATAGCAAATCAGTTTAATAATTGAGTTAGTAAATGGACATAGTTGATCAGGTATCTTTGCTTCCTTGGATTTCTATAAAAAACCTACAAATAGGTAATGTAATATTTTGGAAATATAAATCTGATTTGGTTCACGACCAAGAAATAAAAAATTATCTTGATGAATACGTAAATTGTTACGTAGATGAGCATTTGCAACCTGTTAAAGAGCTTACAATTGTTTCTTTCAAAGATAAAAATAACTTTAAGCAACTAACCAATGAACAATACCAAGAAGTTAATTCTGCTAGAAACATTCTTTGTTTCCTATGCATTTCTGAACAGTCAAGAATTGCCCTAAATATGAATAATTACAGCGTTGGTCCTCCCAGTGCTGACATTTTTGATATGAAGTATCAAAATTTTGTAGCAGGAAGTGATGGAATTGCAATAAGGTCAGGAAGCGCTATAAGCGGAGGATGGACCTTAAAGGAAGTTAATTTTCAAAAACCATGGTCAACTGGTGGATTTTTTAGAAATATCAATATTGATGTTCTACTGGCAATAAACAAATTAATTAATTCACAAAAAAATAAAAGATTTAAAAATAGATTATTTAGATCCTTAGAATGGTTTCGTTTAGCACACATAGAAAATGATTCAGTTTCCCCATTTTTTAAAATAATAATGCTTGCTTCAGCGTTTGAAATTATTTTAGATATACCAAATATCTCAGATAAATCAATTTATTTTGCTGAGTCTGTTGAAAAAAAACTAACAGAAGCAAGGTTTAAAAAAAGAACAAGAAAATATGGTAAGAAAAAGGATAATAAAACACTCAGCAATCCAGCATGGTGGTGCTGGAAATTTTACAAACTTAGGAACTCAATTGTTCATGGAGATAATATAAAATTTACAGAACTTATCTACAGCAATTGGATAACTCAGTCAATAGTTGCTGATATTGTATTTTATAACTATGTGGTTGAATCATTAGTCGATTTAAAAGCTCTAGAACCAATTAAAAAACCAGATTTTACCAATATATACAATTTATTTAAATGGATTTAGTTACTTCTTCACAACTCTAGCTAAAACTACCAGATATAGATATAAAATAAGTGTTGCATTCTGAAAGTTACACTCATTTGCCGATATTTCACCGTGTGCTATTTTGTGTCGCAATTTATATCCCATTGGCTCAAACAATATAAATTTAATTTGTTTGCAAAAATCTTTTCCAAATATATTAATAAAATCTTGAGAATCGAAATCTCTTTCTGATAAAACCTTCGTTCTAGTTGCCATATCCATTGACGTGTCCAAAGCAACAATATTAATTCCAAGTTTTTCGACTACACTTAACAGAAATGATTCAAACTGAGGAACTAATATATGAAGAGCTGATACGTAGTCCTCTTCATAATATTTTTTTAATCCAACTTTGACTATCTTCAATTGGCTATCATTAAATAGTTGGGACTGCGAAAAGTAGTCATTTATTTCAGATATTTTCATATTATCTCCATATTGATTTTTATAAATTAAAGAATAAATCAAATTACTTAGCATGGACATTATGTTTTCTTGATTAATATCATACATAGACATAAACCATGAATACCCGCCAAGAGATCCACCTCTTAAATTATGACCTTGATTAGAAATAGAATTAAGTGTTGCGAATATATGAGAAATAGGCATGTTGTTTTTCGCAATTAATTCTATCTGATCTACTTTTGGGATAAAAAATGAAGACAATCCAATCCTTTTTAAAACAACTGTTTTGTCTTTTTCTTTAAGAAAGCCTATCATGAATTTTTTTAGATCTTCTTTTTGCTTTTCTGAGAACTCATATGAAAACTTATATTCTTTGAAACCATTTCCAGAATCGATAGATTTTTTATTCATTTCTACAGATTTTGACTTACAAAGTTTTATCAATTCAGAATTACCAAGTTTTTTTGCAAGCACAAGTGCTTCTTTATATAAAATTGCTGCACTAAAATAGCTACCAGCTACCTCAGCATTTTTAGCCTCACCTACCTTGGTTTTTAATTCAGTGTTGTTTGTTCGTTTTTTACCTGACATATACTAAATCAGCACTCTCCCATGGCTTACATTTAAAAGCGTATTCGTATAATTCAAACTGTAACCCATTTAGCTTGTAAATTTTTGGGTTGGAATCAACGATTCTAGAAATTCTATTTGTCTTATCTTCAACGTCTTTAATAATTTCTTCAAATGTCATCTTGCTATACTCACCGTCATACTCCTCAGACCATTGATATATCCAAACGTTGTCAGATATATAAATGAACATATCTGGATCAACATTAATTTCTTCTAATACCTTTTTCATCAAAACCCCCTCAATAACTATTTTCTTATTCGAACGTTTTCTGACTTCAGCTTCAATGTTTTTAAAGTTTAAATATTTTAAATAACCACCCTTCTTTTTACTTAGAAAGTTATCTAAATTGATATGCTTATATCCAAATTTTTTTGATAATGCATCAGCTAACGTTGATTTACCAACACCATCATTTCCATCAATTGCAATCACTGAGTAATTACCGCTACTTACCAAGTCCATTAAATGTTCCATTTCTCTAGTTATTTGTATATTGGACATAAAATTTAAGTTACTAAATATTTATTTTTATCTTTTATAAAAAATTTTTTATTCTCTTTCACCAAAAACACCTCACAATAAATCCATTCATCTTTATTTCTTAAATCTCTCCCAACCAACTCTCCATGCCTTCTCATTTTACCTATTGTTGCAGGATGGATTTTATATTTATAGGTAATATCTGACCTAGTTAAAAATTCTTTTTCCCAATCTTCAGCATCTAGCTTAAACATTGGTATAACACCTTTTTTAATGTTATTCCAGCAGTCTCTACATCTTAGACCATCTTCTTGCCACCAAATATCTTTACCCTCATGAGAACCACCACAAATACCGCAAGTATAACCGCCACCTTCTTCATCATCTAAAAAGAAACCTTCTGGCTCATTTTTTAGTCTTCTTTTTCTAATATTGCTTTTTGCATCTATCTCACCAAATAAACGTGCTAATTGGACATAACTATGGCTTTCATATTTACGTCTTTTTTCTGGATCTATTTTTGATTTAGGCTTTTTAGTTTCTTCTTTACCGGCTAATTTAAGTAAATCTTCTTCACTCTCATAGCCCTTTAATCTGCCACTTAAATAACCTAATCGGTAGCTAATCTCATTAGACTCCAATCGCCAATTAGTATCCTTGATATTTTGGTTGATTAATTTTTTAAGCTGATATTCGCTCTCTCTATCTTTTCTTTTTACATCGGTGTTTTGTACAGTGAAAGGAACAATTACATATCGATCTATTTCAGGACTAGCAAAACTAAGTTTAGAAAAATTAGTTTCTTCCATTTTCTTACTAAGAATCTTTTCTAAATCTGTCACTGAAGTTTTTTTAAGTTGCATTTTTCTCTCATAAACAGGATTGTCATATTCAGCCATTGTTTCTAACCTAACTTCATGAGCTACATCCATAGCTTCCATCATTTCGATATTTTCTTGACCCTCTTTATCAGATAAACAAAACTCCCTACGATATTTATCTAGTAATTCTTGATCTGCCTTTTTCTCAGCCTTTCTACAAACATCTTCTTTATCCCAATCATCAATATCAATATTTTTATAACCACAAGAAGAACATTCAGTCGTGGTAGTTAAAACTCTATTTTTTAGTTTTAAAGTGGTTTTAATTTCTTTATGACATTTTGGACAGAGAGCTGGTTTAGAAATATGCTTATCACCATTGTCATATATACCTTCTCGTTTTTTACATTTTGGACAATTAAATGTGAATAAAACTCTAACCTCATCACCTTTATCCCAATCTTCAAGAATCTTAAAATCATCCGTAACCATTTTAGTCTGACAATTAGGACAAATTATATTTTTCGGAGCAGGAGTATTGTCTAGCTTATCTTGCCTAGCTTTGTCTCTATCAATCCACCCCTGAATGGTTGCCGCTCTATCTTTATATCGCTGAGTTTTAGTAACCAGCATATGAATGTTGTACATGAAATTACAGGCACGAGCAGATTCTTCCTTGGGAACTTTTTTTATTTCTTTAGCGGTCTTACTTTTTTGATAAATCTTTTTCCAAAGCTCAACACCTCTAAGACATTCTTTTATTGTAAAAAGATCATATAAATCTTCGTAATATTGTTTTTTAGGATTGTCCTTCACTTCTTTTTTTTGTTTCAAACTTATTTTTTTCGACTAAGTCATCTCCTATTGCTTTTGCGAATTCTGAAACAGAACTACCGATAGTATTGAGAAGATATATTCTTTTTCTGGCTCTTGTGAGAGCAACTAGCATCTGATAAATTTCTCCATCTTTAGCATCAGTATCCTTTGGCAACTTACCATTATCAAAGCCAACCAAAAAAACAACATCTGCACTCAAACCCTTAGATTTTAAAATACTACATACTGATATACTTAGATTGGCCAAAGGCCTATTTAAATGTTTGGTCTCTTTAATAATTTGATCTATAACTAATTCTCTTTCTTCTTTCTTAATATCTACCAAATCCTTACTTAAATCTGATATAGATGAATCCGCTATTAAATCTCTCCCACATTTTGTCTTTGAGACTATATTGCTGAAGGTTTTTGCATTTTTATTATGTTTTTTTATAACATCTTTCGGTAACTCATCAACAAATTTAAAATCTTTTACGAAACTTTTTTTGATTATTTCTGAATATGATTCTCCAATGCTATCTTTTAGACTGTTAAGTATAATTCTCCAAGCTAAATTATTATTTTTGTTAAAAATTTTATAAGCATCAAAAATATCCTTTTCAAAACCAAAGACATCATTGTTTAAAGATGATTCAACATTTCTAAAACCAAGCTCTATTAACCTTTGTGCTATTTCTTTTAATGATGAAGAAAGACTGGTAGCTTCACCTAAAATCAAAACTGATTTTATTTTTTGATTTTTCAGTAAAGTTTCTAATTCACTTTTAATTTTTTTGTGAATACTACCTATAGGAATATTTTCTATTAAAATAATTTTTTGATTATTTTTGTTGTCATTATTTTTTTCAGGATAAAAACAAACATACTCTTTATTGCTAATTCTATCTTTAAGCCTTCCTTTATCCTTATAAAAGTCAACAATTCTGTGAAAAGCGCTTATTATTACTTCAGTACATCTAGAGCAATATTTTAAACAATGGCTTTCAAAATCTTGATTTTTTTCATCATACTTGTCACAAATAAATTTTGAAAACGAACCCTTAAAGTCATATAAAGCTTGGTCATCATCTCCAACTATTATTATTCTATTTTTTTCTGCGAGCAGATCTATTAATTGAGCTTCAGACTCATTAAAGTCCTGAAACTCATCAATTAGTATTAAATCGTATTTTGGTACTTTATCTTTTTTCTTTAAAATTTTATTTGCATAAAAAATAACATCATCGTGTCCAACTGCTTTATAATACTTAGTTCTTTCATGATAAGAATCATCTTCAATTTTGCAATTATCTATACTATTAATTTTTAAATCTTCAAAAATAATATCCTTTATATTTGTTTGATAAACCCATTCATCTTTGTTACTTAACTGACTAAATAAAAATTCTCTAGCAAAACCATGTAAAGTAAAAACCTTAGATAAACCGGCTAATTCATCAGCTAGTTCATCACAAAGTTTTCCCATAAAAGTAATAACTAAGAAGTTGGTACTACCATTCTTAACCTCTTCTTCAATTATTTTCTTAAAAAGAAAACTTTTACCTGTTCCTGGACCAGCAACAACAACCCTTTTAGGATATTTCGACTTTATAATCTTGTCCGAATCTTTTTTTCTATCTTCTTTTAATCTTGATTCTTCTTCCATTATTTGTATAGATAATAGCACACCTTACAGTCCACAAACAAAAAAGGTTGAAAAATCTTGTATAAGTAAACAAAATAGGAAAACTCAAAAATCAAACAAATCTCTAACTTTAATATTAAAAGCTTTAGCTATTTTGATAATTTTGTCTAAGGTTGCATTCTTTTCGCCACGCTCAATAAAACCCATATAGCTTCTATCTACGCCAACCTTAAATGCCAAATCTTCTTGTGACAAACCTCTTTGTTTACGAAGCTGTTGGATCTTATTACCAAATTCTCTATGTAAGCTAGTAGTATTGAGTGCTGTTCCCACGTATCCATTGTCTTTGCAAACAGCTCTGATTTACAGCTTCTCCTTGTAGCATTATTAGAGTAGTTGCGGTAATATTGGTTCAGTAATTAAAAAAAGAAAGGAAAACCATGCCAGAACCAGAAAAAAAGAAGAACTGGTTTGCCAGACATAAAGTATTAACAGTAATACTGGCTATTATTGTAGTCATTGCCATTGCTGGATCAAACGGCTCTTCAGACAAAAGTTCTACTTCAAATAGCTCTAATGCTGAGCAAAAAACAGCTGAGACAGAACTAACTTACCAAGAAGTAGATATTACCAAGTTTATAGAAGCTTTTGACACCAATCAGCTATCGGCAGAAAACCAATATAAAGGCAAAGGTGTTCAGTTAAAAGGTAAAATTGCCAACATCTCTGAAGATATTACTGGTAACCCATTTATTATGGTAAGACCAAGCAGTGTCGGTAACCTTTATACAGGCACAAGCATACAATGCTTCTTCAAAAATAAAGAAGACCTGCTTAATGTAGCCAATGATCAGATTGTTATGGTAAAGGGTAAAGTTAACGAACAAAGTCTAGGCATCATTATGATCAAAGACTGCCAGATCGTTGAATAAAGATTCTTAAAGTAAAAACTTCTAAAACCCCGCTTAAACAGGCGGGGTTTTTGTTTGTGATGAGCAATTTAGAAAAAATTTATGCAAAATCAGTAAAATATTATTAAAGGGTACTTTTTGATCTAAATAATAATATTTGAATACCTTTTTGAAGAAAGAAAGCTTATGAACAACAAGCTTGATGTAGTACAAATCAAAATTGAGGAGCTTAACTCAGCCACCTATAACCCAAGAAAATGGGATAAAGACGCTCTAGAAAGGCTTAAAGAAAGCATTACTAGACATGGTTTGGTAGATCCACTAATCGCCAACTGTGCTCCTGAGAGAAAAAATACCCTCATTGGTGGACACATGAGATTAGCCGCTGCCAAAGAGCTTGGCTTTGCTGAGGTGCCAGTTATCTTTCTTAATATTCCTGACATTGAAAAAGAGAAAGACTTAAACCTTAGACTCAACCGAGCTACTGGAGAGTGGGATTACGATTTACTTAAAGAATTCTCTGAAGAAATGCTCAGCGACGTTGGGTTTACCAGTGAAGAAATTGATAGTATCTTCGACTTTGATCTAGAGACTCCTGAAGAATTCGATCTTAAAAAAGAATTAGCTAAGCTACAAATTTCTGAGATTACCATGAAAACTGGCGAAGTTTATCAGTTGGGCGAAAATAAACTGATGATTGGCGATTCTACAAATGAGCCAGACGTTTTAAAGCTAATTGCTGAAGAAAAAGTAGACCTATGTTTGACCGATCCTCCATATATTTTGGACTATCTTCACGGTAAACAAAAACATGGTAAACCAACCGAGGGGTTTGGATATAAAAGAGATCGCAAGTATTTAATGACCGACTCTCTACCAGACAATTTTACAGAACTGTGGATGGATAACGTTGCTAAAGTTCAAGCTGAACACTTCTCTATCATTGTCTACGAAAACTGGAAAAACCTACGCACCATCTGGGCGGAGATGGAAAAACATTGGAAAGTTAAAAACATGCTTGTTTGGCACATACCCAATCGCCACCAAGGTTTTAGTGCTAAGTACAAATTCTTTAGCAAACATGACATTGCTATGGTTGGAGCTTCTCAAGATGCTGATGTGCCCTACAACTTAAGTGAGGAAGTTGATGGCTTGCAAGAAGAATATGAAACCGCCCTCTATGCCATCTCAGGTAAACCACAATGGGAAGGCTACGATAAAGGCAAAAAGATTCAGCCCACTGACTTTATTGAGTTCAATGCTTCCGATGAAAAGAGTTCTGGTCAGGGAGTAGTCTTTGGCACCAAACCGATTGAGATTCTTATTCCCTACATTAAAGTTCTAACTAAGCGTGGAGATCTACTCTTTGAACCCTTCGGTGGCAGTGGTTCAACCTTAATTGCGGCAGCTAAATTAAAGCGTCGCTGTTTTGTAATGGAAAAATGCCCTACTTACGCTGAGGTTATTCGCAAACGCTGGGAGAAACTCACTGGTCTAAAGGCAGAAAGAATCTTATGAGTATCGAAGAAAGAATCAAATCCGACCAGCAACGTCTAATAGAGCAATTGCGTAAAACGCCAATTGTCCAAATTGCTTGTGAAAAAGCAGGCGTCAGTAGAGCCACCTTCTATCGATGGTGTCAAAACGAAGAGTTCGCTAGAGAAGCTCGGGATTCTCTGCAGGATGGCAAATCATTAGTGAATGATCTAGCCGAATCACAACTTATCTCTTCAATTAAAGACAAACGCTTTCAGGCAATTAGCTTCTGGCTTAAACACAACCATCCAGATTATAGAACCAAAGTGGAATTAAGTGGTGTTAACAATCAAGAAAATTTATCTAAGGAGCAACAAGAAAAAATTATGTTGGCATTAGAGCTATTACAAGGAGAAAAAGATGCAAAAACAAATGGCTGAGTTATTAAACAATCGTACAACTAGAAAAGAACTAGCAAAACAAAGCTTTGAGTATTTTATAGCTATATATTTTAGTCACTTCCTACAATACAAAACGCCAGCTTTTCATCGAGAAATTATTAGGTTGATTACGAGTGACGAGCCAAGTTTCTCTTGTATTGTGGCTTTTAGGGGTAGTGCTAAATCAACGTTATGTACCTTGATGTTGCCTTTATGGCAAGTTATTTGTACAGAAAAAAAGAAGTTTATTGTGGTTGTGAGTCAAAACCAGAGCCGAGCCAACCAAACCTTGTATAACATTAGGCAAGAACTAGAAAGTAACGAATTATTAATAAATGATTTTGGTCCATTTATTACAGCAGAAACTAGTGAGTGGAATTCAAGTAGTTTAGTTTTAAGAAACCAAAAAGCTAGAATTTCCGCTGTCTCAGTAAGTGAAAGTATTCGTGGAATTAGGCATGGAGCTTACCGACCAGATCTTGTTATTGCTGACGATATTGAAGATGTGCAATCAGCCAGAATATTAGAGCAAAGAGAGAAATTGTGGGAGTTCGTTAATGGTGAGTTAATTCCAGTGGGTTCTCCTGACACCTCATATATTTTTATTGGCAATCTAGTTCACAGAGATTCGGCAATGATGAGATTAAAGCAATCAATTTTAAATGGAAAAAGAACTGGGATATACAGAGAATACCCGCTTATAGACAAAGATGATCAATGTTTGTGGAAAAATAAATACCCAAATCAACAAGCAATCGATAAATTAAGAAATTCCATGACTGAAATTGATTTTGCTAGAGAGTACTTACTAAAAGCTATTAATAGCAAAGAACAAATTATTAAGCCAAGTTGGATTCAATATTATGATCAGCTTCCAGATGATCGTTATTTGGCTGGTAAATTAATTAGTGTTGACCCAGCTTTTACTACAACAGAAAGATCTGATAAAAGTGGCATCATTTGTGCTTCAATTTATAATTTTAATGATCAAAAAACAATGTACATCCACCCAGAACCATTTAATGGCAGATTAAATGCTCCTCAATTAAATGGTTACATTGAGTCACTTTACCACTCTTTTAATAAAGGCTGTGCGACAAAGATTATTGTTGAAAAAGCTGCACAACAATCAGGATTAATTGATGAACTAGATGCGCGTAAACTTCCAGTAATAGGTAAAACCACTAAAGGACAGGATAAAACCACTAGATTATGGGCTGCCTCTAATCAAATCAAGAATGCTCAAGTTTTATTTCCAAGGAATGGAGCTGAAGAGCTAATTCTGCAACTAATTGAATTCAGCCCCGATGGTCCAAATGATTTGGTAGATGCTTTTACTATGGCTTGTGCTGAATATAGAGAATCGCTAAAAGAAACTTTGCCAATTATTGATTTTATTTAGGACTTTTTTAAAAGAACTTTTGGTTTTTTTGTTACTGTAGAAGGGTTTGCTGTCGCAACATTTGCCGCTACAATAGTTGCTTGTTTTGGTATTTCTGCAGAGTGTTGCAAAAGAGAAAAATCGCTAGATGCTATTAAATAATACTCTTTCCCATCTATTAACGCTCTAATTTGTTTACTTCCAAATCTTGAAAACTCTCCTTGTTGAGGAACATAGTTTTCTATAGAAAGAAGTTTAAAGTTCAACTTAATTAGGCCTGTTTTGATTAATAATTCTTTTATTCTGTCCATTTTAGTAGCCTCTATCTGTTCCCTCTTGGAATTATTTATGGAATCTCTCAATAAAAACCCAACTATCATAGCTAAAAATAGAAAAGCTAGCAGGTAAGACAAAAGTTGAAGCAGAGAAGCTATAGGGATACTTATTGCGTTTAACTTAACCAACACATTCATCAAATAAAAAAACACTAAACTTAATAGAAACATAATTATTAGTTTCAAATTAAAGCTTGCTGGGTTGCCCTTGTTGTTAAACAACATAATTGCACTAATAGATGACGTCATCCATATAGTAATAATCACTATAACGACAGCTATTATTGAAGCAAAAGTAGTCAATTCAGGATCTATAAAAATGGGGAATATGTTGTTTTTTGAAAATATGATTGGACTAACAGAAGTAACAATCGCACCAATCCCCGATATTGCACTTAGTATTGGTGTAAAAAAATTGTTTTCGTTTTGATCGCTCATATATTTTATTATTACTATCTGTAACTAACTATGTCAACATCTTTAAGTTATTATAAATTGGCAATAGACTTCTAAATTCTTTGCGGTACCTTCACTTACTTGAAGGAAACTATGCAAGAAAAACTAAAATATTGCCTATATGCCCGTAAATCTTCTGAATCGGACGAGCGACAAACCATGTCAATTGATTCTCAGATTAAAGAGATGTTGACTCTGGCTAAACGTGAGAGCATTGACGTTGTTGAAACAAAGCGTGAAAGCCATTCTGCTAAAGCTTCAGGATCCCGCCCTCTATTCGTCGAAATCCTTAAGGAAATTAAAGAAGAAAAATACAATGCTATCCTGACTTGGGCTCCCGATAGATTAAGTAGAAATGCTGGAGATCTTGGCTCACTGGTAGACCTTATGGACCAAGGAAAGCTGCTCAAAATTCAAACCTACTCACAAAGCTTCACCAATAGTCCTAATGAGAAATTCTTATTAATGATTCTCTGCTCTCAGGCAAAACTAGAAAATGACAATCGTGGAGTCAATGTTAAACGTGGGCTTAAAGCCAAATGCGAAATGGGGATCAGACCAGGGTATGCTCCACTTGGATATCTTAATATTATGAAAAATGATCGCATTAGAGAAATTATTATTGATAAAGAAAGAGCTCCTTTTGTTATTCAAATTTTTGAAAAAGTTGGTAATGAACATTACTCAGGAAGGATGGTTAAGCGGTGGCTAGATAGAATAGGTTTTACTACAAGATCAGGTAAACAATTAGCTCTAAGCAAGATCTATGCCACCTTAAAGAATAGTTTCTATTACGGTGAATTTGAATTTAGCGGAGTTTTATATAAAGGCACTCATGAACCTTTAATTTCTCATGATTTATTTATGAAAGTGCAAAGACAGCTAATTACTACTCCTAAAACTTGGAAGAAAAATGGCTATGGTTTTAGAGGAATTTGCACATGTGGCAGATGTGGAGCTCAAGTTATTCCAGAAGAAAAACACAAGAAATTAAAATATGGAGGAGAAGCTTCTTATATCTACTATCACTGCACTAGAACCGTAGATTACGACTGTGATGAACCATATATTACTGAGCAAGATTTAATTGCTCAACTACTCAACCTTATACCAAAAATTAAAATCGATGAAGCAAAAATTACCCAACAAATTAAAAACGATATTGAAAGATTTCATAAATTAAGGTCTGAAGTTCTTCATCAAGAATATCTGTCAGGCAACTTAGAAGAATTTGAATTATCTGCTGTAAAACCAAGAAACACAGAAATGGCTAAAACTTATCTAGAACATATTTTAAAAACCGGTTCAAGTAGTGACCGACAACAAATATTATCTTGTCTGAAAACAAAGTTTGTTTTGAAAGATAGGGTAATCAGTATATTACAAAACCCAAAACATATAATTGCTATAAATTAATTTCATCTAATGAATAAATACCGTCTAAAACATTTTCTGAACATAGTCTATATAACCAAGTTTTGCCACTTTCTTCTTCAAGAAACTCATAATATTCTCTTAATTTTCCAGATTCTATATCCATAAGATTTATAATCTCTTTAAAATTTTTGCCTTCTAGATGTCTGAATTCATCTTTTTCATTAAAAGTTAAGAGTCTGCTATTCACATTATATGAAGGAATAGAATTTTCTAATACTGGTTTAAATAGAACTATTTTTCCACTAATAGCATCAACAATTGCATAACTTAGACAACTTGTACCACATCCCCATTGAATAAAAGTAAAGTGTCCTGCAAAATTTGGACCTTTAGAAGCTTCTTCTGTTATAAGCGTGTAAAAGTTTCTTAGTTCAGGCATTGAATCAAAATCAACTTTTGCAGGTTTACCATCGTAGACAGTAACTGACTCAGGTTTATAAATATTTAGAACAGAATCACAAACTGATTGTGATTGAACTGGATAATTCTGTTCTAAGGTTTTATTTAATTTATGATTGATTGAGAATTCTCTATAAAGAAAAAAAGATTGAAAAATAAATAAAAACGCTATGACAAAAAATCCTTTTTTCATAAATTATTTCATTTGCTTTTATATATCAATTAATACTATATTAAAATATCAAGAGTTTTAATATAGTGAAAAAATAACATGAATAAAGCACAAAAAATTATTGTATTTTTAATATTTATATTATTAACTTGCGTATTAGTAGCAAGTACTCCAGATTGCAAAATCTCTACCCCTAATGAAAATAGATTGGAGTGTTACTCAGCATATTTCTTCAATAGAGCTTATTATTTTCTGGCAATCTCCGCCCCACTATTTGGATTGTATTTCTTACTAAAACCAAAAAAATAAAACTTTTTCCTTGAATGGGTAGCATTGTTTTTGTCTAATAACAATTTATCTTATTTATTACAGGCTCTAAAACTCGCATCTGGTAAATTTAGAAGAAAAGAAGTGGGGCACATCAACCTAATACAGCAAATAAACGGGTCTATCCAGAAAAAATCGATACTTGCGGAAGGGGCGGGACTCGAACCCGCGGTGCCCGAAGGCGTCAGTTTTCGAGGCTGATGCAATAGCCACTATGCGACCCTTCCTATTTAATTTTTAAATTAGACTTAAACGATTTTACCCCGAAATGATCATAAAAACAAAAAACTGCCAGTGAGCAGTTTTTTGCACTAATCTAACTGATTTATATGAAATTGATTTATTCTACTTCCTCATCCTCCAAAATTTGATATTTCTTAGTTTTGTCTTCTCTTTGAGTCGCTTCCCTAGCTTGTTTAGCATTTTCTTTCATTTGTGCTAAAGTAAAACAAGTGGGGAAAACATCTCTAGATTTAGGATAGTCGGCAAAATCTTCCTCAGAAACCCTAGTGGCTTTCTCAGTAACCTCTTTGTTCATTGGCATAAAATCCTTTCATAGATAATTACTACCGTGCACCCAGTGCGATTCGAACGCACGATCTTTTGTTCCGCAAACAAACGCTCTATCCAGACTGAGCTATGGGTGCTTTTTTTAAAACATTTTAAAATACTATTCACCATTTATCGTTAAATAACAAAAATATTATAACCCAAAAGCTTTATTTTTTTGCCTGAAAATATTTTTTACCCTTCAATTTTTCTGGTAATAAATCAGTACCTTTTTTAGGATACATTTCATAACCTTTGCCATAACCAATTTCCTCAAGTAATTTGGTTTCGGCGTTTTTTAAATTCAAGGGAATCTCTAAATTACCAAATTGTTTGACGTCTGCTTGTGCCGCTCGTAAAGCATTGTAGGCAGTGCGATTTTTCGGCGCATTGGAGAGATAAGTTACGCCATGTGCTAAATTGATGGCACATTCTGGATAACCAATAATTTGACAAGCAGAAAACACTGCATTGGCCACCACCAAAGCGGTTGGCGCAGCTAAACCGATATCTTCTGAAGCAAAGATCACCATTCTACGAGCAATAAACAATGGATCCTCGCCAGCTTCTACCATTCTAGCCAAATAATAGATGGCTGCATCAGGATTACTAGCCCGCATACTTTTAATAAAAGCACTGATGGTTTCGTAATGTTCTGGGCCTTTTTTATCATAGTTTAAGTGTTTTGATTGTAAAGAATTTTTAAGAGACTCTAACCGCAGGTCTCCATAAAGAGTAAAAGTGTTATCAACTAAGGTTAAAAGTTTGCGCGCATCCCCTGCACTATAATTGAGTAAAAAATTCTCGCTTTCTATTGGTATAACAATTTTTTTTGCTTTTTTATTAATTAATTTCTCATTTTCATAAATTTTTTTGAGAGCCAAACTTAAAACTTTTTTCATCTCCTCTTCACTTAAAGATTTAAAAATAAAAATCCTCATTCTGGAAAGCAAAGGAGGAATAATTTCAAAAGAGGGATTTTCAGTCGTCGCTCCAATCAAAATAATTACGCCTTCCTCAACAAAAGGCAATAAATAATCTTGTTGGGCCTTATTAAAACGATGAATTTCATCAACAAATAAAATAGGAGCACGATAATCTTCAAGTAAACCTTTTTGGCGGCGACTGTCTTCAACAATTTTGCGAATATCGGCTTTTCCAGCAGAAACCGCGGAAATTTCAATAAATTGGCGGTCACTTTCTTTAGCAATAATTTTGGCCAAAGTAGTTTTACCGACACCTGGAGGACCCCAAAAAATCATTGAAAAAATGGCCTGCAATTCCATCGCTGCTCTAATGGGTTTGCCCTCACCAACCAAATGCTCTTGACCAATAAAATCTTGTAAAGAATTTGGACGAATCAAGGCAGCTAAGGGTTTAGATAAATTTAACACTTAAGGCTAATTTTACCCGAAAAGAGAGTTGCTTGCAAAAGGATTATAAAATCGTAAAATTTTTAGCGATTATGGCGCATACGTTGCAATTTATTGAGGATTTTTTTGCGTAATCGCAAACTTTTTGGAGTGGCTTCCAGCAATTCATCTTCTTCAATAAAGTCTAAACTTTGCTCTAAACTTAATTCGACACGAGTATCTAAAACAGTTAAAAAATCGGCATTGGAGCGAAAATTGGTTAATTTTTTGGCTTTACAAACATTTACTTCTAGATCACCGCCTTGATTACGCAAACCAATAATTTGCCCTTCATAAACGCTGTCGCCAGGATTAATAAAGGTTTTGCCGCGGTCTTGAATAATTTCTAAGGCATAGGCAGTGGCAGTACCAGATTCGGTAGCAATTAACGCACCATTACGTAACTGAGGTAATTCATTGCCAACGGCAGCGTAACGCAGAAATCGACTACTAAATAAACCATTGCCTTTAGTTTTGGTCAAAATTTGACTCCTAAAACCCAAAATATTACGGGTACTGACCTCATAAACCATTCTATTAATTCCTTTTTCGTTAGTGATGCTGTCAGTTAATTGAGCGTGTCTTCTACCTAATTCTTCGGCAATCACCCCCACAAATTCTTGAGCAATTTCGATGGTTAACTCTTCATAAGGTTCTGACATCACTCCATCAATTTCTTTAAAAATTACTTGGGGTTTAGAAAGTTCCATTTCATACCCTTCGCGACGCATTGTTTCAACCAAAATAGCTAAATGTAATTCCCCACGGCCAGCTAAATTAAAGGCACCCCCCTCCAAACCTTCAATACGCAAACCTAAATTAGTTTTTTGTTCTTTGCGTAAGCGTTCAGCAATTTGGCGAATGGTGCAAAAATCACCCTCTTTACCAGCAAAAGGTGAGGTATTAGCTGCAAAACGAATTTTTAGCGTTGGCTCAGTAATATTAATGCTTGGATAACCTTCTGTTTCGCCCAAGGCTGCCAAAGTTTGGCCAATAGCAATATTTTCCGCACCAGTAATGGCAATAATGTCGCCGGGTTGACTAATTTCTATTTCTCGTCTACCTAAACCATCACTGGTCATTAAATGAGTTACGGACATCTCGGCAACTTTTTGTTTTTCGTTTAAAATCACCAAACGTTGACCTTTTTTAACTACTCCTTGAGTAACTTTGCCAATAGCATAAGTCCCCTTGTAAGAATCAAAGTCTAGCGTTGAAACCTGCATTTTAAAAGGTAGTTGATCGTTAATTTTTGGCGCGGGCACAGTACGAATAATTGCTTCAAAAATTGGTCTTAAATCTCCTGGATGTTGATTAATTGCCTCTGCATTACCCACTTCATTTTCTGGCAAATCATCCCAAACTTTACCACTACGACCAACCGCATAAAGAATTGGAAACATTAATTGTGATTCATCATTTGCAATGTTCAAAAATAATTCTTCAATTTGAGATAAAACTTTTTCTGGTTGCGCATCTTTTCGATCGATTTTATTGACAATCACAATCATTTTCAATTTTTGTTTTAAAGCTTGTTCCAACACAAAACGGGTTTGTGGCAATGGCCCCTCGGCCGCATCAACCAAAAGAACGGCTCCATCAGCCATACTGATTACTCTTTCCACTTCACCAGCAAAATCAGCATGTCCTGGAGTATCAATAATGTTAATTTTATAGTCTTCACCAGCTTCACTTTTGTAAAAAACCGCCGTATTTTTAGCCAAAATAGTAATACCTTTTTCTCTTTCCAAATCGTTGCTATCCAAAATAGTACTTTGGTTCATTTCAGCTTGATTTTCACGAAAAGCATGAGTTTGCTTCAACATTCCATCAATCAAAGTGGTTTTACCATGATCAACATGAGCAATAATGGCTACATTTCTAATTTGCATAAAGAAGTTATTATACTCGTTTCTGAGTATCGACACAAGGTTTGAGCTCTGGCGTTGGTTCAGGCTAATTGCCTAAAAATTTCATCAGGTGAAGAAAATAAAAAATCTGGTTTTTTGCTTGCAAGTAAATTTTTGTCATCAAAACCCCAAGTGACCGCTGCCACTTTAATACCAATTTTGCGACAAGCTTCAATGTCACGCACCTCGTCTCCAAAGTACAAAATGTCTGCTTTATTTAATTTATATTTTTTGATCAGCTGCAAAAAAGTTTGATCTTTACCAAATAAATTTTTACTGCAATAAATGTAATCAAAAACTTCTAAGGATTGTTTATTTAGAAAAGCCTTAATATTTTCCGCATAATTAGAGGTTAAAATGCCTAATCTATATTTTTGTGCAAGTTGCAACAATAAGGGTTTAACTCCAGGAAAAAATGGTAAATTAGCAATTTCTTGATGAATATTTTTATTGACTGTGTAAAAAATTTTGGCTAATTTAAAGGGACTAATTTTATATGTAAGCATTAACTCTTTGGCAGAAGTTTGCTTGAGCATTTGTAGATCAGTTTTTTGAATAAAGGGTAATTTAAAATCTTGTGCCACCTGATTAAAACCAGCAACATATAAAGCCATGCTGTCAACTAGCGTGCCATCGAAATCAAAAATCAGTGTTTGCATAAAGACCAACTAATTTTTTTAAGTCCTGAATTTCTTGCTGGTTTAATTTTCTCACATTACCAACTGATAAGCCAACCATGCTTAGACTGCCTAATTTGACTCTCAGTAATTTTGTCACTTCCCACCCAACTTTAGCGCAAACACGACGAATTTCTCTTTTCACACCTTGATGAATAGTGACCTTTAAAACCATGTCGCGACCTTCTTTTTCTAAAATTTCTAAATCATCAAAAGCAATGCGACCCTCAGCGAGCCTGACTCCTCTAAGTAATCTATCCACTTTGGATTGAGTAAAAATACCATTGACCCACACTCGATAAACTTTTTTAACTTCGTATTTAGGATGAGTCAAACGATTAGCTAACTCTCCATCGTTGGTGAGAAGTAACAAACCTTCAGATTCCAGATCTAATCGACCCACGGGATAAACTCTTGCTTGAGTTTTGCTTTTAACGTAGTCAAAAACCGTCTTCCGGCCGGCTTCATCACTGACGCTAGAAATAACATTAGAAGGTTTATTGAGCAACCAATACTCGAAATCTTCTCTGGCAGCGGCGGTAATTTTTTTACCAGCAAAAGTGATTTGATCAACTTCTGGATCGATTTTATCGCCAAGCTTAGCTTTTTTACTATTCACTAAAACTTTACCCTCATCAATAAGCTGGTCAGCTCCGCGACGAGAGGCAAGGCCTAAATCAGCCAAAAATTTATTCAGACGAATCTTCATAAATATTATTATAACGGTTGAATGGGCAAAAATCTAATTATCACTGTACGCGGGGGCATACATTTTAGATTTTTTCATTTAAGGAGAATCTAAACGCAATTTATTTAATTACACTAATTTAATCACCTAAAATAATTAATTCATTTTCTGCTCTAGTAACCGCTGTGTAAAGCCAGCGGCGCCAATCTAAATCAGACATTTGTTTAAAACGCTCTTCAAATAAAATTACTCTATTGGCTTGGCTACCCTGAGCTTTATGAACGGTGAGCGCATAAGCAAAATCAAAAAGTTCCGCCTGCAGTGTAAGCACGCGCAATTCTTTAGTAAAGCTTAAAGTTGTACTCGCACCAAATTGCTTTTTGACCGCTAACCCCTCAAAGACTTGTTCCTCATCATCAAATAAAATTTTAACCTCGTAAAAATTTTCATCTTTACTAGTTACTCTTTGTAGCGTTCCCAGCATACCATTAAAAACAGCTTTTTGTTGGTTATTGCGCAAACAAATAATGCGATCGCCAGCTTGGGGCAAAGCCGATTCAAAACCTAAAAGAGTGCGTAAATAATTATTGAGTTTAGTACGGGTATTATTGTAACCACACAAAATTAAAGTGTCTTTGTTATAACTTTGCAAATAGTTTTCAATCATTTCAGCAGACTCAGGATCATTTTTATTTAATTTTCTTACCCCTTGCCCGTAATTACCGATTTCAATGTGACCAAATTTTCTGGCTGCAATTGATAATTTAATAATTGGATTATCGGCCATTTGTCGGTGAATTTCTTCTAATTTAATTGCCGGATTTTCCATTAAATTAAACTGACCGTTAATTGGTGGTAATTGTCCGTGATCGCCAACCGCTAAAATAGAAATATTGAAAGCAAGTAAGTCAAACCAAATTTTTTGATCAACCATGGAAGCTTCATCGATGATGATCAAATCGGCTTTAATTTCCTCTTTGCGTTTCCAGCCAATAATTTCGTGTCTTTCATTTTCAATAACGCTATAAATAAGTGAGTGAATGGTACCAATACTGTCATTTTTATATAAAACACCATTGTCTTTGAGATAAGTTTTTAAAACCCGAGCAGCTTTCCCTGTAAAAGCGGCAAAAGCCACCCTAATTTTTGGATTTTGTTTAAATAAAATCTTGCGTAAAATGGCAATCAAAGTGGTTTTGCCCGTGCCAGCATAACCGCCCAAAGTTAGGTACTGCTGATTGTTAGTGTTCACTGCTTGTTTCTGCTGCTTGGTATACCAAGCTAAAATCTGCTTAAGAGCTAATTTTTTATCTGAAGAAATATTCATAATCGGTTCATCCATCACTACATTGCAATTCCCAGTAAATCAAAATCTTTAATAAATAAACATTGCATCACCAAAACTAAAAAATCTGTAGTTATTTTGCAGGCCATATATATAAGCCCGACCAATATTTGAATTGAGAAAAGATTCAAATTTTTGGTTGGTGTTTGGCGCAGAGCAAAAGGCAGAGACTAGCATTAATAAACTAGATTTGGGCAAATGAAAATTGGTAATTAAAGCATCAACAAAATTAAATTGATAAGGTGGATCAATAAAAATATTAGTTTCTTTGGTGAGGGGTAATAATTCTTTTTTTGTAGCAGATAATAAAACTGCTGATTCTAAAGTTCGAGCGCTGGTTGTCCCAACCGCAATGATTCTTTTGCCCAATTTTTTAGCCTGGTTTAAACGACTGGCAGTGGCCTCTGTAATTTCGTAGTGTTCACTATGCAAAGTTTTAGTTTTTAAATTTTCACTAGTTAATTTAGCAAAAGTGCCCAAACCAACATGCAAAATCACTTTTTCGATTTGTACTCCTTTTTTTTCTAGTTGATGCAAAAGTGCTTGCGTAAAATGCAAACCTGCGGTAGGCGCTGCCGCCGAACCCGTTGCCTTGGCGTAAACGGTTTGATATTCCTCTTTGACGATTGCCTCTTTTTGGGTGGAATGAATATAGGGCGGCAGCGGCGTAAAACCGCAAAGATCAATCTCCGCTAATAAGTCGTCTCCCTCTCGATTAAATTGCACTCGAACTTTAGCGCTGTCATCATCGCGGGAAATTACCAAAGCTTGCAAAAAATCTCCAAAATCTAAATCGGCAGATAAACTGTCGTCACTTTCCAAAAAACTTCTTCTAGGAAAAAAAAGTTTTTGGCCAGGTTTTAAACCAGGTTTGGCAATGGCTTCAAAAGTGTCTAAAGTCATTTGTCTAATTAGTAGCAATTCCACTTTACCACCACTTTGTTTTTTACCAAGTAAACGAGCGCTAAAAACTTTAGTTTCATTAAGTACCAAAACGTCGTTGCGACTTAAAAGATCAGCTAATTCATAAAAAAAATAATCAGTTAATGTTCCATCGTGGCGATTGAGAGCTAAAAGTTTAGAGTGATCACGCGGAAAAACCGGCTGATTGGCAATTTTATCTTTACGCAAAGGGTAATTATATTGAGCTAAAACATCTTGAATATCTACATCGAACATGAGCCCAGTTTAACACAAATGCAGACTAAAAGTGCTGCCTTTCTTTAATTGACTGCTAACTCTTAGATCGTCAAAATTTGCATTAATTTGTCATAATCAGTTTTGACCAAATCGTGTTTAGCTTGACCGATGAGGCTGAGAAATTAGCTGACTGGCTTCTCTTCTTGACTCAATTGTGCCTGTTCTTCTATTTTATTCTGTTCTTTTTTCACTTCCACACCTTCTTCTCCTACCTTATAATGTTCTTGCAAAAATTTTGCTCGTGCTTCGGCTTTCAAATTAGGTACAAATGGTCTAAAACTTGATAATCGCTCTGGAGAATGACTAAGCACACTTAAAATTTTGTTCAAATATTGTTGTAAATCTTCACAATATTGAATATTTTCAAGATAAAAATATTTCTTATTAACCCTGCTAACATCATTGGTAGCCACTCCAGAACTTGAAGCACTTGAGCGAGCAGTTAGAGTATCAATTTTGAGTAAAGAATGAGCAATGCCTCCAAAAAATCCCTGATTACTGCAGCTCGTGTCAACAATCATTTCCAGAGGTAAACTTTGGTTATAACGATTAAAAGGAGTAGTGTAAATAATCTTAGTTAATCGTTGGTTAGTTAAAATAGCTAAACTTTTTTGCCATACACTATAAACCCACCAAAAACCAATAATAATTAAGGCAACTATTAAAATTAAAATTAGGGGCAACAAAAAAGAAGGATAATCAAAAGCAAAAATATTTTTAAACGCTAAAGAAAAAACGTAAGTTGCCAAAAAAATTGCTGCAGCAATTAATAAAACAAAAAACATTTTAATAAATAAAAAAAACTTGTGTTCTCTAGTAATATAAAGAATTCTTTCATCAGTAGCTTGGCCAGCAAAACGATAACTATCATAGGGAAAAACAAAAACCTTTTCTTGATAAATTTTTTTCATAAAAAAATTATAACATTAAAAAAACCAGAAACACCTGGATAAATGTTTCTGGTTTCCACTGACAAATTAGTAATTTTTGATTTATTTGCTTTCCGAAGGAGATACTTGACCTGCGCCCCTAGGTAAGTCTTCAAGACGAGTTTGTCCTACTGGCATCATCGTTTCTCCCAGTGTCACCGTTTGAGCAGTTAAACTTCCATCAGTATTACTAGTGCCGATAACTGTAACAGTTTCTCCAACTGCTAAATCTTGCATAGAGACATCGCTATTGTGAGCTTGTTCTAGATTATAAGATTGGTTATACTCTAGGCTAATGTGGCAAGCTTGGCAAAAAAATAAAAAGTTAGAAAAAAAGCAAAAAATCATTATTTATGCCGTATTAGCCGCCATTATTTTATTGGTCGTTACTGTTTCTGCCATTGCTAGTTATCACTATTTTGGTCGAAAAAAAGAAGCAAAACTAGAAACAGCAAATTCGCTTGACTTAGATCTCGATCAAACAATTAACTCAGATACAGACAAAATTAAAGCAGAAGATCGAACAACTTTAAATGTTTTATTAGCTGGCTACGGTGGCGCTGGCCATGAGGGAGGTTTTTTAAGTGATATCATTCAAATAGCTCATTTTGATTTCCCCAAAAAGCAACTCACCTTTATCTCAATTCCCAGAGATTTATATTTATCTGCTAAAGACGGTAAAAATTATAAAGTGAACGCACTAATGAGCGTTGGTATGAGTCAAGGCGGCGGAGTGAGCGCTGGTCTAGAACTAATGCAAAAAAGTCTCAGTCAAATTACCGGTTTACCCATTAAATATTTTATCGGCATCGATTTTGTTGGTTTCCAAAGAACTATTGGCTATGAATTAGGCAGTATTGAAGTCAACGTGACACAAGCTCTTGATGATCCTTGGTATCCTATTGAAGGTGCCCAACTTGATCCCTGCGGCTTTTCGCCAGAGGAAATTGCCAGCATGACTGCTACCTATAGTGGTTTTGAATTAGAAAGCAAATTTACTTGTCGCTACAAGCACTTAGTTTATCCGCCAGGTAAAGTCAAAATGGAAGGTGCTGATGCGCTCGCGTACGTACGCTCGCGCCACAGCTCCAGCGATTATGATCGCAGCCGCCGCCAAGTGGAAGTTTTAACCGCTATTCGCGATAAATTATTTAAATTAGAAGTACTAAAAGATGTTCCTAAGTATTATGAAGCATTTAGCCAACACGTCACAACTAATTTGGATCTAGCAAGTGTTCAATACTTAGTTCCACTGCTCATTAATGTTGATGAATTTACTATCAAAAGCATTAATTTAAGTCCGGACAATGTTTTACAAAATGGCAAATCCAGTGAAGGAGCATTTATTGTGATTCCGAAAGCTGGCATGAATGATTGGACACAGCTTCAAGCGCTAATTAAAAGCCAAATTTAATCAATAGAAATTCATTGCTTGTCAATTTATCTACAAAAAATAAATTATTCAATGCAACAATCGACGGCCTTTTTAACCATTTCACCCAGTTTATCAAAAACACTTAGTTTAACTTTACTTTTAACTGGAGTGGTATCAGAAAGTAATTCAATGTTATCGCCTAGTTTAGCTTGATTTGAACCATCTAATTTCACTGCTCCCAAATTTAAACCCCAAAACAAAGAGTAAAGATTGTAAGATTTCTTAAACATTTCTTGAGCGGCTTTATTATCACCTTTGGTTAACATTTTCGTGCCAACTTCCATCAAACGCATAGACGAGGCTAATAAATGTTTACTGATGCACCAATTTTCGCCTTCGTATTCTTTAATAATTTTCGCCAGCAATTCTTTGCGCATTTCTCTAACCTCATAAAGCAAATCATAATAACTTGATTTACCAGTTTTATTTGCTGTAAAAAATAAATGTTCTTCAATACTAATTAAATTCATGATGGCAATAGACAAATCTTCATCAGAGGACAAATCAAATTTTTCACCCTTTTCCATTTTTTTTACTTTTTTCATGAAATCAGCCAAGTCCAATGATGTAAACTTTTTAGTTTGAGTCATATGACCTTTCAACGTGTAATTAAAAAGAAAATCACACTAAAAATACTAAGTAACAGTACTGGAGCAATAACTTTTTGAAAGTAAATAAAAACTTTGCCATGGTTGAGAGTACGCAAATATTTGTCTAAATAAATACCTGCCATAAAAACCACAGAACCAACGCCAGTGCCAAATAACACTTTATCAATGCCAAAAATGGTATTGAATTCATGACCAATCATTCCCATCCAAAATAGGGGCGGAATTACCAAAAGGTAAAAAAGAATTATAGAAAGGACTGTTTTATGAGGAATTTTCCATGGTTTAGTTTGCAACCAATGAGCCGTCCACAAAGCACTAGAGAGAATCAAAGCCCCAATCCACAATCCAGTAATACTATCATCAATTCCTAAATATCTAAAAAAAACTAAACCAGTACCAACTGCAACCGTACAAATTGGACAAACCGCTTGCGCCTTCGGCGCAAAGATTAAAAATAGCAAAAGAAAAATAAAATTAATTGCTAATTGCACTTGCGCTCCCTTCCGCTTGCTTAGCCGCTTGGGTTACTGTTTGGGTCGCTGCTTGCGTCGCTACTTGAGTTTCTGTTTGCATCACTGCTGAAGTGGTAGCTTGACCAACCTCTTTGTCTACAGCAATGCCTAATTTCTCTCCAAAATATTGAATAATATCCACCGAACCAGTTAAACATTGATTTTCTGCATAGAGAAATGGTACTGGAATATTTTGTGTATCGAATCCACAAAGAGTGGCCACTTCGCTTAATTCTATGGCATTTTGGCGATTGTTATAGACTTCTTTTTGAGCAAACTGCATTTTTTCTTCTATTTGATTGGCTTTTAACCAAGCTTCAACTTCCTGACAATGTGAGCAGGTGCTACCATAATAAAGAATTGGTTCGCCTTTTTGCAAAGATTCTAATTTTTGCTGGTTAGCCTGATTTTCACTATTATTGCTAGCAATTACCACCAAAGAGAGCAAAACAGCTATCACGGCAATGATAATAATGGTAATAATTTTTTGTTTCATATCTGCTAAAGCTTATTATAAAACATCCCAATAAGCAATCTTTAAAAACTAATATAACTATGCTCACTAATCAACACAGTAATGGTAGTAATTAAGTTATAATATCTAGTGTGCAAACTCGTCTAACAACAAAAACACAAAATACGTCCTGGAACCAAGTTGCCCCATGGTACAACAAAATTGTTGGTGAAGAGGGTCATTATTATCACGAACACCTAGTTATTCCTGGAGTTTTACGTTTACTTGATTTAAAAAATGAGGACAGTTTAGTTGATTTAGCCTGTGGCCAAGGTATTTTGGCACGACATGTCCCTCATCTGCAAAAATATCTTGGTTTAGATTTATCCAAAGAGTTAATTAAAGAAGCCAAAAATAAAAATAAGCAAAACAATTATGAATTTTTAGTCTGTGATCTATGTAAATTGTTAAAGGCAAAAGAAGAAAAATTTGATAAAGCCGCGATTATTTTAGCGCTGCAAAACATTGAACCGGCAGAAAATGTTATTAAAAATGCAGCTAACTATCTTAAAAAAGGCGGTTCGCTGGTGATTGTTCTCAATCATCCTTGTTTTCGTATTCCTCGTCAATCTGGTTGGAGTATCGATGAAAAAAGCAAGCAACAGCAACGTTATGTTAATCGTTATTTATCACCCTTAAAAATTCCAATTGATATTCATCCTGGAGAAAAGATCAAGCAACAAGGCAAAAATTTTATTTGGTCTTTCCATCATAGTTTGCAGGATTACAGCAAAATGCTTTATGAAGCAGGTTTTGTGATTGAAAAAATCGAAGAGTGGGCTTCAGACAAAGACAGTGTAGGCAAAGCCGCTAAAATGGAAAACCGTGCTCGCGCTGAGATTCCCCTATTTATGGCCATTCAAGCCAAACTTATCCAAGATTAGGCTGTAGGTGATAATATGGTGGCTTATTTTTGTAACGCTTAATCGTAAGAGCAATAATCTCTTCCAAAAGATCACCATAATTTAAACCAATTAACTCTGCCGCAGTGGGTAAACGATTCCCTTTGTTGATAGGTGGATTAGGATTGAGTTCTAGGACGTAGGGATTGTCATCTCGATCTAATTTAATATCAACCAAACCATAATCATGACAGTCCAAAATATTATAAGTATCTAAAGCAATTTCTGTAATTAGCTTTAATAATTTGTAATTAACATTTTTGGGCGGAATTTGTGTAGTCAAATATTGTTCATAAAGAGAAGCTTTACCAAACTTTAAATCATAAGGACAAATATGCCAATAATTATCTGGTAATTGATCAAAAATCGTTCGAGCTAAAGGTAAAACTCTTAAATCATCATCTTCACTACCAATAATAGAAACATCATATTCATCTCCCTCTAGATATTCTTCTACCAAAGCGGGTCGTTTCAATTGAGTCAGCACGTACTCTAATTGAGTCTGTAATTGTTTTTTGTTAGTAACTACAGAATTATTAGTAATTCCTATAGAGTTGTCGGTATTGGAAGGTTTAACAATCAAAGGATAACGTAAATCGCTCCTTAATTCGTCTTTGAGATCATGCTTGTAGTCCCATTTGGCGGTAGGAATATCATGATAAGTCAGTAGTTTTTTAACTGTAATTTTGTCCATACATAATCCCAAGGTGAGAGGATTGGAACCAGTGTAGGGCACTTGATACATGTCAAACAGTGAAGCAATGTGCGGTTCCAGCAAACTGGAATTGTTTAATCTTTCGCTCACATTAAAAACTAAATCAACTTGGCCATGTTTCAGTATATCAGTAGCTTCATTAAGATGATTAAAATCTATAAAAGTGGTTTGATAACCACGTTCCTCCAACGTATTTTGAATGGTTTTGCCCATACTGGTTAATTCAGCTTCGACTTCTCCGTCTTTACTCACAAATGTATTACAAGCGACTCCTATTTTTAATTTTCTCTGATTTTTTTTATCGCTTAAACGAATTTTTTCAATTCTGGCTTTACCCTCCAACATGGCATGATCAAGAGCGGCTGAAGAAAAACGCGAGCGTCTCTGCGTTTTACCTAAGGAAGAAATTGAAGAAAATGGAGTAATTTCATAAGAAATTTGCGACAAAACCTCCTCTAAATTTGCGTTCGCTTCAATGGCATTATCACCAGTAACAAGTGTCCAACCTAGAAATTCGAAATTATTGGGTGGCACAAAAACCACATCGCCCACTTCTTTGTTAAAATGAAATTCACTAACTTCTAAGTCATGATCAAATTTTTTGGGCAAATATAATTTACAAATCACTCCTGATTTTTCAGCGATAATCGACTGAGCTGCCACGTAAGTATAGGGTTCTTTTTTTTCCAAAACTGGCACATAAATACCACAAGCTATTTTAATAGCTTCTTCAATTAGATCGACATGCCAAACTTTTTTAACGGCTGGATAAACCTCATCGCCTCCCATTCTCAAATTAACTTCCAAAGGCACCGGCCCATTTTCAGTAGATTTGGCTTCAAAATGAATACAACCATTCATAACGCCAAGCTTTTCTAAAACTAGTTCAGCCATGTTGATTAGTTTTTTTTGACTGTCCAAGGGTAAAGAAGATGGCAAATTGTATCCAGACTCAAGGAAAAATGGCTCTTTGGTTTGTAGATTATCACTGATAGAAAAAAACTTGATTCTTCCGTTTTGCAACAGGATATCGATGTCTACCTCATTACCTTCTATGTATTCTTCCACGACAATATCAGTTCCATCCTCAAGAGCAGACTCGATTCTTGTAGAAATATTTGTTTTGACAAACTCAAACACTTCTAGGACCTCCTTTTGATTCTCAGCCTTAATGACATAAGCACTGCTAGAACCAAAAGCTGGTTTAATCACCACCGGCAACTTAAGAGTTTTCATGAGCTCTTTTAATTCTTCTTTGGAATTGGCCCGACCAAATTTTGGAAAGGGTAATTCATTTTCTTGGCAAAATTGTCTAAAAAGTAATTTATTTCTCGCTCTCTGAGCAACGTTGTAGGGAATGCCAACTAGTCCATATTTTTCAGCAATTTTGGCAGTTAATAAAACATCATCTTCCCAAAAAGTAATTACCCCATCTACTCGATGGGTTTTTAGATACTCATCTATGGTTTTAAGCGTCTCTGCATGTTTGGTGGTATCTGTAATAATCCACTCGTCAACGTATTTATCAGCCCAATTTTTTTCAACGTGAGCCACCACGATTCTCAAACCAGGTATTTTCCTGATTTTCTGCAGAATAAATCTCTTTTTGAGAGACCCCGTATTAATAACAAGAATAGTTTTATTGGCTAAAGGCAGGGGTTCAATATTTTCTGGCATCAAATGTTTATCTTAAGTAAGTCAGTATTTTATTGTTTTTTTTCAAAAAATAAATAGACAAAATTTTAAAAAACATATATTTTACCATTTGTCTTGAGTCAAGTTTAATATCCTATAATTTACAATTAACTGATTAGTATGTTATAATAGCAATTCATAGTTAAAATAATTCAATTGGTTTGAGCACGCAATTTTTTGCTTCTTGTCTTTGACCTTGAAAAGATTAAAGAAAGAAGTAAATATGTATCAGCGTGAACGCCTTTTAAAGGCTAATTTTCATAGTAATCGCAATAGTGGCTTTGCTTTCCGTAATAGCGGTTCTCGTTCCCGTGGAAGTCGCAGCTTTAGTGATAATCGCGCTTTTAGCCACACTGCTAGAGGTAATAACAATCGCTCTGGCAGAAAAATTGTGAGTTTTGATCCTTCTTTGTTCATTCAAAAAGCCAGTCACTTTGATGAAACTAAGCAAACAGAAGAAATTTATCACAATCAATACGCTTTTGCTGATTTTGCTGTCGATGAGACAATTAAAATTAATCTAAGCGCCAAGGGCTATCAAATCCCTACTCCTATTCAAGATCAAATTATTCCTTCCATTTTGGCAAATAGAGATGCAGTGGGAATCGCCGACACTGGCACGGGCAAAACTGCAGCTTTCTTGATTCCTTTGATTGATAAAGTTTTGAAAAATCCAAACACTAGAGTGTTAGTGATTACCCCTACTCGCGAATTAGCTCTACAAATTAGAGACGAATTGGTGACTTTTAATCAAAATTTAGCTGTTTTTTCTACTATTTGCATTGGCGGATCATCTATTGCTCGTCAAATTGCACGTTTGCAAAGAAGACCGGCGTTTGTCATTGGTACGCCGGGACGTCTCAAAGATTTAGCACAAAGGCATAAATTAAATTTTATGCACTTTGACACTATAGTTTTGGATGAAGTCGATAGAATGTTAGATATGGGGTTTGTGCATGACGTCAAAAACATCATCAGTCAATTACCAAAGGAAAGACAGTCATTGTTTTTCTCTGCTACTACTAACAAAAAAGTGGAAGCAATTATGCAAGGTTTTCTAAGCAATCCTGTTTTTGTAGCCATTAAATCTACAGAAAGTAAAGCTCACATTGATCAAAGTATTATTAGTGTGCGAGGTAAAAGCAAAATTGATGTCTTGCAGGATTTACTAATTCAGAAAGAATTCCAAAAAGTTTTAGTTTTTGGGCGTACCAAGTATGGCATGGAAAAACTCACTAGAGAATTAAACAGCCGAGGCTTCAAAGTTGCCTCTATTCATGGTAATAAAAGCCAAGGTCAAAGACAAAAAGCGCTACAACAATTTCGTGACGATCATGTCCAAATTCTCTTAGCTACCGATGTGGTTTCTAGAGGTTTAGACATTAAAAACGTTACTCACGTGATCAATTATGATTTACCAGAAACTTACGAAGATTATATCCACCGAATTGGTCGTACCGGACGTGCAAATAAAACCGGTATTGCCTTAACCTTTGTTGAATAAGCATTTCTGTTTTGCCTGACTACTTCGTCTTAAAATGTGCTATAATTAAGGCACTAATACATTTTTGTATTTCTTTTGGTCTCCTAACCCAAAATTTTGTTAAGTTATGAAAAAACCAATTTATTTTGATGCTCTGATTGTTTATAGTGAAAAATTCTCCTCAAGTGCTTCTGATTCCTCGATTTTAAATAAAACACCATTTTCAGCTAAATTTGGTAATAGTTCTTACAATATTGTTTATGGTTATTTTTTGGAAATTAGTGCAAAGTATAAACTCAAAATTGCCTTAACAACTTCTGCCGATATTATTGGCGCCGGTTTATGTAAAAGTTTTTGGGAATTTAAAAATCAAAAATGGCAAAAAAATAATTCCTCATGTTCTTCTAACTTAATTTTTGACAAATTTGCGCCAGTTAATGATGGAATTAAAGCGCGACGCAAATTGTTGTTTTCATCACAGAAAGTTAAATCATTTAATAGTTTTAAACTTTTTGATTTATTTTTTGACAAACAACAAACTTACGAAAAATTAGCCGCATACGCTATTCCAACCATTGCGCTAAATTCTTTAAAAGACAATACTTTGCAAGGCATCAGTGATGCTTGCAATAGATTGGCAAAATTAGTGAGCTGTAATGCTCATACTACTGATTTTAGTAGCGACATTGTGATGAAAGATAGATTTGGATCAGGCGGGGAAAATGTTTACAAATTTACCCCTCAACAATTTGAAAATATATTGGCCATAGTCAATCAAAATGCGGAAATTTCTTTTATTCTTCAACCTTTTATCAAATTTGATCGAGGTTTTAATTATAAAAACTCACCAGTAATGGCTGACATTCGCTTTGTTTATCTTGGCGACAAAATTGTGCAATCTTATATCAGAATAGCTCAACCAGGAGATTTTCGCTGTAATGAACATTTAGGTGGCACTTTAATTTATTTACCTCTTAAAACAATTCCACAAAAAGTAGTGAATCAAGCAAATTTAATTGCTAAAATCTTAAATGATAAATCTTCGCTTTACGCCCTTGATTTTGTAATGAGCAATAATGGCAACGTTTATTTTTTAGAAGGTAATACTATGCCTGGTCTTGATTGGAATACATCACTTAAAACTAATGAAGCTGAAGCAAAAAAACTGATCAAATTAATTGTTGAGGAAATCGCTACAAGAACGCAAAGAAAAAAGAAAAAAATTGTTAATCAACCAGTGAAACAAATAAAATTTGTGAAAAAAAATATCACTATTCCAAGAGCTAACATTTTGCCAAACGCAATAGTACTTTCCTAAGTGTTTTCCTAGCCAAAAAATGACAAAATAAAAAATGAAAGGTTTGACTGTTTCAGCTTGAACAATTTTATATTTTTTAATGAGGATTGCTTTTTATTTAAGCTAGCGACAAGGATTAAAAATGGGCTGTTTACAAGTCTTGCCTGTTTACTTGCATCAACTGATAAACAATTGTTGATTTTTCATCGGTTACCTCAGCAATAATTTGATAAGAATATTTATCTGTAACGTGCAGCGAATCGCCACCAACTCGACTAACATATAAAAAATCAGCTGGCTTCTCTTGCAAAAAATTTTGAAAATAGACCGGATCATTAATGAAATAAATATTTTCTAAACTTTTGGCGTAACGAAAACCTTCTTGATCAGAAGGATAATAAGTTAAATTATAAGATAAAAGCGCAGGTTGATATTTTAAGTAGTATAAAAAATAAATATAAGGCGTTGTACCAACTTCATTGAAAACCACGAAATCATATTGATTCTTTTCTTGCCAAACAGAAGCGGTTAATTGTTTCATGTACCAGTTAGATGAATCTAAATCCAAACGCGGGGCAATTATAAAATAGTTAATGACAAAATAATAAAGAGCATAAACAAGCAAAAAAAGTGCAGGCAATAACAACGCTCGTTTTGAGTAAATTTTTCTTAAACCATAGGCTGCCATAATTGATAAAGGCAAAAGCAAGGGAAAAGCTCTAGTACTATGATTAGCTTCAAAGGTAATAACTGGAGCAATAACTGCTGTGATAGTCATAAAAAAAACAAGTTTTTGCCAAGGTTTTTTTTCTTGAATAAAAAAGATCAAAGCCAATATTATTAACAATGCTTCGAAGGGATAAAGATTGGGAACCAGACTAACGTTGTGACTGAGATTATTACCTCCTTTAATAAATAAAAAATCAGCTGAAAAAACTTTAAAAATATTAGTCGTTAATTGTTGTGTAATGACCGAAAGGTCATTACTATACAATTTGGCCCACAATGAATTTGGTTTAGCAAATTGTTGTCTATCTTGAAACATTTCTTCGTTATAATGATTATTAGAAAAAATTGATAAACCAGAAAATTTGATTGCATTGGCTTGTTCAAAACCGGAGAAAATAAATAAGCCTATCCAAAGAAATAAAAAAATTAAATTAATGAAAAATGATTTTTTAAATTGCCTAAAATAATTTAAAAATAATTGGCGATGCGAAAAAAATAGATATATAGCCATAATTGGCGTAAAAATTTGAAAAGCATGATAGGTAAAAACTGTTAAACTCCAGCAAAAAATAACTAATAAAGAATAACCTAAAGCAGACTTTTTTCGTTTCATTTTTTCTATTAAAATTTCAAAAAAGTACAAACCAAAAACCCAAAAAAATAAAGCTAAATTAGTCTCATAGGCTACGCGCGCAAAGTGGATAGACCATGGCGTAATGGCTAAAATTAAGGCCAGCAACAAAGCGAATAGTTCGTCTTTACTCCATTTTTTGACCAAAAGAAAACCAAAAACAATAGTGCCCAAACTAGCTAAGGCTGAGGGTAATTTAACTACCCAATCTTGTAAGCCAAAAACTGCTATAAATGGTAATAAAGTATAAATATAACCAGGTAATTTCCAATCGCCAAAAGATTCAATCTGCAGTGGTAAAAAACGACCATGTTCGTCTCGAGCTGTTTGTAAAATAGCAAAAGCATTGTAGGCCAGAGATGCTTCGTCACGATTTAAAGCCACTGGCACTTTGGCAAATTGCCAAAAACGTAAAATAATTGCTAAAACAAAGATAAACAGTAAAAATAATTTTTTTTTCATGACGTCACGCAATTAATTATATCCCTAAAAAAGAGAGCGTCATTTTTTTGACTGAAGCGATTCAACTTTTGGCATTACAAAAATCATGAGTAAGGCGGCGATAATGGCAAGACTACCACCAAAAAGAAACGGTGCACTTGGCCCAAAACCTTCAAAGCTACCCGCTCCTTGCCATAATACGCCAGCAATCAAAGAAGCCGGTAAATTAAGCAATCCAATTACAGCATTGTAGGTGCCATATGCTGTCCCACGCAATTGCTCTGGAACCAAATCAGCTACCATAGCGGTGGCTGTTCCAAAAGCTAAACCATAATAAAGACCATAAATCACGTACAATAGCCATACTTGCCAAGACTGAGTGGCGAAGGCAAAACCAAAATAAATAGCCGCATAAACCAACCAGCCACCTATAATTAGTTTTTTTCTGCCAATTTTATCGGACAGTGAACCAGCTGGAACAGAAACTAACGAATAAATCAATTTAAAAACCGCTAACATCAAAAGAATTCCGATAACGGAAATGCCCAAGTTTTGTGCACGAAGTACCATGAAAGCATCTGAAGAATTACCTAAAGTAAAGATACCAACAATGGCAACGTAAATCCCAAATGGTTTACCTAGATTGCGAAAAGAAAACTTGGGCAAGATGGCGGTTTTGCTACTAGCCACATCTTTTGCCCCAAAAATTAAAGTCAGCATAGCTAAAAACGCTGGAAGAATACTAATTAAAACCAAGGTTTGAAAGGTTGAACGAGACAGAGCAAGAGTTTCCGTTTGTGTCCACCAAACAACAATGGCAGCAATTAGTAAACCAATAACCGCTCCCGCACTATCTAAAGCTTTTTGTACACCAAATGCCAAACCTCGTGTTGTTGGCGCCACTGAATCGGCAATCAATGCATCTCTAGGGGCAGTACGAATACCCTTGCCCACCCGATCACCCCAACGGACACTAGCAACTAATCCCCAACTATTAGCAAAATAAAACAATGGTTTAGTGATGGCTGATAAACCATATCCAACCACGGTTAACCATTTGCGAGCTCTAAGTTTGTCCGATAACCAACCGGAAAAAAGTTTAAGGATACTAGCAGTGGTTTCAGCAAAACCCTCAATCAAACCAATAACGTTGGTTTTAACCCCCAAAACATTAGACAAAAAAAGCGGCAAAATATTAATAATCATTTCGCTAGAAATATCTGTCAAAAAACTAGTGAAACCCACTGCCCAAACGTTACGTGGTAATTTTGATAATTGAGTATTTTTTTTGAACGGTTTAATCATGGACATCATTATACCTCAAAAATCAATCAAGTATTGAAACGCTAAAAGTTTTAGACTTCAGTTTGGTGCCTGACGATAAAATAATGTTTGACGACTTCAATTAAAGCAACATTGATAATTGCCAATCCAACAATGATGTACCACGAAGAAAATGGTAAAGGAATGGTACCAAGAAATCTATTTAAAATAGGTATATATATGGCAGACAATAGACCAATCATACCAACAAACCAAGCTGCAATTAAAAGTTTGTTGTCAAAGAGATTGGTGTGCCATAAATTCTTTTTTAAGCTTTTACAACAAAAAACATAGGAAATCGAATCTATGGCAAGACAGGCAAAAACCATGGTTCTGACATAGTCAATATTATGATTTTGCTTCCAGAGCCAAAAAAATAAACCCAAAAGCAGCAAGTCAGTAAACAACCCAATAATAAAGATAATAATTTTCATTTCTTGAGTTAATAAAGGAACATCACGACTTTGTGGTTTTTGTTTCATTAAATCTTTTTCCTTTGGCTCAAAAGCCAAGGCAATATCCGGCAAACCATCTTCTATTAGATTGATCCATAAAATTTGTACAGCTGTTACCGGCAAAGGAAGTCCTGCGATCATGCTAGTCGAAATTAAAATTACTTCAGTAAAGCTGTCAGACAAAAGATAGGTAATGACTTTTCTAATATTATCAAGAATAGCCCTACCTTCTTCCACTGCTGACACAATAATAGAAAAGTCATCTGTCAAAAGGACAAGATCGGAAACTTCTTTAGCTACTTGTGTCCCTGAACCCAGAGCCACTCCAATATCGGCCTGTTTCAAGGCAGGAGCATCGTTAATTCCATCGCCAGTCATGGCCACCACTTTGCCTTTTTTCTGTAAAGCTTCAATGATTCTCAACTTGTGCTTTGGCTCTAATCTAGCAAAGATTTGGACACTATTTATTTTTTGATCAAACTCTTCATCAGACATTTTTTCTAAATCTTTTCCTTCTAAAATATTTTCATCCTTGACATTAAAACCTAATTGGTTGGCAATGGCTTTGGCAGTTAATCGATGGTCACCGGTGACAATAATTGGTCTCATACCAGCTTGATAACAAGTTTGAATTGCCTGCTTGGCTTCTTGACGAATAGGATCTTCCAAAAAAATGAAACCAACAAAAACTAAATCACAAATTTCTTCTTCTAAATTACCATTAGTCGATTGCAAGTTGGTATCAATTTTATAGGCCGTTGCTAAAACTCTATATCCATTTTTCGTTAATTTTTCATATTCTTGATTTAAAAGAGCGCGTCTAGCTTCATCCATTTCAACTTGTTGATCTTTCAATCTTAAATATTTTGATTTTTCTAAAATTATTTCCGGCGCTCCTTTAACATAAATAATTTCCCCAAACTTGCTGGAAATTGAATGTTTTTCTTGTTTATCCATTCTTGAAATTTTCCGCAAACTGGCTGAATATTTATATTTTGAATCAAAGGGAATTTCATCAATTTGCGGTTCTAGTTCTTCTAATTGATTTTTAAAAAGTCCGCGTTGGCCACCAGCCAAAACCAAGGCTCTTTCGGTAGACATTCCTCTAATTTGCCAATTTTCAGGTTGCTCGTCAGGATTTTCAATAAAAGCCTCACTGCACAAAATGGCGTTTTTCAAAACTAATTCCTCTTCTTCCTTGGAAAAAGTGAAGAGACCAGCTACTGTCATTTTAGCTTGTGTCAAAGTACCGGTTTTGTCGGTGGCAATTAACGAAGTGCTTCCCAATGTTTCAGCGGCGGCTAATTTCCGTACCAAGCCATTTTTTTTAAAAATTCTCTGCATACCAAGGGCTAAAATGACCGTCATTGCTACTGGTAACCCCTCGGGAATAGAAGCTACGGCTATGGCTACAGCCGTCGTAAACATTTCAACAAATTTTCCACCAGTCAACATGCCTTCAATAAAAATAACAAAACAAATTATCCCAATAACAATGCCAAGACTTGTTGAAAAGTGAGCGAGTTTTTTTTGATAAGGAGTTTTTTGCTCTTTGGTTTCTCTGACTAAATTGGTAATTTTTCCAATTTCTGTTCTAATGCCCGTTTCGGTCACAATGGCTTTTCCACGTCCATCTTCAACTATCGTCCCCATGTAAACTACATTATCTCTATCCGCTAATGGAGTATCTTTGGGTAGGATGTTGACAGTTTTAACAGCTGCAAGCCACTCGCCGGTCAAAGCTGACTCGTTAATTTTTAGGTCATGACTTTCAATCAATCTGCCATCGGCTGGCACCTTATCTCCTGGTCTTAACAAAATAATATCTCCTGGAACAAGTTCGTCAGCGGAAATTTCTTTTTCTTTGCCGTCCCTAAAAACAATTGTCTCGATACTTAATACTTTTTTTAATTCTCTTAAAGCGTTGGATGATTTATTTTCTTGAATATAGCCAACAATGACATCTAAAATCACTGCCATAAAGATAACAAGTGCATCTGCATATTCCTTTAAAAGCAATGTGATGATGCCAGCCACTATTAAAATATAAACTAGGGAACTTTTGAACTGATCTAAAAATATTTTTAGTCGAGAGAGAGGTTTTTCTTGTGGCAATTTATTTTTGCCGAATTCTTTTTGCCGAGACTCGATTTCTTTTTCAGACAAACCTGCTTTAAAATCAGAATGTAACAGCGCAACTGCTTTTTCCCAAGTAAGATTGTACCAATTAGTTTTTTCTATCATTTGATAATAACCAAAACCAAGTATAGCAATTATTAATAAAAAATACTAATAAAAATTAAGCATGTAATTTGTTTCAGTTGTTTGAAGTTATATACTCCTTCTAAGAATGAAAGCTACTACATTGAAACTAAACCTTGGTTGTGGACAAGACAAACGAGCCGGCTGGATTAATATTGACGCTCTCGCCAGTTTTCAACCTGATCTTGTACATGATCTTAGATTACCACTCCCTTATGCTAATGATTCTGTTACGGAAATTTTGGCCCAAGATATTCTCGAACACTTCACCAAAGAAGAAGTAAATTTTGTGATCGGTGAAATCGCTAGAGTTTTAAAAATCAATGGCGTTCTTACCATCCGTGTACCCAACGTTGATGATATTTTGACAAGATTTCAAAATGATCCTGAAGTTCGCAATCAATTTCTGTATGGCACTACTGCAGAAACTGGGTATTTTGGAGCACACAAGGTGGGTTTTTCGCCACTGCTATTAACCACTCTTATGCTTGAATACGATCTTTCATTAATCAAATTGACACAAGAAACTACTAATTGGTTGGCTGTGTTTAGAAAGCTTGATAAGCCAGCTAAATTACAACACATCACTTATATTAATCAGTCGTTGGCTCTAGGTGGTGCCGAAGAATTTATGAGTGATCTCCTTAGCGAATTACAAAACGAGGGCATGACCGTAAAGGCTTACACTACCTACTCTCCATTTGCCAATTTGCTTCAAAAGAAGGGCATTACTGCACAAACACTACCAGTGGTGCTTGACGTCGTAGGAGACTGGAAGGGATTGGTTAAAGCAATGTTGTTGTGGCCATGGGGTATATGGCAATATCAAAAAATTCTCAAAAATAGTCCGACCGATTTACTTTTATTTTCCGGTTTTAATGAAAAAATCATTGGATCGTTTTTAGGCAAATTATAGTCAATTCCCGTTGTTTGGATTGAATTTGGCCCTCTAGAACAATTATTGCAAAAATTTGGTCAATTACCAAAAGTACTCTATTACAGTGTCAAAAAAATCCCTGAAAAAGTGATTGTGCCCTCAAAAAATACCTTTAATCATCTAATTTCTGGACCACATATTTCCCTAGCTAAATTAGTAGTCATTCCTTGCGGCCGAAAAAGTATCCCAATAGGATTTTCTAGAAAAATAAAAAAACCACAAACTCCCTACGTTGTCTGTGTTTCTAGATTAGAAAAAGGCAAAGGTCAAGACTTATTAATTAAAGCCTTTGTCCAGGTGAAAAAAAGAGTTCCAAAAGCACAATTAATCATTGTGGGCGAAGGGATTTTTCGAGAAGAATTAGCAGAGTTAATCACAGATTTAAAACTATCTGCCAATGTTCAACTTATAGGCAGAGTGCCTAATGCGCTGACAGAAATGGCCAAAGCCAACCTTTGTGTATTTCCTTCCATGTGGTCACTAGAAGGTTTTGGCTTAGTGTTGCTTGAGGCTATGGCACTGGGCAAACCAGTAATAGCTTTTGATCACAAGCCAGGCAATGAAATAGTCGTTAACGAACAAACTGGACTCCTAGCTAAATCAGGTGATGTTAAAGATTTAGCAAATAAAATAATCACTTTGTTAGAAAATCCTACACTTGGCAAAAAACTAGGAATGGCTGGCAAGAAACGATTTCTTAAAAAATACACTATTGAAAAATGCGCACAACAATTTCATAACACTCTTAATGAGGGATACATACAAAGCAAGGCAAAAAAATTATTAAAAGATATTGTCTAAACCCCAATAAAAAACATTAATTTTGCTCATTTAACTATTTTTGTAGCTTGATCGTAGCCATTTTTGGCAACACCATAATATAGGGATAAATCAGGATAATTCTCTTTGACATAATTTGCGATCATTGGAATAACGAGAGCATCATTGATGCCAACCCACGATCCGTCACCTAAGAGATTACAAAAACCTTTTTCTTTTCGAGTACAAGTAGCCAAACTATTTTCAGGAAAATACTGGGCAAATTGCTGATTTAAATCTTGAATAAGAAGAAACAATTTTTTTTGTAGGGCTTGTCGATCAGGATATTTTTTTGACTCTTTAACATCGAATAAAAACAAGCAAACTCCGTTTTCTTCGATATATTTTTGAGCTTTAGCAACACACTCTTCAATAGGTAGACCTTTAATTTCTGGAGAAAATTTCTCAGGCTGCGTCATAATGCATATTCTAACCTAAAATCCCAAATCTTCTGCAACAAGAATCGTCTGCACTTTTCTATTGAGCATAGAATTTTCATTTTTGAAAATGACACCTGACTGGCACCCTCAAAACTCTTTCTAAACTATGTAGGGCTTTGTGTGGATTAAAACCTCAGATATTCTCCCTTTTTAGTGGTAGGGTCCAGCTTTTTCCTATTGTATTAGTGGTATGAGTGAAATAATAGGTTGCTAAGACTCTAAAATAAGATTGTTTTCAGCAAAAATAAATTTTTCCTGCCGGGCTTTTTCAGCTTGGTCTGTTCTCATATTAAAGAGTCAGTAAGAGTTACCTTCCACTGTTTCTGTATCAATACTCTCAACAAAGTTGTTTACCTCATGATGATTGCCAAACTAATCTTTGAAATGAGTATAAACTGGTCGGTCAGAGGGCGTCATGTAAGATAAAGTTGCATTTATAGTCTCTCCAGTTTGTATATGCAACAATGTTATGCCCTGCAATGTGGTTAAACCAAGAATCATTAATATCAGCTCATGCTCTCTTAATTCGTCATTTTCGTTTGGATTGTAAGAAAAAACAATTTGCTGTTGAGATGGCGAGAGCACTAAATCCTGAACCTGTTTATCAGCAAAGTATACTTGCTGCTGAACATTATTTTTGAGTACGAAAATTCCACCATGTCTTCCTTTGGTAATATTTTTAAAGTCAGGCGGTGCTAATTTTTGAATATCTATAAAGTTAGTCGAGTTGGCCTCAATAAACTTAATTTTTCTGGTGTTATCTATGCTCCGAGCTTAAAATAGTTGCAGTTTTCCTCGGCAATAGTCTTACTGTAACTTTATGGTGATTTATGTTGAAAGGGCTCCCCGATGTGGACTCGAACCACAAACCTTGAAGTTAACAGCTTCCTGCTCTGCCATTGAGCTATCGGGGATTGTCAAAATTAATGTTAATAACAGGCTACATTTTACTGCAGTTTCAATAAAATGCCAATTCAAGTAATCAACTTCCCCACAGCAAGCTGACGGGGTATTAATGTCTTTGATAATATCACAGCCATCGCCGTAATATCATTGACTCCTCCCGCAGCAAGCTGCTGGGAAACCTATTTGATTATAACTTTTCTTCTAAATCTTTCAATTTTTGTATTAAATGATTTTGTTCAAATCGTTCAAGCAATTCTTGTCTCTTTTTTTTTGTCAATCGCTGCCATTGTTGCCAATCAAACATATCTTCTAAAGATTTAAAGTCTTTATTCAAAGACAAACGTTTTAAGCGTTTTTCTTTAGTCTTAAAAGTTAGCAAAAGAAATATAAAAACAAAAGTCAAAGTTAAGAGAACTTCAATAGATGAATTAATCAGCAATTGAGCCTTCAACCAAGCCAAGAGCGTATTAATAGGATGGGCTAATAAAAAATACACTATACCCACCAAAACCAACCATAAAAAACTATGCCATAAGCTAATGTAGCCACCAAAATTCCATTTCTCGTTTGAATAATCCCATAACTTTTCTTCTAACAAATGTTCTGCTAACCATCCGCCCACATATTCCAATAAAATAACCAGAAAAGTAGTAATAATTATGCTTGCCAAAGCTCCTTGATTGTTTAACAGTGCAAAACTGTTAAACATAATAATTCCGCCAAAGCCATAGATTGGACATAAAGGCACTCCTGGAAAATATCCAGAGGAAATCCACTTTTTACTAGTGATGGAAGAAAATACGGAATCAATGATCCAACCACAAAACGCAAACAATAGAAATTCTGCTAAGTAAAATAACATTTCTATTCAGTATAGCAAATTTATGAAGAAACTCTTTCGATCTCTGCTACCACCGCCATGTGATCACTGGTATTAGGCACTACTCTCACTTCCTTAGCCACATACTCCTTGCTGGTAAACAGGGAATCAACTACTAAACGAATATCTTTACCAGACTTATGTAAATTTTTATCAATGGTGGTCTCAATTGCAAGGGGAATATTATCGGTATATTTTTTGGCTAAATCATCAAAAATCTTTCCACCTCTAGGTGTATTGAGATCTCCACACAAAATAATTTCTTCAAAACTCTCTAAAAATTGTCTCAATATTAGATAATCCCTTTGTTGCAAAGCGGTGATTGTGGCATCTCCTGACCAAGTAAAATGGACCGTCACTAGTTGAAAAAGCTGCTCGTTAACTTTAACCTTGGCTCTTAAAGCCACCCGATCAATTAGTTCTGGATGACCATTTTTGAAAACGGCCAATTGACCGTGTTGATGACCACAATAATAAAAACCTTCTTCCTCAATGATCTCATTGGCAAAAATCGCTACGCCCCAAGAACCTTTTAGAGGCAAATGAATATTGGGTAAAATAATATTAGCCTGAGGATAAAAAACGCAACTCTTCAAACCACTGGCCTGTTTAATTTTCTCTAGATCAACCTCAAATACCTCTTGCAAAACTAAGATATCGGCCTGTTCTTTAGCAAAAAAAGGAAACAATCGCGCTTGAAAATGTTTATCTCCTTCAATATTACAGGAAATCAGCTTCATGCTTTTATTCTAAAAAGTCTTGCAGTTTTTTGCGTTTACTAGGGTGTTTTAATTTACGCAAGGCTTTTGCTTCAATTTGACGAATACGCTCACGCGTCACCCCAAATTCCTTACCGACCTCTTCCAAAGTCATAGTGCGATTGCCAGCCAAACCAAAACGCATGCGCAGTACTTTAGCTTCACGGTCAGATAAAGCTTTGAGCACTTCTTCGACATTTTCAGAAAGCATTTGTTTGCTGGTGGTGTCGTAAGGACTGTCTTGTTTTTCGTCAGCAATAAAATCACCCAAAGTACTGTCGTCCTCGCCATCTCCAACTGGTGTTTCCAAAGAAGTGGTGTTTTGAGAAATCTTTAAAATTTCACGCACTTTTTCCGGTTCCAATTCCATTTTCTCGCCAATTTCTTCTGGAGTGGGCTCGCGACCCAAATCTTGCATTAAGCGACGGGAAGTACGCATCAATTTATTGATTGTCTCCACCATGTGCACTGGAATACGAATGGTGCGAGCTTGGTCAGCAATCGAACGGGTAATTGCTTGCCTGATCCACCAAGTGGCATAAGTCGAAAACTTGAAGCCTTTGGTCCAATCATACTTTTCCACTGCTCGAATTAAACCCTTATTACCTTCCTGAATTAAATCAAGAAAAGTCATACCGCGACCAATGTATTTTTTAGCAATAGAAACTACCAAACGCAAATTGGCATTAATTAAAGCTTTTTTGGCTTTTTCACTGCCTGACTCTACTTCTTGAGCCAAACGAATTTCTTCCTCACGATTTAAAAGTGGAATCCGACCAATTTCCTTCAAATACATCCGTACCGGATCAGACACCCCGACACTGCCTAGATTAGCTAAAACATCTAATTCTTGCTTGAGGACATCTTCGTCGCCAGCGGTTTCATCTTTGGAAACTGATTCAAAAATATCAATATTTTTTTTGAAAAAGCGATCATAAAGATCATCAAGTTCCTCCACGTAAATTTCTGGCTCGACGAAGACATCTAAAATTTCATCTTGGGTAACGTAACCACGAGAACTAGCCACTTTGAAAAGTTGCTTAATTTCCTCTTGGAGGGCTTTGGGAATTTTTTTAGGGGCTACTTGGTCAGTCATAAGAGTTTATAATTATACTTTTTAATTAGCAAAAAGCAAACGTAAATCAGGAAAAGACATAAAAGAGATACAGTTTGAAGCACTTGACAAATCATTAATGACAAAAAATCAATACAAAGGCCATTCTAAAGTTGGCGTCAGAAAAATTGGTCTTCTTTCTTGGACCACCACCATGTATTCAAACATCGCTGCTTTGGCTCCAGAATTAGAGCGAATTGTCCAACCGTCATCATCCATATAAACGCTGTCATCTCGAGAAGCAATAATTTGGGCCTCAACGCACAAAACCTGACCTCTTTTAAGAGTCAAACCTTTACGCACTTTGCCCCAAGCGGGAATTTGTGGATCATCATGCATGGTCAAACCAATGCCATGCCCCACAAATTCTTTAACCGTACTAAAACCAGCTTTTTCAGCCACAGTTTGCATCGTAAAACCCAAATCTCCAATTTGATTACCAATAATAGCTTTGCGCGCCGCCTCTTGTACACTGCGGCGCGCCACTTTCATTAGGCGCAAATCTGCTTCACTGGGTTGACCAATGGCTTTGGTAAAACAATGATCGGTGTAAAAACCATCTTCAATGATACCGAAATCAACTTTGACTAAATCACCTTTTTGCAAAGGAGTTTCATTAGGAATGCCATGCACCACCACGTCATTAATGCCAATACAAGTCACGTAGCGGTAAGGATTTTTTTTGGAACCCACCCCTTTAAAAGCTGGCAGCACAGCGTTTTTTTGACAAAGTTTAGCGGCTAATTGATCAATTTCGATTGGTGTAATTCCCTCAACTGTAGCTTGCCACAATTGCCAGAGAATGTCGGTCGATTTTTTACCAATTTTTTGATATTTAAGTAGTTGATGATCTGAATTAATGATCATTGGGCTTATTTTAGCACTAAATTAAATTACAAATTGACCATTTTTGTAAATTAACACTTTGCTACCGTCTGGTAAAATTGCTGTCACGCGGCGATCAGTAGTGGTCATTATATCCGTGTGTTCGGCTGAATCATTAAAACCCATGGCCTCCCACTCCTCAGGCTTGACCACGTCAGGATTGCCCCGATAACAATCTTTGTAAGCCATGCCAAGTGCCAAATGCGAATTACCGAAACGACCCCCAATGTTTTCATCAAATAAAGTCTCTGCCATCGAATGAGTGATGCGTGACATGCGCTTATCAGTCATAGAGAACTCGCCAAATTTGTTAGCGTTGGCAGTTTGCAGCATCGTTTGTAAAAATTGATTGCCAGTTTTGGCTTTAGCTTCCACAATTAATCCATTTTCCACCCGCAAATAAATGTCTCGAATGATATTACCGTAACGATACAAAGGCTCATTAAAACTGATCCAGCCATCAATTTCTCGCCAATCTGGTGAGGTAAAAATTTCAAAACTGGGGATATTACGCCCACCACCTCCTTGCCAAATACGATTGGCTCCAATTTTGATTTTTAAATCAACATCGTCACCCTTAACCAGCACGTACTCTATACGCATTTGGTTGAGTTTTTGCTTAATTTCTTCTTGAATAAGCAAAGTTTCTCGCCATTTAGCCACCGGGTCTGGCTCATTTAAAAAACAGGCCTGAATAATTTGTTGCCAATATTCCTCAAGGCTTAAGCCTACTTCATTAGCTTTAGCCTCGACACCCCACAAGGCCACTGTCCAAGTGAACTTACCTCGATTTTCTTTATCTACTAACCAATCGTTATAAGGTTTTTGAGTGTTGCGAGCTAACATAATTTTGTGAGGGTCAACTTGCGCAAGCGCTGAGGGTTCTGGTTCGGCAATGATACCAATTTGATGATCAATCAAATTAGCCCTTGCTTTGGAAAATTCGTGAGGAAAAAACACTAATTGTTCTTCACTGGCTAAAGTATAAAAATCACGGTCAAAACCGGTGGGTAACAAGCGCATGATGGGGTTGGCACCAGCTTTAAGTAAAGTATTTTGTAGTGCCAAAGCGATGGGCTTGGCCACATCTGGCACACTACATTGCACCACTGCCCCTTTCCTGACTCCTGCGCCAGAATTAAGTGCAAAATTAATCAAGACATGAGCATATTTGTCGATAATATCCTGTGCTGGTAAATATGAATCTGCCATAAACAGAGATTGTACTCAAAATTTCAAACTTTGCGACAACAAAATTTAATTATCAGAAGTTTTAAGCAGTCACGACTTATTAAAGTGTAGATCTTATGTTAGACTAAAAAATATTATGGCAATCAATTATTATGTCCCCAACCAAGAATTAGAAATCGCTGAAAATATTTTTAAAACCAAGATTGAAGGACTTTTTTATATTAAATACAAAAAAATGATTGATGAACGGGGATTTTTTTCACAAATTCTCGAACCGGAAAGAATTAGAGCAGCGGGTATTAATCCGAATTTCCAAATTAAACAAGTTAATTTATCAGTCTCGCAAAGCAAAATTGTTAGAGGTTTGCACTCTGAAAGCTGGAATAAATTAGTAACCGTCATCGCTGGTCACGCTTTTTGTGCTCTGGCTGATGTTCGGCATGATTCACCAAGCTACAAAAATATTGAATATTTTGATTTTGTTGCTGATCCACAAAACGAGTGGGGCGAAAGCCTTTACATTAGTAAAAAAATTGGCAATTCGATTTGTGCGATCGAGGGGCCAGTTTATTATCTTTACGGAGTTGATTTGCTCTATCATGAAAGAGACGAAAAAGATGATTTAGCCATTTCTATTTTTGATCAAGATTTAAATATCACCTGGCCATTTGCCAAAGAAGAAATGATTATTTCACAAAGAGATCTTGACAGTATCACTTTACGAGAACTTCATGGAGAAAACTAAGGGAACGAATTTCTTGCATCACTTGTTTAATTAGTTGTTTAAGATCAGCGATTTCTTCATCAGTAATGACATAAGCATGAGCGACATGTTGGTTGCCACCTTTGGTTTTAGGCTCAATAAATTCAAAAACCGCTTCACTCACTTGCCAATTAGGATTGATTGTTCTGTCTAAATCTAATAGTAGTTTGTAAAAAATTAATTGACGTTTGTAAGGGCCACGAATTGTTGCTGGCAATTCTAATTCACGCTTAGAAAAATCTTTTTGGTAAGTTTTGCTGGTAGCTTCAATTCCACCGCGAGTTTTAGGTTCTCCAGTTTTATAATCGTAAACTCTCAACAAACCTCGTTCTTGATCCACTAAATCAATGCGATCGATTTTACCAGAAAGTGGAATATCGCCCAAAAAAATTTTACGACCAGAACCGAAACTTCTTTCTACGTCAAAAACATTCACTTTGGTCAATAAACGATCTTGATAATAACTAGTCAAAATTTGTCGGCCATATTGCAGACGATCAGTGAAATCACTCGTGCTTAAGACTTCTTTTTCTAAAGCATGCGTAAACTCAGCTAATAAAAACTCTAAATTGGGAACTTCAAGAGTTTGTTTTTCCAATTTATAAAATCTTTCCAAAGCAGCGTGCACAGCTGTACCAAAAGACATAAAAGTTTTTTTTGCTCTGGGAATACGTAATAAATTTTTTTCTAAAAATTCTTTTGGATCGCGCAAATAAGTGTTAAGCGCTGTCACTGACAATTGAAAATCTTTGACCAGCGTTTCCAGAAAAGCTTGTTCTTCCGCGCCAAAAGAACGAACAGGCGCTGGAGACATTAATTTACTTAAATAAGTTGGAGCTTGCTCAATGATTTGGCTATTTTGATTTACTTCTAAGAAAGTGGTGCCTGTTTTATCTTCGATTTCTTTCAATTCTTGTAAAAAAATCGAGGGAAATTTATCACTGATTTGATTATTCTCGACAATTTTTAGAGGAAAACTCAAATAAAGTTGTTTTTTGGCTCGCGTTAGCGCTACATAAAACAAGCGACGATCATCCTCATTGCGTTCTTTATCTGATAAATCAGTATTTTTAATAATACCAGTTGGTAATTTGATTTTACTATTATCTTTTTGGTTCCCCCATTTTTTGTCGACTAGATTGATCAAAAAAACATAATCCCACTCCATTCCTTTGGCACTGTGCACCGTGGAAAAATAGACCGCATCATTGTCAGTAACAGCAGTTTTACTTTGAATCTCAATTTTGTGCTCTTGATAAGTGGCAATCTGCTTGAGAAAATCATTCAATTTTAATTGATGATTATTATTAAGCATCGATTTAACTTCGGCAAAGAGAGCATTTAAAATAGCAATTTGCTCAAAACTATCAGGTAATGTTTTTAAGTAAGCTAAAAAAGCAAAACCTTTATCACTTAATACTTCTTCAAAAAAATGATTAAAGGTCATCATTTGATCTTTAATACCAAAAGCGCGCAATTTATCCAAAAAGGCTGTAATAGTGGCGAATTCTACAGGGGTAATTTCTTGGCCAACTAGTGCTTGATTGATAAAGTCTAAACCTCTAGCAATTAAATCGTAAAGGTCTAAACGTAATGTGCCAGCTACACGGCCTAATTTCATTACCACGAGAGGATCTAAACCTAACCAAGAAAAAGTCATCACGTTGTAGAGTAAATCAATTTCTTGAGCTTCGCGAAGATTACTAATTAAACGCATTAAATCAAGTAATTGTACAATATGTTCATTTTGCAAAACATCGTCACCTTTACTTAAGCGATAAGCAATGGCCCACTTTTTTGCAGCTTCAATTAAATCATTAGCATCAGCATGATTGCGATATAAAACTGCTATCTGCGTTAACGCGACTCCAGTTTCTTGCAGTTTTTTAATTTCTTCAACTACGCTGACCGCTTCTAAAACTTGTGAAGGCGCTTGAAAAAACTTAATTTTTGTACTCACACCTTTAGGATTTTTTAAGTGCGTTACCAACTGAATTTTTTCGTCCAAACTGCTCAACTGTGATAATTTGTTGTGAGCGATAATGTGTGTAGCTAAATCATAAATGTTTTGTGGACAACGATAAGCCGTGTCTAAGGTAATTACCGTCGCATTGGGATAAGTGCGAGTAAAAGCTAAAACATTTTCCACAGAAGCCCCCTGAAAACGATAAATCGCTTGATTGGGATCACCCACAGCAAACAAATCGGCCATTCCACCCATTTCTTCCCAATAAGAAACTAACAGATTAACTAATTTGTTTTGCGCAGAGTTGGTATCTTGATATTCATCAACTAAAAAATAGTGCAGGTTCTCTTGATATTCACGCAGTAAAAGTTCATGAGTACTAAAAGCCTCAACCACAAAATTAATCATGTCATCATAATCAAAACGCAAAGTTTGACGCAAACGTTCTTGATAAGCTTGGTAAAGTAAAAGCAAATTTTTGTTTTTAAGAAATTTTTTTTCCAGCGCAGCAATTTTGGTCTTACTTTTACTTTGTTCTTTAAGCGTCAAAAGTTCTTGCTCCTGTGCCCGCACCATTTCGTCAAACTGCAAAACAGAAATACCTTCTCTCTTTAAATCTGAAATTGCTTGGATAATGTCGTTCACATAAAAATACTGGTCATTGAGTGGACGTAAATGTTCGGGTTTAAGTTCATCCAGTAAATTTTCAAACAATTGATAGCGATCCAACTCACTTAAATGTTCACTTTCTCGCTGTAGCGGAAAATATTCACCATGTTCAGCAATCACTTGACGACAAAAAGCATGAAAAGTACTGATGTTAACGTAATAAGCATCCTTGCCAATAATTTTCAATAACCGTTCACGCATGTTTTTGGCAGCCGCTTCGGTGAAAGTGAGAGCCAAAATCGTATCGGGTTTGGCATCAGTTTGGCGTAAAATATTAGCAATGCGTAATGATAAGACTTGAGTTTTGCCAGTTCCTGGCCCAGCAATCAATAAAAGCGGCCCCTGTTCAATATGATCAACAGCCGCTTTTTGCAGTGGATTAAGACTTTGATAAGCTAACTCAAAATTAGTCATTTTTTTCATTTAAATGGTATTTTTGCAAAATTTGTGCCACTTCTAAAGCACTGTTAGTGCGCACCAATTCAGCTCTAATGATAGCTGCCTCCTTTACTCCTCTAGTGTACCACGCCAAATGTTTTCGCATTGGCAAAAAACTATATTTTTCATCTTGCGCGTAAGTGGCCTCATATAATTGAGCGTGCTCCAGAGCAATTTGAAAAATATTTTTTTCTGCTAAAAATTGGTGTCGCTTTTCTTGTGGCAAAAAAATAAATGGTTTCCCAAAACTAGCGCGACCAATTAACACTCCATCAACCCCATATTGTGCCACTTTCTTTTGGGCTTGCTCATAATCACTCACATCGCCATTACCTAAAAAAATAACTGAAGGATCAGTATTTTTAATCAAAGTAGCGGCCCGCCCAATTACCGACCAGTCGGCTTCTCCAGAGTAGCCTTGCTTGAACGTCCGAGCGTGTAGAGAAATGGCGGCGGGCCGCATTTCAAGCAAATAAGGCAACCAACTGGCAATTTCCTCATGAGCGTACCCAATTCTGGTTTTGACAGAAACAGTAGGCAATTTTTGCCTTTTAATATAC
>DBRQ01000005.1:253-7564 GCA_002306345.1 Candidatus Pacebacteria bacterium UBA1364 | reverse complement strand
GTTAAGTATTGCAGTAATCAGGCCTACTTAGATGAGTGTGTGGCTGACCCAAATGAGAGTAATTGTTGCAGTGCAACCCCTACCCTCACTCCTACTCCTACTGGAACAAGAACTCCAACTCCCACTGTCACTCCTGACGCTACTGTGACACCAATTGTCATCTATGCTACTGCCACACCTGCTCCTACTTACGTGTATAACTACACCACTACTACAAGCAATGAAACAACAACCGTCATCACGACAGCGCACTGTAATGAAAGCTGTAATGAAAATGCAGACTGTCAAAACATTAGTCACATTTGCTATGAAGGAGTCTGTCGACTAGATGTTAATCCCACAGATAGCTCCTGCACACTAGCTAATGGAGAAACTAATCTGGTCAGACCTGTCAGTATCCCCACACAAACTGGACCAGCTGATTGGATGAATTACATCAAAGCTGGATTGGGCACCTTAGGAGTAGGAGCATTGCTACTTCTACTTCTCTAAAGTTTGAAAAAATAGTAAAATCTACGTCTGGAATTCGTGTTAAGCGCAATTAGTTACACTTTAGATAACAACATGCGTGTATAGCTCAATTGGTTAGAGCTCCAAGCTTATACCTTGGCGATTCTAGGTTCGAGTCCTAGTACACGCACTTATCGATCTTCAATTAAAATTTATTCTTTTGTTAACTATGCTTTTTATGGTGGCTTGATTTCTCCTTCGTCTTTTCTGCTACAATAGTTTTATGTTGCGCAAACTGCTCAAGATAATATTTAGAGTTGTGCTGTTTTTGCTGTTTTTTATCCTCATTTATTACTTGGCTAAAAGCAATCATTGGCTGCCAGAAACAGTTTTTGCCCAAATAGAAAGTAAACTCCCAACAATCACTTTACCTTGGAATAAAGATGCCAAACTAGAGCTTGGTGAAATTAATTACAGTCAAGAAGATTTAGAAAAATTAGGTGAAGATGGTTTGAAGCAGGTTCAAACGCTAGCTGATAAAGCTAAAGATGTGGGTGCCGCCGCCCAAAATTTTGTGGAAGAGGTCGTCCAAGTTGACGCCAGTGATTCATCAAAAAATGTTTCCGAAAAAGCCTTTGAATATGGCCGCTACATTTATTGTCAAGAAGTGGTAAAACAATACGAAGCTAGCAAAGCCGCTAACTTTTGATCAAGTCTACTAACTTCATCTTTACCAAAACTGGAATTCAGTTTACCGCTGGCCACTCTCAATTGAAAGGATTTTAGCAAAATTAAAAAATTAAAATTAGTTAAATTTGCTTAAAAATGGAGAATGAGAAAGCCAAGTATTAAGAAATTTCCGTTCCTAAAAAAGGCTGTTTAGTCAAAGCAGCCAGTAAATTATCCTTTGCAATACCAGACAGAATATAAGATTTAATGTTCCTTTCTGCTAAAGCTAAAGATTCTTCCACTTTAAGCCCCATGCCCCCCGTTACATCAAAACCTTTGGTGCTAGTCAACATTTTTTGTAATTGGGGCCAGGTTTTTTTAGTAATGCGTTTAATTACTTGCCCATTGCATCCCAAAAAACCTGGCACTTCTGTCACGTGGATAATTTGACTGACCGCCAAACCACGCTCACTAAAATATTCCGCAAAAAAACTTAAAATTTGCTCTGTAGACCAAATAGTGCAGCCTTGCTGACTGTCTACTAAAACGTCACCACAAGTGACGGGCAATAAACCTTTTTCCAAATAATGCCATAAAACATCCATATAATAACTTGCCACCTTTCTTTGCTTGCTGACAATGGTATTACTGGCATAAAAAGAGACGGCAGGCAGTTCNNAAAACACTTTCTTCATTGATAAATCCGTCTAAAGTACGATATTTGCTGGCCGGTACGTGAGCGAAGCTACCCTGGCCATGACCAACAATCAACAATTCATCAGGCATGCGCGCCTGGGCAATAGCAATTTCCCTAACTAATTTTTGTAAGAGATCACTGCGCAAAGACATAGGAATGTCTTTGTTGGTGATGATCGAACCACCCAATTTAATTAAAGTAATTTTTTTACGCATAATTATGCCTAACTAATTTAATTTTCTTTTTGATTCTAAATATGCTGATTCAGTTGCCTCTTCACCACCCAGTACCTTAGTTTGAGTTTCCGATCGACCCAAAAATAATAAAGCTGTGCTAAGAAAAGTTAAAATCGCTTGAGTAGCCTTTCTCACTTCACATTTTTGCAGTTCGTCTAAATTGTTGACATCAAACAATTCGATAGTGCGCGCATCTTGCTTTTGCAAAATTGCCAACTCATCTTTGGAAAGCAAGGCCGCAAAAGCATAAATCACAAAATGATGAATAATAGGCTGATTTTTTTCATTGCGATGTCCGCGAAACTGATCAATTTCGACTTGGCTTTGGGTAAGTAAATGTAGGCTTTCCGTCGACAAACTAACACCAGCCTCTTCTTCAATTTCTCTTTGTATGGATTGCGTTAATAAATATACTAATTGTGCATCAACTACAGAATTCGCATCTAAAACGTCTTTTTGGTCAACAGCATCGATCTCAACTTTTCCAGTCACGGTATTAAGACCTTTAGGAACAGAGAAGCTGTCAGTATTGGATAAAGTGTAATTTGATTGAGCAATTCTTTCTTTTTTACGCCCATCCTGATCGGCAATTTCATTGCAAATATCTTTAAACAGCACTAAATTTAAAACACCGTTGACTTCAGCAAATAAAAGCACTCCTACTCCAAGATTTTTTTGTATCTCCACCGACTGGCCACTGTACCAATGGCAATTTGGACAAATCGTACCTTCTCTCGACGGAAAAGACAAAGCACCACAAATCGGACAGCGACTACCTTCAAGACCACCGTCGGCTGTACCTAGATAAGTAGCTCTGTTACGCCAATATTTAGGAACTTCCATAATCAATTTCTTTCAAAATAATCAATTTCTTTCAAGAATGACGTTGCAATTTAATAGTCGCAAAAATCGTAAAAATCACGCAAAGTAAAAACGCAAAAATGAAAAAAGGAAAAAAGCACAATAGTGAAAAGTTTTAAACTAGTTCGTTAGATCTGAACTTCTGCGTCCTTGTGTTCTTTAATCAAAAGAGTCAAAAGCACTCCCACTGCAGCAATAACAAATAAACTTTGCCAAGCTGTCACAAAAAAGTAAAAAAGAGCGGCAACTACCAGCCAAAAAATAATGGCGGTAAAACTATAAATCATTTCTCGATAAACAAAATATGACAAAGCCTCTCTGCCTTTACCTCTTAAAATCCAGCTGCGATCAAAAAATAACCAATGATAACTCGCCGTTAATTTATCAGCCGCATTTAAAACAGTGATTGACCAAATATTAACCGCGAAACTTCTTAAAATCCAAAAAAAAGATAAAAAGCTTCCAGAGATAAAAAATTGTTTATGACCTTTATTTTTATCTATAAATGATCCAGCTGCGTAACTAACAAATAAAGCTAAAAACAAAGATAAGCTGTAAAAATAGCCGACGGCCTTTGTGCTGCCCAACAATATGAACATATAGAGCGCCCAAAGATTAATACTGGCATCATTAAAGTAACGACCGGCAAAACTCAAAGACAAACGTCTAAAACCGGGTTCTTTGAGCCAAGTAAAAAATTCTTTAAAAGAAATTTTATCTTTAACTTTGATATCATCCAACAAAAGTGAAAAAATAACACCTCCAAGTATAATTACTAAACTCAGTAAAAATAATGTTTTAAAACCCAAAGATGCAACAATTAAACCTCCTAGCGCCGGAGCGACCATTGATAATAAATTAAGTAAAAAATTGATGAAACCTAAATTTGCGCCAATTTTTGTTTCGCTGCTATTTTTACTCAAGTAATAATAATAACTATTCCAAAAAAAATTAATTTGCAAACCATCAATCACCGCAGCTGTCAAAACTAAATAAGGATTGTCTACGGAAAAATAAAGATACAAAATAAATAAACAGTAAAACAAATTGCCCATTAAAAAACCATTTTTGATGCCATGTTTGAGTAAGATTTTGGCAATTAAAATACCAGACAAAAAACTCACTAGATAAGTTAACAAATAAACAATAGCTACATTAAAAATACCTTCTTTTAAAGGAGACAAGCCAAAATGGCTCATAAAAGGAAAACGTAACTTAAAAAAATAAATTGGCAAAAAGAAAAACATTAATTGATTAGATAATTCACGAGTTAAACGAGTAGCATAAAGATATTTGAGATTCTTTGTTTTTTGGAAGGAAAAACGAAAAATAGGCATAACTTAAATAAAAGCTTAATTAAGTAAAAAGTGAATTAGTTACCTCAATTATAGCTTTCTGCAACAAAGCTCTTTCCTCTTTATTCATTTTCATCAGGACATAATCACCTGGGTTAATACTACGATCGCCATTTCTCGAGTCAACTCCTAAACGCAAATGCCAAAAATTTTTGTACCCTAAATGCTGATAAATTGAATTTAAACCATTATGAATTTTAGGACCTTTACCCTTTTGTAGTCGAAATTGACCTAAGGCTAAATCAAGATCGTCATGAGCCACAATCAAATGATTGCCTTCATCCTCTTCAAAAGCATTGTCAAAAAAATAATCCAAAAAAGCTCTTAGTGTTACACCGGAATTATTCATGAAACCCATAGACTTGATTAGATAAATATCCTCCGCCACTCCATTTTGAATAATTTCCGTTTTAACATATTTCGCCTGAAATTTTTTGTCAAACTTCAAGTCTAAGTTAAATTTTTGTGCCAAAAAATCCACTAAAGTAAACCCCGCATTGTGCCTAGTTTGCTCAAATTCTTTACCTGGATTACCAAGCCCCATGATAATTTTCATAATTTATGAAAACAACAAAAAAACAACAATTTTAGTCAGCTACAACTTCTTAAAATGTAAACTCTTCACAAAGTATATAATAACCAGATCATGAAAACCATTAGCATCTTACTTACTCATTAATTAGCAATGTGAATTTCTGCTAATTCTTTAAGTGTGGTAGCTTCTTCAAAACTTTTATCAGTGCGAATTTTGACTAGTCGCGGAAAACGGAGTGCTACTCCGGCAGAATGAATGGGTGATTTGCTAATTTCATCGGCTGCAATTTCCAAAACTAAATAAGGTTCCAACCAAACATCTGGAAACAAATTTTTGTCGACATCGTAAATAATTGGTTTACGATTAGCTTGACTCAAGTGTTGATCGGCTAACTTTTTTACCTCCCTAAATTGTTCATCTGTCAAACCGGTACCAATTTTAGATAAACTTTTAACCACTAATGAACCGTTTTGGTCTTGAGACAACACTCCCACTAATAGAGCTCCAATACCAAAAGATTGTCTTTTGCCTTTGCCAAAATAATAGCCAAGCATCAAGCAATCTATAGTATCTGAAAGCTTACCATGGCTACCTTCTTCCTCTTTAATTTTAACCCAGCGCCAAGACTTGCGGCCAGCTATGTACTGAGAATCTTTTTGTTTCATGACCGCTCCCTCCAAACCTAATTTGAGTTGCGCCTCATGAAAAGTTTTTAAAACTGCCGGCTCATGAATCAATACATACTCTGTTTTCTTAATAGCAGCGTTGTCTAAAACAGTGGCGGCCAGTTTTTGTTTTCTGACCAACAAAGGTTCTTCAGTTAAAACTTGATTATTAAGCAAAATTAAGTCAAAAGTGTAAAAGCAAATCGGCAATTCGATTGCCTTATCCGCTATTCCATGTTTGCGCTTCCGTTGAATAGTTTCTTGAAAGGGCAAAAATTTGCCAGTTTTTTTATCTATGCCAACAGCCTCAGTGTCTAAAATACAATTTTGCACTGCCAAACTTCGCGCTACTTCTGCCAACTCTGGAAACATGGGAGTAACGTCTTCTAAATTTCTAGTAAAAGCTTTATAAGTCAGACCATTATCGGCAAATTTTTCCTTATTGATATGAATTTGCACCCTTAAACCATCATATTTTGGTTCGGCTATCACTTCACCCATTTTTTCAATAATTTCATGAGCACTGTTGAGACGTTGGCACAACACTGGTGACACTGGTACGCCCAGTTCCACTTGGTAAGTTTTGAGTAAGTCACTGCTGCTCAAGTCGCGCTGGTCTAATAAATAAGCCTGAGCTAATTTACCCAAATCAGCTTTTTTAAAAAAAGCTTTTTCCAGATTGGCGCTATCAATTTTGCTATTATTTTTGACAAAAGAGAGCGCGTCAATTAAAGTCATCGTAGAAAAACCTAGTCGCATCTTTCCCAAAATAATTCTACTGATGTATTTGGCAGATAAAGGATCAAGTCTCTGCAATAAATTGGCTAACAACTCAATTTTTTGTTCCTGTGAACCAGGGCCCGAAGTTAAAGCTATTGCACGTAAAGACCGATGAACCTCGCTAATTGAAGGTTGATTAACTAATTCTTGGACGTTTTTTGATTCAGTTAAAACTTTTTCGAAAAGTTCACCAATGTCACCCATGGCTTTATATTCGGCAGTTAATTTTTTTTCTAAAGTGGCGTGATCACTAAACAAATTTTGGTCTACTTCTGCAAAAAGATTGTCTTTGCTCTTAGATTCGGGCTGGTTGGCTTTGGCTTGCACCCTGGCAAGAGTTTTAATTAGCATTTTTTCTGACATTTGAAACTCCAGTGACAGATAAGAAGGTACCAGGCTACCCTGCATTAAATAGGTGGCTAACACAATCTCCTCTTTAGCTTGCGCGTTCTTGGCCAGGTCTTTAAAAAGATCAGCTAAAACGGCAGTAATATCCAACCGGGAGGAAATAGCCTCAATTTTTTGTAAATAGACAGAAAAATCTCTGAAAAGCATGAGGTTATTTTAACATTTAAGTTAGCAAAGTGTAGCTTACGCCCTTAGTCACACCGTGTTTTTGCACTACCCCTTTGTTAATTAAATCTTTAAGATCGCGCAAAATAGTGTCGACTGAAACATTGGGCAAAGCTTTTTGGGCATCATCGGAAGTAATATGACCTTGATTTTGCAAGACTTCCAAAAGAATGATTTGTCTTTCAGATAAAGCCACTTGTTGCCCCAGCTCACGCTGAATTTTTAAGTCTTGAGAAAGTTTCAAAACTTTTTGCTTAACTTTATCAATTTCTAGAGCTAAACCATAGGCAAAATATTCCAACCAGTAAGTTAAATTTTGATCACTACTTTGTTGCACTGATAAAAGCGCCTGATAATAAGCATCAACATCGCTGTCAAAATATTCCTCAAGTGAAAAGAAGCGTTTAAAATCATAACCAGCATTATAAAGGACCAAAGTGGCAAACGCTCGAGCCGTTCTCCCGTTACCTTCCACAAAAGGATGAATGTA
>DBRQ01000005.1:0-180 GCA_002306345.1 Candidatus Pacebacteria bacterium UBA1364 | reverse complement strand
ACCATTAGCAGCACCTCTAACGGTCACTTGTTTTTCACGGAAAACGGCTATTTGTTCATCGGGCAATAATTTTTGCATGGTCAACTTGTGTAAAGTTAAAAGAGTTTCTAAATTCAACTCCTCTTCTTTATTTTTAATTGGGCGCTGATCAATCCAAGCGATGACATTGCGATAGTTAAT
>DBRQ01000001.1 GCA_002306345.1 Candidatus Pacebacteria bacterium UBA1364 | reverse complement strand
CTGGCGAGCCCGACCGGGATCGAACCGGCGATCTTTTCCGTGACAGGGAAATATGTTAACCAGCTACACCACGGGCCCTTTTTATTAGAAAACAAGGCATAATTATAAACAAAAAAGTTTTCTTTGTCAGTAGTTACTTTATAAGAACAAATGCTATAATAAAGTTCTTAGTTAATATTTTTAAAAAGGATCTTATGATTGTCTTGGTTGTTATTTTAGCCTTAATCTTTTTCTACGTAATTAGTGTCTACAATTCGCTGCAAGCTCTTAAAACACAAATTAAAGCCAGTATCCAAGAAATTGGTAATCAGTTGAAGCGTCAGGCTGGTTTAATTCCAAATCTAGAAGTAGCCGTCAAAGGTCAACTCAAGCATGAGCAAGGCATTTACAAAATGTTAACAGAGGCTCGCCAATCTGTAGCTAAAGCTGATGCTTCAGGCACTGCTAAAGATATTGATCAAGCACTGAGCAAAATTCAAAATTTGATTCCACAAATTCAAGTTGTCGTGGAAAGTAATCCAGAATTAAAGGCCAATGAAACTATTACTAAATTCATGGATGAATTAACCGATACGGCAGATAAATTAACCTATGCCCGTCGTAGTGTCATTGATTTGTCTCAAAGCTTTAATGAAAAGTTAGTAGTCTTTCCCTCTAATTTGATTGCTAAGTTGTTTGGCTTCAAAGAAGAGAAAGGCCTAATGACTTCTAGTAGCGGCGCCCACTTGGAAGTGAGTAGCGAAGAAGAAAAGAGCCCTAAAGTTAACCTTTAGTAGAAATAGTCTATGACTCATTACCAGTTAGTTGCTCAAAATAAGCGACGATCTTTCCTGATTATCGCTTTATTCATGGTTTTTATTGTAGGCGCTGCCTACATAATGGCCAAAGGTCTTAATTATTCGCTGGACATTGTCGCTTGGGCGCTGATTTTATCAGGAGGAACTACATTTTTAAGTTATTTTTATTCAGATAAAGTGATTCTTGGTATCTCNNAGTCAAAAAATTCCTATGCCCAAGCTTTACGTCATTGAAGATAGCGCCATGAATGCCTTTGCCACTGGCCGCAATCCAGAACACGCAGTGGTCTGTGCCACGACCGGCTTACTAAGTCGGCTTAAGCGCAGCGAAATAGAAGCAGTGATTGCTCATGAATTAAGTCACGTTAAAAATTACGATATTCTCTTGATGTCAATTGTTTCGGTGCTAGTGGGTTTAATTGCCTTATTAGCCGACTGGTTTAGTAGAATGTCATTTTGGGGAGGCGGTAGAAGAAACGACGACGACAGTAATGATCAAGCTGGAGCAATTTTGACCATTATAGCAGTGCTTTTAACTATTCTTTCACCAATTGTGGCTCAATTAATCCAATTAGCCATTTCACGACGTAGAGAATTTTTAGCCGATGCCAGTGGAGTAGAAATGACCAAAAATCCAGAGGGTCTCATTAAAGCTCTAAGCAAAATTTCTATGGATCAGGAGCCGCTAGAAGCCGCCAATAAAGCCACTGCTCATCTTTACATTAGTAATCCGCTGAAAAATAGCCGAGGCAGTGTGCGGACTTTTGCCAAACTTTTTAATACCCATCCACCCATAGAAGAAAGAATTGCTGCTTTAAAAGCAATGAATAAAAATTAATCATCAACTGAGTTAAACTACAATGTCAGTCAATAATAGCCAAGTCAAACACATCGCCGAACTAGCCAACATTCCTATCACTGAAGAGGAAAGCGTCAAAATCGCGGAGGCTTTTAGCGAAACTTTAATCGTTGTTGATCGGTTAAAAAAAGCTGACGTGAGTAAAGTTGGTGTCACTCATCAAGTTACTGGCTTTAAAAATATTTTACGTGAAGATGTTGTTAAACAAGAACAAAGCTTTACCCAAAAAGAAGCTTTAGCTAACGCTAAAACAACTTACAAGGGGTATTTTGTCGTTCCCTACGTTTTACAGAGCAAGGATACTTAAGCATGAAACTAAATGAACTCACTTTGGCAGAAAGTCTCGCCGCTTTGGATAAGAAAGAAGTTAGTATTGAAGAAATTTATCGAGACCTCGATCAAGCTTATCAAGCAAAAAATCAAGATTTAAATATTTACTTAAGCTCCAATAAAACAGCTCTTGCGCAAGCCAAAAAGGCGAGTCGCAAACCGCTGCGCGGTTTGCCTATTGCCGTAAAAGACAACTTTTGCACTAAAGATTTGCCAACTACTGCTTCTTCAAAATTACTTAATGGCTTCTTGCCACAATACGAGTCAACTGTTACTCAAAAATTAAAAGAAAATGGAGGAGTCATTTACGGTAAAACTAACTTGGACGCCTGGGCTCATGGTTCTTCTACTGAGACCAGCGATTATGGACGCACCCTAAACCCACGCAATACCAAACACTTACCAGGGGGATCTTCTGGCGGGAGTGCGGCTGCTGTCGCAGCCGATTTATCCATTGCCGCTATTGGTAGTGAAACGGCTGGTTCAATCAGACAACCAGCTGCTTGGTGCGGGACTGTGGGTTTTAAACCTAGTTATGGCCGAGTTAGTCGCTTTGGCGTAGTAGCCATGGCTTCTTCTACTGACTGCCCCGGACCTTTGGCCAAAACCGTCGAAGACGCTTGCATTTTGCTTAATTCTTTCGCTGGACCCGACGAAAAAGATGCTACCTGCAATAAAGAAAAAGCGCCAGATTTTACCAGTTTTCTCGACCAAAGTATCAAAGGCATGAAAATTGGAGTGATTTATCAAGATGTTAAAGAAATTGCTCAAACTAATGAAAAATTGCTCGAAGAATTAAATATTCTCAAAGAAATGGGTGTCCAAGTAGAAATTACCAAAGCTTTGGACCCTCATCACGCCATTGGCGTTTACACCGTGGTGCAAAGAGCTGAGGTAAGCAGCAATTTAGCNNGCTAAGAGACGTATCATGTTGGGCACTTTCACCTTGACCAAAGGTCACGCTGATCAGTATTACAATTTGGCACAAAAAGTTCGTACTCTTTATTTAGAAAATTACAAAGAATTATTCAAAAAATATGATGTTTTGGTCGCTCCTACTTCTCCTTCTTTTGCCAAAGAAATCGGTGCCTCTGCCAGCTCACCTATGTTTGGCGAATTGGAAGACATGCTGCTAGAACCTAGTTCAGTGACTGGTTTACCTGGCATTAATGTACCTTTTTATCGCGATGAAACAAGTAATCTTTACCTTGGAGCTAATTTTATCGCTCCAATGTGGCAAGAAAATTTAATCATTAAAATTGCTGATGCCTTTGAAAAAAACACTAAGTGGAATTCATGGAGAAATAAATCCTAAACCAAATAAAATAAAGTTTTTTAAGCTATCTTTTATACGTTTCAGTATTTTTNNAATCAATTGTTTTATCTTGTCTAGGATTTGTCAATAATGCCATATAAACTTGTTTGTGGATTGGAGGTCCACGCTGAACTCAAAACCAAATCCAAAATGTTTTGCGCTTGCAAAAATGATCCTTTTGGAGCCAGCGCACCAAATATTTACACCTGTCCAGTTTGTCTTGGTATGCCCGGCGCATTACCCGTTGCAAATCGCCAAGCAATCGAGATGACAATCAAACTTGGTTTAGCGCTAAATTGTCAAATTAATCTTTTTTCTAAGTTTGACCGCAAAAATTATTTTTATCCAGATTTAGCCAAAGGTTACCAAATTAGTCAATATGACATCCCTTTTTGCCACGATGGCTACATCGATACCAGTGAAGGTAGAGTGAGGATCCATCGTATCCATCTTGAAGAAGATACGGCTAAGCTTTCCCATCAGGAAGTCGATTTAAACGGTACTGGCCAACTAAAAAAAATGACCTTAATTGATTTTAACCGCAGCGGTGTTCCCCTGGTAGAAGTGGTCACTGAAGCTGATATTAAATCGGCTACCCAAGCTAAAGAATACGGACAAAAATTACGCCAAATCATGCGTTATCTAGAAATCGCTGATTGTAATATGGAAAAAGGGGGTATGCGTTTGGAAGCCAACATTTCTCTACGCCAAGAGGGTAAAACCGATTTGCCAGATTATAAAGTTGAATGCAAAAACATTAACTCTTTTAAATTTTTAGAAGCTGCTATTAATTTTGAAATTGAACGGCAAACCGCCATCTTAGTGAATGGCGAGAAACCAGTGCAAGAAACTAGAGGTTATAACTCGCTGACAGCTAAAACTTTTCCTCAGCGCACTAAAGAAGATGCGGCTGATTATCGTTATTTTCCCGATCCAGACCTACCACCAATTGAATTTACTCCTGAGCAAATTAAAATGATTGGCGCCCAAATTGAAGAATTACCAGCAGCAAAAATTGCGCGTTTTATCAAAGAATATGGACTCAATCAAAAAAGCGCTAATGATTTAACTCTGAATAAACAAAAATCAATTTTTTTTGAAAAAGTTCTGCAATTGGCCAAAAAAGAAAATCTAGATTGTCAAAAATTAGCTAATAGTTTACTTAACAAAAAATTAACATTTACCTTTAATGAAGAGGCTGCTGCCATTATCAGCAAATTTAAGGCCTCTGTAACCAATGAAGTTGTCGACGAAAAAGAATTGCAAGCTGTTATCGATCAAGTTTTAAAAACCAACCAAGACGCTGTAAAAAAGTATAAAGCTGGCAAAACAGTTGTAGTGAGTTTTTTGATCGGTCAGGCGATGAAACAACTCGGCAAAAAAGTCGATATTACCGTGGTTAAACAACAATTAATTAATTCTCTTGGTTAGAAGCGTGTTCCAATCTTGCTTAATACTAAATCTAAAAGTTTAAGATTATGATTGTCAAGTAGTTTAAATTAGTTATTTGAAAGTGTAGCTAATAGTTTTACAAATCCTTGCATTAATGCTAAACTTTTCCAGAGGTTAGCTAAGCTTATTTTCTATTGGGTTTTATGTCTAAACAAGATTTCGTCCATTTACATGTCCACACCGAGTATTCGATGTTGGATGGCCTGGTCAAAATTCCTGATTTAATCAAAAAGGTCAAAAACTCTGGTCAATCAGCCGTTGCTATTACTGATCATGGCAATATGCACGGCAACATCGCTTTTTATAATGAATGCAAAAAAGAAGGTGTGAAAGCTATTATTGGCGTAGAAATGTACTTGGCAAAAAATTCTCGTTTTGATAAACAATTGCACATGGGTGCGGATCAAACTCATTTAACTCTTCTAGCTCAAAATTACCTTGGTTACAAAAATTTAATGAAAATGGTAACTATCGCTAATTTCGAAGGTTTTTCTTATAAACCACGAATTGATGACGAAATTTTAGAAAAATATAGCAAAGGTGTAATTCTCTTAAGTGGTTGCATGAGTAGTCAAACTAGCCGCTTGCTTGTGGATAATAAAGACGAAAAAGCTTTAGAAATATTTAAAAAATATCAAAAAATCTTTAAAAATCGTTTTTACCTTGAAATTCAAAATCATCCTCACGTTCCTGAAGAAAAAATTTTACGCGAAAAATTAATTAAAATTGCACGCCAGTTAAATTTGCCATTGGTGGCCACTAACGACGTTCATTATTTAGAAAAAGAAGAAGCAGAAGCTCAAGATGCTCTTTTATGCGTCCAAACTCGTAAACTAATTGCCGATGAAAAAAGAATGAAAATGGTTGATAAGCCAGATTTTTATTTGAAATCAACTGCAGAAATGGTTGAACTTTTTGCTGATATTCCAGAGGCTATCGAAAATACGGTTAAAATTGCCCAAAGTTGTAATTTAGAAATTCCAACTGGCCAGCTACATTTTCCAAATTATGAATTGCCAAAGGGCGAAACTTATGATTCTTATCTGCATAAACTTAGTTTTGAAGGAGCCAAAAAAAAGTATGGTACGATCACTGAAGAAATCAAAAAAAGATTGGAATATGAAATTAGTGTTATCAATGGTAAAGGTTATCCCGCCTATTTTTTAATCACTCAAGATTTTGTCAACTGGGCTAAAAATCAAGGCATAGCAGTTGGTCCAGGCAGGGGGAGCGCGGCGGGCTCAATTGTTTCTTATGCCCTCAACATTACTACTCTAAATCCTTTAGAACATGGTTTACCTTTTGAGCGTTTTTTAAATCCAGAACGACCCACTCCGCCAGATATTGATATTGATTTTGCTGACATCAAACGTGACGAAGTCATTAATTATGTAGCCAAAAAGTATGGCGAAGATCATGTGGCCAGCGTTATTACCTTTGGTCGGATGGAAGCCAGAGTAGCGGTACGCGACATCGGTCGTGTCTTAGGTATGCCATATGAAGATCCTGATCGCGTGGCTAAATTGATTCCTAATGAACCAGGCAAAAAAGTTTCCATCAAATCGGCACTTGAAACTATTCCTGAGTTAGCTAGTTTATACAAACAAGAAAAATTTAAACGCTTGCTAGATCTTGCTTCTAAGGTTGAAGGTACTATTAGACATTCAAGCATGCATGCTTGCGCCATTATCATTGCCGACAAACCACTAGATAATTACACTCCTATTCAAAAAGATTCTCGCTCTGGCAAAACTCTCACGCAATTGGATATGTATTCTATGGACTGCAATATTGATGATAACGCTATCGGTTTATTAAAATTTGATTTTCTGGGCTTGCGTAACCTTTCAATTATTCAAGAAACTCTTAAGTTAATTAAAAAATATAAAAAGCAAAATATTCAGATTGACAAGATTCCCTTAGATGACAAAAAAACTTTTGATCTTTTGGCCTCTGGCGAAACCGCTGGTGTTTTTCAACTTGAATCAGCGGGTATGCGGCGTGTAGCCAAATCGCTGAAACCAAACACTTTTTCAGATATCACGGCTATGGTGGCGCTCTATCGTCCTGGACCTATGGATTTGATTCCACGTTTTATTGAAGGTAAACATAACCCTGACTCGATCGAGTATCCGCACCAATCTTTGGAACCTTTTTTGAAAGAAACTTACGGCATTATGGTTTATCAAGAGCAAATTTTGGACATTGTGCACTTTATGGCTGGTTATACCATGGGTGAAGCTGACATGTTGCGTCGGGCAATTGGTAAAAAGAAAAAGAAAATTTTAGATAAAAATAAAAATCGCTTTATTAAGCAATCTCAGGCAAATGGTTACGAAAAGAAAACTGCTGAAAAAATTTGGGGTTTTATTGAGGCTTTCGCTAATTATGGTTTTAATAAAAGTCATGCTGCCTGTTACGCCATGATTGCCTACCAAACCGCCTGGTTGAAAGCTAATTTTCCAGTAGAATATATGGCAGCTTTAATGAGTGTAGAATCAAATTCGCATTCAATGAATCGTGATGAAAAAATCGCTGTAGCCATTGAAAATTGCCGCAGAATGGGTATTAAAATACTTGCCCCCGATATCAATCAATCCGGCCAAGATTTTACGATTGAGGAAGATAAAAATTCAAAAGAAAATATGGCTATTCGTTTTGGTTTTGGTGGGATCAAACACATTGGTAAAGCAGCCATTGAAAACATTCTTGAAACCCGCCTTAAAGAAAAACAGTTTTCTTCTCTTACGCATTTTATTCAAGCTAGTGACAGTCGTAAAGTCAACAAAACTACTTTGGAGTGTCTCATTAAAGTTGGAGCAATGGATCGTTTCGGCACCCGAGCGTCCATGCTAGAAAACTTAGAAACAATTCGCCAAACTGCTAGTCAATTTCAATCAGAAATAGATGGCCAAGACCATTTATTCACTAG
>DBRQ01000007.1:3896-6725 GCA_002306345.1 Candidatus Pacebacteria bacterium UBA1364 | reverse complement strand
GCGGAGGTGACAGGATTCGAACCTGTGAAGCTGTGAAGCTCTAGTTTTCAAGACTAGCGCAATTGACCACTATGCGACACCTCCTTAACTAGATTTTAATCATCAATCAAACCTCAACAATCAACAAAATTTAGACAGAATGATTGAATCAAAACAACAAGGCTAGATTATATCAGCCTCAAGCCATATTTTATAGTAAAAGAGCCTCTCCAACACAATTATAAAATCGTGTATATTAGAAGTGATGTTTGAAAAAATAAAAACAGCTTTTTTTGGTAGTAAAGCTGAAGAAAAATTAGGTCCAGATCAGGATCGAACACGACAAGGTTCTTTTGAGGTGCATCTACCTGAACGGTCTAAAATGGAAAAGTCTAAAGTGGCGCCGGGTTTCTACAAGCCTATTCCAGAGGAAACCTTGGTAGAATGGATTGCTCCTGCCAGACCTTTTAAGAAACGTAGTCACCAATTTTTTAGTACAGTGCTTATTATTGCTATTCTCATCTCCTTAATTTTATTTTTTGCTGGGCAAGTTTTGCCAGTAGCAGTAGTGATTTCAGTGGTTTTTCTGGTTTACGTGACTGCCGTCATTCCTCCGCAAAATGTTAAGTACAAATTGACTAATTATGGCATTTATGTTGAAAAAGAGGCCTTTCCTTGGACTGTGATGGGTCGGTTTTGGTTTGACACCAAATCGGATCAGAGAGTTTTGGAAATAGAATTGTATAGGTTCCCAGGTCGTTTGACCTTTGTTCTAATTGACGGGCAAACTCCAAGGGAAAAAGATTTAGAGACGGTTTTGTCCGAAGTTTTAATACAGGAAAAGCCAGAGCCTACCACTTATGAAAAGGTAGCAGCTTGGCTCAAAGATAAAATTCCTCTAGAGTAATAGTAGTTTTTTGTTATTATTAGTTCATGGCACAAAATGTTTCAGTTAAAGTTCTAGCAGCAGATGAATTGCTTTCTAAAATTGAGCAAGCTGGTTTGGTGGGTCGTGGCGGCGCTGCTTTTCCAGTTCACTTGAAATGGCAGAGAATTAAAAATCTAAACGATCCTAAAAAATATGTTGTTTGCAATGCCAGTGAAGGAGAGATTGGTGTTAAAAAGGATTTTTACATTTTAGAACACTTTTTCAAGGAAGTACTTGAAGGTATTCTTTTAACAATGGATTTTTTAGAGACTAAAGAGGCTTACATTAACATTAACAAAAATTATTACCAAAAACTTAAGGCTCAAATTGATGCTTTAATAGAACCTTGTAATAAAAGAGGTTATTTAATTCATATTTTTGAGGAGCAACCAAGCTATATTGGTGGTGAAACTGGTGCCTTATTAAATGCAATTGAAGGCAAAAAAACTCAACCTCGATTGTCACCACCTAGCCCGTCAATAACAGGTATCTTTCATTGTCCAGTTTTATTACACAACGTGGAAACTTTTTACGATATTACTAGAGTGGCTAATGATCGGTATCTACCCACTCGTTTTTCTACAATTTTAGGAACACAAAATGCGGGTGTCTATCAAGTGGGAATAGAACAAAAAGTTGCCGAGATTCTGCGCGAAACCGACAATTATCCAACTTTTGCTTTTTTTGTGCAAGTTGGGGGTGGCGCCAGTGGCGAAGTCATCACTGCTTCGCAAGCGGAGGACATGAAACTCAGTGGAGCTGGCTCGATTGAAATTTACCCAAGCACGACCACTGCTCAGCAATTTTTAGGTAAGATTTTAAATTTTTACGCTGAAGAAAGTTGTGGAAAATGTACTCCGTGCCGTGATGGATCTTGGCAATTACAGCAAATTATTGAAAAATTAGCGCAAGATCAAGCTATTCCCTGGTCACGTCTTTCACCGATTGTGGCCACCATGGAGCAATCTTCATTTTGTGGATTAGGAAAATCAATTGCTGTACCAATTAAAAGTTATGCAAAAAATATTTTAGGATTGGAAGTTTAAAATGTCACAAACGCCACAAGTAGTTCAAGTAGTTCAAAAACCATCACTGGTGACCATTTACATCGATGACAAACCGTATCGAGTTGAAAAAGGCCAGAATGTTTTACAAGTGGCTATAGAGAATAACATTGATATACCGCATCTTTGTTATCATGAAGATTTGCCGATTGAAGCAAATTGTCGCCTCTGTTTAGTAGAAAATGAGGGCAAAATTGTGACTTCGTGCACTCTTAAGGCCACTGATGGCCTTAAAATCAGCACAAAAAGTGAAGAACTAATAAAATTGCGTCATGAAAATTTAAGCCTATTATTGGCTTCTCATCAAGAAAATTGTCCAAATTGCCAACAAAATTTACCCTGCGAGGCTTTTAATTTAATACACAAATATGGTGTGACGAGCAAAGAATATAAGCGCAAACGGCTTGATTTGAATATTCATAAAATGGATGGTGCAGTTGAATTTGACCCTAATTTATGTGTGCGCTGTGGACGTTGTGTAAATGTTTGTGCGCAGCTGGGCGTCAATTTCTTGAGGCTAGAAGGTCGAGCCTCTGATGCTCATTTGACTTATAATAGTGATCCTAAAGTGGACTGTATTTATTGTGGTCAGTGCACCGTTCATTGTCCAGTTAGCGCAATTCGCGAACAAAGTCATTTAAAGCAAGTCGAGGCGGCTCTTGCTGATCAAGACAAAATCGTCATCGCCCAAATGGCCCCATCGGTCAGAGTTAGCATCGGTGAAGAATTTGGCCAGGAGCCAGGCGTCAATTTGGAAAAGAAAATGTTCACCGCCCTGCGTCAATTGGGTTTTACGAAAGTTTTTGATGTCAACATGGGAGCAGATATCACCACTGTGGTGGAGGCAAACGAATTAGT
>DBRQ01000007.1:0-3888 GCA_002306345.1 Candidatus Pacebacteria bacterium UBA1364 | reverse complement strand
AAAAAGCTGTTTTGCCCATGTTTACTTCTTGTTGTCCGAGTTGGGTTAAGTTTTTGGAATTCTATTATCCAGAATTTATTGCTAATTTAACTACTTCTCGTTCTCCACAAATGCATGCTGGCGCAGCCTATAAAACGTGGTGGGCAAAGAAGGCTGGCATCGATCCAAGTAAAATTGTAGTGGTTTCGATTATGCCCTGTACTTCCAAAAAATATGAAGCTAGTATGACAAAATTTAACTTCACATTTGAAGGCAAAGAATTGAAGCCAGTTGACTATGTTTTAACTACCAGAGAGGCGGCTGCCCTTTTGAAGAAAAATCAAATTGATTTACTAAGTCTTACTGATAGCGAAGCTGACCTAGAGGGTGAGTACAGCGGGGCAGCCGCCATTTATGGCGCTTCCGGTGGAGTGATGGAGGCGGCGCTGCGCAGCGCCGCCTTTATGTTGACTGGTCAAGAATTGCCGAGAATAGAATTTCAAGAAGTGCGAGGGATGCAGGACATTAAGCGCGCCACTATCAAAATTGCTAATCAGGAAATCAAAGTGGCCGTAGTGACAACAGTCAGAAATGCGCGCATCATCCTTCAGGAAATTAAACGCAATCCGACGGCTTATGACTGTGTGGAGTTTATGGCCTGTCCTGGTGGTTGCATTGGTGGAGGTGGTCAACCGTTGACTAGCACCAAGGCGATCATTAAAAAAAGGATTGCTGCGCTTTACGCTATTGATGCAAAAAAAACAAATCGGCTTGCTCACAAAAATCCAATTGTTCAAGATTTTTTTAATTACTTAAAGGATAAATCTTTACTCGCTTCCAAAATACTGTATACTAGCTACTCTCTAAAAAAGAAATTTGAGTAAAAAATGGATTTGTATAAAATAAATTTGTAGAAAATAGGTTCGTAAAATTTTTATGAAAAAAACTCTCACCAACGTTTTCGCCTTCTTAAAAAAACATTTTAAACTTTTTTTAGTAATTATTGTTTTAGGTTTACTGGGTTTTTGGTTGTTGCAACGTGATAGTAAACAACAGGCTTCTTTAGTATTTGTTTCACCGGTGCGAGAAGACATTGTTGCTAGCATTACCATTTCTGGACGTGTTGATGCTAAAGAGAAAGCTCGCTTACGTTTTGCCAGTGGTGGCAAAGTGGTTTACTTAGGAGCAAAAGAAGGTGACAGCGTGAAAAAAGGACAAATTATTGCCACTATTGATCGCAGCACATTGCAAAAACAACTTGACCAAAATCTCAATACCTACATGCAAAAACGCAATGATTTTGAAAATATTCAAGATGACATCAAAGATCGTACTCTTGATACAGTTGAAGCCAGGTCTGTGGCTGCAAAGCAATATGATTTAGAGAATCAAGTTTTAAATGTGGAGATACAAAGCATTGCTATCGCCAACACTACTATCACTTCTCCTTTAAATGGTATTTTAACTGTTTCTCCTACCAATGTGACTGGTGTGCAACTTTTAGCTAGCGATTATTTTGAGATAGTTAATCCTCAATCTTTGGTTTTTCGTGCTAGCATTGATGAAATTGACATTGATCGCATTAAAAAAGGCCAGACTGGACAAATCAGTTTAGATGCCTATGACGGTGAAAAAATTGATACTTATATCTCTTATATTTCTTACACTAGCAATGAATCTTCCAGTGGAACCGTTTTTTTGCTTGAATTTCCCATCAATGAGCAAAATATTGATAAATATCGCATTGGCATGAATGGTGATGTGTCCATCAAAATTGCTGAAAAACAAAATGTACTCACTATCCCACTTGATGCAATTAGCGAACGTGACAATAAAACTTTTGTCAAAGTGAAAGCTGACAATGATGAGCAACAGGTGGAGAGAGAAATTAAAGTTGGCCTAGAAAGCGATGATAAAGTTGAGGTTCTTGAGGGTTTAAGTGAAAGTGATCAGGTGGTTTTACCAGAATAATTTTAATTAATTGTTAATGAAGCAAAAGTATGTTGTTGAGTTTAAAACATGTTTCCAAAAATTACCAAATCGGTGAGACGGTTATTCACGCTTTAGATGATATTTCTTTAACAGTTAAAGAAAAAGAATTTTTAGCCATTATGGGGCCTTCCGGCTCTGGCAAGTCTACTTTTTTGCAAGTGGCTAGTATGCTGGCTGAACCAAGTAGTGGCGAAGTTTTGCTCAATGATGTTGCAGTGTCCGCATATAACGAAGTGCAAAGAGCTCATTTGCGTAATAAGCAAATTGGCTTTATTTTTCAATCTTTTAATTTATTAGCTAGAACAACTGCTTTAGACAATGTGCTCATGCCTTTGCTTTATGCTGGGGTTGATACTAATTCGGCGTCTGCCAAAGCCAAGGCCAAAGAGATGTTATCCAGGGTAGGTTTAAGTGATCGGCTTGGTAACAATCCAGCTCAGTTGTCTGGTGGACAGCAACAACGGGTAGCTATTGCTCGTGCTTTGATTAATGATCCTTCGTTGATTTTTGCTGATGAACCAACTGGTAATTTGGATTCTAAAAGTGGCGAAGATATTAAAAAAATTCTTCAAGATTTAAATAGAGAAGGTAAAACCATTATCATGGTAACCCATGAAGAGGATGTGGCAGCGATTGCCAAGCGCCAAATTGTTTTTAAGGATGGCAAAATTTTAAGTGACCATAAATCATGAAAATAGATGCAATTTTTTCTCTAGCTATCAAGTCAATTTTACTTAATAAAAGTCGCTCTTTTTTGACGATGCTAGGCGTTATTATTGGTGTGAGCTCAGTGGTTTTATTAACGAGCATCGGTACTGGTTTACAGGCTTACGTAACTGATCAATTTGCTAGTTTAGGCACTAATATTCTTTACGTTGTCCCAGGTGATCCTTTTGGCAGCATGGAAAATAGCAGAAATGGTGGAGGAAGTGGAGCAATGATAGCAAGTAGGAAGCCAATTTTGAAAAAAAGTTTATACAATCAAGTGATCAGAAACAATCGAGATTTAATTAGAGATGGCGTGATGAATTCGACTAATGTCGCTGAGGCTAAATATGCTCAAACTACTAAAAAAGTTACTTTGTATGGTGTAAATAATTCTTATGAAACTGTCGCGAATGCTCCTGCCACTAAAGGTCGCTGGTTTACACAGGCCGAAGAAGAAAGAGCGGAGCGCGTGGTTTTGCTTGGTCCTGGTATTGCTGAGGAATTATTTGGTTCAGTTGACCCAGTCAATAAATCTATTATGCTTAATGGTCAAACTTATAAAGTTTTGGGAGTGTTAGAAAGTAAAGGGGGTGGTTTTGGTGGGGTCAGTACTGACAATTATGTTTATATGCCTCTTGAGTCCATTTTTAAGTATTTTGACAGCGAAATAATTGGTGCTTTTGTTTTTGAAGTGAGAGACAAAGAACAAATTCATGAGGCCAAACTAGCCGTTGAAAAAACCATTGGTGAAGAACTCGAAGAAGATGAATTTAGTGTGATTGATCAAACACAACTCTTATCTACAATTAACAGTATTTTAAGTGTGCTCACCATTGCTTTAGGAGGGATTTCTGGTATTTCTTTAGTGGTAGGAGGTATTGGTATCATGAATATTATGTTGGTTGCTGTCACTGAACGTACTAAAGAAATTGGTTTACGTAAAGCCTTGGGCGCGACGCCAAATTTAATTATGGCTCAATTTTTAATTGAAGCAGCTTTATTATCGGTGATTGGTGGCTTGATTGGCATTGTGGGCGCTTTTGCAGGTGTTTTCTTCTTGCAGGCTTATTTTCCAGCTAAAATTACCAGTGAAGCAATTATTTTAGCCTTTAGTGTTTCTCTGGCAGTGGGATTGATTTCTGGTGTGGCGCCAGCGAAACGAGCAGCCAATCTTTCTCCGATTGAGGCTTTACGCTATGAGTAATTTTT
>DBRQ01000006.1:205480-207631 GCA_002306345.1 Candidatus Pacebacteria bacterium UBA1364 | reverse complement strand
TCGGGAAAGCAAACGGCGGTTCGGCGTGCGAAGCACGCAATAAACAAAGTTTATTTCCAATTTTTTCCATTCCGCCAGAGGCGGAACACAAAGCGAGTTTTTCCTGCCTGACGGCAGGCAGGTAATCCCGCGCTTTTCCGCCGAAGGCGGAATGGCCAAAGGCGACATTATAAATTAAGGAGCAAACATTATGAAAACAAAATATTTTCTCTACGCTCGCAAATCAACGGAAGACGAAGAAAGACAAGTGATGAGTATTGAAGCCCAACTTGCGGAGTTGGCGGAATTTGCCAAGCGGGAAAATATTGAAATTGCCGAAACCTTTATTGAGTCAAAAAGCGCAAAGAAACCCGGGCGGGAAATTTTTAACGAAATGATGGGCAAAGTCCATGAGAGCAAAGAACCAATTGGTTTGATTGCGTGGCACCCCGACCGTTTGGCAAGAAATTCCGTGGACGGCGGACAAATAATTTACAGCATAGACATCGGCAAGATTGTTTCTTTGCGCTTTCCGACATTTTGGTTTGAGCCAACTCCGCAAGGTTTGTTTATGCTTCAAGTCGCCTTTGGCCAATCAAAATATTATTCCGACAATTTGTCGGAAAATGTTAAGCGCGGGATTAGACAAAAACTCAGACGTGGAGAGTGGCCGACACTTGCGCCTTTTGGTTATGTAAATAATCCGAAAACAAGAAACATTGAACCAGAACCGACAAAATCAAGATGCGTTGCCAAAGCGTTTGAGGAATTTTCGCAAGGACGGCACACTTTGGAATCTTTAGGCCAACGCCTGAGTTTTTGGGGCGTGGTGAGCGGAACCGGAAAACCGCTTTGCAAAGCGACACTCCAAAGAATGCTGACAAACAAAGTTTATCTCGGCTTGATTGTCCACAACGGCGAAACTTACGAGGGCGGTTTTCCGGCAATTGTTTCCCGAGCGACTTTTGAAGCCGTCCAAAAAGTTCTAAAACAGCGAGCAAGACCTCGCAAATCTAAAAAGAGGCATAACTTCCCATTTGTCGGACTTTTAACTTGTGGTGAGTGTGGCGGAGCGATTACCGCGCAATTTGCTCACGGACACGGCGGAACATACCGCTATTATCGTTGCACGAAAAAACTGGGCAAATGTAGCCAGCGATATTTGCGCGAGGACTTGCTCGCCGATCAGCTAAAATCACGGCTTCAAAATGTCGCTCTTTGCGACGATTGGGCAGAAAAAATGAACGCTCAAGTTGATGTTTGGGAAAAAGACAACGCCCAGTCGGCGCAATCTTTCGCCCAAAATCTTGAAGAAAAGATAAAAGAAGTAGAAACAAAACTTGATAAACTGGTCAACGCTTTTTTAGACGGAAGTATTGAAAAAGAAACTTATCTTGTGAAAAAAGACGAGATCATCAAAACAAAAACAGACTTGAACAAAAGAAAGTCTGATTTTGGGCGAAAGGGAAACAATTGGATTGAACCTTTGCGNNNNAACCGCCGTTTGCTTTCCCGAAAAGCCGAATTTGAATTTGTCCAACCTTACGATTTAATTCCGAAATACAGGGCTTTTTGCGAAGCGAGACCCGCCGCAGGCGGGGCGGGCGAGCAACAAAACGCCTCTGAATTTTCAAAATGTCTGATTTGGTCGGAGTGACAGGACTCGAACCTGCGACCTCGGCGTTCCGAACGCCGCACTCTAGCCATCTGAGCTACACTCCGGTCTCTCTCAACACTGATAATGCTGATTTCTATTTTAAATCAATAACGTATAAATTATCCTGTGAATCAGGACTAAAGCTAGTTTTAATGATCAATTTACTACCGTCGGGCCAAGGATAAACAAAATTATCAGTAAATGGTCCAGAGTAAATAGTGGTAACATTTTGCCCATCATATTCCATGATTTTAATTTTACCATCTTCGATAAACAGCAAATGTTTAGAATCAGGGAACCATTGCATAGTATTTAATTGCACGGCTGTGTAGTAATTAGTAAAGCTTAAGGCAGTAGAAAAATTATCAGTTTTCTGTAAACGGTTAAAGGCGGTCGGAGAGGCTTCAAGAGTTTTAGCAGTGGTTTGATCGAGGTCATCAGCTAAGATGATTTTTTCAGTGTTGCTTACTGACAAAGTTGTTGCTGCAGCTGTCTCTAAATCTTTTTTTGCTTGG
>DBRQ01000006.1:165298-205384 GCA_002306345.1 Candidatus Pacebacteria bacterium UBA1364 | reverse complement strand
GGCACAATATTTTCCGCTAAGCTGGCAGCTGCAGTAGCGGTGTAAAGCAATCGTTTTTTATCTGGCGAAATGTAAACATTTTTGGCGGCATTTTTGACAACATCCAAAATTTCTTTAGGAAATTTGGCTAAATATTGTCTCTCTCGTAAATACATTTCTTCTTCCCATTGGGAAAGTATGTCTTTTTTTTGAAAACTAATATCTGTTTGCTCAGAAAGAGTAATTTTTTTATCAATACTGACTAAAAATTCCTTTTCTGTTGAGAGAATCATTACTTCTGTGCTATCTGGAGACCAAATAATTTCTGCTTGTGCCAAATTTAACTCTGGTAAATCATCGGTAATTTGTTTGGGACCACTTTGTAGGGAAAGAAAATTATTATTAAGATCCAAAATGTAGAAACCATTTTTCAATTTTGAACTGGCTTGATTAGTAAAAAAGAGAATTTTTTGTCCATCGGGTGAAGGATGCAAATTACTAATCCCAGTAAAAGTGAGGGGAGTAATGCTTGAAGCAGTGGGGAAAAGCATAGCATTAGTTTGGGTAACTAATCCTTTTTGTATCATTAATTTTTTATTCCAGGGTGAATAACCTTCTTTAACAATTTTGATCTGATAAGTTGCTGGTTGTAAATAAACGGTGTCGTCAGTAGCAGTAACGAGTTTGTCGTCAATAAAAACTTGGGCACCAACTGGAAAAGAATTAGCATTAAGCAAACCAGTGTTAGCCACTACCCCCTTATTAGTCACCCGCCAACTGCCACGCGCATACGCAATAGCAAAATAGCTCCCCAGAGCAATAATCAGCGCGGATAATAAAGTATAGGCTATTCTGGATTGAAAAATGATTAAAATTTTATTAAAAAATCTTTTTGGTTTTTGGGTTTTTTCCATGATTGTTCTTTTTCTTTATTGAAATTTAACTAGAGCGCGTATTTTAATCAGGGCAGTGTACTTTCAAGCGCACAACGCTTGGTGTTATTATAACAAGCAGATGCCAAAAAGTCTTTCAAAAAAAATTGCTATCGATCTAGGTTCGTCAAAAATCAGAATTGTGCTGGTCGATGATTTACAAAATGATGTGTGGGAATTATCTCCAGTTGATTTTAGGGCAAAAGTTTTTGAGGAGGCAGCTTGTTTAGCCAGGAGGAAAGATAATCATAAAACTTTGGCAATTGGCAAAGAAGCTTTGATGATGAGAGGGCGCTTGGACAGTTTTGCCGAAATAGTTTTTCCTTTTTTTCAAAGTAGAATCATCGATCAAGAAGCCGCCACAATTTTAATGAAAGAATTGCTCAAAAAAGTTTTTAAAGGTTTAGTCTTAAATCCAGTTGCCATGGTCACTACTGTGGCGGCGGCGACGCCTTGGCAGCGCAGAACGTTGAGTCAATTTTTTTACGAATTGGGTTTCACCAAAGTCAATTTGGTGGCGGCACCGCTCGCCGCCGCTATTGGAGCAGGCGTGCCGGTGGCAGATGCTTCTGGCACTTTATTTTTACAGATGGGAGCTAGTGGAGCGCAGTTGAGCAGTATTGCTCTCGGCTCTTTACTCTTTAATGAAGATAGTGATTTTGGTGGTGATCGTTTGGACACAGAAATTATTGATTATTTAGCGCTGGCAGAAAATTTTGCTATTTCCCTTGAAAATGCGGAGTTACTCAAAAGGCAGGTTTTCTCACTGATTTCTGCCCCGAAAACTTCAAGAAGTTTATTGGTTGCAGGCAAAACTGCGAACGGAGGCAATCCTTTGGAACTCAAGATTAAATCTAGTGATTTAGAACAGATTGCTACCGCTTTTCAGTTGGAATATGAATCATTAATTAAAGCTTTATTAGTGAGAATTCCGCCAGATTTGGTAGTCGACGTTTTACAAAAAGGTTTATTGCTATCTGGTGGTTTGGCACAAATTAATGGTCTGGAAGATTTTCTGGCACAAAAATTTGCTTTTCCTGTAGCTTTGCTGGATACACCAGACTTATTAGCTAGTATGGGAGCAGCGACTTTGCTAAAAAATATCGACTTATTTGGCAAAAGTTTGTCTTTTGATGTTTAACCACCAAGGGCTTTGACGACAAAGCACTTGCTCGGCCTCTTTTTCATTTTGCAGCATTTTTTTAACCGCTTCTTCCAAAAAGATGGTGTTTTGAGAACCTTTAACTAAAATTAAATCGTTTGCTTGAAGCAAATTAGCAATTTTTAAACCAGCTTCAACGGCATTAGTAAATAAGATGGCAGGATGATGGCCATTTTGGTCAATAATTGGTTGAGCATATCGTTGCATTTCTTTGCCAAGGAGAAAAACTTGATCAAAACTTTTGGCGGCTAGTAAAGCAATTTCTTCATGAATTTGTTTAGTTTCTTCACCGAGTTCTCGCATGTCTCCTAAAAGAGCCAATTTTCTGCCCTTAGTTTTTTTGCTTTGCCCGACCAATTCGATGAAATCTTTCATCGATGAAGCATTGTAGGAACTATCAATAATTAATGAGTGATTTTTGCCTTGAAGCACGGAAGCTCTGCCAAGTGGGGGAGTAAACTGTTTTTCTAAAGCAGCTTGAATTTCTTGGTTGCTTAAGCCAGCTTTCAGACCGATAAGAATAGCGGGGGCAAAACTGTAAGCGTAGTGCTTGGGCAGAAAAAAATTTTTAATTTTGATTTCTAGGTTTTGGTTTTTAGTTTTCAATTTACCATAATGGCTTTGGATTCGAAAAGTAAATTGGCTACTGATTGCCTGCGCTTGAATTTGAGTTTGATAATCCATAATTTGCAGGTCACACATATTATCACTACCAAAGGAGTAGCTTTCGGCAGCCAGATTTTGACTGAGTTCTTTGATATTTATGTCATCAAAATTTAGGAAGGCAAAACCAGTTTTGGGTAATGATTGTACTAGTTTAGCTTTTTCTTGAGCAATAAGTTTAATAATTTGGGTTTTTCGCTGTTGAGGGTCCGTTTCTTGAACTAGCGAATCAAAGGCAAAACTATGATTAAAATTGGCATTAAGAAAAACTGCCATTTTGGGCTGCACAATACTGAGCAAAAAATCCATATTTTTGGGCGAATTAGGACTGTCAATGCCCATTTCTACAAGGTAATAATCAAATTTTTGGAAATTAGTTAGCAATTTAATGGGCGCAAGTATCATCACTCGCAACCAATCGAGTTTTGAATAATTGTGCATCGCTAAGCCAAGAATGTTTAATGAAATGCCGGACTCTGAGTTGGCGCCAAAACTGGCTTTAACTGCATATTTATTTTTTAAAACACAATAAATAGCATTTCTAGTACTACTTTTGCCAGCACTACCAGTAATTCCCACGATTTTACAATTTTTATTTTTTTTCAGCTGTAACCTAGCAAAAAAGCGCAAGTAGCAAAGAACAAACATAACTATTTTTTGCTTTACTTGGAATTGTTTCATTAAGAACTTTCTATGCTAACTTTTTTTGGTTCTTTCATTGGTTCTTTTTTGGTCATTTGCTATTTTTTTCACTGCCTTTTTGAAAGCCTCGCCCCTCTCTTCGTAATTAGTGAAACCACTGAAACTGGCGCTGGCCGGACTGAGTAAAACAACATCTGTTTTTTTGGCAACTTGCTGAGCAATTTGCACAGCCTCTTCCATGGTTGTTGCCATACTAACTGATATTGGTTTTTCTTTCAAAACTGCTGCCGCCAAACGTTGGCCAGTGGTTGGCAGAGTGATCAAATGTTTGACTTGATAGTCGACGATAGTTTTGGCTAATTCAGTAAAATCCTGATTTCTGTCGTAGCCACCGGCAATCAAAATTACCGAGTTTTTAGTAAAACTTTTGATGGCCATAATGGCGGCATGTGGGTTAGTAGAGATGGAATCATCAAAATACATGACGCCATTAATTTCAGCCACTAATTCAAGGCGATGGGGTAGACTTTTAAAATTTTTAATTGCTTTCCTAATTAAATCACTATTAACCCCAAAAAGTTTGCCAACTAGAATCGCTGGCATGACATTATATAGGTTATGTTCACCAAGCAAGGGAATTTCTTTAATTGGTATAATTGCTTCGTCTTGATAAAAAATTTGCCCGTTTTTTCTGTAAACTAGGGCGTTATTTTTTTGATCAAAACTGTATGGTAATTTTTGTGCGCTACTTAATTTCGCCATTTGACTACTGCCCACTAAATCAGGATCATAGATAAAATAATCGTTGGTTTTTTGATAACGAGCAATGGCAGTTTTGGCAGTAAAATACTTGGCGAAATTGCCGTAATAGTCTAAATGTTCTGATTTAATATCTAAGACAATAGCGACGTGTGGGCTAGTTTTTAATTCTGCCAATTGGTGAGAGGAAAGTTCATCAACTACTAAAGTATGCTCATTGATTTTAGCCAATTGATTAAGAGGTGCTTCGCCGATATTGCCTAGTAAAACTGTCTTTTGGTAAGTGGCGTTTTGTGAAGTAGGATTATTGAGGAAAGCGGTCAGAATTTCGTAGGTTAGTTTGCTGGTGGTGCTTTTACCTTTAGTACCAGTCACGCCAATAATTGTGCCGTTACATAAAGTGAAAAAAATTTGGGTGTTAGATAAAATTTCGCTGCCGTGGGCAATAGCTTTTTGAACTTCAGCAGTCGTTACAGGAATACCAGCGGTTTTAATAATAATTTGATATTGGCTAATTTTTTGCAAGTAATTTGGTCCAAAAAATTGTTCTAGATTGTCATCTTTTGGTAAATTCCTACTACAGGTTGTACTTTGATCGGCCACGGCAATTTTTTTATGGGGAAAATTTTGTCGTAAAAATTGCAAGGTAGACAAACCCTCGCGCCCCATACCGAGAATGCAAATAGACTGATCTCTTAATTTATCCATTAAATTTTGTTGAGCAATTTTACGATTAATTGTTTTTAAAAATGGTGTTGGAGCTTTGCTTTTTTCGTAGGCTAAAAGCAAAGCTTGGCGCATTTCAGCAAAAGTGCCAACACACTCGAAAGGTTTTTTTTCACCAAAACCTGCCAAATCGAGAAAAGTTTGTTCAAGCGATTTTTTAGCAAAGAGATTTTCATTGAAAATTTTTTCACTGACAAATTGTTCATCCAAAAAAGCTGAGAACATGGTAAAAACAAAAGCGCACTTGGGACACTGGTGACAGAAACGATCTTCTTTTTGGCCAACATTACAACTTTTGAAAATAGTTAAAATTCGTGCGAATCTTGAATCCTTGTTAGCAAAAGCACACAGTTTTTGAGTAATCTCTAATTCTGAAAATGGGCGCAAAAGGGAAAGATAACGGGGTGAATTTTTACTGGTATTTGTTGGTGTTGGCAAAAAAAGCTGTGTTTGACTATAGGCAGCGAATTTTTGCTCAAAATCTAAACTTTTGGAGTATTGATGGTTGATTTTGTGGCCTAAATACACTAAATTTTCTTCCTCACTACTGCGTTCATTACCCAATAAAATGTTTTCTTGACCATAGAGATAGGCGATAGTGACACTAACAAAGGCTAAATAAGCGCTGAATGGGGTGTGGCCATTTAAATAACCTTTTTTATTTAACTCAAACAATTGGGGATCAATGATTCTTTCTGCCTCGATAATTTTTTGACAATGGCCTTCTTTCTGTAAAAGCAGAGCGATTTTTTTGGCACTGGGAGCATGAGGAGCAAGTAAGAAGATGTCATAAGGTAATTTTCTTTCTTCTATCATTGCCAAGACAGTGGCCGAATCTTTTCCCCCGCCGACAGGAATCAAGATGGAGCTTTTTTCTTTTTGTGCTGCGCTTTGACTTTGTTTAAATGCTACTTTTGCTAGATTTGTTTTTTTTGCGTGCGTTTTTTCTAATTTAATTTGCACAAAATCAGCACTCGTAAAGTCAATTTTATTTTGGTAATAAAATTCTCCTAAACCAGAAATGAGTAAATTGTGCCAAAAACTAATGCTTTTTTTTGTGATTTGACCCTGATGCTTAATAACAATTTCCGCTGGACAAGCAGCTTTAAAATAACTAGGAATTTCTGCGAGACCTAAATGAAAAAACAGCCGATCCAATTGGGGGTCTAAGTTTTCCTGTGTGGGAATTTGTTCTAGGATTTCCGGACTTAAATTTTTAATTTTTAATTTGGGTTGAAAATGTATATCTGGTTCGAGGGTTAAATTAAAAGTGAGTAAGAGGTCGCGTTCGTCTTTGGCCAAAACAAAACCCTCATAAATTAAGCGCTGATGTTTACTGCGCAAAGTATCTAAATCTAGACGATCCCTCATAAGGGTTATTATAGCTTGAACTTTTTTATTCTGACACTTTAATTACACTAATTGCATTTTGGGAACACTTTGAGTGCTTTTTAGCACTCTAGTGAAAAAGTTAGACAAAAACCTGATAAAATCTAAATAAGTATTTGTGCAAACAGCTTGCGCGCTTAAAAGATTTTAATTATGCAGACTAGTCAACTTTTTGGTTTGTCGATTTTGAGTGTCAAGAAACAAGAATTGTTCACTTTTTTTGATCAATTTTTAGCCGCCAGTGCCCAAACTACTGACCGAAAAACTCAACAAACCTTGACTGTTTTTACTCCAAATCCAGAGCAAATTGTTATTGCCCAAAATGACCAACTTTTTGCTGCTAATCTTGCTAAGGCAGATTTACTTTTACCAGATGGAATTGGTTTAGTTATTGCTGCGCGCATATTGAAATTTTTTGGTAAAACTAAGCACTCGATCAAAGAGCGCATCACTGGTGTAGAAGTAGTAGAACATTTATTAGTTTTGGCGGAACAAAAAAATTTGCAGACGCTGATTATCGGTGGCCGCGATTATGTTGGCTCTTTTGAAGGGGAGGCTTTTGAAGATCAACAAAGTCTCAAAAAAATTAAAAAAAATGTTTATTGGACTGAAGCTTATCAAGAAAAAGCGGCAATTTTGCCTATTGAAGAAGCGTCATTAAAAGCAATTATTGAGCAACTGCAACCTACTTTAATTTTTGTAGCTTTGGGTGCACCAGATCAAGAACAATGGATTGTCAATCATCGTTCTTTAATGCAGGCTAACGGAGTGCACATTGCCATGGCTGTTGGTGGTTCTTTTGATTTTATTTTTGCCAAAGTGAAAAGAGCACCACTTTGGATGCAAAGAAGCGGTTTGGAGTGGTTGTGGCGGCTAATTAGACAACCCTGGCGTCGTCACAGACAGCTACGCTTACTTAAATTTTTAACGCTGTTGTGGCGAGAAATAATTGCCTAATGAAAATTATTATTCAATTTGTTGCACATATTGAGCAAACTCCTGCAGAGTTACATTATTTGGGAACTGTTTGAGGGCAGTGGTCAAAAATTTTGCAGCTTCCGACAGTTGATTGTTGTTAATTAGCAAACGTGCGTAATTTTCGTAAGCAAGATAATAATTGCCATTATCGATGGCAATTTGGTAAGCCTCTGCGGCAGCAGAGGCGTTACCGGCATTTTCTAAAGTGACTCCTAAATTATTGAAATTAATCCACCAATAAGGAGCAAGTTGGGTAGAGCGCAAAAAATATTGTTGCGCCTCATCGATTTGGCCATGACGCAAAAGCTCGACGCCAAGATTATTGGTTAGATCAAAGCTATTGGGTGAAAGACGAATGTCATTTTGGTAAAGAGTAAGTCCAGATTGCCATTTCTCAATTCTTGTCAAGGAGCTGATTAAAAGAAAAACCAGATAAAGGTACAAGATTAGATATCGATCTTTAAAGCCAAAAATTTTTTGTGCTGGCAAAAAGGAAACTAAAAAGGCAGTCAAACCAATAATGGGCAGATAAAACCATCGGTCGGAAACGGTGAAATCAAGAGGAATAAAATGCAAATGTAAGCCTAATCCTAAAACAAACCAGGCTAAAAAATACAAATTGCGAATTTTATGTTTTTCCTGCCACCAGATCAACAAAAAAGTCGCGTAAGCCAGTGCTAAGCAAATTATTAGAGGTAGAAAAAAATCACTCCAATTAAATGAACTGACTACCCAATGTTCGGAAATACTCAAGTTATATGGCACAAAAAAATGGCCAAAGTAATGCGTAATAATTTTTGGAATAGTAGGTAGGCGCTCCAATAAACTTAAGCGATTAATAGGAGTCAAATTGTGCTCGGCAATGGGCAATTGTGCGAGGCCAAAACGTAAAAATAAATAGATGATTAAAGCACCAAGACTAGAAAACAAACTAAAAATCTGGCCTTTGTGAGCAAACAAGTACGCATAAAGGGGCACTAAAACAAGAAAAATCAAACCTGTTTCTTTAGATAAGAGAGATAATAACAATAAAGGACCAGCTAAGAACAAAAATTTCCCATTTGCAAACGAAAATAAATTCAGTGTCAGCAGGCCAAAAAACATAAACAATGGTTCTTGCAAACCAGCTATATATACCACTGATTCCACTTGAATAGGGTGAATCAGGAAAATTAAGGTGATTAAAAAACACCGTCCCCGATCTTGGAAAAAATTACGCAAAAAATAAAAAAGCAATAAAGCGTTGCTGATGTGCAGAAGAACTTGGAAGACGTGATAACCAAAAGGATTGGTGCCAAAGAAGGAATAAAGCAGAGCATAGCTAGTAGTTAGTATTGGTTTATAGTAAAGACCAGTTAGATTGGCACTGCCGCCACTGTTAAAAGTACTACCTAAGAAAAACTCTGGAATATTGCTTAAACTGGTGATGCTATTATTAGCAAGGATTTGTTCTTCATCATCCCAAACAAAGGGATGAGTAAAACAACTTGCATAAAGTGCTAGACCAATCACAACGAGAGCCAGTGGAGCAAAATAACGCGACACAAATGCATTGTAATCATTCCAATTAAAAATAGTGAGATTAAGTTTTTAGTTTAAACTAAAACAGCGTAACTAACGAATTATTCTTCTTCATCTTCTGTTTCACTTGGATTGACGCCTAAAAGCCACAAGACGGCTTCTTTTTTATAACGTCTATCACCTCTAGAATTGATGCGGATAGCCGGTAATTTACCCCTTTTGCCCCAACGCTTAATGGTTAAAGGAGAAACGCGTAACAAATCAGCTACCTCGCGCACAGTTAATAGATCGGGAAGGTTTTTAATATCCAATTTATTGGCATCATCAGCGCGACCTGTTCTTTTGTCGTCTTCAGTGGTTAAGTTGGCATTATCGTTCATTTTTCCTTTCATTTTGGGTACTTTGACCCTAATTTAAACTAGTTAGCCCATAACTTTTGGGTTACCGTGGTGAGAAATGAGTCTTTTTAGATCAAAGTATTCTTTTGATCTATATCCAACAGTAACAGATTAAGACTCTATGGGTCAAGAGGGAAAATAAGTTCGTTTTGCAGCTGCTTTGCGAGTAGTTTTCCAGTCTTTTCCACAATTTTGTCCTATAACTTTTTGAATAATGCAAAAAAGGCGAAACTGATATCCTATAATCTTTCAAATTACTGAAATGTGCAAAATGAAACGCAAAAATAGATAAAAATTTCACAATAATTTTTGTTAGAAATAAAAAACCCCGCCTAAAAGCGGGGTTTTTTGCAAGCGTTTGTTAAAGAATGCTTGAAGGAATTAAAAATTACTTTAATTCCACCACACAACCAGCTTCTTCTAAAGCTTTTTTGGCTGCTTCAGCATCTTCCTTCTTAGCACTTTCTAAGACGGTTTTGGGGGCCGACTCGACGAAAGTTTTAGCGTCACCTAAACCTAATTCTGGTTTAAGAGCACGTACAGCTTTGATTGCAGCAATCTTGTTATTACCAGCTTCCTTGAGGATGACGTCGAATTCATCTTGCTCTGGAGCGGCGGCTACTGGTGCACTGGCGGGCATTGCCCCAGTCATCACAGGAGCAGCAGCGGTAACACCAAAAGTGTCTTCTAAAGCACTGACTAGTTCTGAAACTTCCATAAGAGAAAGTTCTTTGATGCCATCAATTAACTTTTGGACTTTTGCTGAGAGTTGTTTCTCATCTGCCATATATATTCCTTTCTTTACTACTTATTATTTTTTATTCTTTTTTCTTTGTATTATTTTTTATCGGCAATGGCCTTGATTACATAAACCAAATTACGAGTATTAGCTTGCAACACATTAGCTAAACCTTGACCTGGAGATTTAATTCTTTGCATTAACATGACAATTAACTCATTTTTATTTGGCAATTTACTTAAAGTTTGCACTTCTGCAGCTGATAAGACTTTGCCATCCATCAAACCCTGTTTAATTTCTAAAAGTTCTGTGTCATCGTGAAATTTAACTAAAGCCTTGATGGCAGCCACTGGATCGGTGTAAGAAAAAATCATCGCACTCATGCCTTGTAGCGATTCGCTAACTTTGCCTTTGCCAATGGCGATGTCAATTAAAGTGTTTTTACTGACAAACATTTCCCCACCAGCCTCTTGTAAAGCCGCACGGAGTTCTGTTAAATTTTTAACGTTTGCACCAGCATAGTCAACGATGACCATTGAAGCGGCCTTGTTTAGTTTTTCTTGAATAATTTGCACTTGTTCTTGATTATGTTGATTTGGCATGGATTTCTTTCAAAACTACTAAATACTAATTTGCTAGGCAAAATTTGTGCCAAAAAAGTGGAAGAAAAAGTGTCAAAAGCAGGGAAGAGAAAATAATACAAAAGTTATTTTTCCTCGGTGCGATCTTTAACTTCTTGCTTTGGCGATTAAACCAGGTTTTGAAGCCACACTGTCTTTGGAACAAAAGGCGATTATACAATCTATTTTGTTTTTTGAGAAGTATGAGATAAGACAATGTAGTGTATTTTCTCCTTACTTTTAACCCCGACCGTCAGGTCGTGAGGGTGGCTTCATTTATTTCAGAGTGTAGTAAGTTGATCGACCCTTACCTTCTCGCAGAATAAAACCTTGTTCAGCCAGTTTGTGCAAATCCAAAGCGAAAATGTCCTCTTCCTGCAAAGTAAACATTTCTACTTGGTGTTAACATGCCCAGGATAGCTGATTGATATTTTGTATTTTTAATTTATAATCCCTTTTTGTAATGTTAAATTTTACTTTAAACAACACTACTACCACTGCTTAAAAAGCGGGGTATTTTTAGTTGTTTAAAAAAAAGAACCCCGCTAAGAGCGGGATTTTTTGTTCATTAAACATGGAGAATAAGTGGGCTAAAACAAAAAATCGCTCAAAGAGCGATTTGATGGTTCACCACTGGTTGTGGCAATTTGTAACCAAGTCCGAGAATTGCTTAAATATATATTTTTTTGACTATTTTGTCAATTGATAAAAGTTGGTGGACCTGAGGAGAATTGAACTCCCGAACCAAATTGCTCGGACTTAGTTCCACAACCAGTGGCAGGCCCACTTAGCTACTATTGTGCAGCTGTGAAGTTACAAGAAGGGTGATGATATAAACAACAAACACCAGCAAATTATTAAAAAACCAAGTAGAATAATTAATAAATCAAAAAAGAAAGACATTATGCCCAATAATCAAGAAATCACTCAAGAAACACAATTGTTTGCTATGCGTCATAGTGCTGAACATGTTTTAACGATGGCCATGGAGCAACTTTATGGCAGCGATGAAAAAAACAATCCCATCATTATTAAAGCTATGGGACCAGCCATCGCCGATGGTTTTTATTTTGATTTTGACATTGCTACGAGCGCCACGGCCAAAGGTTTCAAGATTACTGAAAAAGATTTTCCCAAAATTGAAAAAGCAATGCGCAAATTAATTCAGCAAGATTTATTAATGGAAAAAATTGATGTATCAATGAAAGTAGCTAGACAAATTTTTGCCAACAACATTTATAAACAGGAATTATTAGATGGTTTAGCCAATGCGCAGGATTTCGAAATCAGTGAATCAGTTAGTGATGGCAAATCGATGATTAAGCAGCAAATGTTGGAACAAAAACCTAGTAAGTTAACGCTTTATTTAACTGGCAGAGCGGAGCAAATTGCCGCGGATAAAAAACTATTGGCTGGTTTAGAAATGATGTCCAATAACGATCAGGCCAGTATTAAATTGGCGTCTTTTGTTGATTTATGTAAAGGGCCTCATGTAGCCAAAATTTCAGAAATTAAAGCATTTAAATTACTCAGTATTGCCGGTGCTTATTGGCGTGGTGATGAAAAAAATAAAATGTTGACTCGTATTTATGGTACAGCCTTTGCCTCACAAGCAGCTTTGGATGATTATTTGGCAAAAAAACAAATGGCAGAGGAGCGCAATCATCGCAAAATTGGTAAAGAAATGGAGCTTTTTGCCATTATTCCTGAAATTGGTCAGGGCTTGCCGGTTTGGCTGCCCAATGGTTACGCCATGCGTCGTGTCATTGAAGATTATATGATGAAAATGGAGCGTCGTTTCGGGTATGTACATATTTTAACACCCCATTTAAATCGCAAAGAATTATTTGAAAAATCAGGCCATTTAGGTTTTTATGCCGAAAATATGTACCCACCTTTAGTCTACGAAGAGAAGGATGCTTCGGGAAAAGTTATAGGCCAAGAAGCTGAAGTTTATTATCCCAAACCGATGAATTGCCCTGCAGGCATCATGGTTTATAAACTCAAAAATCATAGCTATCGTGATTTACCAATTAAGATGGGTGAATTTGGCACAGTTTATCGCCGTGAAAAATCTGGTGAGCTTCATGGCTTGCAGCGCGTGCGTGGTTTTACGCAAAATGATGCCCATATTTATTGCACCCCAGAGCAATTAAAAGACCAGTTTAAAGAAGTGATGTCAATGCTGGATATTTTTTATAAAGACATTGGTTTTAATAATTATCACTTCCGCTTATCAATTTCTGATCCGGATAAAGCAAAGTTTCAAAGTTGTGGTAAGCGTAGCGATTGGGAAAAAGCGGAAAACATCATGCGCGAAATCCTTAATGAAGCTGGCGTGCAGTACGTCGAAGCCAAAGGCGAGGCGGCTTTTTACGGTCCCAAACTTGATGTCCAAGCAGTCAATGTTTTTGGCAAAGAAGATAGCATTTCAACTATTCAAGTAGATTTTAATTTGCCAGAGAGACTTGATGTTTTTTACATCGATGAAAAAGGTGTTAAGCAACGACCTTTTGTGATTCACCGTGCTTTGATTGGTTCTTTTGAACGCTTTTTTGCCTTCTTAATTGAGCATTATGGTGGCGATTTTCCAGTTTGGTTTGCTCCGGTACAAGTGAGAATTTTACCAATTGCTGATCGTCATCTAAACTATGCTCGTCAGCTTATGGATCAATTGCTAGATGAAGGTGTGCGCGTGGAGATTGATGATCGTTCTGAACGTTTGCAAGCTAAAATTAGGTCTAGTGAAGTCTCTAGGGTGCCAATTATGTTAATCATTGGTGATAATGAGCTTGCAGCTAAGCAAGTTGGTATGCGTGTACGCGGGCAAGCTCGTGTAAGAGCTGAGGCTTTAATTAAAGCTCATCAACTTGAAGGAGTAATGACTAAAAGTGGCGATTTGGGTTTACAAAGTCTCGAAGTTTTGGAAAAATTTTTGAAAAAATAGCTTAATGACACTAGCTAAAAAGCAAAGCTATTTTTTTTCACTTTCTTCAACTAATACTTTGACTCCAGGACCCATACTAGCGGCTAAACTTAATTTGAGCACTTTGCCTTTTAATGCTTCTAGCAAAGCCTGCAAGTTTTCTAGTAAATCAGTGCTGCTCATGTCTGTTTTACCAATAATTAAATGCATGAGAGGAGCTTTTTTCTCAGTTTTTAAAACGAATTTACCAGCTTCCAGCTCTTGTTTCTTTAATTCTGGATTGGGAGTCAGCGTACCATTTTTTGGATTAGGCATTAAACCTTTTGGTCCCAAAATTGAAGCAAATTTAGCCAATTTAGGCATAAATTCTGGGTGAGCGAGCAAAACATCGAAATCTAATTTTCCTGCCTCGATAGCACTTAAAACTTGAGCGTTTACAATAGTTACTTTGACAGTTTTGCCAGTCGAGTGGGGCAAAGTCAAGCTGACACTATCACCAATTTCTCTAACGACAAGATGAGCTTCAACAGAACCAACAAATTTGGTATAAGAGAGTTTTTTGACAAGTTCAACTGCTTCTTTGCTTGAGTAAAATTTGCTTTTATCTAATTGAGAGCGAACTGCCCGATATTTTTTGCCACGTATTTTTTTGCTCTTGGCAGGTTTTTTGTCTGTTTTAGCTTCACTTTTGGAATCGGGAACAGTTTCTTCTTTATCTGCGACAACTTTAACCTGTGTTTCAGTGGCAGTCATGTCGACATTTTTTTTGCTTCCCATATTTTCCTTTCCGGTGGTTTTAGCGGTCTTGGGTAAAGCTTAGACCTCCCACTTTTATAATTTATGTAAAAATTAAACGATGTCTACACCCATGGATTTGGCCGAGCCAATGACACTTTTTATTGCTGCATCAATATTTTTAGTATTCATGTCTGGCAATTTTTTAAGAGCAATCGCTCGCGCTTGATCCATTGTTATCTTAGCTTTATTGTCTTTACCGGCTGTGGCACTACCTGTTTTCATTTTAAGAGTTTGTTTGATTAAATCAGAAACGGGCGGTAATTTTAAAACAAAAGTAAAAGAATTATTTTCAAAGATAGTGATCTCTGCAGGAATAATTTGCCCTTTTTGGTCAGCAGTGGCAGCATTATACTGTTTGAGAAAATCCATCATGTTAATTCCGGCCTGACCTAAAATTGGCCCAACTGGAGGAGCTGGAGTAGCGCTACCAGCTGGTAAATTTAACTTTAAGATTTGTTTGATTTTTTTAGCCATCCAAGTTTGTAATGTGATTTGACTCCTCATGATCTCTTGAACAGACGCATCTACTCAGGCGATCCAATACATCGTCAAATCAAATTACTCCTTTCATTTATATTTTTAAGTTGTATTTTTCTATTTTTCTCCAAGATGAAAATTTGAGCAGCGTCGATTTTTAATCCACCAAATTTTTCTTTTGAAGAAGGGTATTATAGCATGAAAAAGGTTCAATGTTGGCTGATAAAAAATAACTTTTAGACCTTTTTGACTTGCAAAAAGTCCAACTCTACTGGTGTTTCTCTTCCAAAAATGTTGAGCAAAACGGTTACTTTACCTTTTTCCTCGTCAATTTTGTCGACAGTGCCTAAGAAATCATTAAATGGTCCATCAACCACTTTGACTGCTTCACCTTCAACAAAATCGGCTTTATAAGAAGCTTCACCAGACTGCTCCGTATATTTCATAATCGCTTCAACTTCACTTTTTGGCAGAGGAGTGGGTTTATTACTCATTCCAACGAAACCAGTGACACCATCGGTGGTGCGAATGGCTAACCAAGCATCGTCGCTCATCTCCAATTTAACCAACATGTAGCCTGGGAAAATTTTTTCACTAACGGTTTTGCGTACGCCCCGGCGAATTTGAATTTTATCTTGAGTCGGAATTAAAACTTGAATAATTTTGTCAGTTAAATGCAGGGTTTGGGCGCGTTGGCGTAGCGCCTCAGCAATTTTTTTCTCATGACCAGAATAAACGTGAACTACATACCAACGAGCTTTTTTATTGTCGACATCAGAAATATTCACCAAATTGGGCGATTGTACGTTCACTTCTTGAACTTCTGGTGCTTGTATTTGATCGGTCATAATTCCTTTTTTTAATTGCTTTACCAACTACCATTTTTTGCTGATTTCTCTTACGAAGGAAAACATTATATCAGAATTTCCATGATTTTTTGTAGGAAAAAATCGATGCCACCAAGATAAAGAGCAAGTAAAATTGCCACCACAATCACTAGTAAAGTCATATTTTTGGTAGCGTCTTTGCTCGGCCAAGTGGTTTGTTTGAGTTCGGTAATAACTTCTTTGAAATATTTTTTAATTTTAGTAAACATAAAATGATCTCGGCTTCTGTTGGATTTTATCTGTCGGTTGGATTTTTTTCAAGTTGGTTTCTCAATCAAATTAATTTTTCAAGCAGCATAAAGCAGAATCGTCAAAATGAATTACAATTGTAAAGGTTTATCTTCTGGAATTTTGACCGTGTCTGTCGACTCTTCGACTTCTCCCGGTTTTTTAACTTCTTCTGACTTATACAACGTTTCCGATTTATTGACTTGACTAACGTTACTCGCTGCAGTTGATGACACAACTTGATCATTTGTTTTCCATGGATCTTTTTTGGCTTTGGCAATGGAAGCAATGACCAAGGCTACAGCCACAAGCAAAATTATACCGGCAAAAGCCAACCATTGCCACGAAAAATTAGAGAAAAATTTGTCAAAACCACTTTGTGCAGTCGTATTTTCTTCTTGAGCGGCGGTCGGAGTGACAACCGCTGCTGACATTGAACTTCCACTAGCCTCTTCGCTGTCAGCTAAGATAGTCATGTTGCAGGTAATTTCCTCTGGATTATCAGCCAAGCGACATTTGCCTTTGTAACAACGCATGTTAGCATCACAGTCATGATTGTTGTTACAACCTTGGTTGCAACCATTGGTATCAAGGTCATAAGCCTCACTGGGCAAAAGGATGGTCGTTCCAGTACTATCAGTATAAGAATTAATGTTAGTGCCACCCTTCGTTACAATTGTAGTAGTTGCAGTAGTTGCCGATGGTACTTCACAAGAACTACTGGCCAAATTTTTTGGATTGCGGCAACGATTCCAGAAACAACTTAAACCAGGCTCGCAGTCGTTATTGTTAGCACAATATTGATTACAACTGCGATCATTAGTTTGGATGCCAGGAGTGGCAAGACAAAGATTATTGCTTGGATTGTCTTCATTACGACAAATACCTTCAAAACAAGTTAAACCAGGAGCGCAACTTTTACTTTGGTCACTATTTTGATCACAAGCATCATTACAATTTTTATAACTGCTCTGGTCACCACTGCAATAAGTGATGTAATAGCGCACTGAGGAAATGTGCTGTCCACCATTGTCAGTACTGTAGAGACGGAAAAAATATTCTTTGTTTGGCTCAAAACTTAAAGGGCCTTTGTTTTCTGTGGCGTGAGTGAAATTTTTGGCATTGACAATTAACCAGTCACCACTAGTTTGATCAATATTGCCTTCCACTTTTTTGTGATAGAAATCACCAAAATCTGGACTAGCGCTCACGTCAATATAAGTGACATTGTCATATTTATTATCATTCCAAATAATGTAGAGTGAACTACCGTCCGATGGTTGATTTAAACAACTGTCATTAGAGTACAAATAAAAATAACTGCTGTTGGCATTGACTACATCATTATCCACACATTTTTGACTTAATTCTTCAAGCGTTTCGTCTTTGTACCACTGACATCTCTCCGGTTGAGTAGAGTATTGTCTGGTTTGCCAACCGTTTTTGCATTCTCCCCAAGAAGTATATTGGAAATAACACTGTGCACGATCAATGCCGTTGTTTGTCACATAATATTGAAAATCGAGTACGGAGGGTTTTTGTAAAATGTCTGCAGAGCTCTCTCGTTCAATAACAGTGCTGTCTTGACTGATTTTAATTTTTAGACTACCTTCTTTTGTTGGGGTAAAACTCAACTGCGAGATAGTCTGCATTTGGTCGTGAGTGCTAAAAGCTACGGCAGGGTCTTTAATATTTAACAATAATGTAACGGTATAGCAATCTTTTTCACAAATACTATCCACCACTTCTTGTTTGCTGATTTCTAGTTCAGGTGGCAGCACACCAGTAAATTTAATTTTATTTTTATCTAATAAACCCTTATCGGCCACGATTTCAAAAATTAGCTCAATCGCGTCAACCGACTTGGTTTTAGTGTTAAGTTGAAGGTTAATTTTTTGTTCTTCACCAACTTTAAGAGTGCTTTGATTGAAAGGATAAGTATTTAATTCTGCAAAACCTGACTCAACCATAGCTTCTTTTCTGGTATCCAAGCTAAGTTCTTCGGTTGGTTTTTGATTTTGCAGAAACATGATGGCTAGCAAGGCGATTGACATTACCAATACAACGATAAACAAACCAATAATGGCTAGGCGATTGCTTCGTTTATTTTGTGACATTTACATCTTTCTCTTTGGCATTGACAATTTTGTTAAATAAAGAATAGTCTTTAGCATCGACCCTTTGATCTTGATTTAAGTCTGCTTTGAGTGACTTCGCATCAGTTTTCAAAAAGGCCTCCTTCATCAGTTTAGCATCTTTTTGATCAATTTGGCCATCTTGATTAAGATCAGCTCTGGCTGTTGCTGCTTTTTCCACCTCCTGCACTGTTAAATCTTGAGTAGTTGTGGAATTTATTCTTTCTTGTGATTTTTTGTAATTGATATGCCAAAAGGTAACTAAAGAGAGAATTAAAACAAGAATCAGACCATAAAGAATCAGATTGGATTCAATATCTTCTTTTTTGCTTTGACTGATTGCTTTTGCAATTTTTTTTGAGGGCATCTACCCAAGCATAACCGACTTCTCACTCTTAGGTCAAGTAGGTTAGTTGTGTTATACTTTTAGAACTTGAATATTTTAGAAAGGTTAATGCCTTATGTCAGAAAAGTTGGTTCGGAAAGCAATTATTACTGATGCAGGTTTTGCTAGTCGCTATTTGCCAATTACCAAAACCATCCCCAAAGCAATGTTGCCGATGGGCAATCGCCCCATTATGCAACTTGTCATTGAAGAATGTGTGCAAGCGGGTATAGAGGAAATTATTATTGTTGCCACTCCAGAGGGCAAGCCTATTTATGAAGATTATTTTAACAATAATGTTAATCGTATTCGCAAACAATTAGCGGCTCAGGGAAAAGAAGATCGTTATCAACCGGTTCAACGTGTTTTGGATTACCCTAAAATTACGGTGATTACCCAAGACCTCAGTTTACCTTATGGCAATGGTTCACCCTTTGCCTCTGCTAAAGCTTTTGTAGAAAATGAGCAAGCTTTTTTAGCAATTTATAGTGATGATGTGGTTTTTGGCAACCCTGGAGCAGCGCAAACTTTGGTTGATACTTATCAACGTTACAATGATGCAGACGCTATTATTATGGTTGAAGAATTACCAATAGAAGAGATTACTAAATATGCCGTGGTTTCCTTAAAAGATGGCGTTTATAAAGATGGTCAGGAAAATATTTTGCTTAATATCATTGAAAAACCATCGGTTGAAGAAACTCAAACTAATTTAGCCTCCTACGGTCGTTATTTACTCACTCCAGCCATTTTTGAGTATTTAACAGTCAATGACATTGGCAAGGATGGAGAGTTGTGGACAGTTGACGCCATTAGCAGATTAAATCAGTCTGGCAAAAAGGTTTTAGTGGTCAAAAATAACAGCAAGTGGATGACTACTGGTGATCCAGAGAATTATTTTAAAGCCCATTTAAGGTTTGTTATGGAAAATGAAAAGTATGGTGACAAAGTGCAGAAATGGGTAGAGGAAATTTCTAGTTCAATTGTGAAATAAAAAAAGCTAAGTAAAAAACAGCAAAAACAAGAAGACCCTCATTATAGCAATTTTTGCTTTATAAAAACAGCTTTGCTTTTTTGACTGAAAGTTTTTACAATTGTTTTTGTAAGCACTTTAACTCCACTTTCTTTTGTAGGGAAGTCAAGCAATGTTTTTCCTCAACAGCTCTTTATCGGGCTTATAGGAGTATTTTGCTTCTGTGGAAGCAAAATCTTCTTGCCCACCTGGTTTTTTCCGGGGAAAGAGGCTTACTTTCCTACAAAGGGGAGTGGAGTTTCTTTTATTTTAATATAAGTTAGATCACACGTTGCTATTTGTTGTTTAAAACTAAATCAGTTTTAAGTTGGGTGAACTGTGACTTTTTTTTCATGCTAAGTCTAATATAATACTGATGCCTTTTGCCTTTGTAGCTCAGTCGGTAGAGCGCAGTCTTGGTAAGACTGAGGTCTCGGGTTCGATCCCCGACGAAGGCTCAATGTTGGCGGCACCGCTTGGCGCCGCCAAAATAAAGCCAAGGTACTCAAGTGGTCAACGAGGGCAGTCTGTAAAACTGCTGGCCTAGCCTACGAAGGTTCGAACCCTTCCCTTGGCACCCTTTAGCTTGAGGGAATTTTGCCCCCCTAGCTCAATTGGTTAGAGCACCTGTTTTGTAAACAGGAGGTTCCGGGTTCGATCCCCGGGGGTGGCTCACAAGGCAAATTTTAGGAGATTAAATCTTAAAATATAATCTTAAAATATCAATAAAGTGTGTTAGAATAACAAATCTATGGCAAGTAAGAAAAAAGGTCCCAGACAATTAATTGGTTTGCAATGTAGCGTTTGCAATACTTTCGGTTACGTTAGCGAATACAATAAAAACAACGAAACTCTCAAGAAGCAAACTTCAGGGAAAAATAGTTTTCCTTTGAGCAAATATTGTAGTGTTTGTCATAAACACACTCCACATAAATTGATGAAAAAATTGAAATAAAAATTCCTTAAGACTTTATGATCGAGGTATTTCAGTTTTGCTTATTTGCAACGTCAATCCCTTTAAATATTTTTTTATCTTATTTACTAGTTATCTATTAACCTAACCGCGTTATTTACTGTCGCTACTTGTAACTGCTTGCAAAATATTTTTAGCTCCTTCGTAAAAATTACGATCAAGTTTCTTGCTATTTTTCATGGCTTGAGTAAGCCAAGCAATTTGTTTTGCCTCTTTTAAATCTGGCACTGGTCTATTAGCACTGTTTAATTGATTGGTTTGAAAAGCAGAGTCATTAGCTTGTGTGAGAGCAATTAATTGGGCAACAATATGATCGACGGAAGCTGGCAAGCCAGTGCCATTTTTTTCAAAGACTGCCCTAACGTTATATTCCCATTCACCCCATTCTTTGAGAGTGAGTAGACCAGCACCAGAGACCACTGCATCATACGCCATGTCTCCAGATGGCTTACTAATAAAAAGATCCGCCCAAGGAAAAGCCTTTTGAATTAACAATTCATTGGCGTCAACGATTTGTGGATGATAAAGAATTGTAAAATTGGGAAAATCAATTTCTGCATTGTGCATGTTTGTGTTTTCTGTTTCTGTATTTTTTGTGGTGATTTGGTCATCGATGGCAAAATTAGCTGGATCATGGGGACTAATTAATTGATACAAAAAATTGTTCTCTTTAGCGATTTTAACGGCCATATCCATTATATCTTTATGTGTTCCAGCGTAAAGCATTAGTTGAGTTCTAACCAAATCAGTTTTTTGGCCACGCTGTTGTCTTTTAAGAATAGGCAAAAGTTGTTCAAGAATACTTTTAATTTCGTTTTTATTAGTCCCGATGCCACCGGTAGTCAGACAAATCTTAAGCGGTTTATCGTTGGTCCACACTTCTTTGTTTTGATTGCATGCCACAATTCTTGGATCAATTGGTGGACCAGTGACAATCACTTTGTCTTTTATTTGGTTTTCTGGAATTTTTTTATTAAGTTTTTGGGCGAGGGCAAAAAATGCTTCTTTGGTAGCCTCATCGAAGACTAAAAAGCGTATGTTGGGCAAATGAGCATTGTCTAAATAGTCCCTTCGTACATGTGGATCTGTAATCATTTGCATAACTTTTTTACCCTCACTAGCAAGGATATTGCCTGTCACAATGTGAAAGGAAAGAATAGTTCTCTTCACATTGGAACTAAGGTAAATGGTAGGCGGAGTAACATTATCTAAAATGGGCATTTTGGAACGACCAAACTGATCAACCATGTCTTTGAGGCTTTTTAAAATGGGCCAGCGGGCGACGATTTTACCAATAAAATCAGTTAATACTACGCTTCTAAAAGCTTGATTAGTCACGTAATTGGTACTATCTACTAACCAGGCTTTTTTGGGATCAATTTTTTTACCCCAAGCCTGCATAGCCACGCCTAAAGCCATCGAATAGTGAGCGCGAGAAAGGACAATATCGGTACTGCTATCATTTTCATCTTGATGATGCAGACCTTTGAGATCTTCACGGAAAGCAGCAGAAACGGTCATAATTGGCACTTGGGTTTCCTCAAGCAGTTTCTTATCTATTTTGTAAATTTTTTGCAATTCTTTAGCGATGTTTGGTTGCGACATAAGTTAAGTGTAGCAGATTTTAAAATTGCTTGTGAACTGGAGGCAAGATATAATAACTTCTCAACGACATAGGGGCGTCGTCTAGTGGTAGGGCCTGGCTCTCCAAAAGCCATGACGGGGGTTCGATTCCCTCCGCCCCTGCATTATAAAAATAGAGCTATGAATAGCTATATTTTTATAGTTAAAGAAGAGGAATCGAAAGCCGCAGTAATAGGGCAATCTAAACCCTACTTCCACAAAATTTACATTTTTTAGCTTTAGCAGGAATAGAGCTCAAACACTCTGGACATGTTTTTTCGGTTGGAGTGACAGTCTTTTTAGCGTTCATTTTTTCCATGAGCTTATTAGTTGGCAAGACTACTGCAAAATAAATTGTCGCAGAAATAGTGAGAAAAGAAACAATTGCGTTAATGAAATCTCCCACCATAAATTTGCTGTTGTTGATAGTAAAATAAATGCCAGAAAAATCTGGTGTACCGCCAAAAGCACCAATTAACGGTGTAATTAAATCCTTGACCAACGCAGTCACGACATTGCTAAAAGCAACCCCGACGACGACACCGACGGCCATATCTACCACGTTGCCTTTGAGAATAAATTTTTTAAAGCCATTGAAAACGTCGTTACTTTTTAGAGACATAAGGCAAATTATAGCATCGCGCAAATTGGGGCGAGGTTAACTCTGACGTAGACTTTAAACTGTGGCCTTTAAATGAAAATTTTTAGTACCAAATTGATTGCCGGAGTCAGCAAACCTTGCACCGCCGATTCGCCGCCGACCCAGGGAAAAATCATCATGATCAGAATGGCCGTGCCATAGCGTTCCATGATATCTTCATATTCTAAACTAGCTTGATAAGGCAATAAAGCACGCATAATTTTGCCGCCATCCAGAGGATAAATAGGAATTAAATTAAAAAGTGCCAAAGTCACGTTAATGTAGATGAGTTGGATTGTAAAAAGTGCTACAAAGTCACCACCAATCCCAAATTTAAGCAAAAGTGATAAAACAGTGGCGATTAATAAATTGCTAGCTGGTCCGGCTGCGGCAATTAAAGCAGTGTCCCTGATTGGTTCTTTGAGATTGTAAGGATCGTAGGGTGCAGCTTTGCCCCAACCAAAACCAGTCAGAATCAGCGCCAAAGCACCGAGTGGATCTAGATGGGCAAGGGGATTGAGAGTCAAGCGGCCTTTCATGCGGGGAGTTGGATCACCGAGTCTATCGGTGACGAAGCAATGGGAAAATTCATGAATAGTGATTGACAGCAATAAACCAGTCAAAAAAATGACGAAAGCAATTGGACTTTGGGCGAGTAAATCTAACATAGTGTCTTTGATTCTATTATAAAATCGGTGCAAAGTCGAAGATTACAATTTCAACAATTTCACCACTCTGCAATTTGCCTGCTTACAATTGCATTTCATTGTAATCTTATTTCTCTAATTTTTTCTTTTAAAGCTCGCCATTTGTCGCCAGTGAAACTACCAATGTACCATAAGGCTTGCTTTGGATGGCGCAGACAGTAAAATGGATTTTGTTTGCAATCAGGGGCAAAATAAATTTCCAGTTTGGTTGACCAACCGTCTTTTTCAATTGTAACTTGGGTCTTGAGTGGTTTTTCATTACTAAAATCCAAAAATAACATGCCATTATAAGCACTTTGCGCTTTAACTTCGATTTGATTAATGGCAAATTCGCTGGTGACAGTCGGTTCAGTTTTTAAGGTAATAGGATAGCCGTATTGATCTTTGGGAAATAGAATCAGACGCACAGGATTGCGATTGGCGATGGCGAAGCGATTGTTTTTGTACAAATAAGTATTTTGAGGATCGAGTGGATGTTCACTTAGTTCTGGAAAAAGCAAAGGATAATGTTCCCGGCGAGCTTTTGTCAATAAATCGTTCTCTTTTTTAATAACTGGGACAAAAATATTCAAACCATTTTGATTATCAACTTTTTCTAATTTCCACAATTGTGCTTGTTGCATTTTTTCTAGCAAGGCGTTTTGGGTATTATCAGTTAAACCTTTATTTAAGGCTATTTTTTGACTAGTAAAAATTGCTAAAGTTTGCTTGTCGTCTGACAGTTTTAATTGTTTGGTATCAATCTCAACTTTGAGCGTAGCAGGTTCAACGTTTTCAGCTAAGGTTAAACGTGTAGCTTGTAAATTAGTGTCTTTGTTTTTGATCAAACTATCGTTGAAAAGAAAATTGAATTGTTGGCTTTGATCATTTAAGCCATAGCGTGAACCGTCAATGCTAAAAGGTACGATCCACCAACCTAATTTTTTAGCAGGCGCAGTTAGGTATGGATCGATAAAGCTCTCGTCATAAAAACGCAAGTCGCTTACGAATAATTCTTTGCCGCTAAGTCGCAATCTAGCTCGATAAAAAGGAGTGGTGATCCACCAAGCTTTTTCGTCTGTTTTTTCTTGATCTTGGCCATAATAAACGGATAATTCCTGATTCTTTTCGTTTTTATTTTGAAAAAAACTGGCAAAAGCTTGCGCAGTTAAAATTTGGTGAGTTTGATTTTCTTTGCGCCAAGCCGCAACAAATTCAAGTTGTTTCACAAACTCTTGCTGATTTTCTAAAGGCATGGAGTTTTCTAGGCCGAGCAAAGCAAAAGTATCTTGGTTTTCACTTTGCGCGTGGGCTTGCAAAAATAAGTGTTGAAAATAATTAAAATTTGCATTGCGACGCACATAATCATTAGCTTGAGCAGTGAAAGAACTTGTGCTATCGCCATAATTATAAACAGGATCGGTGATAGTTTGCCGAATAATGATTGGCATTTGGTCACTTTTTTGTGCAGTTGGAATTAACGCCCAATTCAAACTTGGATAATACGGATAATGAACTGGTCCACCATAAAGCGTGTAAGAATCAACACCCATCTGTTCTCGAGTAATTTGGTGGATGAGCACGCCATATTTTGTCTTCAACAATTGCAAAGAAAAAGGATCAATCATCCAAGCAGTGGTAGTTTGGGGATAGTTGCCAAAAACTGTTTGAAATTGTTTCATGTAAGTTTCAAGTAATTTGTTGCGTTCGGCTTGTTCATAACCAATTAAATAAACAAATTGCGCTTCGTACCAATTAGTTTCATTGCCTTTGTATTCAACTCCGGCATCTTTGGCTAATTGCGGCGTGATTTCTAAAAAAGCAGCCCATTCAAAATTGCCGTTGCTTTGATAATTTTTAACTAAATGTAAAAAATCAGGATTTTGCAAAACGTCATAGCGCAAACTAAAAGTAGTTGGCAATTGCAGTTTGGAGGCAGTCTCCAATTGCAGTTGCAGATTACTCAATTCACCTACGCTACAACATTCGCTGCCACGAACTTGATTAATGATGACGGTGGAATGTTCATTTGCAAAGCTTTTTTGGTTAAAAAGGGCGAAAAAACTCAAAAAGAATAAAAAAAAGAATGGCATGAGCAAAAACTATTTTAACACGAGCAACTGTTACTTTTTCAAAAATTTCTTTTGTATTTTTTCCTAAATATTTGTTTACTTATCCGCCACCCTTCACACTTGCCTTTTTTATGATAAAATACCCCTTATGAAAATTAATTTACACAATTACTCTAAAATCGCTGGTTACGGTCACAAGGTTTCTCACGCTAAAAACAGAACCAGGAGAACTTTTAAATATAATTTGCATTCAACTACCATTCTTATTGACGGTTTTAAGAAAAAAGTTAAAGTCCCCAGCAGAGTGCTAAAGCAACTCAAAAAATTAGGGTTGACCACTCATCATCAAAAAGCGGCAGTTTAGTTTTTTCAATTTATTGAATTAATCAATTGATAAGGTTATTGAATTAGTCAATTGATAAGGGCGTTTTTTGTTTCGTTCCATAAGCAAATGTTTTTGCCTTCAATTTGCACTTCTTTTAAAAGCAATTTATTTGTTGCCAAATAGCAGCTTAGAATTTTCATTCTTTTAGTCCCTTTATTGGTGGGAATAATTGTCCATAAATTGGGCCACGGTGTAAAAGCTTTACTGGCGTTAATGATTAATTGTATTTGCGCCAATTTATTGGGGCAAATTTTTTGCTCTATTAGTAAATTTTGCAAAAGGCCGGCGTTAGCTTCAGTAACCTCGATTGAACTAATTTTATCTGCTTGTTCGCTCATTAATTGCACCAAATTTTGCCAAGCGATAAAACTGTCTGCTTTAGTTAATTTGCGTGCCGTCATGGTAGGACTATTTATTGCTTGCTCTTTAGCCTGAATTTTACCAGTGGCAAAATCATTGATGAGATCGGTTAATTTTGTTTGCATTAAGGTGAAAGCCGTTTGGTAATATTCGTTTTGGGTCCAGTTTGTTTCTACGTTAAATGGCACTTGAGCAATAATTGGTCCTTGATCTAATTTTTGATTCATGATCATTAAAGTGACGGCTGACTGGTGATTTTCGGGTTGCAAAAAACTTTCTAGAAGTAGGTAAAATTGGCCTGGTGAGCTGCCACGCCAGCGCGGTAAGAGGGAAGGGTGGACATTCAAAGGGGCAATTTTGGGCAGTTTAAGTAACCAACTTGGAATGAAATAGCCAAAATCAACCACCAGCAAAAAATCAAATGGGAAAGCAAATTTAGTTGTTTTTCTTTTAGTGGCTTTTATAAAATTTTCAAAACCAGCTTTTTCAATTTTCTTTTCAACTAAAAAAGTAGCAATTTTTTGCTCTTCTGCCCAAAGTTGCAGGGGATTTTTAGTTAAAGTTTTTTGCCGGCCAACTAATTTTGCAGTAGGAGTAATTGCCAAAATAATTTCAAAACGCGGATCCGAAGCGATAGTTTGGGCTAAAAGCACAGTATTTTTGCTTGAGCCAGCAATGACAATTGTATATTTCATTAAAGTAAACCAAGAATTGCTTTTTTATCTTTGACTTCCACAAAAGTATCGTTTTCGTCAATATAAACTGGCAAATTGCTTTTGAGAATATGATCGGTAAAAAGAATACCTTCTAAATGATCGTATTCATGTTGAATCACTCTAGCATCAAAATCGCTAAAACGATTTTTTATGTTTTTAATTTTCGGCATGGACGAAGAACTTCGCAAATCAAGAGTGGTCAAATTTTGGTATTCGATTTCTATCCACTCGTAACGAGGTACTGGTCCATAAAAAATTGGCACCGATAGACAACCCTCAAAACGTTCCGAGCCGTCAGCCAATCCCAAGATTTTTTTGTCACTATATTTAGTGATTTTTGGATTGATGAAAAATTCCACTATCGGTTTTTTACTGTCTCGATTTTTTTCGCCCAAAATCACAGCAAAGACACGCATGGATTTGTTAACTTGAGGGGCAGCGAGTCCCACTCCTCTTGGATTTTCTTTTTTGATAAGCGTATTCGCCAGCTCATCTAAGAACTTAAAAAATTTTTTATCAAAAACGGTCACTTTTTTGGCTCTTTGGCGTAGAACTGGATTGGGAGCGGTAATAATTTTCATTACAAGGGTTATTATATATCAAATTTTTGTTAATCAGTTTTTGGCAAAATTTGACCACTTAAACTAGCTTCCACAATCTTTAATTTTTCCTTAATTCCTTGATCATTGGGAGCAATTTTTTCTAAACTATAGCGATATTGCTCTCTGGCTTTAATCAAGTCACCTGCATTTAAGTACATACGCGCCAATTCATTTCTGGCTTGTAGATAGTTATCTTTAATCGAAATGGCGTATTCCATTGTTTGTATACTGGCTTCTTTTTCACCCATAATCTCTAGCACCAAAGCCAAATTGTAATAGAGTTTGGCATCTGTTGGAGCTAAAGTAATGGCTTTTTCTAAAGCTTGTTTAGCATAGGCATACATTCGAGCATCGAGTTGACCTAAGCGGATATAAATTCTGGCTTGGCTTTTATAAAAATTGAGATGAACTGGATTAAGCTCAATTGCCTGGCGATTCTTATCAATCGCTGCCTGTGCCAGTTGAGCAGCAGCGGTGCTTTGTTGTTCATTGGCAAAAGCAATGCTTAATTGTGCATAATCATTACCAAGTTCATCATAAAATAAAGCTTCTTGAGGTGATTTTTTGATAGCGGCTTGAATGTTAGTCAGACCAGTTTGATAATCACCTGCACTAAAAGCGTTTTGACCTTTAGTAAATAAATAATCAGCTTGCCAAATAGAGAAAACTTTGCTGATTAAAAATAGCGCAATGATTATAATTAAAGGATAAATATAGTATTCATTATTTGATAAATTTTCCTTTTTATCAATCTTTTTATTTTCTAAATAATCATCAGCCTTTGTGTTTTTTTCTTCTAAAATGATCATGGCAAAAAAGCCGAATAAGAGCACATTAGTGACAACCGTAGAAAAACCGAAGAAATTAGAAATAAACATTGCAATCATACCAGCTAAAATAGCTGGTAGTTCACTGTCGTTTTTATTTGCCAAAAAATGTTTGAACGCAAAATAGAAAATTGCGCCAAACAACGCTAAGTAACTTAAAAGCCCTACTAAGCCTGAATTAGCCAAATAATTTAAGAGTTCATTATGAGCTTTGTTGTAGAGAAAATCCCATTCCGAAACCAAATTATGCGCCACTGGTCGATCCAGATAATAGCTATAGGCAAAAGTTTCCACTCCTGAACCAAAAATAGGGTAGCGTTGCCAAACTTTGATTGCTCCTTGCCACACAATTTTTCTAATTTCTTCTGAAGGGGTCCCGCCAACTCGTATTTCTGTTGTCTCATTTGTTGTGCTTACTTCTGGAGCAACCGTTGTTTTGCCCTTCATAATTTCTGTTAATTGGGGTGTGTAAGGTGTACCGATTATTAGGGCGAGACCGCCGATCATCACAACAATCCCGGCTAATTTAAAAATTTTTTGACGGCACTTGTGACCATTGATTAGTATTTGGCATACAGCATAAAAACCTAAACCACCAGCTAAACCTAACATGCCGGATCGAGATTTGGTAAATAATAAAGCCATTACGCTAACAATTAAAACGATTAGTAAATAAAGGCGATTGGCGTGTTTTTTTTCTTGTAGCAACTTGTCGATATTAAGAGGGATGATACTAATCAAAAAGGCAGCCAACCAATTTGGTTGACCAAAAGTGGCAAAAACGCGATTTTGCACATCTTGTACCCAACAACTAACATCAAATCTTTTGGCTACAATGTAACAACTGGGCGAATGACCAAAATGTTCCGGAATAGCGTACAAACTAACCATGAGTGCGGAAAGAAATAAACTATGATAAATGGCTTTTAATTGATTTTTTTTGATGTTGGAAACAAAAACATAATAGAGAGCAATGTAACTTAGAGTGGACAACAGTCCGCCGTTAAATCGAGTGTAATAGCCAAACCACGAAGTGCGTTGATGCAATGAAAAAATAGTGGAAATCACTTGGGAGGCGAGAAAAGCCAAAATAAAGTAATCAAACTTGCTTCTTTTAAGGATTAATCTTTTTTCGGTTAGCATCCTCATACTCCATAAAGCAAGCAGAATGATGGTTATAAAGTAAACAAAAAGCATTTTGCTAAACTCAAACAGTTCTTGATTCATCCAAGTAAAAATGAAAGGGGTCAGAAAAAAAAGTAAATTAAAAGTCACAAAAATTAATTTTTGTAATAAGGTTGTGAGCTGTTGACGATTAATTTGCATCTTTGTGATCATAAGTGACCATGAAATAGACTCTTATTTTTTTGTTTTAGCTATGCTAAATTGAGATTGTACATTATTAGTTGCTAAAGAGTCTATTAATTTACAAATACGGGAACCTGCCTATGACCCAGATTCAAGATGATGCTATCAATCGAAGTGATGCCACGTCAAGCGATGCCGCTTCTTCTAATATTTCGAATACCTCTGCCAATGGTGACAATATAGATAGCACTGGTAGTAATAACACCGACAATACGACAGAAATTGATCGCTTACTGGCGGAATTGGATCGATTAGCTAAAGAAACAGAAACTCAATCTTCAGGACCTGCAGCGGTAGAAAAGCCTACAACAGAAGAACCTGCAACAGCAGAAACCGCAGCAAAAGAAGAAACCGCAGAATCGACGGAGCAATCACTGCTCACTGAACCGGATCGTGTTGATCAGGTGTCATCTACCTCTGTTGCTGCTCAGAGTGCATCTAATAATGAAGATGCTAAAGCCACCGACAAATTTGACTTTGATTCTTTTTTAGCTGATTTAGAAAAGAAAATTGACACAGAAAATGAGCAAAAAGCGGCGGCAGAGGCTGAGTCAGGGCTTGAGTCAAAAACAAATGTGCAGGGATCAGTCGCAGACACGCAAGAAGAAGCAGAAGATGCACAAAGGGGAGCAGGTGACGTTCAGGAGTCACCAGAAGAGAGGGCACCAGAAGAAGAGTCACCAGAAGAAGGGGCATCGGAGGAAGGGGCATCGGAGTCAGTGGAAGAGGAATTTGTTGATGATTTTAGAAAGAATCGTGCTGCAAGCGATGTCCAACCAGAAGAAACAGAACCAGAAGAAAAACAGTCAGAAAAACAGGAATCAGAAGAAAATGCAGAGGAAGAAAGACTTAAAAACAATAAGTTAGCAGATTCGGCTGTGGACTCAGCCACAGATTCAACTGCAGATTCGGCTGATAAGCAAGTGGACAAAGATACTCTTAACCAAGAAGATGGTGGCGATGAAGCACTCAAAGCACAAAATATTTTCGAAATGCTTGGTTTGATGAGTATCGCTGACTCAGAGAAAGATCAATTCTTAGATGAATTAGAAACTGTCATTTGGGATGATTTTGTAATGCACGATTTAGAATTAGTGCTAACTAGTGAGGAATATGCTGGTGCTCTTAAAATTCTTGATGCAGAAGATCAAAAAAATAATGAGAAAAAAGAGAACCTAATTGTTTACTTAGAAAAAATATTGCCTAACTTAGACGAAATTTTATATGACAAAGCTTTGGAACTGAAATCAGAAATGATGGCGGAGCGTTTGAGTCAAATGAAAAAAAATGCAGATGAGGCTACTTTGGCAAAAATTAAAGAAGTAGAAAATTTAATTAGTCAAAATAAGTGGAAATCTGCCTCTTTACTACTTAATCAATTAGGTTAGTAGTAAAATCTATTCTTGATGCACTCACTTTTTAATGTTTCGTCAGTTAGTTTTTGGAATTTTAAACATTTGTTGCTAATAGATTTAAATAGTAGCGGTGCTTTTTTTTATTTAGCCAAAGACGTGCGTGATTTATCTTCTATTGATTTTGCTCATTTAGTTTTATTACAAAGTGTTTTTACTCCTGATTTATGCAAAAAAAATTTGTTGTCAGATGAGCAACTATTAAAAAAGACTTTAAATATAAGTTTAAAATCCTTTGATCTGAAACAGTATGCGCTGGTTTTTTTGCTTGCGCCCAGTACTAGTTTGTTGGAAAAGCAAGCTATTGGTGAAGCAGCTCCTTTTTTACAAAAAGTTTCTTTTATAGATCGTCATTTTTTTTACAATTTTTATTTAATGCAAAAAAGAAACTTTTCTAAAGCCAAATTTTTGTTGAATCTCTTTAATGATTGTGCTGAATTAAGTTTTTTTAATCAGGATAAATTATTATCTTATGAACAAGTTTCTTTACGTAATCTGGCTTTAGACAGTAAAAATTTTTTAAAAAAAATGAAAGAACAATTTGTGTTTGAGCAGCCAGATTGTTTTTATTTGTTTACTAATAATTTAATCGAAAAACCCAAAGCTATTGATTTGGCTAAGTATCTTAAATTAGAGGCGATTGAAATCGAAAATTTATGTTAAGTGAAAAAAATAAACAATATATTCTGGCATTTTTGCTAGTTTTTATTTTGTTTTTTTTGCAATTCTTGGATTTTCTTCATTTTGCTTTTTTAACCAATTTGGCCAATACTTGGAAAGAAAAAAATTTTTACTTTTTACAAAAAATTGCTTATCCCTTTCACCGAGTTGGCATGATGTGGAATTTAACGGCTAAATTAGAGGATTTACAATATCGTTACAATGAAGCAGCAGCTAATTCGATCAAAATTGAAACTTTGGAAAAAGAGAACCAAGAACTACGTAAAATTTTGGAAAATAGTGACCGTAATTATGAGCAAACTATCATTGCAGCTCCAGTAATTTCTTTTGCCCAAAGTTTTGTAGCTGCAGGTAGTCAAGCTGGAGTCAAAGCTGGTTCGGCAGTGCTGTATAAAGGTACTTTATTAGGGTTAATTGAGCAAGTTTTTGAAAAACAAGCCTTGGTTTTACTTTTACCGCAAATGATTGATACTGGCATTTTGGCGCAGACTAGTACGGAAGTTAAAGGCTTTGTAAAGGGAAATGGTCATCAAATTCTTTTCACTGAAATTGCTGCTGATGCCAAAATTGAAATTGGAGAATTAGTTTTTACTTCATCACAAGTTGGTTTGGAAAAAGGCTTACTGATCGGCAGAATTGCCAGTATTTTATCGGATAATCAAGCCCTGGCTACTAAAACGGCAGTGGTAGAGCAGTTAGTTAATTTTTACGAAGTGAGTTTAGTGGAGATTAAATAAATTAAAAGATGCTAATTTGTATTTTTTTGTTACTAATTATTCTAAGTTTAGAGGCAACCATTGGTTTACCCATTTTTTTTCTTTATTTGTCTTATAACTTTATTAGCCGCCGCGGTCAGAAATTTCTTTTATCAGCTTTATTTGTTATGGCTTTTGTGTTATCAATTTTTTACTCATTATCTTGGCCGATGATGGCCTTTTTGCTCTTATTTTTTCATCTTTTTTATCAAAAGTTGGTAGGCAAAATTTTTTGGCAATTCTTACTTTTTTGCTTGCTGAATTTGATAATCGCAAAAATGGCTAATTTACAATTTAATTTCTTTTATTTATTTCATTTGCCAGCTTTTTTGTTTTACTTTTACAAGGTCAACTTTAAAAATTATGCGGCTTAAATTTTTACTATTATTTACTTGCTTGTTAATTACTTTTAGTCTTTTAACAGTGCGCTTGATGGATGTGCAAATAGTTCAAGGGGCCCATTTTTTTACTTTAGCAGAGAATAATCGTTATTTTACTAAACATAATCCAGCGGAAAGAGCAATCTTTCTAGATCGTTTTGGCCAAGCTTTGGTCAGAAATGATAAACAGTATTTTAAATATCTCAAAAAAGATCAGTTTTACAGTGATAAAGTTTTTATTAGTAAAGATGAGGCCTTAAATTTATTAGCTACTGACAGCGCTAGCATTGGTTATGAATTTAATAGAGTTTATCCATACAAAGAAGCGCTATCTTCTGTGCTGGGATATTTATCTCCGGTACTACAAGAGGATTTAGACAAAAATCCTGATTTGGCGATTGCTAGTCGCTTAGGCAGAATGGGTTTGGAACAATTTTTTGATCAAAATTTGCAATCCAAAGGTTCCGTCAGTAAATTTGAAATTAATGCTTTGGGTCAAACGCAACGTTTAGTGGCGATGGAAGAACCAATTTATGGGCAAAATATTACAACCACTCTCGATCCTTACTTGAGCCAGCTAGCTTATCAAGCAATGGGTGATAAAAAAGGTGCGGTCATTATTATGGACGCTAATAATGGCGAAATTTTAACTTTAATTAGCACACCAAGTTTTGACGCTAATGTTTTTGAGGAAAGTTTTTTAAATAATTTATACAAAAGAGATCTACAAGCCAGTTCTGAAAAAATTAACAATTATTTAAGCGACGAACAGCAAGTGTTTTTCAATCGCAGTATTAGTGGCACTTATCCTCCTGGTTCAATTTTTAAATTAGTAACGGCTTTAGCAGCCTTGCAGGAGGGAGTGATTGACGCCAATAGTGTTGTTGATGATCAAGGCACACTTAAAGTTGGTGATTTTGAGTATGCCAACTGGTATTTTACTCAATATGGTCGAGTGGAAGGAGTTCTCAATGTGCAACAGGCTTTAGCTCGTAGTAATGATATTTTCTTTTACAAAACTGCCGAAAAATTGGGTCCAGGAAAATTGGCTCTTTACGCCAGAATGTTTGGTCTTGGTAGTCCGACTGGTTTACAACTTAAGCAAGAAGCTAGTGGTTTAGTCCCTGATCCAAAATGGAAAGAAGCACAACGAGGAGAGAGTTGGTATTTAGGGAATACTTATCATTTTGGCATTGGTCAGGGCGACTTATTAGTGACGCCAATTCAAATTGCTTCAATGACTCAAGCGATTGCCAATCATGGTAGTTTGTGCCAGAGTTCTTTGTTGCCTGCACTGCAGCAAAATTGTAGAGATTTGGCCGTTGATGACAAAAATTTAGAAATAGTATTATCGGGTATGCTTGCTGCTTGTAGTCAAGGAGGCACAGCTTATCCCTTGTTTCCTTATAATACCGCATTGGCTGCTCAATTGGCCGATCTTAATTTGTCAGATAGTGAAAAAATTGATCGAGGCATGATTGCCTGTAAGACTGGCACTGCTGAATTTGGAGTGGAAGATGAACGAGGCTATCGTCAAACTCATGCTTGGGTAACAGCCATTGTGGGCATTGATCAGGCAAAAATTCTTAGTGCCACTATCACTGACACTCAGGTGGCAAGTGCTAGCAATGCTTTAGTTGCTACCGCTTTACCAGATAGAAAAGAATGGGGAACCTTAGTTCAAAAGTATGGCTTTCCAGATAAATTAATAATGACTGTTCTAATAGAAAGTGACACAAACCAAATTTATAGTGAGGGTTCTCAAGACGCTGCTCCTGTCATTGCGCAAATTCTAAATTGGATTTTTTAAAGCAACTTTTTTTTGATCACACTTCTTGTAACTTTGTCGTTGCATAATCTTTTTTGTATGAGATATATAGACAACGTTCATTTGCACAAAGCCTTTTTGCTTTTTTTGACCTCTTTAAATGGAGTGGGGTCTAAAACTATCATGAAAATTCTCAAAGTTAGTCAACAACGTCAATTAACTATTGAGGATTTTTGGGTCAATCGCGCCCACATTTGGCAAGAAATTTCTTTTTCAGAAAAGACGATAGAATCAATTAAAAAATTTAAAAAAGAACATAATTTACTAGACAATTTAGCCCAGCTAGAGGCTTCGGGTATTCAAGTACTAACTTTTGAGGAAGAGCACTATCCCAAACTGCTACTTATGACTGATGATTTTCCCATTGTTTTGTTTATCAAAAGTCAGATTAAAGTGGGCAGCTCGGCTTGGCAAACTGCTTTTGCCAATACTATTTCAGTGGTTGGGACACGTAAAATGACTGCTTATGGCCAATTGGTTATTAGAAAGTTAATTCCACCACTTATTGCCGCTGGTAAAACTATTGTTTCTGGTTTTATGTATGGAGTTGATTTGGCCGCCGCTAAGACAACTCTTGATCATCAAGGTCAAACTATTGCTGTGTTAGGATTTGGTTTTGATCACTGTTTTCCAGCTAGTCAGAAAAAAACGATGCAAGAATTTTTGGCACAAAATGCAATTTTTATCAGTGAATTTCCGCCAGCTACTCGAGCTAGAGCAGCTAATTTTGTAATTCGTAACCGCATTGTGGCGGGGTTGTCTAAGGCAACCTTAATTATTGAGGCTGCCAAACACAGTGGTTCACACATTACTGCCAGTTACGCTAACGACTACGGTCGTTTAGTAATGGCGGTGCCTGGTCCAATTACTAATCCTTTTAGTGAGGGCACAAAAATGCTCATTACTCAGGGTGCAATTTTAGTTAACAGTGCCGCTGATATTTTAAATGAAATGCAAGAAGACTATCATTTTGGATTTTTACCGCCAACGACGAATGGAGAAAAGGCTGTCACCGCTCAAAATAACGCACATGGACAAAACAATCCTCAATTGCAAATTTTACTTGAAAATTTAACTTTTTATCCGGAGTTAGCTTTTGAAGACCTTCTTATAAGCACTAAACTTGATCCTGCTTTATTGAACCAGCTCTTATTTGATCTAGAATTACAAGGTAAAATTATCAAAAAATGGGGTAAGTATTGCTTAGTAAGTTAGAATAAGGCTAAAATGAGCAACTGTTGCGCATTTTTTGAAAGAAAGTTTTTATTATGGATTTAATCATTGTTGAATCACCTACCAAAGCAAGAAAACTAAAAGATTATCTAGGTAATCAATATATGATTGAGGCTTCGGTTGGACACGTGCGGGATTTGCCCAAAAAAACTTTGGGGATTGATTTGGCTAATCACTATCAACCAGTTTATGAAATTAGTGCTGACAAGAAAAAGGTAGTGGCAACTTTGCGCAAATTAGCCAAAACGGCTGATAAAATTTATTTAGCCACTGACCCGGATCGTGAGGGCGAAGCCATTGCTTGGCATATTAAGTTTTTACTGCAAGACAAAAAAAATGAAAATCATTTTTATCGCTCCACTTTTCACGAGGTCACTAAAGAAGCGGTGCAAGCAGCCATTGCTTCTCCAGGTCAACTTAATTTGGATTTGGTTAATGCACAGCAGGCTCGTCGCGTTTTAGATCGTTTGGTGGGCTATCAAGTTTCTCCGGTGCTGTGGAAAAAAGTGCGTCGTGGTTTGTCTGCTGGGCGGGTGCAATCAGTGGCTCTACGTTTAATTGTCGAAAGAGAGAAGGAAATTGCTGCTTTTAAACCGGAAGAATTTTGGGAGTTTTCGGTGGCTTTGGCTCAAGCTGGTTTACTCAAAGAGCAAAAAGTTTTTGCTCAAGATGGCAAACTTCAAGCCACGCTCGACGCAAATATTTTTATTGCTGTACTGGAAAAATTAAATGCAAAAAAGATTAAGGTAGAAAATGCCATCGCTGCTGCAGCGATTAACAAAGACTTGTTAACAGCTGATTACAAAGTAACTCAAGTAGAAAAAGTACAGCGTAATCGTCAAAGTTTGCCACCTTTTACTACTTCATTGCTGCAACAGGCTGCCGCTAATAGTTTTGGTTTTTCTGCTAAACAAACCATGAATTTGGCACAAAGGTTATATGAAGAAGGTTTGATTACTTATCATCGTACTGATTCTTTTAATTTGTCCTTTAGCGCCATTGAAAAAGCTCGAGGATATATAGCAAATCATTTTGGTCAAGCTTATTTACCAGCCAAAGCCAGAGTTTTTGCCAAAAAATCTAAAAATGCTCAAGAGGCTCATGAAGCCATTCGTGTCACTGATCTTACAATTGATAAAAGTAATATTATGGGTAAAGTAACATCTCTTACTCCAGCTCATATTAAACTTTACGATTTAATTTGGCGTCGATTTTTGGCTTCGCAAATGACAGCGGCAGTTTATGATCAAACGACTATTTTGGTGCAAGCTAGTGCCAAAGAAAATAAAAATCAATATCTATTGCGCAGTAGTGGTTCTGTAGTGAGGTTTGATGGTTGGCGTAGATTGTTTTCTGTGGCCGAAGATCAGCTTTTGCCAGAACTTAAGGCAAATGATGCTTTGTCTTATCTTGATTCAGTTTCGCTGCAAAAATTTACTCAAGCACCACCTAGATACAATGATGCTTCCTTAGTAAAAGAACTGGAGAAAAAAGGGATTGGACGACCAAGTACTTATGCTTCTATTATTTCAGTGATCATCGACCGAGGTTATGTGGAAAGAACGCAAAAAAAGTTTTTTGCAACGCCAATTGGCATCACCGTTTGTGATTTTTTAGTTAAATATTTTACCAATTTAATGGATTATGATTTTACTGCCTCAATGGAAGAAGATTTAGACGCTATTGCCCTTGGTAAAAAGGATTGGGTAGCTGTTATTGACTTATTTTATCAACCTTTGGCCATTAAGATTGCTGAGGTCACTCAACAAGCCGAACGAGTTCAAGTCCCAGTAGAAAGAACTGGTGAGAAATGTCCAGAGTGTGGGAAGGGAGAAGTGGTTATTCGTACGGGTCGCTTTGGTAAATTTAAAAGCTGCAGCCGTTTTCCAGATTGTAAATATACCCACAATCTTGTTGAAACTTTGGCAGGACAGCATTGTCCGTTGTGCGGAGAAGGCGACGTAGTGGTTAGAAATACCCGCTTTGGCAAACCATTTTATGGTTGCTCTTTGTATCCTAAATGTGATTTTGCCTCTTGGAAAAAACCAGAACCTAACTACAAATTAACTCAAGCAGAGTGGGATGAAATTAAAAGAAAAAGAGCAGAGTGGAAAGCTAGAATGACTAAAAACAAAAAATCCGTAGGCAAAAAACAGACGTCTTCTAAACTAAAAACTAGAGCAGTAGCTCAAACTAAAGCTGTAACCAAGACCACTAAAATTAAAGCCAACACTAAATCTAAAATTAAGTCTAAAAAAACGAAAGTCAACTCTAAAACTTCAACATCAATTTCGAAAACAAGAGCTAAAAAAGTTAAAACTGTGCCTCAAACTAAAAAAAGATCAAAAATTAAAGTGCGATTATAACAATGAAAATTCTCATTTTTGGTGGGACTTTTAATCCCCCGCATCTTGGTCACCAAGCAATGATTGAGCAAGTTTTAAGTAAACCACTGAACGATGGAACGATTTTTGCCCAAATTTGGCTTTTGCCAGTTGGTAAACATAGTTTTGCTAAAAGTTTTGTCAGCAACGAGCATCGTTTAGCGATGCTAAAACTGATGATTAATAGTATTATCGCAAAAAAGCCGTTACTCAAAGATAAAATTTTGATAGAAAAATATGAGCTAGAACACGACGGCGAAAGCCAAACCTTTTTTACTCTAGAAGCCTTGGCTAAACAACACCCAGATTGTCAATTTTCTTTTTTAATTGGTGCTGACAATTTAGCGCAATTTCATCTTTGGCAAAATTACGAGCTGATGCTAAAAAAATATCCTTTTTATGTTTATCCAAGATTGGGTTTTAGTTTTTCTCCTCTTCGTCAGGGAATGATTACTTTAGACAATTTTCCACAGCTAGATGTTTCTTCAACCGAAGTCAGAAAGGCTTTTGCCAATCGAACTAGTCTTAATGATTTGTTAGATGCTAAAGTACATTATTATATTAAAAAAAATAACTTATTTGGTTAAATAAATTATCCAAATAGATTGATTGAGAGGTCAAAATGTCGCAGACTAAATATCGGGAGTATTACGCTAAAATGGTGGCAGAAAATCGCCAACTTTTTGATGAATTTTTACAAATTAATGATCTATTTAAAAAAGATCCAATCACTCACGCCGAACAATTTCACCGAATTGGACAACAAGTAGTTGATAAAATTAGAGATTTTGATCGCCGCTTATGTAGCGCCATGGGTAGAGGCACATTTAGCACTTATTCACAGAAACTTTCTGAAAAATTTTGGGATTTAGCTAGACAAGATTTTGATCAAATTGACATGGTTGGGGTCAAGATTAAAACTAGGCAGTGACTAGGTCACGATACATATGAGAATGATTAGCTCACGGTACATGTCAGATTCTAGCAGGCAAAGCGAGCGATGAGAATCAGGCATATGTCCTTGACCAGGACAAAGCAGTTAAACTTTGTTTAAAATTGTGCTAGAATAAAAGTATGTTTACATATAAATACTTTCTTGAATATTGTTCTTTTTATCCTGTGATAGTAATACTTTTACTCTCTTTGTTTTTAATAGACATGATTTTGCGCGCCTTGTCTTTATGGCGCGCTGCGCGTGGCCATCAAATAGTTTGGTTTTTGGCTCTTCTTTGCCTTAATACCATGAGTATTTTGCCGATTATTTATTTACTGTTTTTCGCAAATGATGCGATTTATTATCAGAATAAAAATCAGGGTAAAAGTACGGCCAAATTGCCAGCTAAGACAACGACCAGACATAAGAAAAGCTAAAAGATTTTTCTATGTACGAGATGAAGCTTAATGCTCCAGCACAGATTTCGGCGATTGTCCTTTTTTTACAAGAAACTTTTTCAAACACTTCTAAACACGCTGGAGTGATTGCTGTTTCTGGTGGAATAGACAGTGCTTTATCACTTTCGTTACTTGCTCTAGCTCTGCCCAAAGAACAAATTTGGCCGATTCTATTACCTTATGAGCGTCAAGACATAACTGATGCCTTAACGATTTTAGATTTTTGGCAAATTCCTCCCCAAAATCGCAAGATACTAAACATTACTTCAATGGTTGATGCCGCTATTACTTCTTTGCAAATTGGAACAACCGACAATTTACGCAAAGGTAACTTGATGGCGAGAATTCGAATGATAGCAATTTTTGATTTTGCTAAACTTAAGAATGCTTTAGTAGTAGGTACGGAAAATAAA
>DBRQ01000006.1:127690-165254 GCA_002306345.1 Candidatus Pacebacteria bacterium UBA1364 | reverse complement strand
CCAGAAGTTTTTTTGCAAAAAGCTCCCTCTGCAGGTTTGTGGCCGGGTCAAAGTGATGAGGTTGAACTGGGTTTTAGTTATGAATTAGCAGACCAAGTATTGAGCTATTTGATTGACCAGAATAAAAGTGAAACAGAAATAAAAGCCCTCTTTGCATTAGCTACGCCAGAGAAAAAATTGGCAGTCGCACAAATCTTAAATCATATAAAACAGGTTAGCTTCAAGCAACAAGTACCTTATCATTTATGACGAAATTTTGTGGTTTAATATGCCTATGAAAGGTTGCGAAAAACATTTATGAATGATTGCAGTGCGCGCATTATTTTACAAGCTCGTGATATTGTACCCATTGTGAAACGTTTACGCCGAGAAAAAAAGAGAATTGTTTTAACTCAAGGCTCTTTTGATTTGGTGCACATTGGTCACGCACGTTATTGCGACAAGGCTCGTGAGTATGGTGACGTCTTGATTGTTGGTGTTGACAGTGATGCAAAAGTGCGTCAGCGCAAGGGTCCCAATCGACCAATTGTACCTGAGGATGAGCGCATGGAAATGTTGACCCATTTACGGAGCGTTGACTACGTGGTGCTTAAAGAGGCTGGTGGAGAGAGATTTGGTTTAATTAAATTAATTAAACCAGATGTTCTGGTTGCTACGGCTCAAACTTATGATGAAAAAACTATTAAAAACTTAGAAAAATTTTGTGGCAAAGTGGTGGTTTTAGATCCAATGGCCACTACTTCAACTACCGCTAAAATTCGTTTAATGCAGATCAATACTGCTCGTAAAATTGAGGATCGTATGCGCACTAAGTTAATCAAAAGTATCGAAGAAGTTTTAGAGGAGTTACGCAATAATTAATTAATTTTTAATAATATATGAAACAAATTGTTTTTGCTTATGTACCAGTTTTGCATCGTGGTTATCAGGAATTTTTTAATAAATATAAGGGAGCGGAACTTTATCTTTTAAGCAAAGAGGAGCTTTTAGCCTTTGAGGAATTAGAATATCTGAAAAAAGATATTCGGGTTTTAGATGTAACTTTAGCAGAGAAAGCCATTAAATCATGGAATATATTTAACATTGTTAAATCAATTAAATTATTTGAAATCGAGAATATAATTTACTCAAACAGTCTGGGCCAAAAAAATGCTGCTCAAACGCAATTAATTTTTACCAATGATGACATTGGTCACTTCATTGCTAATAAATTTTTTGCGCAAAAAGAAAATAAGTATTTTGAACCAATTTTTCTACGCTGGGACAAAAACCTTATTTCTGCTCAAAATAAAGTGCCATTGGGTATTACAGTGACTAAAGCAGCTTTTGAGCAAAAAACTATGGTTAAGGCTTTTATCCAATCAGGTGAGAGTAGTGATTGGTGGCGGCACGTGGGTGCTTTGTTGATTAAAAATGGCCAGATTGCATTAGCTAGTTATAATCAACATTTACCAACTGGTGATCAGCAATACAAAAATAGTGATCCTCGCATCTCTTTTTCTGGAGGAGTGCGAATTGATGCCAGTAGTTCAATTCATGCCGAAGCAAATTTAATTGCTTTAGCCGCTAAGAGAGGTCTTAGTTTAGATGGGGCAGAAATGTTTGTCACCACTTTTCCTTGTCCCATTTGTGCCAAACAAATTGCTGTTTCTGGCATCAAAAAAGTTTATTACGCTAAAGGTTATGCAGTTTTGGATGGTTTAGAAATTTTACAAAGTTTTGGTGTAGAAATAATTTTGGTCAAGTTTTCTGCTCGAGAATTTGGCCAAATTGAAAAACTGGAGCAAAGCAGATCGATTGTCAAAAATTGTTACAGCCTAGATTAAAAATTGCTAAAACTAAATTTAAACCTATTTTCTTTTGTTCCACTCTAAACCTAATTTAACTCTTACTGGTTCAAAATCTTTGGCTAGCGCATCAGGAATAATCAATTGCACATGCAAATGATTAATACTGCCAGCTGAAAAGTCAGTGTCGCCAAAACGCATGATAAAACCGCCACCTGCAAAAGCATATTTTTTCTCTAATTCTTTTATCAATGTAAACAGCTCACTGCCCGCCGCCGCTTTTAGTTCTGCTAATTTAGTAGCGTGTTCTTTATAAATCAAAAGAAAATGATGTTTGGTGTGCTTATACGGCCACTGGTTAGTAGTAACCAGCCAGTACTGACCTTCTTTGAGAATTGGTTGCTTATGATAAAGACGTAAATTTTCGCTGCAGAAAGGACAGTGAGCTTGATCGGCAATGGTTTGCATCACTGCAATTTGTTCTTTTTTTCTAGCATTGTTAATATTGATAAAATTGTTTTTATTTTGCTCCATTCGATTCTTTCAGTAGATCATTTTTAATGTTTTAAATAGCCACAGGAATGTCCCACATTCCGGGATTAGGATTATAATCAACGAGTTCAAAATCATCTACGCGGTAATCGAAAAGATTCTTTTTTTTGTTTTTCAGCACCATTTTTGGTAAGGGGCGAGTTTGGCGTTTCAATAATTCTTTGACATGGTCAATTTGATTGACAAAAATGTGGGCATCAGAAAAACTGTGGACATATTCATAAGCTTCATAGCCAGTGACTTCTGCGATCATCATGGTTAAAGCGGCGTATTGGGCCAAATTAGCTGGCAAACCAATTGGTACGTCACAAGAGCGTTGGAACATGTGCAAAGTTAATTTACCATTGAGAACACGCAAGTGAATCCAGCCGTGACAAGGACAAACTACCACTTTTTGGATTTTACCGCTGCCACGAATGGTGTATTGGGGAATCCAAGGACTAATAAAATGAGTTTTGAGGTGAGGTAATTCTTTGATTTGTTCAATAATTTCTTGAAATTGATTAAAAGTGCCGCCACAAGCAGTGGGAAAGTCGTGAAAAGCTGCTCCATAAGAACCTGGACCTAGATCACCAGTTTCAAGGCCTCTTTTTTTGCACTTGGCCTCAGTCACCCAGGATTTCCACCAGCTGCAGCCATATTTTTCTAATTCGCTTTGAGTGCGCGCGCCATTAATGAAACCAATAATTTCACCAATAGCACCTTTCCACATTTTTTCGCTGATTTTGCGTTCAGTGATAATGGGGAAACCTTCACTTAACTTAAAACGTAAAGGAATAGGGGCTATTTTACTGATAGTATCAATTTCTTGCTGACTTTTGTCTCGTTCACCTTCATCTAAAATCTCTTTTAATAAACGTTGGTAGGAAGAAAGCTGTTGTGTCATGAGGACAATATATCGACTTATATAAGAATCGTCAAATACTTCAATGCATAGTTAAGATTTGGTTTTGTCCGCATTGATCTGGCCTGCTACAATAGCACTACAAGTTAATTTTATGCAAGTTCAAGCACTTAAATCTCGAATTATTAAACCAGGTGATGATCTGCTAGCAGTCATTGATGAAGTCATTTCTATTCAACTCAATGGGCAATTGCCAGACAATTCAGTCTTGGCGATTAGTTCAAAAATTGTTAGTTACTGTCAAGGTCGTTTGGTCAAAAAGGAAAAGACCCAACAAAAAGGTTTTAGCAGTGAAGAGATAAAGGCAGAGAAACATGCTTTAGTGCAAAAAGAGGCCGAACTTTTTACTAAGCCGTACTCTTCAAAATATGACATGATGCTAACGATCAAAGCTTCAACTTTAGCGGTTAATGCCGGCATTGATGAATCCAACGCTTCCCTAAATGGAGAAGAATGTTTTGTCTTGTGGCCAGAAAAACTTCAAGAAACGATTAATGAGGTTTGGCAACATCTGCGTCAAAAATATAAACTGCAAAATTTTGGTGTGATTATCACTGATAGTCGCTCTTTTCCGTTGCGTTGGGGAGTGATTGGGACAGCTATTGCTTATTGTGGTTTTAAAGCCCTGAACAACTATATTGGGCAAACTGATCTTTTTGCTCGCAAAATTCAAATGGTTCAAGTTAATGTCGCTGAGGCGCTGGGAGTGGCAGCAACTTTTGAGATGGGTGAAGTTAAAGAGGCAACTCCCGTTGTTTTATTAACTGATCTAGCCAAAGTGCAATTTGTTAATCACGTACCAAGCCAAAAAGAATTAGAAGATAGCAAAATTGCCCTTGAAGATGATGTTTATTCACCGCTACTTACTAATGTTGATTGGCACAAAGGAGCAGCTTACAGCGAAATAATCAGCCAAGGAGATATCATCCATGAATAAACCAGAAGTAATTTTACTTGCAGCGATGAGCATTGATGGCTTTATTGCGCCCTTAAACCAAGAACATTTATCTTCAACCACTTGGACTAGTCAAGAAGATCGTCAATTTTTTGCCAAAAAAAGTAAAGCCATTGGTACCATGATTATGGGTTCCAAAACTTTTGTGACCATTGGTAAAGCTTTAATGAACCGCAAAACGATTGTCATGACCAGCCAGCCAGCTCGTTTTGCTAATTTTAGTGATCCAAACTTATTGTTTACAGCGGACAATCCCGAAAAAATTTTGACTGATTTAAACGAACAAGGCATCAAACAAATCGCCCTTTGCGGTGGGGCCAGTATTTACAATTTATTTTTACAAAAAGGTTTGATCGACCGAATGTTTTTGACGATAGAACCTTTTATTTTTGGTAGTGGAGTGAAACTTTTTAGTGGCAGCGTGGGACAAATTCAATCTAAATTTATTCTGGTAAGTCAAGAAAAATTGAATGATGCTGGCACACTTGTGTTGGAATTTAAAAAAGCTTAAAGTAAATTAAAGCTATCTTTTTTAAGCAAAAAAACTTTCACCATGGCCTGGAAAAACTTCTCCGTAAAAACCTTGCTGTTGTAATGTACGCAGTTGTTTTAAACTGGCTTGCATCTTTTTTTGATCAGAATAAGCAAAATCGGTGCGACCAACATCTCCATTGGCAAAAATGGTGTCACCACTAAACAGAAGTTTATCTTTTTTATGTAATAGACAGATACTCCCCGGGGTATGTCCAGGAGTAGCAATAACTTGAAAATTTTCATCGACCAGGGTAATTTTATTTTGTGTCGCCAAATCAAAATCGGCTGGTGGTACCGGATCACTCTCGATGCCGAGCCAATGGCGCGCACTACTTTTGGCGCCTTTTAGCAAAAATTGGTCAGCAAAATTCATCATGACTGGCACTTGCCAGGCACTTTTCAAACTAAGTAAGCCCAAGCAGTGATCAAAGTGACCATGCGTAAGGACAATGGCTTTTAGCTGCAAATTGCGGCGCAGCAATTCTTCGTTAAGAAAATCACCCTCATCAGCGGGATCAATGATCACTGCAGCTTGAGAGGCATCGCTAATCAGTAGGTAGCAATTAGTTTGCAATGCTCCTAAAGTGAAAGTTTCCATTTGCATAAAGCTATGTTAGCATTAGATCGGATTTTGTACTCATGAAAGTTAAAATTAAGCTTTTTGATCAAACTTTGCCTTTACCAGAATATAAAAGTGATGGAGCAGCGGCTCTTGACCTTTACAGCCGCTTAGCTACCACTATCAATCCTGGAGAAGTTGTTCAAGTGCCGCTTAATGTTGCTTTGCAAGTGCCAGAAGGCTATTTTGTGCTTTTATCAGCTCGCAGTTCTCTCTATAAAAAAGGCCTAATGATGGCTAACGGCATTGGCATTGGCGATTATGATTATCGAGGAAACGAAGATGAATATCAGGCGGCTTTGTATAATTTCAGTCAAAAAGCAGTTCAGATTGAAAAAGGTGAGCGCTTAGTGCAGATAATTATTTTAAAAAGAGAAAAAATTACTTTAGAAAAATTAACAGTTTTCGGTGCCCACAATCGCGGTGGTTTTGGTAGCACCGGTAGTAAGTGATAATGAGGAATCAAGAACAATTTGCTACTTTATTTGAAACAATAGGTTACAGAAAAAAAGAACATCCAGTTTTAGTAATTGCCAATATAGAAGAACCGCAAGACGGGTTGCTTAAGACGGCACTGGATGAATTAGAAGAATGGGAAGACGAACATCACAAACTGCAAGTCAATAGCGAGCAAGCCCATAAACACTTACCTCCTCCCAAATCTTGGTGGTTGGAGTTGACTGATTTTATGGTGATGCTGCGCGTTATTAAATATAGAATGGGGCCCAGTTTTTCTCTTACGGAGGGTGATTTTCCAGTCAATGGCCAATTTAAGGGTGATTTTAGTTCGCTGAAAGAACAAACTGTTAATTTGGGAGAAGGTGACGTTGCACATAATCTTGAATTGCTTTTTACAGAAATAATGTCTTTGGTTAAACACTTAGATATTAATGTGCAGGCCGATTTATATGCTCGCCTAGTCAATGCTAAATTATTTCTAAATAAAGAAGCCAGGTTTTTTCAAATTGAGCCCAGCATGAATGAATTGGATATTATCAATAAAAGAGATCACACTTTCAAAGCTTTACGTTTCTTGCGCAATTTTTTATTTGAAACTACTGGTGTAGAAACCACGCTGCAACCTTGGATCACGGAATTTTTTAAAGAGGAAATTTTGGATTGGCAACACAGTGCCACAGCTCTTGATCAAATGCAACAAAAACTCCCTCTTTTTCAGAGAAAAATTAAAGACGAATTAGTCTGGCATTTAACGGCGCAACCGCAAACAGACGAATTCTTAGAATTAAAAATGATGATTGCTGGAGCACAATTAGTTGGTGTAAAGAAAACAACTAATGGTGAATCAAAAACAGACATAAATCCTAATCCTCCAGCTTTACAAAACCAGAGCGCCGGTGCTACTCTGGCTGAGACAACTATTTTTTGGAATTGAAGCGAGTCATTTTAGCAATTAAATTAAGGAATTTGATCAATGAAAAAAAAGGGCCTACTTATTACTCTAGAGGGTGGCGAAGGAGTTGGTAAAACCACTCAAGTCGTGAGGTTAAAAGAGCATCTAGTTGAAGCTGGCAAAGACGTAGTAGTCTTGCGTGAGCCTGGTGGCACGGCAATTAGCGAACAAATTCGAGAAGTTGTTTTGTCAAATAAAAATGTAGGGATGGCTTACACCACAGAAGTTTTGCTTTTTCAGGCTGCTCGAGCACAAATTTATCGTGAAATTGTTTTGCCTTCACTAGAATTAGGAAAAGTGGTAGTTATGGATCGGTCTCGCGATAGTAGCGTGGTTTATCAAGGTATAGTTAGGGGTTTTGGTGTGGAGATTATTGAACAATTGAATGATATATCTACCAAAAAAACTTACCCAGATATTACTTTTTTACTTGATGCACCAGTTGAAATTGGTTTAGGAAGACGGATGAGTCTTGAGGGTTCGAATCGTATTGATTATGAAGATAAGAGCTTTCATGAAAAAATTCGTCAAGCTTACTTACAAATAGCTAAAGCAGATTTAAAACAAAATGGGTCTCATTCACGCTGGCAAATTATTGATACTAATCAAAGTGTCGAAGCAGTCGAAAAGCACATTTGGACTTTAACTCAAACATTTTTGAAGAAGAACAAAACTAAAAATTGGGAGAATCAGTTAGAAGATACTTCTATTGATTATGTAGAAGAATAATTAAGGTTTCCACACTTAAACAAGATAAATTGACTAAGTGGGAAGGTCTCTTAATTAATTAAAAGGCTTAAAATATATATATGCAAAAATTACCTAAAGCAGTACGCCAGTTGGTAGAAAAATTTGAACGTTTGCCCGGTATTGGCCCGCGATCGGCTCAACGTTTGGTTTTTTATTTGCTGCATAATCCAACCACTGAAATAGAAGACTTTGCTGACAAACTTTTGGCTTTAAAAAGAGAAACCGTGATGTGTTCTATTTGCCACAACATAGTTGAAACTGACCCCTGTTCGATTTGCAGTGACCAAAATCGCGACAGCTCACTTTTATGTGTAGTGGAGGAGCCACTAGATTTATTAGCGCTTGAAAGATCTGAAAAATATCATGGTCTCTATCACGTTTTACACGGCTGCATCGCTCCTTTAAATAATATCGGCCCAGATCAGCTTTATTTGAGAGATTTACTTAAACGTTTAAGTGGAGTAAAGGAGTTAATTTTGGCGACCAATCCAACGATGGAGGGAGAAGCTACAGCCCTTTATATTAAGCAAATGATTGCTAACTCTAATTTAAAAAACAAGGATGAAATTCTGATTAGTCGCATTGGTCACGGCTTACCAATTGGAGCAGACATTGAATATGCTGATGGCGTTACTTTAGCTAGAGCACTTGAGGGTAGAAGAGAAATATAATCGTTGTGATTAGGTCACGATACATATGAGACTTTAGCAAGTAANNAAGTCAGATGGCATTAACGATTCTACAGTTAGGTAAATACTAATTGGGGGTCGTTTTTTTTATTAGTTAGCTTTTATCTTGGTGATAAAAATTGAAAGGGAAATTATGGCAAACATCATTGTTCAAGCAAAGAGTTTGAAGGTTACGAGAGCTTTGCGAGAATTTATTCAAAGACAGAGCCATAAGTTAGAGAAACTAAAAGATTTAAAAGTAAGCAAAATCACTGTTTATTTGGAACAAGATACTAAGAGATCAACTGGCAATAAAAAAGTCAGTGTTAAATATAGCATCGAATTACCAGGCAAAGACTTATGGATAGAGATCGATGGCTATGATTTTTACGATGCCATTGTAGATGCCACTAATGCCGCTTTGCGTAAAATGCGACAAACTAAAGAAAAAAAGACCAATCATCGTCGCTTAGGTAAAAATCAAATTGATTTAATCTAATCTTGATCTAAGATTATTATAATCAAGTAGATTTCCACACAGCTTGCTGCGGGGAAGTTTATTCAATAGACCTCAATCTTGCTTAAATTGGCTTTTTTCTGTTACTATAATTGTATGGTAAATAGTCAAGACCCTTTAGCTGCGCTGCAGCAATTGCTCGAAGAGCACAAAACACCGAGCCAGAATTCTACTCCCACCAAGGCAGAAGGAATTTTGGGAAAAATTCAGACAGAAACTTCAACAGAGCAAACTTCAGAGGCAACCAATGAAGCAGATTCAACTTTTCAAGCAGAAGAGCTCGCTCTTTTAGAAAAAAATAAGGAAGAAGAAGATCGAAGCAAAATTACTGAAGAACTTGATAAAATGCAGACAGAAATAAAAAATTCTCTACAATATCAGCAAAGACTTACTCAAAAAGAGGCCGCTGATGCCGCCAAGAAAATCAAAGAATTGGAGGAGAGGAGTAAACAGATTATCCAATTAAAACATTTGAATCCATAATTGGTTAATTTAGCTGACGGCTTACAAAAGGTGTAAAACAAATTTATGGCAGATTTTGGCGCTTTCAACACCGGCACAAAAATGCAAATTAGACCTGATGGTGGTTTTCGCCAAACTTTTGACTCTGGTTTTAGTGATGAATATGAAAATTCTAATGCGGCCGCCGCCACCGCGAACAAACAAACTGCGCAACAGACTTCGGTTTTAGGTCAAACGGGGGTTACTAAACAACAAGCAGCAGCTAATGCTAATCAAGCGGGAGAAGTTTCTAGTGAATTTGGTAAATATCATGATAATCCTAGACGCGTCACTAATTTAAAAGATGAATTGTTTGTACGGCCTAGTAAAGACATTGTGAACACTCTTAAATCATTTTTTGATATTGACCTTTTACTTAAAATTAATCAAAATGATTCGCCAGAGAAAAAAATCAAAAAGGCCAAAATTGCTCGCAATTGGCAGCAATTAACTAGCGAAGAGCAGGCTTATGTACGGCAAAAATTTCAAGAGGAGCAAAATCAAAAGCAAAAAGAGCTCCAAGCAGAGCAGCGTAAAAAAGAAGAAGAGGCTAAATTAGCTAAGGAAACTACTATAATTCCACCGAGCAGTCCAAAAAAAGGTCCGCTTGAATTAATTGGAAGTAAAAAGCAGCAAACAGCCACTCTTTTGCAAAGTCGAAGAACACAACTAACTCAGGTGGATAGCTAGTTAATTTAGCTAGTTGGCTAGTCAAAACTGACTTCTCCAGTTACAATGATCTGCGATGCAACTTTATAATACGCTTTCCAAAAAAGTGGAAGAATTTAAGTCTATACAAGAGACAACTGGTCCTGTTGCTGACGAAAATCCCAAACAAGTGAAAATGTATGCTTGTGGACCGACTGTCTATGATTACACCCACATTGGTCACTTACGTAAATACGTAATGGATGATGTTTTGGTACGTGTTTTGCGTCACGCTGGTTATGACGTGAAGCATGTACAAAATATCACTGATGTAGGACACTTGGTGTCCGATGGAGATGAGGGTGAAGATAAAATGGAAAAAGGTGCTCGTCAATATGGTCAAACAGCTTGGGAAATAGCTAAAAAATTTGAAGATTACTTTTTTTACAGTATGGATTTAATGGGAATTTTACGACCTACGCTTAGTTGTCGCGCTAGTGAACATATTCAGAGTCAATTGGGAATGGTCTTAACTTTGGAAAAAAAAGGTTTTACTTATGTAATCGAAAATGAAGGAGTGTATTTTGACACGTCAAAACTTGAAACTTATGGTGAATTAATTGGTCACGATCCACGTCGTACTTTGCGAGCTAGCCGAATAGGTGAGGTGACAGGTAAAAAAAATCCGAGTGATTTTGCTTTGTGGAAATTTGAAAAAGCTGGCGAAAAGCGGCAGATGGTTTGGCCCAGCCCATGGCATCAGCGCAGTTTTCCAGGTTGGCACATTGAATGTAGCGCCATGAGTATTGAACATCTCGGGCCACAAATTGATATTCACACTGGAGGAGTTGACCACATTGCTGTTCATCACACCAACGAAATTGCCCAATCGGAGAGCTATACTGGCAAAAAACCTTTTGCTAAATTTTGGGTACACCACAATTTTTTACTAGTTGATGGTCAAAAAATGAGCAAATCACTAAATAATTTTTATACGATTGATGACATTTTGCAAAAAGGTTTTACACCAGCGGCTTTACGTTTACTCTTTTTAAGTAGTCATTATCGTAGTGAACAAAATTTTACTTTTCAAAGTCTTACAGCCAGTCAAAATGCTTTTTATAAACTCTTGCAAGCTTATTTGACGATTAAAAAAAAGCGCCAATTGGAATTGGCCCATCCTGCATCAATCGCTCCGTCGACAACGCAAGCCGATCAAGAGGCTCAAAAGTTGCTGCAGCAATTTTTTGCTTTTGTCGAAAATGACCTCAACACACCTGAAGCTTTAAGTGTTGTTTGGCAAGTGCTGAAAAGTCAATTAAGCAATACTCAAAAATATCGCTTACTACTAGAATTTGATCGCATACTTGGGTTAGGTCTAATTGCTATGAGTGAAGCTGATTTGCCAATAAGTGACCAAAAATTGGTGGCAGTTAACACTTTACCGCCAGACTTGCAAAAACTTTTTAAACAAAGAGAAACGGCACGCAAAGAAAAAGATTTTACTAAAGCCGACGAAATTAGGACAAAATTTGCCCAGGCTGGTTATCAACTGATTGATCAAACCGATAGAGTTTTAATCAAGCATCAAGCTTAAACATCCAATAATTCGCCAAAGTGTTCTTTAATCGAAAAATAGCTGTTTTTACAAACTATTAAATGATCCAACAATTTAATGCCCATTAAGTCAGCTAACTTAGCAATTTTTTCTGTTAAAATCAAATCATCATCTGAGGGCCGAGGATCTCCTGAGGGGTGATTATGCACTAAAATAAAACTGCTGGCTCCCAGAGTAAAAGCTGGTCCAAAGATATCTCGTGGTTCCATAAAATTATAATTTAAACCGCCAATGGCTAGTGTTTTTTTACTTAGTAATTCCTGGCGACCGTTTAAATAAAAAGCCAAACAGTATTCTTGTTTTTTATTGCTCAATTCTGTAGATAATTCAAAGATTTTGCTTGGCTGATTAATTTGTTTTGTATCACTTTTTTGTGCCAAGCGTTGGCCCAACTCTAAGCTAGCTAGAATTTTACTGGCCAAAACTGCGCCAATACCAGGAATTTGTAAAAGTTTTTGCTCTTCTTTTGTTTGATTTTGGGTAATTTCGTTTGGCGCCAATAAGTGTTTTTCAACTTTTTTAGCTAATTCTAAAGCATTGCAATTCTTGTGCCCGCTACCAATGATTAAGGCTAAAAGCTCATAATTACTTAAGGCTTTTAAACCATATTTTTCGGCTTTTTCTCTAGGTCTATAACGCTTAGCTAAATTTTTGATTGGTTGTTTTTTTAACATTTGTTTGCTTTAAGCTTCACAAAATGCAAGTTGCTGTGGCAAATAGCAACTTCTATTTTGGCTTAAGCCCATTATAATTAGAGTAGGTTACAAGAAGATTACAAATTAGTATTAGAGTAATTTAGCCAGAAGTGTCTGTAGTTCTTTCTCCAAAGAAATGGAACTGAGCAGGCCCAGTTGATTATTCCAGGTTAATCCTGGAACAATACTAAAGGGTTGACTAAAATCAACAACTAGAATTAAAGGAACGATTTTGGTCTTATTGGCTTGTTTGAATGATTCAAGAAAATTAAATAGTTTTTTACTAGAAAAACTGCAACTTAAAAAAATTAAATCAAATTTTTGTTTTTGTAACTTGTCCGCGGCCATTAAAGCGTTGCTAATTTTAGTTATTTTAAAAAGTTTTTGGTCAAGAAAAACATAAGGCTTTTTTTGATGCAAATTAGGTTCGACAATTAAGACAGATTTTTTAATTAAAGAAGTAGACATATTAAAATTAGATTTTTTCTAATAAGAATAGAGTAATGTTTGATCTAAATTTAGTCAAGCAAACAAAATATGACAAAAACAGACAAAATTTCTCAAAAGATTAAGCAAGCCAGAATAGAAGCTGCCCTTTCCCAAAAAGAATTAGCTTATGGTTTGAAATTATCTGATCGTACCGTCAGTGCTTATGAAAAGGGGCGTGCGCTACCACCAGTGAATACTCTAAAAACTATTAGCAATTTAACTCATAAACCAATCAATTATTTTATAGACGAAGACATCACAACTCAAGAGGATTTTGATTTGCAGATGAAAATCAAGAAAATTGAAATTGAACTTTTACAAATTAAAAAAGCTCTCAAAGATCACGGTTTGTGGCATTAGCTTTTTTCATTTACTCAATTAACGACGCAGAATTTCCATAGTTTGTGTATAAGTGCGCAAATTGTGTAAACTAGCTAAACGAAAAGCACTGGCGTCGCCAATCTTAAAAAGATGGTGCAAATAGGCTTTGCTGACTGGCGGTGCTATTGCAGCATTTTGACAAATGGGGCAATCACAAAATGTGCTAATGGCTGTTTTATCGGTTGCAAATATGCCTTTGCCAATGTAAAGGTAGTCAAAAATTTCATCAAGACGATTAGCCAGAGCTAATTTTTTCAGCTCATTTTGATCAAGAGTTTGTGGATCAACTTTGAAAACATAAAGTCGTTGGTGGCGAGCGTCTCTGGTCGGTAGCACACAATCAAAAAATTGATAACCCATGAAAAAAAGCTTCACAATATTTTCTGGTGAACCAACACCAAGGGCAAAACGTAAACTATTTTTATCTGTTAAATCAGCATTTCTCTGGCAAAAAGAGTAATCAAATTGATCATTTTCAGTAAAAGGCCAACCACCAAGGCCATAAAGATCAAAGCCAATTTTTTGCAATGCTTTGGCGCAATAAGTCCGCCACTTGTAATGATTGTGACCTTGAATGGGTGCGAGGAGCAGGGGACGGTTGTTTGCGGTGTAACCACGTTGGGTGAGTTGTTTTGCAAACTCAATTTTAGCCCTTTTTGCCCAAGACACAGTTCTTTTAACACTTGCTTTAATCCGTTCCTCACTGGCATTAGGAGGAGTGAAATCGTCTAGACAGATCATTACATCACTATCGAGAATAAATTGCATACGGATAGAATCTTCTGGAGTAAAAAGAGTTTTGTGTTGTCTTTTAGGACCGTTATAAAGTAATACGCCTTCATCAGTGACTTTGCCCATTCCTGGATTCTGATTGATGAGTGAAAATAGTTGAAAACCACCAGAATCAGAAGACACAAAGCCTGGCCAATTCATCATTTTTTTAATCCCACCAAGCTTTTGCAAAATTTGCTCACCTGGTTGTTGCAATAAGTGATAAGTATTGACCATCACTCCCTCAAGCCCGACGCGTTGAAGATCAAGGCTGTCCAAATTGCGTGCCACACCCCAAGTAGCATCAGGTAAAAAGATAGGTAAAGCATAGGTTTTGTTTTTGATGCGAATTTCTTGCACAAGAACTATTATACCTTGCTTTCCTCTGCAAACTTTTTGTGAGGTTTTGCCGTATAATTCAGTTTTGATGTTACAAAAAGTGAACAAGACAAACGAATCAAAAATTATTGTGCGGACTCAGCCCAAACTCAAAAAAGGTGAGCAAGCTGAAATTGTTTTTCAGGGTGAAATTTTTCAAGTTTGGCAGTGGTCACAAAAACTTTTTGATGGTAGTCAAGCAACTTTTGAAAGTCTTGCTAGAGCAGACACGGTTACTATTTTGGCTTTTACTACTAACCGTAAAATCATTATGACGCGCCAAAGCCAACCGGCAAGCCAAGAATTTTGGAGTTTGCCAGGGGGCATTGTGGACAAGCAAGAAACTATTCTGCAAGCCAGTCAAAGAGAATTATTGGAGGAAACTGGTTATGGCACAAAGGAGTGGTATTTTTTCTTTTGCAACCAACTGCATGAAAAAATTGATTGGGTAAATTTTTATTTAGTGGCTAAAAATTGCCAAAAAGTGGCTGCTCAACAATTAGATCCTGGAGAGAAAATTAATTTAGAGTTTTGTGATTTCCAGCAATTTATCCAATTGATCAAACATGACGATTTTCGCAATAATGATTTTGCCATATGGTTTTTGCGCACGGGGGGAGTAGAGCTGAAAAGGCTTTTTTAATCTGATACAATGACATCAATTGATTTGATAAGTATTTTGTAAAAAAGGATAAATGCCAAATAAAAATACAAAAACCACTACTAAAAAACTTATTAGACCCATTGAAGGTAGAAAAATTGCTGGGGTGGCTATCGCTTTTGCCAATTATTTTGGCATTGATGTTACTCTTGTTAGAGTTATTTTAGTGTTAGCTTTAATTCCTGGAGGAGTGCCTGGCTTATCTATCTATCTTGTGTGTTGGTTATTAATTCCAAGTGAAAAATAGATTATTTCAATGTCATGGCTTTTCTTTATCTTAATTTCAGCTCTAGCAGTGTCAGTGGCCGCTTTATTTCAGCGATTGGCCATGAAGGAAGAGGCGAGCGATCCTGTATTATCAACCATTATTTTTCAATTACTTTTGACGGCAATCATCACTCCTTTTGCTATCAGTCAAGGTTTTGTTTGGCCAAGTTTTGACCTTTGGCCATTCTTTTTATTGAGCACACTTCTTTACGCTGTTGGTTCAGTCATGCTTTTTCTCTCCATCAAATTAATTGAGGCTTCAGAGATGACGATTTTATCTGGAGTAGGGGCAATTGCGGCAATGATTAGTGCCTATATTTTCTTGGGAGAACGTTTGGTTTGGTCACAATATTTAGGGGCAATGTTAGTTTTATTATCAGTTTTGATGGTGCAATATCGTGGTCAAAAATTTGTTTTTCATAAAGGAGCAATTTTAGCTTTGGCCGCGGCAAGTTTTTTCGCCTTTGCTACAGTTAGCGACGTTTTTATTATTAAAAGCTATGACGCTATTTCTTTTACTAGTCTCATTTCACTTTTACCAGGTTTAATGTTGTGTTTTTTGTATCCGAAAAAATCTTTGCAATTACCAAAAGCAATCAAAACAGTCAATAAAAATTTAATCGCTTATACTCTGATTTATTCAATTGGCACAATTACTTTTTACACAGCTCTTGGCAAAGGAGCTTTACTTTCTCAAGTAAGTGTCATCATGAGAATTAATATTATTTTAACGGTACTTTTAGCTGCTGTTTTTCTTAAGGAAAGGGATAACTTTTATCGTAAAGTTATTGCTGCCTTAATATGTATGGCGGGAGTAATTTTGGTGGCGTAAAAGAAGTTACTTTTCTTAAGTTCTTTCTTGATTTTGTCAATAGAACAGAATATCCTGCTGAATATCTCTTTTACCACTTTCAAAAAGTAAAAGCATGTCTCCCTTGTCTGTTGTTTGGTTGTTCAAAAATTAAAGATGTTTGGTAATTTAAGTTATAAGGGATAGCTAAATAATTTGTCTTGGCCAATATCCTTTGCCTTACATTCATTCATGGTCATAATTGTATCATTCGGGTGGCAATTATCAGCTTTCTCGATATAATTAGAAAAAGTTTATGATATTAGAGAGGAGTTGGCTAAAATATGAGTTTACAGATTGGGATTGTCGGTTTGCCTAACGTTGGTAAATCCACCCTTTTTAATGCTTTACTGAAAAAGCAAGTTGCTTTGGCAGCCAATTATCCTTTTGCCACCATTGAACCGAATGTGGGAGTGGTAGAGGTGCCAGATCAACGTTTACCACAGCTGGCAGAGTTAATCAAAACCACGGAAAAGATGCCAATCCTACCTCCAATTAAATACGCCTTGGTGGAATTTGTCGACATTGCTGGTTTGGTGGCGGGTGCAAGTAAGGGTGAAGGTTTAGGCAACAAATTTTTGGCTAACATTCGCCAAACCGACGCTATTTGCCATGTTTTACGTAACTTTAGTGATGCTAATGTATTGCGTGAGAGTAGTGTTAATCCAGAGGAAGACCTGGCTATCGTTCGTACTGAATTGCAATTGGCTGATCTAGAAACGTTGCAGAAGCAGCAACAACCCAAAGGCAGTGTTAGTAAAAATGAAAAAGCTAAATGGGAGATTATTCAAAGTTTTATGGCTACTATTGAACAGGGTAAAAATCTTAATTGTCAAAGTGCACTAGAACAGTTAGTAGCTAAAGAGCTTTGCTTGCTGACTGCCAAAAAAGAAATTTTTGCTATTAATGTTGATGAACAGGATTTAGCGCAAGCCGACGAAATTAGGGCAAAGTTTGCTAGTAAACTCAAAGTGCAAAAAAAGCAAATTGTGGTAATATCTGCCAAGATTGAAAGTGAATTGGCAAGTTTAGTGCAGGCAGATCAGGAACTATACATGCAGGAATTGGGTCTTAAAGAAAGTGGCTTGGCACGTTTAGCGGCAGTAGCTTATCAAACCTTGAGTTTACAGAGTTTTTTGACTGCCGGGACGATTGAAGTCAAAGCTTGGACGATTCAAAAAGGCGCAACCGCTCAGGCAGCTGCAGGGGTAATTCACACGGATTTTAGTAAGAAATTCATTAGTGCTAAGGTAGTGACTTTTGCCGATTTTATCAATTTTGGTGGCTGGGCAGCCTGTAAAGAACTTGGCAAAATTAGACAAGAAGGGCGCGATTATTTAATGCAAGATGGCGATGTGGTGGAATTCATGATTGGCAAATAAATAAGCACAAGTAGACTTTTTGCATTTTTTTTGTATAATAACCCCTAGAGATTAAAATTCGCTTATTAAATATCCAGAGAGTTGAGCGGGGCTCAACTTTGCGAATCTTAAAAAACTATGAAATTGACTAAGGAAATAATTAAAAAAAATTACGAATTAACTTATTTAATTCCCGGCGATTTATTGGACGCAGACGTTTCCAGACTCAAAAAGGAAATTGCTGATTTAGTGGCTAAAAATAAGGGTGTTGTTGTTAAAGAGGATGATTGGGGCCGCAAACATTTGGCTTATAATATTTCTCAAGCGGGAAAGGTTTACGAAGAAGCCGTCTACGTCCATATGATTGTGAATTTTCCAGTTTTAAATGTACAGAAATTTGAACAAAGTTTGACGCTGCATCGTGAAATTCTGCGTCATTTATTGGTGATTGCTGACGAGCTGGAAGAGTCTATCAAAGATTAATTTACTTATGTTGTTGGCGGTTTCTTTTTTTACTAAAAATTGATTAGTCACACTTCTTGTAACTTTGCTGCTTCATAATGAAGAAAGATCAATATAAATCAACTCTAATGAGAGAAAGGTCAAAATGTCAGCACGTTCTTTAAATAAAGTTATGCTTATTGGGAATTTAACTAGAGATCCTAATTTGCGTTACACGCCAAATGGTACTGCTGTGGCTTCTTTTGGCATTGCCACCAATCGTTCCTGGACGCCAGCCGATGGAGGGGATAAACAAGAGAGAGTGGACTTCCATAACATTGTTGCTTGGTCTAAATTGGCGGAAATTTGTGGCCAATTACTGCATAAAGGTGACAAAGTTTATGTTGAAGGTCGTATTCAGACTCGAGATTGGAAGACTGAAAGCGGTGAAGTTAGAAAAGTCACGGAAATTATTATTGACAACATGATGCTACTTAGTAATAAAAGTGGTAGACCTGTGGAAGGAGATGGAGAAGAAACACCAGATGCCACAGAAACTGCCACGTCAACCACGACGGCGCCATCAGCAGAACCGGTGCCAGAGGTTGAAGTTGCGGAGGTAGAAGATGTCTCTGACGACATTCCTTTTTAGTTAGATACTGACAAACAATTATCTAACCTGCAGATTGTCTTAAAAGTGTAAAAGTTCAAGTATAAATTATGGAGAAAAAAATGAAGACTTACAACTTTAGCTACAAAAAAGCCGAAGAACTCAAAAGATTTGTCACCGCTCAAGGCGCAATTTTGCCTAGAACCAAAACGGGCTTAACTGCTAAAATGCAGAAAAAATTAGCTCGTGAAGTCAAGAGAGCGAGGCATCTAGCCCTTTTGCCATTTACTCAAACTATTTAAAGTGCAGTTTTGCGTGTGATTTTTTTTGTCAGTTGTCTTACAATAAATCTCTTGTATGGAAAAAAAATCCTCTCGGCTTTTCACTTTTATTCGTAATGCTGTTTTAATCATTTTACTTTTAGCCCTAGGCTTAATTATGGGTTTCCGTTACGCCAGTGAGGGCTCATTATTTGGTTTGAAAATTGGTTTATTGGATGATTTGGCCAAAAAAAGTCAAGCCTCTGATTTTGTTAAATTAAGTAACAGTGCAACAAATACTTCAGTGTCAATGGATACTTTTTGGGAAGTTTGGCAACGTTTGGAGCAAGATTATTTGGAAACAGATAAAATTGACGAGACAAAAATGATTAATGGTGCAATTTCCGGCATGGTCACAGGAGTTGGTGATCCTTACACCATGTATTTACCACCAGATGATAATACTCAAGCAGAACAAAATTTGGCAGGTAGCTTTTACGGAGTGGGCATTGAACTAACCTATATTGATAACATGGTGGGTATTTTAACGCCGCTAGTTGGGAGTCCTGGAGAAAAAGCTGGTTTATTAGCTGGCGATATTATTACTCATGTCAAAGATGAGAGCAAACAGTTAGACGAAGATACTACCGGTTGGACATTAGATGATGCGGTGACCAATATTCGTGGTTCGCAAGGCACTCCAGTTATTTTAAGTATTTATCGTCAAAGCGACAACAGTAATCGGGATATCACTGTTATTCGTGATGAAATTATTGTGGAGAGTGTAGTCCTGCAATTTGTGAAAACGGCCAATGGCAAACAAGTGGCTCATTTACAAGTGATTCAATTTGGCGAAAGAACATTAGATGAATGGAACAAGGCAGTGACAGAAATTTTGGCTAAAAAAGATCAAATCTCAGGAATAATTTTAGACTTGCGCAATAATCCAGGTGGTTTTTTTGATGTTTCCATTGATATCGCAAGCGATTTTATTAAAAGTGGAGTAGTGGTTAGTCAAAAATCTAAATATACTACCAAAAATTATAATAGTACTGGTACAGCTCGTTTAGTGGGTATTCCAACAGTGGTTTTAGTGAATAAAGGTAGCGCTTCGGCTTCTGAAATTGTTGCTGGAGCCTTGAGAGACGATGCTCAAATTAAATTAATTGGTGAACAAACCTTTGGCAAAGGTACGGTACAAGACCGCATTGAGTTGAACAATGGTGGTGGTTTACACATCACGGTTGGTCGCTGGCTAACCCCAAACGGTAGCTGGATTCATGAAGATGGTTTGCCGGTTGACATAGAAATCGTCCAAAATTACGACACAGAAAAAGATGAAGTACTAGAAAAAGCACTTGAACAATTTTAAAGACTTGAAAGTGATTTAATTTGTTGTTATTTTTTCGTCAATTTTCATTAAAGACCTAGTGGCGGCGATCAATATATCAAGATCACCTCCCAAAATTGCTTCGAGATTGTGCCACGATTGATGAATGCGGTGATCGGTAACGCGACTTTGCGGATAATTATAAGTTCTAATTTTTTCGGCACGCATGTTACGACCAATATTACTTCTGGCCTCGCCAATTTCGGCTTGTTTTTTGTCTTCTTCAATTTGCCACAACAAAGCGCGCAAAAGTTCCAAAGCGATTTGCCGATTTTGAGCCTGTTTTCTTTCTTGACGAGCATTGACGACGATGCCGCTAGGTTTGTGTACGAGCCGTACGGCAGAGTTGGTTTTATTAACCGATTGCCCGCCAGCTCCACCAGAGCGCATGAAAGACCATTCTAAATCCTCTTCCTTGATTTCGATCGCAGTAGCGGTTACTTCTGGTAAAACTGCCACCGAAGCAGTAGAAGTGTGAATGCGGCCAGCCGCTTCAGTGACAGGTACTCTTTGTACGCGATGCACCCCGGATTCGTAATGAAAAAGTTTGTAGGCAGAAAGCATTTCTGTTTCTCCAGTTAGCGTGATTTTGCCTTCCTTGTCTATGCTAACAATTGGCAGCTGTGCCTGACCCTTAACTTTAAAAACTAATTCGTCAATTAAATCAATTTTTAAGCCTTTATTTTCGCTATAACGCAGATACATACGCATTAAATCATTGGCCCAAATTTTCGCTTCATCACCGCCAGCCCCTCCGCGAATTTCAATAATTGCATTAGCAGTTTGGATGGTTTGATTTCCACTGCTTTCATTTTTGTTTTGATTGCTTTGAAACTCTGCTGCTGCTAATTCTAGAGCTTGTTTTTCTTCTTGAAGGCGAGCAATCTCTTCGGCCGCTAAAATCTGCAATTCGCTATCTTCAAGTAAAGCCTGATTCTGCGCAATGGCTTTATTGAGCTTTTCTATTTGTGTTTGATAGGGATTAAAAATTTGCTCCATATTGATGTCTTTCTTAAAAGTGTGTTAAATCACACCTACATTGTAACAGCGGCTTTTTTAAATTAAAAAAGTCGTTTACAAATTCAAAAGGAAGCTAATTTTTGGTGACAGTTTCGGCTTGTTTAGCCTTAAGCTCGTTTTGTTGTTCAATCAAAATTTGCTTGTAAGATTTGTTTTCTACTTTTTCTTTAACAGCTTTTTTAGCCTTAGAAGCATTAACGGCAGCTGCTTGAGCAGCCATTTGCATTTTTTTCTGGAATTTATCTACACGACCCTGACGGTCAACAAACCTCATTTCGCCAGTGAAAAAAGGATGACAAGCGTTACAAATATCAACCTGCATGGTTTTTTTTGAACCACCAGTGACAAATGTATTACCACAACTGCAGGTAACGACGCAGTCATGTTGCCAATTGCTAGGATGAATACCTTGTTTCATAAGAGGTGACCATTATAACATAAAATCAAAGAAATGAAGGGGAAAAAGCTTGTAACTTTGTTTTGATTTCGGCAAGATTTAGTAGCTTTTGCTCTCCAGATTGCATATTTTTCAAAGTAAATTTGTTTGCTTTAATTTCGTTTTCACCAATAATAATGGCAAAAGGAATTTTTTTCTGTTCTGCTACTTTCAATTGTTTAGTTAATTTTTCCACAGCAGGGAAAAGTTCAGTTTTAATGCCCGCTTGACGAAGATTTTTAGCAAGCTCCATGGCCTTATTTTGGCAATCTTCATTTTCGAAAAAACTGATCAAAAGCATGGTATTAGTCCAGTCTTTTTCGATTAAATTCATTGCTTGACAGATCTCTACAATTCGATCAAAACCCAAACCAACTCCTACAGCTGGCATTTTATAGCCAGATAAATCTTCAATGAGATTATTGTAACGCCCGCCACCACCAACAGAAGAATTGCCGTATTCTGGAATTTTAATTTCAAAAATTAAGTCAGTGTAGTAGTCCAAACCGCGGGCGAGTTTTGGGTTAAAAACTAAGCTTTTTTGGTCGACACCCAATGCCAAAGTTTTTTGTTCAATCTTTAATAAATTATCTGATATTTCAATCTTATTTATTTTGTTTAAAATTGCTTCAGCCGTTTTCCTGGAGAGACCTTTTTCGGTTAATTCTTCAATCACTGTTTCGGGAGTTTGTTTATCTAATTTATCAATGCTTTGAATGATAGAGAAGATATCTATTTTTTCATTGGCAAAAGGATTAAGGTTGTCAAATAATAAACTGCGATCATTGAATTCAATTACGATAGATTTAAAACCTAAGTTTTTGAAAACAGCATCGATGGTCGCTAGCAATTCGGCATCGGCCAAAATACTCTCACTTCCAAAAATATCGCAATCACACTGGGTAAATTCGCGATAGCGGCCCTTTTGTGGTTTGTCAGCTCTAAAAACATTCTGAATCTGGTAACGGCGAAAATATTTGGGTAATTCGTTTTGATATTGACTCAAAACACGCGCGGTGGGCACAGTTTGATCATAGCGCAAACCCACTTGGCGTTCGCCTCGATCTTCAAAAGTATAAACTAATTTATCGGCTTCGTCGCCATATTTACCTAACAAGAGACTGGCGTATTCAAGTGTTGGTGTCTCGAGTGGCTCGAAACCATAAAGTTCAAAAGCTTCTTTAATTTTGTTGCTCACGTACTGTCTTTGCCGGACTGCTTCTGGCAAAAAATCGCGAAAACCCTTGAGTGTTTGTAAATTTTGTGGTGACATAGTGTTCTAGAATTGATTTTTGTCGCCAGAGATGACCCAACCAGACATATCTCTGCGCGTCCTCAAATGTTTCCAAAAATCAATTCTATTCCTTTCTTTTTTTTGATGATCTATCATAAACCATTATTGATTATCTTATTCTAATTCTAAAATAAAAAATCCCCTTATTGGGGACCTATTTTTAAACTATTTTCTAAAAACGCAAAAACTCACCCCAATTTTAAACAGAGGAATGGTGGTGAAAAGCTAGCATTTTTTCACTTTGTTTTTGCATTGTCGCTTTATTATAGGACAATAAGCCTTTTTAGTCAAATTTTGAAGGGAAATGTTATATAATTAAACTTTGTTTGCAATATTGGATTTAAAATTTAAGGTGACGCCCTCAATCAACAACCGCCAAAACAAAAAAGGGCCGATAGCTCAGTTGGCAGAGCGCTGCATTCGCATTGCAGAGATCAGGGGTTCGATTCCCCTTCGGTCCACATTAGACGATTTGATTTTCCCTCGCCCCAAGCGAAGCGAAGGGCTCGGGCTTCGCTCTGGGCGGCTAATTCAATATGGTGGTGTCTGCTGGACGATGTCAGAACTTTCTTTGAGCAAAATCCCGACGCTGACTGACGCAAAATTGCGAAGCAATTTTGCTTACGGCTCACGGGCAAAAGTTTTTTACAAAATTTTTTGCACTGTTATCTAAATTCCTAAAATTTATGCGTATAACGTTCTGCGGACATACGAAGTGCGAGACGTAGTCGAGCATTTGGGCAGAGTAAGGCGTAGTCGTATGTCCGGCTGTTATACGCTCTCGATAGGAACGAGGATTGCAAAGCAATCCGCAGAGTCGGCGAAAGGACGCCATAACACCACCTCATTTTTCTTTCAATTTTGGTATTAATAGGGGGGTCTCTTTTGCGTATTGTTTGTATTCTTCACCAAATCTTGTAATTAGCTCCCTTTCCTCTTTTTTTATTCGTGTGACAAAAGCTGCCAAAGATAAAATGAAAAATAAAAGGCCATATAAGTTTCCAGCGATGAGCGTAAAGCCCAATGATAAAATTAAGCCAGATAAATAAATAGGATGTCTAATTTTTGCATAAATTCCGGTCTTTATGAGTTTTTGCTCCTTTCCTGTACTCGCAAAAGGTGTCCAATATTTAGCCAAATCTCTTCTTGCCACGAAATTTATATATGCACTAAGGAGAATCGAAATGAAACCAAGTAAAGCAAGTAGAAATATGTACTCCTCCTTGAGTATAGAGATGATAGAATTAACAAGAAGTGCTATATAAAAGATATAAATGAGATAAAATGTATAATCTCTATTTTTTACTATGCTCGACCATTGTGGTATTTTAGTACCATGCTTGCGTGAGATATACAAACCAATATAATTGTTGAATAACAGGCATATAATCAATGCAATCAACAATATGATATTTGTTTCCACCGTTTTTTATCATATCATAAATTTCTACATTTTTAAAATCTTTGTCCTGGTCACGGACATATGGCACAAACGTGCTCATCTCTTCTGCAATTGTACTAAATAATTGTTGGGTGTCATATAACCAAGAGACTGATGTGGTCTAATTGTGTTGTAATATATTAGCAAGTTGTTTAGTTTTTCATCAAACCTTTTAATATCATAAGTTGCTGTATCAATCTCGTAGTTAATGAATTCATCTTGAATTGTCCAGTTAAATCTTTCAACATATCCATTGGTTTTGGGTGATTTTGGATAACTCCAAACATGTCTTGTATTCTTAAGTTTTTCAATTGCTTGGTCAAAGTAACCCTTAAATTCAGAGCCATTGTCAGTTTGAATGGTATGAATCTTGTATTCAGCTTTATCAAGTATTTCCTCAATAAACTCTTTGGCATTCTTGCTTGACAGTGATGTAACTCTTTTTGGTTTGGTTAAAATGGGTAAAAGACTAAAAAGCCTTTTGCCTGACTCAATAAATTTTTTCTCCATCGATATATTGTTCTCTTGCTGATACCTGGAAATGATAATTGAGTTGCCTCTAATCCAGACTTCTCAAAAACCTCAATTACTCGTAGTTTTAGTTTGGCTTTGTCGTTAGAATCAAAACCAAGAGCAGTATTGATTGTCGTCATAAACCAATCATACTGCTCTGTTTTTATTATTGGAAAATTATGTCGCACTCTCATAACGGCCTACCGGCCGTTTGTGATAAATGTATCGTGACCTAAACAGTACCTATTAAAGGTTTAGCGAGTGCTTCTCGCGTTTCATCTTTTTTTAAGACATCTGGTTGATCTGCTGATGTTCTTTTTGTTTCACCCGCAATTTCTAGTATTGCTTGATGGTAAAAATGATTTTATTTTTCGAAATTACTCAAAGCTCTGATGGTGCTGATCACGTAATTGCCATTTTTGTCAGCAAAGGCCACTACCAAACATTGTAGATCTTCATAAAATTCAGCTAATTTAGCTGTTTCACCTTGGTAATCTTGAAAAGCGGTTGTTTTGTCAAAACTAAAGGTTAGTTCCTTTTCTCCTGATCGAGGTGTAATTTTAAGATCATTTTTACCAATGGAGGAAATAGAACCTAGGGTAATTATTTTATCTTTAGGACTGAAATCTTGTTTGTAAAGAATTACCTTTTTGATTTTTAAATTTTCTTCAAGCACTTCGCTGTAAACACCCACCCAATCATCAACAGCAATCTCGCTGATTTTGATGTCTTTGCCGTCCTCATTTTGAATTAAGACTTCTTTTTCTAGAGGAATAATTTTATTACCAGAATAATGACTTACGGTCAAAGTTTCTTCACTGACGCGCAGCACTTTAGCCAGGTAAGCTTTTTCACTGTGTAACTCTGCACTAATACTGCCTAGTTCAGTTTTTTTTTCTTGAATCACTTTTTTGATGTTATCAATTGTACTATTTTCTTTTTCTTGTTCTTCTTGGGTCGTGTTATCTGAACTATTGGTGGCTTGTGTTTGCGCAAAAACCAGTTGAGTTGGCAGCAAAAATACACAGCTCATGAAAACTAAGAATATAAGTTTACGACTGTTTGTTTTAATTTTCGGGTTCATAAATGACAGTTCTTTGTTTATTAATTTGTTTGCCGTCTTCATCAATACTGTTGATTTCAATCAAATTGCCACCTTTATTTAGTTTGACTTTAAGAGAAAAATTGCCTGATTGATCAGTATTGATGATATTTTCTACATTGTTAACAAAAATCACCACAAAACTATCTGGTGTGCTACTACCAGAAATAATCAATTCTTCTTCATTAGTTAGTAAATCTTCTTCTGGTCTATTGATCACCAGTTGGGGATCTTGAGTAACAGCTGATTGTGTACTACTTGGATGATTAATGAGCTGATCAGTAGTATTATTTTGGCCACTTTTAGCATTTTCAGAATTTTGGTAAATCCCAAAAGTAATCATCAAACCCAAAGTGATACCGACAAAAACTGCTAGAAGAATTTCTTTTCGCATAATTTTTTACTTTAGAGAGAGTATCCTAAGCTAATTATACACAAAAGTAAAGTTAATTTGTCTTAGAATTACACATTTAAGTCAAGTATAATTGTCTAAATTGCTTGAGTTAATTGATGATCATTAGTTCAAGTTTTGACAGTCAAAATTCATATGTTAAACTAAGAGCGAGCTTTACACTTTAAAATAGACTCGGTCGATGAAAATTGTTCAACTTGCTAGTGAATAGTCTTTTTCTCACTCAAGTGAAGTCGCTGTCTATTAGGTATAAGTACTTATTATTTGAGTTGATAAATTAGCTCCTTTGGTGGTCTATTTTAAAGTGTGAAGCTTGTAATTTATTAAAAATGGAACTTTTATATTATGCAAATTACTTATCACGGTCATTCTTGTTTTAAACTTAAAGGTGAAATGGGGAGTGTAGTCACTGATCCGTTTGATGATAAAGCGGTGGGCATTACCTTGCCGCATCTCAATGCAGAAATTGTTACCATTTCTCACAATCATGCTGATCACAATGCTAAAGAAAAAGTTAAAGGTACTAGTAAAAGAGAGAAGCCTTTTATCATTGATTTTCCAGGTGAATATGAAGTGGGAGGTATTTCGGTTTTTGGAATTAAAACTTTTCATGATCAAGTAGAAGGTGCAGAGCGAGGGATTAATCTTGTTTTTAAATTTTTAATTGACGGTCTTTCAATTTGCCATTTGGGTGATTTAGCTCATCAGTTAGATGAAAAGCAACTAGATGCTATCGGTATGATTGACGTTTTGTTTTTACCAGTCGGTGGGCCGTTTTCTTTAATGAATGATGAAGCTATCAAAGTCGCTAACGCCATTAGTCCCAGCATTTTAATTCCGATGCATTATAATGATGGCTCTTATCCAAGTGATACAAAATTTAAACCACTGGATCAATTTTTACGAAGTTTTGGTGCGACAGCAGCAGCAGAAGATAAATTGATCGTTGAGAAAGATCGCCTACCCGAAGAGATGCAACTGGTAGTTTTGCGTCGCACTTAAAATCACTGTTAATTGATTTTTTTAAAAAAGTCAATTATTTTTGCAAAAAAGTCAATGATTTTTTATAAAAGAGTCAAGCTGCAGTTGGAAGTTATAGCAGTTGAAAATTATAGACGGGAGCGAAATAACAATACAGGAGCGAAATAAAAATATGGAGCCAAAAATTCCCCCACATGATCTTGAAGCAGAGAAGTCTGTTTTGGCAGCAATTTTAATTGATAAAGATGCCATTATTAAAGTCTCTGAAATCCTCAAACCAGAATCATTTTATAGCAAAGCCAATAGCGCAATTTATGAAGCGATGCTAGAGCTTTATGACAAACGTATGGCTATAGATGTGATCACTCTGAAAGATCAATTGACTAAAGATAAAAAAATCCGTACAGTTGGCGGAGTTTCTGGCATTAGTCAACTTTCAAATTTGTTATCTACAGCGGCCAACGTCGAAAATTACGCCTATTTGATTAAAGAAAAATATGTAAAAAGAGAATTAATCGCTCTTTCCAATGAAGTAGGCAGTTTAGCTTTTGACGAAAGCAAGGAAATCAATGAAATTTTGGATAGTGCCGAACAACAAGTGATGGCTATTTCCCAAACCCATGCCCGTCGTGATTTTTTGCCAATCAAGCAAACTTTAGTGGAAAGTTTTGATCGTTTGGATGAACTGCAAAAGAGTGGTGGCGAGCTGCGTGGTTTGCCCACTGGTTTTGCCGATTTAGACCGAATGTTAGCTGGACTACAAAAGTCCAACTTGATTATTTTGGCAGCTCGCCCTGGTACAGGTAAGACCGCTTTTGCGGTCAATATCGCTCAATATGTTAGTGTTGTGGCTAAGAAAAAGGTTGGCATATTTTCTCTGGAAATGAGCAAAGAGGAGTTAGTAGATCGTTTGTTGGTTGGCCAGGCTGATATTGACGCCTGGAAACTGAAAACTGGTCGTTTATCTCAAGATGATTTTTTGAAAATTTCTGATGCTATGGGGGTGTTGGCTGAATCGAAACTTTTTATTGATGACACACCTGGCCTGAGTATTTATGAGATGCGCACCAAAGCGCGTCGTTTAATGATGGAGCAGAACATTGATTTGTTAATTGTTGATTATTTACAGTTGGCGCACGGTCAAAATCGTGAGAATCGTGTTCAAGAAGTGGGAGAAATTTCTCAAGGTTTAAAAAATATTGCTAGAGAGCTCAAAATTCCAGTTTTAGCTCTGGCTCAATTGTCTCGAGCCGTGGAGCAACGTGGTGAAAAAGCTCCGCAACTGTCTGATTTGCGTGAGTCGGGTTCAATTGAACAAGATGCCGATGTGGTTATGTTTTTATACCGCAAAGATGATGATTTACGGGAATCGGTAACTTTAAAAATTGCTAAACATCGTAATGGTGGTTTAGGCAATATTGAACTATATTTTAGAGGTGACCGCGTAAAATTTTTTGGTATGGAAAATCGCAAGCAATAAAAAATTACTTTTTCTCGTTGTAACCGCTTAAATTAACACATTGTTCTAAGTGATTATTGGTTTCGATAAGCGCATCAATTATTTCGCCCCAATCCCAAACAGTAAATAAATAAGTCCTCCAGACAGAAGTAAAACCATGGAAAAAAAGCCTAAGTTGGCTTTGAGTTTTTTATTGGATGAGTCCGTATTTTGATTGTCAACACTGACAATAATAATCAGGGCAATGATCGTCCAAATTACCCCTCTAATTACGATCGACCAAACGCTGTCAACGGCAAAAGCTTTGCTAACTAAGTCACGAATCGCATCCATTGTTTTAATATGACTGATTTTTGTGAGGCAAGCAAGGGCCTTTTGTCAAATTTTTCAATTTTTCTTTGCAGTTTTTAAACTTACTTTAAGTTTTAAATAACAATCAAAATATAGGTGCTTGGCACTTTTAGAGCAGCACNNGCAGCACCTTGGATCAGCATTTTGAAATCAGCACATCTTAATTGATCTATACGGAAATTAAGGTAGAATATAAGACATCTTGTGGAAGTTTTTAAGCCGAGATGGCGGAATTGGTAGACGCGTAGGTCTCAAAAACCTATGAAGGCAACTTCATGAGGGTTCGATTCCCTCTCCCGGCACAATTTTTGCTCTTCTAATTATTAGACATTATGTAGGATTTCGAACTAACAAACCCTCAGCCAGGCAGTTGTGTGCTAAAATGCTTTTATTATGATGCCGATCTTACTCGAATTGCCATTTTTTAAGATTAAATCCCTGACGGTTTTAGTTTTTTTGGCGATTTTTTTTTCAGGCTTCGCGTTTTGGCGTAAGGGTAGAGAAGAACACTACAATACTTTTGAAATTTTTGACACTTTTATTATGTCTGTAATTTTTGGGGTTGCGGTGGGTAGACTGGCCTTTGTTATTTTTCATTGGTCATTATTTAGAGTAAATATTTTATCCATTTTTAATATCGTTCAAACGCCAGGTAGTGAATTATTGTTGGTTCTAGCCGCTGCAATTTGGTTTGTATATCATCACGCAGTTAAAAATAAATGGGATGCCTTTGAAATTTTAGATTTTTACGTCACGGCCATGAGTTTAGGAATGATTTTTCTTTATGCCGGCTTTTTTTTGGATGGTAGTTACGGCGGCACTTTCACCAATTTACCGTGGGGAGTAATCACGACTGGTACTTTTGAAAAAACCCATCCAGTGCAGATTTATTCCCTTTGCTATTATTTGTTTGTTTATATTTATTTAAGCAAAATGGAGTATGTGTATCGTACTTTGGAGTGGTATCGAGCTGGTAAAAAGACCGCTCAATCGGGTTTTCTTTTTAGTAATTTTTTAATTTTAACCGCTCTGTTTCACCTTTTGATCCAGCCCCTGAGTTTGCCCAGTATGCTTGTGAAAGGAGTAGTTGTGGACTATTTTGTCTATTTAACGATGTTGTTTTTTGGACTCATTCTTCTTTATAAAAGGTCAGGTCGTTCATTTAATTTTGGTAAAAAATCATGAATTTAGAAGTTTTATACGAAGATCAAGATTTACTTGTGATTAGTAAACCAGCGGGTTTGGTAGTTAATCAAGCCAAGACGGTTAAAACAGCAACTGTTCAAGATTGGTTAGAGGAAAAATTAGGGAGGGAATGTTTTACTCTAGAATTTTGGCAAAAAAATCTTTCTTATCAAGCTTTAATTCCGGCAGGCTTTAGTGCTGAATTTGGTCAACCTTTAGAGATTTGGCAAGAAAGAAGAGGAGTGGTACATCGTTTGGACAAAGATACCAGTGGTATATTAGTTTTAGCCAAAAATCCTGGAGCTCTTCTAAATCTTTTAGCTCAATTTAAAAACCGGCAGACCAGCAAAACTTATTTAGCGTTAGTACACGGTAAATTTATTGAAAAAAGTGGACATATCATTGCGCCTGTCAGTCGTAATATTCATAACAGGCTAAAATTTGCTGTTAACAGTGAGGGAAGAGCAGCAGTCACTGATTATCAGGTTAAAAATGAATTTAGTGGTTTAAGAGAAGACTTATTGCCTTCATTAGTCGCCGCGAGCGGATTCAAAATGAAAAAAGTCAAAGAACTTTATCAAGCAGGCTTTTCTTTATTGCAATTGGAACCGAAAACTGGTCGGACGCACCAAATTAGAGTGCACATGTCTAGCATGCAACATTCCATAGTGGGAGATCAACTTTATGCTGGTAAAAAACACATTAAACTTGATGCTTGTTGGTGCAAAAGACAATTTTTACATGCTGCTTCCCTTGAATTTACACATCCAAGGACCAAAAATAAAATGTTTATCGAAGCGCCATTAGCAAGTGATCTAAAGGAAGTTTTAAACCTTGTTTTGTAAATATTACGGGTGTTATAATTCGGTTAGATTAATAGAGTAAGAGTGCGAAAAGGCGTTTAGTTTTTCGTATTCCCAAGCAACAATCCCTAAGTTTGAAAGTTAGGGGGGCTACCAAGTGAATAAGAGAAAGTACACGTCTTTTTTGTTTTTATCAATGAACAATCAATGGGGAGGAGTAAGTTATGACTTTTCAAGAAATCTATTTTAAAGGTGACAGGGCAAAATATATTACTCCAAGTTGGGATCAGTTAGATGATTTAACTCTGCAGGTCGCCCAACAAGTTATAAATTTCGCAATTCACTTTGACTTAATTGTGGCCTTGGCCAAGGGAGCTTGGCCGATGAGTCGCTCTTTTGTTGATTATACTGGAGTGAAAGAATTGGCTAGCTTGGGCATTAAGTTTTATAGTGGAATCAACAAACGTCTTGCTCAACCAGAAGTTTATCAGCAAATTCCTACCACTGTTAAAGGCAAAAATGTTTTAATTTTTGATGATGTGGCCGACACTGGCGAATCGCTAAATTTTACGCGCAGTTATTTGCAAAGGCAAGGTGTCTCAGAAGTTAAAACAGCGACTTTATTTATCAAACCATGGTCAACTGTTATACCTGATTTTTATGGTATACGAACTGACGCTTGGATCATATTTCCCTTTGAGAAAAGAGAGATGAGAGATTTACTAAGTAACAGTTGGCAAAAACAAGGAGCAGATCAAAAGGAAATTGTAAAAAGACTTAAACAAATGAGTTTGAGTCAAGAAGTTTTAGATTTATGAACAAAACAAATGGCCAAGTTGCCATTTTAGATGCTGGTGGCCAATACGCTAAGATCATTGATCGTAAAGTCCGGGAGCTAGGGGTGCAGTCCGCTCTTTTAGCTCTCAATACTTCTGCACAGGAATTAGCTGCTTATGCTGCCATTATTATTTCTGGTGGACCGCAAAGTATTTATGGTGAATTAGCCCCACTTTATGATCATCAATTATTAAAATTAAAGCAACCAATTTTGGGCATTTGCTATGGTATGCACTTGTTAGTCCACGCCAGTGGAGGAGTGGTGGAGAAAAAATCCAGACGTGAAGATGGTCCTTGTCTAATCAACATTAATAATCAATCACTGCTCTTTAGTGGACTGAAAAAAGAACAAACCGTCTTAATGTCACATGGTGATAGTGTGACGAACTTACCAAGTGGTTATCAAACAATTGCTGACTCAAATGGTTTAATAGCCGCTATTTCCAATCCCATACTTAAACGTTATGGGGTACAATTTCATCCTGAAGTAGATTTAACTGAAAATGGTCGACAAATTTTAAGTAATTTTTTGTTTAAAATTGCCCAGTTACAAGCCAATTTTACGGTGGAAGATCGTGAACAAAAAGCAATTGGCTATATCCAAGAGAAAGTAGGCACAAAGCAAGTTTTACTTTTAGCTAGTGGCGGTGTGGATTCAACGGTTTGTGCAGCACTTTTGCGCAAAGCCCTACAACCTGAGCAAATAATGTTAGTTCACATTGATAATGGGTTCATGCGCCAAGATGAAAGCGCGAGCGTTCAAAAAGCTTTAGCCAAAATTGGTTTAAAACTAAATGTAGTTGATGCTAAACAAGATTTTTTTATGGCTAAAACCCACATTGACGACAAAGAGGTTGGTCCACTTTCTCAGGTAATTGATCCTCAAGAAAAACGAAAAATTATTGGTGATACTTTCATACGGGTCACTGAGAATTATCTCAAAACTCTAGGTTTAGATTTGCAGAATACTTTTTTAGTTCAAGGAACTTTGCGTCCAGATTTAATCGAAAGCGCTTCCGAAAGTGTCAGCCAAACCGCTGACACTATTAAAACTCATCATAATGACACGGAAATTGTGCGGAGCTTAAGAGAACAGGGCAGAGTAATTGAACCTTTAGCTGAATATCATAAAGATGAAGTGCGGCAGTTGGGTGAGCAATTAGGTTTACCAAGTGAAATAGTGTGGCGTCAGCCTTTTCCAGGTCCCGGTTTAGCGATTCGTATTTTGTGCGCAGATGAACCATATCTGACAGATGATTATGCGCAAATTTTTGCTCAATTAAAAACTTTTATTAGTTTGCCATACCACATTACTTTATTGCCAATTAGATCAGTTGGTATTCAAGGTGATGGACGTACCTACAGTTATGTAGCCGCACTAAGCATTGATCAAGATCAAGTAATTGATTGGCAACTTGTCACTAAACTTGCCAGAGAAATTCCTAAATCTCTGCACCAAATTAATAGAGTGGTTTTTGCCTTTGGATCGCCAATAGACCAAGAAGTTAAAATTATTACACCAACTTTTTTAAATGAAAAAAGTGTTAGTCAATTGCGTGCTGCGGATACAATCGTCAATGATTTTCTAAAAGAGAATCAACTTTTGACTAAGATTAGTCAAGTTCCAGTAATTTTGATTCCGGTGGATTTTGAGGGAAAACAGCGGCATTCAATAGTCATTCGACCTTTTATTACTAACGATTTTATGACTGGTTTGGCAGTCGTGCCAGGTGTAGAAATTTCAAACCACACATTAAAGACTATGGTAGAGCAAATTTTATTAAAGGTGCCAGAAGTTTCTAGAGTTCTTTATGATCTAACTTCTAAACCACCAGGTACCACTGAGTGGGAATAAGATTGAAATTATTATGTTGACAAATGGCTTTTTTACATGACTCAAGAGTCTTGCAAATGCCCTTTATTCAATTATTTTGAGTGACGCCAGTTTATGTGGCTTAATTTTTTTTAAGTAGAGTAAAGAAATTAGATTTGTGGTAGAATCACTTTCAATGACTTTATTTTTGGATTTGTTATTTAAGCAAAGGAAAGTAGACCATGTTTAAAGCTACTTTTCACTTCCAGTTTGCCTACGCCACACTTTAGCTGACTTTCTTTTTTAGTATAAAATTTGTGCCTATTTGGTACTTTGTTGTTTATTAAAAATTAAGAAAGGATTAAGTGAATAAAAAAATTTCCAACCGTGAACGCAAACTTGATTTGCTTTTAGCAATTTATATTACTTCGATTGTGGCAGCAGAATTGATGGGTAGCAAAACTTTTTCCATTTTTTTCTTAAACTCTTCGGTGGCTATTTTTACTTTGCCAATTACTTTTATTATCAATGACGTGGTAACCGAAGTGGAAGGTAAGGCACGCTCGTTAAGTTTTATGCACGCTACTTTTATGATTTTAATTTTGCTAGCTTTGTTTAATTTATTAGCAATTAGTTTGCCACCAACGAGTATATCTCTGACTTTTGAACCGGCTTATCAAACTATTTTTGCTAAATCATTACGGATGACTTTGGCTAGTTTGGCGGCTTTTTTCTTATCGGAACGTTTGGATATTTATATTTTTACAAAGATTCGCTCGCGTCTAAAAAATAGCAGTTTGTGGTTACGCAGTAACGTTTCCAACATTTTGAGTTTATTTTTTGACACCAGTATTTTTATGTTTTTAGCATTTTTTAACGGCAATAACAGTGGCTTTGTGTGGTCATTAATTTTGCCATACTATGGACTCAAATGTCTTTTTTCAATATTTGAAACACCTTTAACTTACGTAGCAATTAATTGGTTGAAGAGGTCAAAATAATTTTATGTTTTCATTTCAATCACACTCGACTAAAATTATTTGTTTTTTAAATAACCGATCTTTTTTTCGCTTGATGAAGGTGCTATTGATGAAGGCGCTGTTACAAAACTCATCCATAGATTATGATGGATTAATCAGCTCCTTGCTTGGATTGAAGTTTCAAACATACAAATTATTTTGATCTTATTAAGAGTTTAAAAGGAATCACGAAATGAAAAAACAAAATAAAAAAGACCCAATTTTCGCTTTAATCAAAAAAGAAGAACAGCGTCAAAGAGAAATGATTGGCTTAATTCCTTCTGAAAATAATAGTTCGGATGCTGTGCGCAGTGTGCTCAGTTCTTGTTTGTCTAATAAATATTCTGAAGGGTATCCTCAATGTCGTTATTATGAAGGTAATCAAGTAATTGATGAGATTGAAATCGAAGCGCAAGAAAGATTGAAAAAACTTTTTCATGTCCCGCATGTTAATATTCAACCTTATTCTGGTTCACCGGCGAATAGTGCCATTGAGTTTGCCGTACTAGAACCAGGGGACACGGTGATGGGTTTGGCGTTATCCAGTGGTGGTCACCTCACTCACGGTCATCCTAAAGTGACTTTTTCTGGTCGTTATTTTCATTCAGTCCAATATGGTCTGGATGCAAATGCCAGAATTGATTATGAGCAAGTACGCCAATTAGCACTCAAGCATCGACCAAAACTAATTATTGCTGGCACCACTGCTTACCCTTTTATTTTGGATTTTGCTAAATTTGCCCAAATCGCTAATGAAGTAGGTGCTTATTTATTGGCGGACATTTCTCATATCACAGGTTTGGTAATAGCCGGTGAGCATCCAAGCCCGGTGCCTTACGCTCACCTGGTGATGTCAACCACTCATAAAACTTTTAGAGGTCCGCGTGGAGCGATGATTATGGTCACTGCTGTTGGTCTAAAAAAAGACCCAGATTTGGCAAATAAGATTGACAAAGCCGTTTTTCCTGCTTTGCAGGGTGGCCCACATAATGCGACCAGCGCCGCCATTGCCATCGCTGCCTCTGAAGCCTCGCGAGTGGAATTTAAAAAGTATGGTCAACAAATCCGTAAAAATACCGATGCATTAGTGACTGCTTTAAAGGACAATGGTTTTAAATTAGTCGGCAATGGCAGCGAAAATCACTTAATTTTAATTGATTTAACTCCTTTTGGTGCGGGTTTTGGGACGCAAGTTGCTTTTGCTTTAGATGTCGCTGGCATTTATGCTAATCGCAATACTATTCCGAATGAACCGTGCTCACCTTTCTATCCATCTGGCCTGCGCATTGGTACGCCACTAGTGACTACCAGAGGTATGAAAGAGCCAGAGATGACAAAAATTGTTCAATGGATGACTAGGGTAGTTGACCATATAAAAGACGAACAATTACCCACGGACAAAAAAAAGCGCCAAGTTTTTTTGCGGGATTTCAAAAAACGCATGACCTGCGACGTCACTCTTTTACAAATTCGCCAAGAAGTGCAGAAATTAGCTAATCAATTTCCACTTTTTACCTGGTAAAATAGGCCAATGCCATCTTTAGAGAGCGAAATTTATTACATTATTTAAATGAAGATTAATTTTTTTATATGACAATCATTTTTAACGGAGAACAACTAGCTCAACAAAAAGCAGTTGGGTTAAAGAAAAAAGTAGCTATTTATCAAGCTAAAGGAATACATCCCAAAATTGCTGCAATTTTTTTTCAGGAGGATCAGGCTTCGGCAATGTATACCACCAAAAAAAGCCAAATGGCCAACGAGTTGGGGATTGCTTATCAAGTTAAATCCTTTTCTTTTTTGAGCAACTTACAGGAAATACAGCTTTACATCAGGTCTTTAAATGCAGATTCAAGTGTAACTGGGATCATTATTCAAAAACCTTGGACTAGTAAATGGCTCGAGGTTGTAGGCAAAGGCAAGAATGACTCAACTGCTGACTTCAACGCTTGGTGGCAAGCTTTGGTTAGTCAAATTGCCACCAAAAAAAGTCACGGGATCAATAAGGATGTAGACGGTTTAACAAAGGAGACGTTAAATGCAATAAAAGAGGGTACTTGGATGGAGAAACAAATGGTCTTGCCAGCAACAGTTAGAGCAGTCCTCTCAATTTTGAAAGATTACCGTTTGCATATTGATCCGACTTTTTCTTATTTAAGTGAAAAAGTGTTAATTATTGGTCAGTCTGATTTATTGGGTCGACCACTTTATTGGCACATCAAAAATTTAATGCAAAAGGGAATTGTTATTCCACAAAATTTTGGTGAGGCGTGCCAAATAGCAGCGGCGAATATGCAAACCAGTGATAAAAAATGCGAAGTAAAATTAGTTGGTAAGAAGGGATTAGATAAACTTATTGAACAAAAAAAATCCTTATCGGAATTTCGCGTTATTATTAGTGCTACTGGTCAAAAAAACCTCATTTCTGGCGCTTTGATTGCTCCGCACAGTGTGCTCATTGATGTGGGTGAACCGCAAGGTGATATTGATTTAGTAAGTTGTTTGAATAAAGCCGATTTTATTACGCCAGTGCCCAATGGGGTAGGGCCAATGACAGTCATTTCTTTGATGGCAAATGCTTTAGATTTGCTCAAGATCGAAGACTTGACAATGACTGGCGCTAAATAAATGGTTATGCCAAATGTCTAAAGAGTGCATTTGATTTTCAAGAGTAGGTTTGATTTATTTGTGATATAATTCTTCCGTTATCAACTTGTGTGTCTTAGAGTATAGTCCTGATCTTACGCTAAGCACCATTTTTCGCTTTGTTTTTAAGATTTTAAAAATAAACGGAAATAAACAAAGGACAAAAATTATGGCAGAAGTCAAAAAAACCGCCAAGAAAACTCCAAGTAAAAAAGTCACTGAAAAAGTCACTGT
>DBRQ01000006.1:119466-127658 GCA_002306345.1 Candidatus Pacebacteria bacterium UBA1364 | reverse complement strand
TGCCAAAACAGCTTCTGAAGCTCCAGAAGGGCGAGCAGTTGCTTCAAAAACTCCCGAATTTGATCTGCAAGAAATGCTTGAATTGGGTTGTCATTTTGGCCATAAAGTTAGTAAATGGCATCCTAAAATGGCGGAATATATTTATGGTGAAAAAGATGGTATTCATCTTTTTGATTTACCCAAAGTGGCCGAACTTTTAACTGAGGCTTATACTTTTGTTTATAATTTGGCCAAAGAGGGTAAAACCTTGGTCTTGGTTGGCACCAAGAAACAAGCTCGCGATACCATTAAGGAAGCTGCCCTCGATGCTTCGTGTTTTTACATCAATACACGTTGGATGGGTGGTATGTTGACTAATTGGTCGCAAGTGAGTAAATCCATCAAGCGCATGGAGGAAATTCGCGAAGGTTTAGCGACTGACAAGTATAAAGGTTATACTAAATATGAGCGTGTTCAATTAGAAAAAGAGCAATTCAAATTAGAGCGGTTTTTTGGTGGCCTGCAAGGTTTAAAAGACAAGCCAGATTGCATTTTCGTGGTTGATCCAAAAAAAGAGAAAATTGCGGTGGCAGAAGCAAATAACGTTGATGTACCAGTTATTGCTTTAATTGATTCGGACAGTGATCCAAGACCCATACAATTTGTCTTGCCAGGTAATGATGACGCTGTGCGTAGTATCAAATTTTTTGTTGAGCAAATCGCCGCTGCTTACAAAGCCGGTCGGGCTGATAGAAAGTAATTATGACTATTTCTATGGAGCAAATTAAACAATTAAGAAAATTAACCGGTGCCAGAGTGTTGGATTGTCAAAAAGCTTTGCAAGAGGCGAATGGTGATTTAAAAAAAGCCAAAGTCCTCGTAGAAGCTAAGGGTTTATCTAGGGCAGAGAAGAATCAGGAGCGAGAAACTAAATTTGGCTACATCGCAACTTACACCCACAACACGGGCATGGTGGCAGCGATGGTGGAAATGTTGTGCGAAACTGATTTTGTTGCTCAAAACGCAGAGTTTCGCCAGATGACTTATGAAATTGCTATGCAAGTAGCAGCCATGGGAGCCAAGAACGCGCAAGAATTATTACAACAAGATTTTATTAAAGATCCAGAAAAAACTGTGGAGTTAGTGATTAAGTCTTTAAGCGGCAAGATTGGTGAAAAAATAACTTTGGGTAGATTTGAGCGTTTTGTCATTGGTGCTTAGTGATTTTTCAGTAAGCTATCTTTTAGATATTTGAGTTCTTTTTTCCTCAAGTAGACTAGGTTACCATTGACATTGGAAAAGACTAAAATATGCTAAAATTCATACTTAATTAATCAATTATTTTATTTCGCTAGAAGTCCAATGTTGCGTGATTATCGTCCGAATCAAAAAACTCAGTCAACCAAAGTGGTCCAGCAAAAAAAATGCAAAATTAATCGCAGGGTACTTTTTTCTGTTTTTTTAATTTTAGTTCTGATTGCTTTATCGATGATAGCAATCAAAGCTAAATTAGCAGATTTTTATCAATTAAAAGCTAATGAGCGGGTCTTGTTAATTCATAATCAACAACCTGTCGGTATCCTTTTTTTCAATGTCTTTGACAAACAATTAGTCATTACTGACCTTGGTGACAGCAATTTTGATTTAAGTAGGTTAAATGAGGAGGCCACTGTTTCCTCTAGTGTGAAAAAAAATTTGCTTTATGCTTTCCTTTTTAACACTATTTTTGACCAAAGTTATCAATACCCATACGACAATTTGAATCGAGAAAATTTGCTAGCTTTTTTTAAAAATCAAAAAAACTATTATTCTTTTCTGCAAAATCGGGAACTTTTGTGGAGAGAACAAACACTAGCACAGGAAAATATTGATACACAGCAACCAATGTTTGGTTGCGCGGTGGCTCTAATTAACACTACCACAGAAACAGGTTTAGCTAATTCTTTGGCTACGATGCTTGAAAATAGTGCTTTTTTAATCATTAAAAAAGATAGTAATGCAGATAATTTGGCACAAACTAAAATTGTTTATAATCCCGACGAACCAGCTTGCAAAGAAGTTTTAAGTGAATTACAGCGTATTTGGCCAGAAAGTTTAATTGTTGCTGATCAACAAGCGGCACTGCAACAACGGGCGGCTGTAGTGATTTATATTGGCAGAGATTTAGCTGATTTATACGTCTTTTTTATTAATCTTTTCCATCGCTAGGTCTAAGTCCTCTTCTTCATTTTCTTCATCAGTAATTTCAAAAGGAACATCCTCTTCAAGGACAAAATCATCAGGCAGAACCAAATTATTTTGAGTATTATTGGGAAAAGAGACAAATTGCTCGTTTTTTTTGGAGCGTAGAGTTTCTTTAATTTGCACCAAACATTGTTTGTCGCTCACTTTATAAATGACGCAACGATACTGATTGCCGTTATGGATCAGTTTACTTAAACGAAAAGAAATGTCTTCAGGTAGCGCGCCAATATGTTTATTGTTTTCATCTACAACACTGATGTATCTGTTTTTTGACTGTAAATAACAGATTTGACCAACCTTGAGTTTTTTCAGTTGTTCTTTATTAGTTAAACGGTGTAAAGTCACAATTTTACTTTTACCTGGTTCTTCAATAAAATCATTGTTTTGATCAAAAATAATGTCTGCGCTAGCTTCTTTATTTTTAATTTTTTCCAAATGTTTGTTGGCAATAATATTGGATCTATCAAATTTAAGTACTTCTTTAAAAATTTCTTTCGCCTCATTTTCTTGTTTATTTTTAAGAAATGCCATGCCCAAACGATTCATTGCCTCCAGATCATCACCATAAGATTGGAGAATTTCTTGGTTGATCAAAATAGCCTTTGACCAGTCAGCATTTTTGGCTGCATTAATAGCTTCTTGTCTAAGAAGCATTTGATTCTGCATTTTTTAGCCTTCCTGTAAAATCTTGAGAAATGTTACAAGTCTTACCCTAAAATGTCAAGTAAGGTTTGAGGCTTTTGTGGAAGATGTATAATAAAAGTACACTTTAGATTTGAAAGAAATTAGGGAAAATATGTCAGGACACAGCAAATGGAATAATATTAAAAATCGCAAGGGGGCACAAGATAAACTCAAGAGCAAGACTTTTAGCCAATTTTCTCGTTTGATTAGAGCTGCTGCCAAACAAGGTAATTCTGGTGATCCCAAAAGTAATCCTACACTACGCCTGGTTTTAGATAAGGCTCGTTTGGCCAACATGCCCAAAGACAAAATTCAGAAGGCGATTGATATTGGTTTAGGCAAAGGGGATGCTAGCAAAATTCAAGAAATAGTTTACGAAGCTTTTGGCCCCGCTGGAGTAGGGATGATGGTGGTTGCCTTAACGGACAATGCTAACCGTAGTTCTGCGGAGATTCGTTTTGTTTTGAGTAAATTTGGCGGTTCATTGGGTTCACCCGGTTCGGTGAGATACATGTTTACCCGTAACCAAGAAGGAGAATTTCATCCTACCATGCAATTTCCAATTAGTGCGACAGACACTAATAAATTAGTGGAATTAATAGATAACTTGCGAGATATAGAAGATGTTGAAGATATTTTTGTTGCTTGTAAGCTACCAACAGATACCTAAACTTTGTTCGTCAAGGTGCAAGCAGCGATTGGATTGATTTGAAATTAAAAATTGATTAGAAATATTTGAATAAATATGCGTCGTAGAGAAAAATTTGTCATCATTTCTGTTTTGCTTAGTTTGGGACTTCTGGCCACTCAATACATTCCTCTGGAATGGCGCTATTTGGGCATAGCTGGTTTTTTTCTTTTGTCATATCTTAGTTCTGCGTGGGCGCTCTCTGATGATTTACAAGCTCATGAATGGCTAACAATTGTGCCATTTCCGGCTTTTTATGCCAGTTCTGTAGCTTTATTCTATTTCCTTTTACCAGAAATGTTTTGGTCCCGCTTATTTGTGATCGCTATTTTTGGTGTGGGCATGTACGCTTTATTTTTAACTTCCAATATTTTTTCCGTGGCCAAAGGGCGTACCATTCAACTACTATACGCTGCTCACGCCATTGCTTTGTTTTTTACCATGTTGACTTCTTTATTATTCAGTAACGTCATTTTTTCGCTACGTTTACCTTTTTATCTAAATGCCGCTTGCTTATTTGTTTCTCATTTTCCACTGGTCTTTATGTCTCTTTGGTCGGTTGAATTGCAACAGAAAATCGGCAAGGAATTGCTTGCATATTCACTAATTTTGACCATTATTCTGACTGAATTGGCAGTTCTTTTTTCATTTTTACCAATGCAAATCTGGAATCAGGCCTTGTTTATCATGGCTTTTTTATACATAGGATTAAGTATTTTGCAGAGTTTTTTTAGAGGCCGTTTATTTCGACACACTATCAACGAATATAATTTGGTGAGCATTTTGATGTTAGTACTTTTTATCTTGATGTTTCCAGGAAAATAAAAAACTATTTATCAGAAATAAAAATCATTTATTTTTAAGTTGACTGAGTGCTCCCCTTACTTGAGTATTGAATATAAAGATTGATATATCAATCTTTTATCTATACATACCAGGCAGGGTAGAGCTAAAAAAGATTTAGCTAAACTGGTCAAATATAAGGTTAGTTATTGATTTTCTTTTGCTATTAGAAATTGATTTGGCGAATTGTTTTAAACAGCTTAATTTATCCTAAAAACAAAAAGATAGTGCATAAAAATTAACAGGGCAGAGCCTCAAAAATTTTTTGGGCAGAGGTGAAAAGACAGGGCAGAGTGATATAGTTTGATATGGTAGTGAAAATGCTGTGAAAATTGTGGATAACTCTAAAAGTTATAGGACTTTCTAATCTGGAATCTACCACAAATGACTTAGTTTGATATATAAAACTTAGCTTTTCTGCTGCAAAAGTATGCAAGAATAAATATGAGGTCTCTACTGTGGTTGGATATTCTAGTAAAAAAAAGCTTGATTAGTCAATAAAAAACCCGAATAAGCCTTCTGCGGGGAGGGGCTAAATAGAGCCCTTTAGGCTAATCAGCAGAGGGAATTACAGATGAGGCAAGGAGTGATCATAAGATGCAACTATTGCATCTTATAAATTAGTTACTCTCACTACTACTGCTCTCACAATAGGGGGTTTGCTTTATTGGATGAGGAATATTTGATTGTGTCGCACAATATAACTTTTGCGACGTAAATCATTAAATTGTCTGGAAGGGGTTTTTTGCAATTTTTAGCTTTGTGTTGTTTTTTACTCTGGTAATTGGTCGGTCGTTAATCGTTTTTAACTAATTTTTCCTCTAGACTAACCTATTTTGTGCTTTGGTCTTAATTTTTTCCTTTTGGTTGTGCTTAGTCGTTGTCCAGATTAGTCTTGGTTACTGGCAATCGTGATTAGTGGATTGATTTTAACTGAATATATTGATATATCAGGGTATTTGTCTCTGGTGAGGCTCTCAGCGGCTTAAAATCGGCTTTTTTTCTCTGAATTGAACAATCTATCCTCCTAAACTCTATTTTTTTGGTTGTGTCCCTCAGCATTATCAAGATTAGAAACTATAGAAATTTGCTGATTTGAATTTTGAATGTGGTAACTGATTTGGCTTAGCTAATTGTTTACTTAAATATTTATTTTTTAAAATTGCGCTAATAAAATTGCGCTAAGCTAAAAATATAAGCTAAAAATATTTGACTGTTGGTAAAGTTTAATTTTTTAAACAAAGCTCACGCTAGTTTGCTAGAAACCGGCCGTGAATTGATTTACTTAAATTGATTATGAATTTAATTGCTCTTATTTTGGTATTTTGGCGCTAAAAAAATTGAAAAAAAATAGGCTAGTATCCCCTCTTTTTTCTGACTTAATTTGCCTTTGCGGCTCGAGTAATTTTAAGTCCTTTTTAGTGGAGATGTTATACATTAAACACAAGTGATCAAAAAAGTAAATATTGACAAAAAAGACTGATTTGCGGCTAAAAACACTGCTGAGCTAATTTTAGCAGAAGCAACAACCACCTGCTAAAAGCTGATAACAATTTACAAAAAACAAAACAAAAAACCCACCTCAACCCTTCAAAGCTGATTCGACTAGACTTAAAGCTAGTGCACGAACCTTAAATTTATTGTAAAGTAAGAAAGGCACTTAATGCAATAAGAACTTTATACTTTATCAATGCAAGATTTAAATAATAAAACTAATCCCGACATCGCTTTAATTGATTTTTTGGAATCACTGGAAGTTGAAAAAAATCTCAGTCGCCTAACAATTCGCGATTATAGTCATTACTTGAGGCGTTTTAATAATTGGTTCAAAGAGCAAGGTCATAGTGATTTGAAAGAACTAGATCGTGAAGTTTTGCGCAAATACCGCATTTTTTTAGCTCGTTACTGTGACAAAATGTCAAGAACACTATCAAAAAGGACACAAAGCTATCATATAATTGCTTTGCGTTCTTGGTTTAAGTGGTTGATTAAGAATGACCAAGCTGTTTTAAATCCAGAAAAAATTGATTTACCCAAAGGTGAATCTACTCACATGCAATTTGTTAATGTGCAGGAGATTGAGCGGCTGTTGTCGCAGCCAGAATTATCTAGTAAAGAGGGTTTAAGAGACAAGGCGATTTTAGAGGTGCTCTTCTCCACTGGTTTGCGTGTTAGTGAATTGGTTGGGTTGAATCGCGATCAAATTGATTTAAGTCGCCGCGAATTTGGGGTAATTGGCAAAGGGCGCCGCCCTCGAGTAGTTTTTCTTAGTGAAAGGGCGGCGCTCTGGCTAACGCGCTACATGAATTCGCGTGCCGACAATTGGCGGCCAATTTTTATTCGTTTTTCCGGCAAGAAACCAGATTTATTGATGGATGGTGAAGAAATGCGTCTGACCACGCGTAGTGTGCAACGTATAGTGGATCATTATGCGCGCCGAGCGAGATTGACGGTTAAGTTAAGCCCCCACGGCATTAGACACAGCTTTGCCACTGATTTACTAATTAATGGGGCTGGTTTGCGGGAGGTGCAAGAAATGCTTGGGCATAAAAATATTGCCACTACCCAAATTTATACCCACGTTACTTCATTACAGTTGAAAAAAGTTTACGACAAAACGCATTCTAAAATGTAAGATGAAGATAGCAATTGAGGCAATTAAAGATGGTCGCGTGGCTTTATGTCTATAAAAGCTAGCTCGCTTTTTTTATAGAGCAATGCTAAAATTTCTCTTGTTTTGCTTTGAGGTTTTGTGAGTCTTTACGTTTAAAACCGCTATTTAAAATCGCTATTTAAAAATAAAGAACCGACATTGAAAAATAAGCGGGCTCTGATTAAAGATAAGGGCCGATAGCTCAGCTGGTTAGAGCGCTTCTATGGCATAGAAGAGGTCAGGGGTTCGAATCCCCTTCGGTCCACACTTAACACTGTTTTCAAAATAGTTACCTTATGGCCATTCCTGACATTGTCTTAAAACACCGTTTTAAAATGGTGTGACGATGTCACTTCTTTTTTGCCTCGCCAAGATTTTTTTGGTCATTAAAATTTTCTTGTCCACTTTTATTTTCTGTCATCTTGTCGCCTTTTTAAGAAGTTTCTTCTTCTTCGATTGTTAAAGCGACTGCTACTACCTGATCGTTATCGCCCATTTTCATCAAAATGACGCCCTGTGTAGGTCGAGTCAAAGTAGGAATGGAGCTTTTACTGATTGGCATTTTAATGGCTTTACCAGTTTTAGTGCTAATCACCACTTCTTTATTGAGTTGCGAGACCATTTTGGCTGCGGCCACTTTGCCAGTTCTTTTGGTAATTTCTGACACTTTTACCCCGAGTCCGGAGCGCCTTTGTAGCGGGTAACTTTCTAGTAAAGTGCGTTTTCCCATCCCGTTTTCGGTGATAATAAGCAGACTATTTTGAGTCAAAACTTCTTTTTTGTCTTCAAAAACCTCGACGCCAATCACGTAATCATCCCCATGCAAAGTAATGCCTTTCACTCCTTTAGTATCTCTTTGAGATGCTTTGACTTCTTCCTCAGCAAAACGAATGGATTTGCCATTGTGGGTAATTAACATGATGTGATCATGACCAGTGGTGATTTTGCCCCAGACGAGCTCATCACCTTCATTAAGAATAATGGCGACGATGCCACTTTGACGGATATTATTAAAAAGTTTCAGGGCGGTTTTCTTAACCAAGCCATTTTTGGTGGCTAGAGTGATAAATTTATCTTTATCAGCCTCTTGATCAACGACTA
>DBRQ01000006.1:108727-119437 GCA_002306345.1 Candidatus Pacebacteria bacterium UBA1364 | reverse complement strand
TAGGACTTCATTTCAAAAACGCGACCTTGATTAGTAAACAAGAAGAGGTTGTCGTGAGTGTTACAAGTGACAATGCACTTGAGAACATCTTCGGCCTTCATGTTCAAACCTTTGGCGCCCTTACCACCTCGAGATTGAGAGCGAAAAGCGTCTGGACTTAAGCGTTTAATGTAGCCGCTTTCAGTCAGAGTAATAACGGTTGACTCTTCGGCAATCAGGTCTTCTTCGTCGAATTCTCCAATTTTGCCTTTAATTACTTTAGTACGGCGCGCATCTCCATACAGCTCAATCATTTCTTTAGTTTCAGCAATGATCTTTTTGAGAATTTTATTAGGATCATTAAGGAGATGAATGGAAAGGCTGATGGCTTCTTGAATGGCCGCATATTCCTCTTCAATTTTTTGTCTTTCCAAGGCGGCCAGGCGTTTGAGTTGCATTTCCAAAATGGCAGTAGCTTGCAGATCACTAAGGCCAAATTTTTGCATTAAAGAATCATGAGCAGTGGGTGTATCTTTGGATGAGCGAATGGTTTTAATAACTTCATCTAGATTATTTAAAGCAATAATTAAGCCCTCCAAAATGTGGGCACGATCACGCGCTTCTTTTAGCTCATTTTGACTACGACGTACCACTATCAATTGGCGGTGCACGATATATTCGCGTAAAACTTGGCTCAAAGTCATCAGTTGAGGTGTGCCTTCACTGTTCAGAGCAACCATGTTGAGGGAAAAACTACTTTGTAATTCAGAATACTTGAAAAGTTTATTTAAGATAACATTAGGTCTGGCATCTTTTTTGAGTTCAATAGTGATTTCCATACCATTTCGGTCGGAATCATCACGCAAATTACGAATACCAACAATTTTTTTATCACGAACTAAATCGGCAATTTTCATTAACAAACGAGCTTTGTTAACTTGGTAAGGCAGCTCGGTAATGGAAATCACAAACTGGTCTTTTTTGCTTTCTTCAATACTGGCCTTTCCGCGCACGATAATGCGTCCTCTACCTGATTGGTAAGCTTCAGAAATGGCTTTTTGATCATAAATGATACCTGCAGTGGGAAAATCTGGTCCCTTGATGTACTCCATCAATTCTTCGTGAGTAATTTCGCTTTCAAATTTACCCGCCAACTCATGAGGATCAGCGGATAAAATGGCATTGATGCAACTCGAATCTGAATTCAATTTCTCTTCTCCAATTTCAATTTTGACATTCACCTGGGCCTTGCCTTTATCAACCATAGCGATGATAGCGTTACAAACTTCAGTGAGATTATGAGGAGGAATTTTGGTGGCCATGCCAACAGCGATGCCCTCAGAACCCATAAGAAGAAAATTTGGAATACGGGTGGGCAAAACAGATGGTTCTTTAGTAGAACCGTCAAAATTATCAATAAAATCAACGGTGTTTTTATTAATGTCAGCCAATAGTTCTTGGGTGATTTTAGCACTGCGTGCCTCGGTATAACGCATGGCAGCCGGCATATCTCCGTCAACTGAACCAAAGTTACCTTGACCATCGACTAAGGGATAACGCATACTAAAATCTTGGGCTAAACGGACCAGAGCCAAATAAACAGCACTATCACCGTGGGGATGATAACGGCCCAAAACATCGCCGACAATACGTGCAGATTTTTTGTAGGGAGTGTTCCAGTGAACGCCAGATTTATACATCGAATATAAAATGCGGCGGTGAACTGGTTTTAAGCCATCGCGAACGTCGGGCAAAGCTCTTGCCACTATAACACTCATGGCGTAATCAAGGTAGGATTTCTCCATCTCGTTGACGATAGAAGTGTGTTTCAATTTGCCGTAACTACTCTCTTCAATAGTGCCAATTTTAGATTGTAATTCTTCTTCACTGGCAGCTACTTCTGGAGTTTGAAGATCGTCAGTTTGATTCGTTTCGTTCAAGTCCTCGATGCTGATTTTTGGACTTTCTATTGTGTTATCTTTTGGCATATTACTTAACTTTTAGATATATTGCTTTATATTTTGATTAACTTTGTTACTTATAACCATAAATTAATTGATAATTCAATCAAAAATTTCACAAGACCCTTTTAGCAGACTATCGTTCACTCTGCTAATTGCGCCTACCTCGAACAATTTAATTTAAGTTCAAGGCTTTTTCGATTGGTGGAGCAATTTCTTTTTTACGAGATAAACGTCCCCCAATATCTAAGACTTGCTCTTTGGCTGTTCCACCAAAGGCTTTAACAGCGATCTTTTCGGCGGTCTCATCAAGCAATAGCAATTTACTATTGACTTTGAGGATGTCGGTGAGTACCACGTAGATTAAATCAACTTGTAGTGTGGTTTTAACTTTACTCATCGTTTGCAGGAGCAGCGCTTTTTTCTCTGCAAGCACTTTGTCTTGTTCGACAGTTTCTAATTGATCAATCATTACTTTTTTGCCCGCAAAGTTAAAAATTTTGTAGTCATTTGTGACAATCTCTTCGGCACTTAAATGGCTGATGTCAGATTTGGCTTGAAAAATTTCTAAGCTTAAAGCCGCCAAATCGTCAATGTTGGCCAGCGCCGCTAACCAGTGAGCCATCTCTTTGTCTTTGGCTGTGCAAGTCGGAGATTTAAAACCGACTGTGTCCGATAAAATGGCAGCCAACATCAAACTAGCTAATTTAATGTCCGGTGTGAAGTCATTTTGTTGCATCATGAAAGCAACAATAGTATTGGAGGAGCCCCAAGTTTTGAAAATTAAATTGATCGGTTGCTCAAAATTAATGTTAGCTTTGTGGTGGTCAACGATGCCCACAATCTGATTAGGATTTAAACCTTGTAAACGCTGGTCGGCTTCGTTGTGGTCGACTAAAATTACTTGGTCATCATCAGCCAACTCGCTGGCAGTTAAGATGGATGGGACCGGTAGCTTGAATTTCTCAAATAAAAAAGTAGTTTCAGGATTAAGCGCTTGCGTAATGGCAGCTTGCGCATTTGGGTAGCCAAAGTAGGAAACATTTTGGCAAAGCTTAGCTAAAGCCATGGCAGCCACCACAGAATCGGTGTCTGGTTTTAGGTGTCCGATGATGTAAGTGTGCATTTTTCCCTTTCTTTAACTAAATGTCTAGTTGAGCCATGGCAGCACGGCTTTGAATAAATTTTTTACGTGGTGCCACATCATCACCCATCAAGACAGAAAAAGTGTCATCCGATTTGTCTGCATCTTCAATGGTGATTTTTTTAAGCATTCTAGTTTTAGGATTCATGGTGGTTGACCAGAGTTGTTCTGGATTCATTTCACCCAAACCCTTGTATCTTTGTGTACTAATTTTGGCATTTGGGTCTTTGGCCAGAATCTTGGCTATCAAGACGTCTTTATCTTCATCACTGTAAACATATTGTTCTTCTTTACCCTGAGTAATTTTGTATAAAGGGGGCATGGCGACGTAGAGGTAACCAGCTTCAATAATTGGACGTAGATGGCGGAAAAAGAAAGTTAAGCCTAAAGTGGTGATGTGCTCGCCGTCGACATCAGCATCATTCATTAAAATAATGCGGTGATAACGTAGTTTTTCAATATTAAAACTTTCGCCAATCCCACAGCCGAGGGCAACCACTAAATTTTTTAATTCTTCTGAGGCAATAACTTTATCTAAGCGGGCGCGCTCGGTGTTCAAAATTTTACCTCGCAGAGGAAAAATGGCTTGGAACTTGCGGTCTCTACCCTGTTTGGCGCTGCCACCTGCACTGTCGCCTTCAACCATGTAGATTTCACTTTCTTCAGCCCGTCTGGATTGACAGTCAGCTAATTTACCTGGCAAAGAGACACCTTCAAGCAAACCTTTGCGAATGACGGCGTCTTTGGCAGCGCGAGCCGCTAGGCGAGCGCGAGCGGAGATTAACACTTTTTCAATGATAATGCGGCCTACTTTGGGATTTTCTTCAAGGTAAGTGGCAAAGGAGTCTTTAAAAACTTGGTAGACGGCAGTTTGAGCCTCGGCATTGTTCAGTTTAGACTTGGTCTGTGATTCAAATTGCAAGTCATTGGCGGGCATTTTGACAAAAACTACGGCGGTTAAGCCTTCACGCAAATCATCGGCGACAAAAGCCTCTTTTTCCTTGATGAGATTGTTTTTTTCTGCATATTCGCGCATCACTCTGCCTAAAGCTAGGCGAAAACCCTGAACATGGGTGCCGCCGTCTGGAGTGTTAATGACGTTGACGTAACTCTCGACGTGTTCGTTATAAGTGTCGTTGTATTGCAAAGCAATCTCGATGCCAATTATTTTTTTGGTCTCTGGGTCTTGCCAAGTGTTATCGACGTAAAAGACTTTATGTAGTGATTTACGCGACATGTTGAGATGTTCTACTAGAGAGCGAATACCGCCTTCAAAATAGTAGTGTTGCTCGATATTTTCTATGCGATCAAAAAGTTGAAAATAGATGCCGGCCATAAGGTAAGCACGATCTTTGACAATTTGAATCATCTGTTTATGACTATATTCCACGGTAGAAAAAAGAGTGGGATCAACGACAAATTGCACCATGGAACCGGATTCATAGTTAATAAAAGCGGCGGCTTGTTCGCTGAATTTAGCGATGATTTCTTCTTCGCTGACTTCTTTAACTTTTTCCGCCGGAATACCTCGAGAATGATATTGGTAAAAATATTTACCGTTTCGCTTGACTGCCACTTGCATCAAGCTAGAAAGAGCGTTGACGGCTGAAGAACCGATCCCGTGTAAGCCACCAGAGGCTTTGTAGGCAGTTTCTTCAAATTTACCACCGGCATGCAGTTTAGTCATCACTATTTCCATGGCAGAAACACCAGATTCGTGTAAGTCTGTCGGAATGCCGCGGCCATTGTCGACTACGGTGATAGTTTGACAACCTAGTTCTTTATCATCAGCCTTTTTGCCTTTGTTATTTTTGTGCGCCAAAAAAAGTTGCCTTTGTGTATCCCCTGTTTGAGTGCGAAAAAGCTGGATGGTTTTGCCAAAACCAGCGATCGCTTCATCAACGGCATTGTCAAGAATTTCTTTGACCAGATGGTGCAAACCTTTGGCGTCAGTGGAGCCAATGTACATGCCAGGTCTTTTGCGGACTGGTTCTAGCCCTTCTAGAACTTTAATTTGTGAGGCTTGGTAATTTTTTAAATCAGCACTACTTGCCATAATTGTTCCGTTTTTTTTATTGTTGAATGTGTCTTATTATCTAAATTTAAAGATTCAAGAAATTCATTGTACCACAATTTAACCTTGAAAAAAAGGGCCTGTTTTTACTTCCTCAATGAAAAAAGCCGATTTCAAAGCCTTTAAGAGCTTAGCTTTCCAGACCTACCAGAGAAAAAAAGCAATTTTCCAAGACTAATTGCACATTTTGGTTGTGACTTAAGTCCTGATAAGCCCGCAAAAGGCTCTGTTTAGCCTCAAGTTGCAAATTGGTACTTTCTAATAATGCTTCAATCAAATTGATTGCCTTGGCTCTGTCTTTATTTTGCGCTGCCAGATCAATTGCTTGACTGTAATTTTGCGGCCAATTGAAGTTATTTATGTCGAAATTATTTGTCAGCTTAGTGACGGGGTGGGCTGCTGGTGGGGTTAAGTGCAATTGCTTTAATTGCACATAAAGACAGCGGGAAATAATTGTCTCTAGAATGCGCTCTTTTTTACTAATGAGCAGTAGAATTAAAGTTTCTTTTGGACTTTCTTCAATTATTTTTAGAGCGGCATTTTGGGCAGCGGGGCTGGCTGTGTCAAAATTAAGCAAAACGAAAACTCTTTTACCTTGGCCGCTCAAGCTGGCACTGTACTCGGCCTCCACTTGCATCTTTCTGACTTCCTCGATGGGAAAATTGACGTATTCACTGTTAAAAAAACTTAAGTGATAAGTGTTTTGAAAATCTTTTTTACTAGACAGATAATTGACAACTATTTCCTTGATATAGGCGACCTTTTCTTCTAATTTATCTGCCCAATCTAAATTATTGACTTCTTTTGGTAAAAGTAGAATTTCGCTCAAATAAAAATTTTCCATTTTTTAATATTTTTAGTATTTGATTATTTAATTTAAAACCTATTTGTGCCATTATAAGGTTAGAGTTTTCATATGTTAACTGCCCAAAACGATTCCATTTCGTCTAGTCGGGTGGTGGTACCGCCAGTTGGTGTAGTTTCACCAGTTGGTGCGAGTCCACCAGTTGGTGTGGAGCCTGCTAATATGGGTTCTGCAGCTGATGTAGAACCTGTAATTAATGCGGAGCCAGCCATTGGTGCAGGACCTGTTTTGCAAGCTCAGTTTATCCCAACTAATTCTTTTTTAGATATTCTTTTTCAAAAAAAACAGCTTACTCTCGAACAAATTGAGGAACTCAGAAGAGCAGGTCTAAGTAGTGGCCAATCTTATGAAGCGATTATTAAAGAGAAAAAATTGCTTGATGAGACCGCTTTGAATCAAGCAAAGGCTGAATATAATCATTTAGGTTACATTGACTTGACTTCGGTAGGGATTGATCCAGAGGCTTTGGGTTTGCTGGATGATTCTATTGCCAAGCGCTACAAAGTTTTACCTTTTGCCTTAGATAACGAACATAATCTGATTAAAGTCGCCATGTTAAATCCTTTAGATTTAACGGCTATTGAGTTTTTAAAACAAAAAACTGGTCGTAATGTTGAAGCTTATTATGCTGACACTGAGGTTTTAGAGCGTTTGATTGTTGAGCGTTATTCGCAAAATTTGTCGACGGAAGTAGATGAGGCCTTACGTACCACCAATCAATACCAAAATAAAATTGCGCAAGGCGTAGCGATTAACAATTCTGGTCAAATTTTGCGCGATGCACCAATCAATCGTATTGTTGAAAACATCTTAGATTTTGCTATTACTTCTAGAGCCTCAGACGTGCACATTGAACCTCAGGGCAATAACATCAGAGTACGTTATCGTGTTGATGGTATTTTAGCGGAAAAATTGATTTTGCCTAAAAGTGTTCATGAGGCAGTGATCTCGAGAATTAAAATCATGTCCAATTTAAAAATTGATGAAAAACGTTTACCTCAAGATGGGCGTTTTACTTATGTTTCTTCTGGTAAAGAGATCGATTTACGTGTTTCTACTCTGCCAACCGTTCATGGTGAAAAAATCATGATGAGACTTTTGGAAAAAAATGCGGCAGTACCATCGCTGCAGGATTTAGGTCTAAATGGTTTGGCATTGCGGCGGGTGCTAAAAAGTATCAAAATTCCTCAAGGAATTATTTTAATTACTGGCCCAACTGGCTCGGGAAAAACCACTACTTTGTACTCCATCTTGCACATGATTAATAACGTTGGAGTTAACATTATGACTTTGGAAGATCCAGTTGAGTATCAAATTCCAGGCATTAGTCAGGTGCAAACCAATCCCAAAGCGGGTCTAACTTTTGCGTCAGGCATGCGCTCTTTTTTACGTCAAGACCCGGATATTATCATGGTGGGTGAAATTCGTGATAATGAAACTGCTGACTTGGCACTGCAGGCGTCACTAACTGGACATTTAGTTTTCTCTACTCTGCACACTAACAGCGCCGCGGGGGCGCTGCCGCGTTTGTTTGATATGGGGGCTGAGCCATTTTTATTGTCTTCTACAATGTTGTTAACTTTAGGTCAAAGAGTGGTGCGACGTATTAATCCAAAGTACAAAGAAGAATATAAGCCAGAACCAGCCTTAGTAGACAATATTAAGCAGGTCTTAGGGCCTTTATATCTGGCTTTTTGCAAAAAAAATAACAAAGACCCAGACAACATTACTCTTTTTCGTCCGGCAAAAGAACGACCCAATGGTGAGCCGGAATATAAGGGGCGAATTGCCATTTTTGAAGTGATGGAAATTACTGCGGAAATTTCGCAATTGATTATGAAGCGCAGTCCTGAATCTGAATTAGAGGCAATGGCGCTTAAACAGGGTATGATGCTAATGAAACAGGATGGTTACATCAAAGCCTTGGAAGGTATTACGACGGTGGAAGAAGTATTGCGTGTCGCGGAAGTAAAATGAGTTAAGTTTGAAGATGATAAGTTTGAAGATGAATTGATCAATGAGTTAATTATAAAAAGACAGACTAATTATGCAAATTCAAGATTTACTACAATTTACCATTGATAATCAGGGTTCAGATATTCATTTGATCGCTGGTTCTCCTCTTTCAATCAGAGTAAATGGGCTCTTAAGTTTTCCGTCTGGGCCACAAATTTTAAATAAGGAACAAGTTGAATCATTAATTTTTGCCATTCTTTCCAAGGAACAACGATTGGCTTTGGAAGAACAAAAAGAGATTGATTTAGCCTACCAATTTAATAATCAGGCTCGATTTAGAATTAGTGTTTACAAACAAATGGAAAGTTATGCCGCTGCTTTTCGTTTAATTCCTGATGTGATTCGTGGCATTGATGATTTGAATTTGCCTAAAATTTTTCACAGTTTTTCCAATTACAATCAAGGCTTAGTTTTATTTACTGGGCCAACTGGCGAAGGCAAATCGACATCTTTAGCGGCGATTATTGATGAAATTAACCAGCAAGAAAGTCGTCATATTTTGACGATTGAAGATCCGGTAGAGTTTGTTTATAAGTCCAATAAAAGTATTATTTCGCAGCGAGAGGTGGGCAAAGATACTCGAGCTTGGCAGGCGGCCTTGCGCTCGGCTTTACGCTCTGATCCGGATGTAGTGTTAGTTGGAGAAATGCGTGATTTTGAGACTATTTCTTTGACGCTGACTTTGGCCGAAACGGGTCATTTGGTGTTTGCAACACTGCACACTAATACTGCCGCTCAAACCATTGATCGGATTGTGGATGTTTTCCCCTCTTATCAGCAAGCACAAATTCGTCAACAATTAGCGGCTGTGCTTAATGCTGTCGTTTCCCAGCGCTTAATTCCCAAAATTCATGGCGGTCGTATTGCAGCGGTGGAAATTATGATTAATACACCGGCCATATCTAACTTAATTCGTGAAGAAAAAGTTTTTCAAATCGACAGTGTTATTCAAACTTCTGCGGGGGCGGGCATGATGTTGATGGAAAATCATTTAATGGATTTGCTCAAGCAAAAAATTATCAGCAGAGAAACAGCGCTATCGAGGTCATTTAGACCGAATGAATTAATTAGACTTTTAGGACCTTAGGTTTTACTATGCCAATTTTTAAATACTTAGTCAAAAATAAGCAAGGCGAAAACATTAAAGGTAAAGTTGAAGCTATTTCTAAAAATCAAGCGGTTTCTACATTAATGGGGCACGATTTATTTGTTATAGATGTCAGTCCTATTGGCCAAAAAGAAGGAGCTTTAAGTGGTTTAACCGGTAATAAGGTCAAGTTTGAAGATTTAGTCAATTTTACTAGACAATTGGCGACGATGATTAATGCTGGTTTACCTTTGGCCACTTCCCTGTCAATTTTGGAAGAACAGGGCAAATCTGAAATGGCCAAGTTGACCGGTAATTTGTTAAAAGATGTTGAAGGAGGCTTAAGTTTTTCCAGTGCCTTAGCGAAATACAAGGAAAATTTTTCAAGAATTTATGTGCAATTGGTCAGAGCTGGTGAAGTGGGCGGAGCACTTGATGTAGTGTTGAATCGTTTAGCGACCACTATGGAAAAGGAAAAAGACTTTCGGGCCAAAACGAAGGGGGCAATGATTTATCCGGTGATTATTATGATTGCCATGGTGGCGGTAGTGATAGTGATGATGGTGGCTGTAATTCCACAATTAACAGCGATGTATGAGGATTTTGATGCTGAGTTGCCAGCGGCGACTAAAGCTTTGATGAGTATTTCCGGCTTTTTTGTTAATTACTGGTGGATTTTAGTCATTGTGTTTGGCGGTGCCTATTTTGGCATTAAAGCATGGGGAAAAACATCCAAAGGTGAAAAAGCTCTTGCCGGCTTGTATCTTAAAATACCCATTTTAGGGGTGTTAAAGCAAAAAACAGTTTTAACTGATTTTACTCGTACATTATCTTTATTACTTAGTGCTGGAGTCTCTTTACTTGAGGCTTTAGACATTGTCGCTTCGGCCATTGATAACGCTGTTTATAGAGATGAACTAAAAGAAGCTAGCAAACAAGTGGAAAAAGGGGTTACCCTCTCTGATGCCATTGCCCGTTATGACAATTTTCCACCTATTCTCTACCAAATGATTTCGGTCGGTGAGGAAACAGGCAAACTGGATGAAATTTTAAGTAAAGTTTCTGAATATTTTGAAAAAGAAAGTGAATACGCCATTAAAAATTTAACAGCGGCCATCGAGCCAATTATCATGATTGTTCTTGGTTTAGGTGTGGGTTTTATTGTGATTGCTATTATTATGCCAATTTACAGTTTAACCAGTCAATTTTAGTACTTGAAAAGTATTATGATTTTAAGTTAAACTGAAAGTTGAGCTTCTTATTTAGCTTATTTAAGGTGAAATTTATGAAACAAAAAACCTTTTTTTCTCGCATTAAAAGCCAAATGGCTTTTACCATGATTGAGTTGTTGATTGTGATTGCTATTTTGGGGATTTTAGCAGTGGCCGTTTTGGCAGCCATTAACCCTGTGGAACAAATTAATCGTGGTCGTGACACTGGTTCTCGCTCTGACGCCGAACAGTTGTTGAGTGCAATTGATCGATACTATGCTTATAAAGGTTATTATCCATGGGTAACCAATCCTAATGATGATGCTACTTTGTCTTGGCGCGGGGTAGCTGGTGATACTGCCATTAATACCGA
>DBRQ01000006.1:95717-108722 GCA_002306345.1 Candidatus Pacebacteria bacterium UBA1364 | reverse complement strand
GATGGTAATACCGATGGCACTTGTGATGGGACTAATGAGCTCAAGCGTAGTTTTGTTGATAAGGTCACTAAGTCTGATTACAATCATTTACGGGTTTACTACAATGGTGATCCTGGTAGTAGTCTGTATGTTTGTTTCAAACCTCAATCTGGTGCTATGCAGGAGGAAGCTGCAGCACGTTGTGTTGACACTAGTGGCAGCGGTTTGCCAGATGACTTAGCAGGTGCAGCAACTGAAATTTGTGGAGTTGAGGGTGAGGAATATAGCTGCTTACCATAATGCTAGTTTTTGAACTATTGTTAGTTGTCCTTTTCGGTTTTTTTCTCGCAGTTTTAGCCAGTTTTTTTGAGGTGGTGATGGTGCGTACCGCCAGAGGGGAATCTTTCACTCAAGGTCGTTCAAAGTGTGATCATTGTCATCACAAAATCAACTGGTATGACAATATCCCTATTTTGTCTTTTCTGTGGTTAAGGGGTAGGTGTCGCTATTGTCAGCAGCCAATTGCTAAAACTTATTTTTGGACGGAAGTTGTGGCTTTTTTGTTTGGTGTTGTTTTTTATTTAGTTTATATCTCTTGGCCTTTTTTGCAAACTTTACCCATTGCACAAGTGGTGCTATATTTTTTGTTTAGTTTTATTCTTTTTTTTGTCTTGTTGGCTGATTTAAAATATTTGCTTGTACCCGATCTTTTGGTTGGGCTTTTGACGGTTTTGGCTTTGCTTTTACAGTTTTGTTACGGAACAAATTGGATTTTACCTGTTGCATCAGTTCTTTTTTCTATTATTTTTTTCTTATTACTTTCATTTGTGGCCAAAAAAATCTTTAAAAAAGAAGCTTTGGGTTTGGGAGACGTGAAGTTGATGATTCCTTTGTCGCTCCTACTCTCTTGGCCAAAAACAGCCTTAAGCATCTTTTTGGCTTTTATTATTGGAGGAATTTTTGCTATGCTAATGTTGCTGACAGGAAGAAAAAAGTTTGGTCAAGTTTTGCCTTTTGCCCCTTTTTTAATCTTGGCGGCTGTGATTAGTTTTGGCTTTGGCGAAGCAATTTGGCAGTGGTACTTTGCCTTTTTACTTTAGTTTAAGGATGGTTTTAAACGAGGCTTAAATAACATATGCGCATAATAAAATTCGTCTTTTTCTCTTTAATAGGGCTTTTAGTTTTTGCTTTTTTAGGGTTTTTTATTGGACGAGAAATTTTGTTGACTTGGGGGTCAACGATGATCCGAGCTGATTATAATTCTTTGCTCAAGCAAAATTACGCTGATAAATGCAGTCAACGGTTTGCTTATAATCAAGAATATTGGGTACAACTACGATTTACTTCCAATAAAGCTTATAACTTAGAAGTAGTTTGTGCTGATTTTACTGCTTCACCCATTCTTTTAGCCAGTAAAAAATTGCCTCCTCTAGTCTATAAAACTTCTTTTGGTAGTGGTTTTATTGTCAGCGACCAATTACCAGCCTGGATTGAAATAAGCGCATTGGGGCGCAAATTATTTATTTACACCGATGCAAAAGAAATTCATTCTGGTTATTTGTCTAAACCTGATCTGGATTACGACGATGGTCCACCTACAGTTTGTCAGGCTTATAATTATCAATGTTGCAGTTTAGATTTGGAGAGTGGTTTGGGTACACAAATTACCACGGCAACTGATTGTCCAAAAAGTTGCTATGAATCCTGCTTATTAAGGCCTATTATTTTGTCTTTTAGCAGCACACCGGCTTTTGATGGCGTGACGAGAATAGTAGAAATTAATTCGGGTGAAGCCGTTACTTTTTCCTATGTTTTGGGTAATGGTAAAGAGGACGCTTTTGCTGGACAAATTAGTAAAACGATCACTGATCAGGAATCTTTTTGGGATAAACTGCAAACGATTTTTGCTACAAAGTCAACAACACCAAAAGATAATGGAATTGCCCTACCCATCGCAGTTTCTGTTAGTTTTGGAGATGGCAACATTTACCAAAGTGCCAATTTACAAGACACTTTTGATCATGTTTACGTTTGCCAGACGAGAATTTGTTATTTTCAAGCACAAATTACTGCTCAGGATGCTCGTGGGGTGTTGTCAGTGGACAATGAATTAGCTAATATGGTTGTAAAGGTAAATAGATAAAGTTCGAGCCCTTGGCTTAATTTAAAAGGTATTTTATGAAAAAAAACGGTTTCACCCTGTTAGAAATTTTGGTAGTGATCTCGATTATCGCTATCTTGGTAGCTTTAGGAACAGCAGCTTATTCTACTGCTCAGAAAAAAGGCCGAGATGCCAGGCGTCAGTCTGATATTAAAGCGGTGCAAAATGGTTTTGAACAGTATTACACTAAAAACAGTGCTTACCCAGCAACGTCGACACAGGCCAATGATGCTACCTTTTTCCCTGCTGGTTTACCCAAAGACCCTAAAAATACTGGTAACAATGTTTATACTTTTAACATGGGGGCCGGCGGCTTTTGCATTTGCGCTCTTTTGGAAAGTGGCACTGGCAACGCCAGTGCTCTACCAGCCTCTGGAGCAACTACTTGTAGTTATGGCACTGGCAACTATTATTGTTTAAGCAATTTGCAATAAAAAACTGCAAAAACAGACATAAAGGAACTAATTTAAAATGCCAAAAAAACAGCAAAAACAGTGGGCTTTTACCATGATTGAGCTTCTGGTAGCCACCACAATTATTATTCTGTTAACCACCATTGGTTTAGTGAGTTTTAGACAGGCTTCGGTGAGTAGTCGTAACGCCAAGCGAAAAGCCGATTTAGAGACCATGAGGCAAGCGTTGACCCTATATAAACAAGACAACAACTATTATGCGCCTTCCAGCAGCATCACTTTTAGTGGTTTAGTCAGTAGTCTTTACAATGGTGGATATTTGTCTGAGGCAACTTTGGTTGATCCGAAAAATGTCACGCCCTACATCTATCAAGCGATTTGTTCTACGGTGAGCGGGACAACTTGCGTCAAGGTGACTTTGCGCACGGCTTTAGAGCCAGATGGGACAGTTTACAATGTCATTGCTCTCTAAAAAGCAAGCAGCTTTTACTTTGATTGAATTATTGATCGCAATTTCGGTTATGGCGATTTCTTTGGCAATTGGCTCGGTTAATTATTTACGTTTTTTAAGCAAACAGAATCTCTATAAGTCTGGAGCCAACATCGAAAGCATCATCAAAGATGCCCGTTTAAAGGCGCAAAATGGCTTTTTGGGCAATGAGGCGATGGGTTTTTGTAATCAAGTGGCAGCGGTGGAAGTTTTTTCTGGAACGACGGCTGATGGCAAAGTTTCCATCACTGCGCGTTTGCGTTGTGACAACGGTAGTTTATTAACCTATGAAAATTACATTGTTGATCAAGATGAGACCGCTTTTGATAAAAGCTTGAAGGTATCTTTTTTGCCGCTACCATTGCAGGGGGCGACTGTTTTGCTGAATAATGTTTCTGTGGCTAGCGGGAGTGCTACTTTAAGTCATGGCGAAGATATGGTCATTTTTAACTTAGATCAGGGAGGAATGATTGATGTCAAATATGAATAATCAGCGAGCCTCTACTTTAATAGAAGTGTTAGTAGCTATTTCTGTGATTGTCGTGGTTTTAACTGCCATCAGCGCTATGATGTCAATGTCGATTAAATTAGCGGATAACAACGAGAAAAAACAACTAGCTTTGCAAAAAGCAGAAGAAGCCATGGAGTTTTTTCGCAAAGAACGATCAATTAACAGTTGGCACGGCTTCTCTAACCCTCTTGAGGATGAAGCTCGTTATTGTATCAGCAGTTTGCCAGAGTCAGTGGCGAGTTTGTCTGCTAAGCTAGGAGCCTGTGCCGAGACTGATGTTTTGGAAGCTGCTAGATATAAATTTAAAAGAGAGGCTGTTATTAATTTTACTGGCGAAAATAACTTGTCAGTGCAAATCAATTTATTGTGGAATGACGGCAATCAGGCTCAAAATTTATCTTTGGAGCAAAGCTTTGAGAATTATTAAGCAAAAGAGTTGCTTGTCTAGTTTATTAATTTCTGGTGGCAATACCTGAGCCAAAATCCAAAGTGGTGGAACGAGCGCTACTACTGGCAGTGTTATCGCCAGTGTGTAGGGTAAAATTAATTTTAATGTATTTTTTGTTTTCAGAGGTGGGATAACACTTGAAAATGAGGTTACTGACGTAATTAGAGTTAGCTCCACTTTCGGTTAAGTAAGTTTTTTTACTGGCGGAAACTGAGGCAATGCGGTCGTCTTCTTCCTTGATTACGGTCGTTAAACCATCGCGACCAACCAAAGTCAGGGCATTAAGTGGAGCATCTTTGACGCAAGCAGAAGTAATGTCACTGGAACTTCTAATCATCTCGACAATTTGCTTCATAGCGTTGTCGCCCGATTCGCGGAGGCTTTGGCTAATACGGCTTTTGTAAGCGGTGGCTAAAAAAGTGAGTAAAAGACTACTAATAGCTATCATGAGCAAGGCCGTGATGCTAAAAGTGACGAGTAATTCAATTAAAGTGAAAGCTTTTTGCTTTTTCATTCCTGAGTTACCAACTGCGGTGCCATTTCATGCCAATTAGTAATGGGCGTTTTGAGTTTAGTTGGCCAATTAGCTAAGAAATCAACGCGGTAGATGAAGTTTTCAATAGCTTGGTTGTTGTTTAACCTAGCTCCTAAATTGTCATCGGCAAAAGTGCGATTTAAATTAACGGCTGTTTTGCCAACAAAAGTACCTGAGCCAATAAATTTTTTGTCTGGCAGAGTTCCACCAATAGCAGTTTTGCTTTGGACAGTTAAGATATTTTCTGCCATAAAAACTCCACTTAAGTTACTGTTGGCAATGGAGACAGCTGGAATACTGGGTGAGTTAGGATTAAGTTCATAGCCAATATTGGCAGAAATGGTGATGTCGCCATTGACAATGAAAGCGAGAAAGCCACCAGGTGCTACACTGGTGATTTTACGATTACTGTCACTGACATTGCTGTCATCAAAAGTTAGGTTGCCATTGACAAAGATCACTAAGGCTTGACTACTTGTTAAATTAAAACCTTGGGTTTCATCAATGCTGATATTGCCATTTAATTGCAAATAGTTGACTTCTTCATTACTCCACCAGGGGCTAGCCACTAAGCTAGCGAAGCTTGGTTTGAGGTTAGGTTCTGCTAATTCATGAATCGAGCCAGCGGCCAAACTGCGAAGGTAATCATAAGAAGGTAAAGTCACTGGACTAGAGGTGACGTAAGAGTTGAAATTACTAGTTCTATTATCTAAATGCAAGTAATCGTGATAAGCACTGCTGCTTCGGCTACTTCTCACATTATTGGGATTACTGCTAGTGATGATGGGAAAGCCACTGGATAATTGGTTACTAGAATTGGCTAAAGGGACTGATAAGGCAGCCTGACAACTACTGTCCCCATCACAAAAGCTAAACGGAATGGGACTGCTAATTAAGTTTTTAGCAAAGAAATTACCCCCAAAGACCTGAAACCAAGACTCATTGGACAGATTGCGACTTTTAAGATAAAAATTGACATTAGAAGTTGGTGAAGTGACTCCCGAATAACGACAAAGGTAAGGATTATTGGGATCAATGGCAGCTGGACAAGAACAAACGTAATCATATCCCCCAGTTTGATTCGAGAGATCTAAAATGACACTATAAGTTCCCGCATAGACAGTGTTAATGCTGAAGTTGTTGTTATTGAAACTAGCTGCGTAATTATCAGCAATGTTACTGGCAAAGAGATTGCTACCAGCGACACTTAAGGGGGCGCTAGTTTCTTGACGACAAAAAGAGCCACTGAGCCCTGCCGCAACATCTTCATTGATACTGCCAGAGATTAAAACTATGCCAGGAGTGGGGGTAGGAGTGGGAGTGCGAGTACCAGTAGGAGTAGGGCCAGCGGGAGTCGGAGTAGGACCAGCAGGAGTGGGAGCGGTAGGGGAACCACCACCTTCACCACTGCCATCGTCACCACCACCACCGCTAATAGGAGGAGCACAATCTCCGCACCAGATACTTTTGGTCTCGATGATAGTGGCACCACAACCACTGTTACCAGGATCTGCAATACATCTATTGTTACACACAGTGGTACTGTAGCCAATCGGACTGTACTCGGCATAAGGATTTTCTGGATTGTATGATCCAGCTGTACCGCTAGAGCAAGTAACTATTATTTGATTGCCAGGCTCACAAGGCACAAATGCGGTGGCGCAAGTAGAAGTGTTGGTGAAGCTACAGGTGTCGTGGGTATTGCACATGCCTTCACAGCAAGCTAAGACTTGAGTACTAACTAGCAGAAAGTAGCCTAAAACAAAACAGATGAGAGTAAAAAATGTTTTTAATCGCATAAACCAACTACCACGAGTTTTTGAATATAATTGGTTTGGGTTTCATCATAATCAGCAGTGAGTTGTACAAAAAGATAAGTTGTTTGGTTGGCCTCAGTGATGAATTGCTCAAACGGAATAACTTGTTCATGGGTAGTCACTAAAGTTTGACCATTTTTAACTATAAAACCTAAATTTTGAGTGATTAATCTTTCTCCAGTTTGTTGATCAACGACGGTAGAGGGTGCACAATAGGTGGTTTTAGTTGGAGGTAATTGGAGACTGACTAATTCATACTGCGTATCACCAGTAAATGGTAAGACTGATTTGATGGTGATAGTGTTATTTGCTTTATCATAGGAGTCAAAGTAACCACGCAAAAGAGTGCGATTATGTAAACCATCTTCATTGGGGTTTGGGTCAACTTCTTTTAGAGCCACTCTGGGGACAGCGTCAATTGCTTCAAAGGAGCCAGAAACTTCATTGTAAACTAAAACTGAGTCTTTTGAGTCATTCAATCTACCCTGGATGAAAAAATAGCCGCCAATGGCTAAAAGAAGTAAGAACAAAACTAACAAGATCCAAAACTGCTTCTTCATATACACGTTTCATTGTATCTAAGATTGCAGTAATAAAACAAGAGCAAGTTTTATCTTTCGATGATCAATTGCGAAGTAAGAATAATATTGCCACTTTGAGGGACATTCTTCTCAACAGCTTGATCATAAGCCGTGACAGTAGGAGCGATATTTTTAAATTGATCAATACTAGATCGCTCGTTATTAGCCCACATTTTATCTTGTTTAGTACTAATGCTAACGTAAAAAATTTGTCCCGCTTTATCCTTCAATTCCTCAGTTTTACCTTGAGCAGTTAGTAAGATAAGATCGGTTTCTTTGGCGCCGTTCTCCTGAACTAATTTCATTAGAACTGAGCCAATTAATGTTATGATACCGTGAGTTGGTTGGCCGTTCTCATCTGTTTTAATAATTAACATTTTGAGGCAATAGTATGGAAAGTATCTGCCCTGAGATTCGGCGAGCTCAATTGATTGCTGATCCATGAGAATAGCCGGTACAAGATTAGTTTTGTATTTTTTTGATTCTTCAGTCTGCATCTTGTCGTAGCCAACCACCACAAACTCAACAAAACTATCTTGATCAGCTCCTGACAAATTTAATGTGCCATCCGCTAGACTTTGGTAGTAATTGTCAGCAGTAATGATAGTATCCCAGTCAAAGTTGGCACTGTTGGGGACAGTGATCAATTCTTTACTTGTCGGGTGTACAAACTGCAAATTGCCAGTGCCTTCTTCTGTATACACTTCTACGTACAAAGGCAGGTAGTTTTGTTCAATAATAGCTTTATGGTCTTCATAACTGCCCAGTAAAATTTTCATCTTATTAGCAGCGACGTCGTAATAATAAATTCCGGGGTTGCCTGCTGCATCTCTGACTTTATCTGTCCAAATTGGCTGAGGACCTCGTCGATCATTTAGTGCCTGAATGAAAGCAGCATTTTGTTCTCGAGTTAAATTTTTTGGAAATTTTTCATCAATGATAAATTGATTAACTAGCGCGGCAGCATCAAAAGTTTCTGCCATCTCTTCTATTGCAGTGCTTGGTGCTGATTCAGATGATTTGGTTTGGTCTTCATTAACGACTTGAGCTTTAAGAGGTAGTTCTGCCGCGTCAAATTCTAAGTTATCAGTGCCAATTGTCTCCGCTGACACTGGTTTAATGAGAGGAGTGGTGTCTTGGTTTTGTTGCTTATTGCCACTAGCTTCCAAGACGTTGTGAGCGGCAAAAGTAGTGACAGCCAAAATAGTAGCCAAACTTGAACGTTTAAAGAGTTTCTTTGGTAAGAGGTTAATGATTTGTTCGGTAAATTGAGTGAATGATTTTGGTTTTGGTTCTGTCTTTTTTAGTTCTTGTGCTACTTGCAGACTGCGAGCTTGAAGTTCAGCCAGAGGAGGAGTTTCTGAGGAGGCATCAGTGTTAGGCCCAGTTTCTTGCGCAGCCTCTTCCTGCCTGTCTTTAATTAAAGCAATTACACTTTGTAGTTCAGGGGTTTTGGCAGCAGTTTCTGGATGAGAAGCTAGTGCGGCAAAATCTAGAGTTTCTCTGATTTCTTTCGCTCCAACATAATCAATGAAAGGAGCTACTATTTCCTGTTGTGGTGAAGTTTCTGTCTTTGCCATATCTTTATGCTCTCCTGACGAGTGACTTAAGATTTATTTATTAAAGAATAAACGAAACACCAAGACTTAAGACTAGCAGAAATTATATCACAAGTTGTGTCTTTTAAACAAAATGGGTCAGAGAGAAGTTTGAGTTTTTTGGTAAAATTACTTATTTTTTCCGTACTTAGCACAATTTTTGTAGTCTAGATTTGGCAATGTACTTGTCAATTAATTTGACAAAAAGCGTAATCTTGCGCCTACTTAACAAAACAGCTATAATCTGTCCTTTGTATAAGACACAAAATGAATAAGGAAATCCTATGGGCGCATTACCAAAAAACAAAATTACTCGAGTAGAGCAAGGCAAACGTCGTGCTGGCAACAAGGCCAAGATCAAAAAAGATCCCAAAACTAGCGCCATTCCCTTACACAAACAAGGTTTTGTCGCCGCTATGCTCAAGAATTTAGGTCTTTAAAGAACTTAATTTTGCCTTTGAATTTGCCTCTTGAAAAAAGACTTTGTCTCCCCTAGTCTACTGTTTATCTATGTATTTTTTAGATGATGATTCGCCAGCAAAGCATGATCAGCGTCACGAACATCGAGTATTTTTGATGCAATTGTTATTTGCGCACACTTTTGAGGCACAAGCGGTGCAATATTTTGATCCGGAGATCGTTAGTGCAGAAGACGCTCAATTACTGGAAAAAATTAAATTGGCGGTGCCAGAATTAGATGCGGAGATTGCTTTGCACGCTCCAGAGCGGCCACTGTCTGAAATTAATAAAGTTGATTTGGCCATCATGCGTCTCATCATTTTTGAAAGCCGCTTAAAAAAGACGCCCAAAAAAGTTTTGATTGATGAAGCCGTTGAATTAGCCAAGGAGTTTGGTTCTGAAACTTCTGCTAAATTTGTTAATGGTGTTTTGGGTAAAATTTTATTTAAGGAGAGTGAAACTCATAATATTAACAAAAGTGATTCCAAAGCAAAAAAGAAAGACGTTTATGAACAAAATTGATCCAGAAATTTTTAATCGATTAAGACAGTTGTTAACAGACATCACTAGTAATGACATTGAAGAAGTCGTTCCTGATGCTGATCTAGAAGAAGATTTGGGTTTAGATTTAGATACCGACACCGGTCGCTTAGTGGATTACATTAATAAAGAATTTGATATTAATTTAAACGAAAAAAACGTCTACAAAGAGTTAACAGAAAATGCTCATGCCAGTGTGGCTGAATTGGCCAAATTGGTTTATGATGAATATGAACTAGGATAGTCATGATTTTGGATTTTCACAATAAAGCCCTCTTGATTACTGCTCTTTCCCATCGCAGCTCACTTAACGAAAAAACTCAATCCGGGACTACGGCCACTGAATCCAACGAGCGCTTAGAATTTTTAGGCGACGCCGTTTTGGAGTTGGCTGCCACTCTTTATCTTTACCAGCAAAGGCCTAAAGAAAATGAAGGTAAATTAACTGCTTATCGCAGCGCTTTGGTGCGTACAGAGACTTTGGCTCAATTAGCTAAAGAATTAAAGCTTGATAAACAAATGTTTTTGAGTAAAGGCGAAGAGTTAAGTGGGGGTCGTAAGAATAAAAGTTTGTTGGCTGATCTGATGGAGGCAGTGATTGGCGCCTTATATCTTGATCAAGGTTTTGAGGCAGTGCAAGCTTTTTTGGCCAAATATCTTTTTCCTAAATTTAATGACATTTTGCAAACTGGCAGTTACAAAGACCAAAAAAGTTTGTTGCAAGAAGAAATGCAAGCACGTGCACTTGGCACACCGGTTTATCAGGTGATTAAGGCTATTGGTCCTGATCATGACAAAGAATTTACCGTGGAAGTTTTGGTCGGTGATAAAATTTATGGGGTTGGCGTAGGCCACAGTAAACAGCTCGCGCAACAAGCCGCTGCGACTGCCGCCCTTACAAAACTGACCTGAAACGCTTGTTGAGAAAATTCGCATTTCAGGGTAAAATTCATCTCTATGCTAAAAATCAAACTTGCTAGATTTGGTAAAAAACATCAAGCCCACTATCGCATTGTGGTTAATGAGGCTCGTGACAAAAGAGATGGTAAATACACCGCTTTACTTGGCCATTATAGTCCAGTGACACCTAAAGAATTACAAATTGATGTCAAAGCTTATGAAGAATGGATCAAAAAAGGGGCCAAAGCCACTGAAACAGTCGCTGCTCTTTTTAAACGTTTTCAGTCTGGCAAGCCCTTTCCAGTGAAAAAAGTCGGCCCGTCCAAAAAAGCTAAGAAAAAAGCGGTCGAGGCAGCTAATGTTAAAGCGGAAGTAAAAACCGAGCCAACAGAACCTATGGTGAAAGAAGAAACTCCAGCTGCTGAAAAAGCTACCGAGTCTGTTGTCTCAATTGCAACTGCTCACACTGCAGAAGCGGCCGAGGCTGTTACAAAAACTAAAATAGAAGAAATTCCTCAAGCTTAAAATATGAAAAGTTTACTTGAATTTATTTTATTACGCATGGTTGAACACCCAGAAGATTTGGAAATTAACGAAGTTGAAGAAACGGATTTGACAACTTTTGAACTAAAATTACACCCTGACGACATTGGTCGTGTCATTGGCCGTGGCGGCAACGTGATCAAAGCCATTCGCAAACTTGCTCAAGTTAAAGCAGTTAGAGAACATTTACGAGTACGGGTGATTTTGCAAGAAGAATAATTTTATAATGTGTCAGATGGCAATGCTGCGTTTGCTCCTTGGCTTGCTGCTTGACTATTGAGTTCTTTTTCTAGCTCTTCAATGCTTTTTCCCTGGATACCAAAAAGGTTGCCACGATCGCCTGTGATGATTTCATTTTGTTCTTTTAGACTATTGGGAATTAATTCATTGACGTTATTAAGAATTTGTTGATCAGTCGTGGCAATTGCTGGCAAAGGGCTAGTAATAGTGGTTTTGATAGGCTGAGTAAAATAAAAAGTACGTAAGATTAAATCTGCTTGAGCTTGCGCATTTTTATCCTCGTCAATGTTGCGATTGATGGAAATACTGGTGATAGTGCTGATAGGAGTGACTTGTTCAATGAGACTCAGAAAATTTTGAATTTTCCACAATGAACCACTGACGCTAAAATCCAAATCTAGGTAATCATATCTTTGCTCAGTGGTGCTTTTTTTAACTTTGGTGGTATCTGAAGCAATTTCTCCAGGATTAAGGCTAAAATTTTTAATGGTCACTTCTGCAGTGTTAGCCACATTGTTAAGATTGTTAAGGATTTCTAAGAGAGGTTTATGAGAAGGTAGTACTTCATCGATGTTTGATGATTGCTTAAAGTTGGGATCAACCGCCAATTGTTGAAGTTGCTTAGTTTTTTCCAAGAACTTGGCCTCTTCTGTTTCCCTATCTTTTAATTTACTAAGATTAGCTTTAATTGGAGAAATTTGCTGGATAATTCCGATAAAAATGATTAGAGAACTAAGGATAAAAAACAAAACCGCCAAAACCAGTTCTTTGCGAGTATTCCAAAACAATCGCCAGTTAAATTCATTTTTATTTTCGATCATTTTTTAACTTAATTTTGAATTTTTTATAATTATTTAATTTAATTCTTTCTTTAACTCTAATTTCAAGGTCAATTTATAACTACCAGCATCGGTGCGGATTAAGGCGCTTTTTTCCACATTTTGATATTTTTTACGTAATTCAGTGCTATTGAGAATATTATCAATGTCTTCTAGACGGAAAACATTATCACTTTGTAGTTGTAGTACCAAACCGCCTTGTTCTTCCTGATAATTCATGCCGATAACTTCTGCTACTCCATCAAAAGTATTAGAAAAATAATTCATCGCTTCTTGTTTATTACTACGCTTTTGATAAATTTCACTGATTGCTTTTAGTTTATTAACAAAAATTAAATAGTTAATTTCAACATCTTCTTGTGCCAAGATAGTTTCTTTATATTCTTTAATTTTTTTCTCAGAATTACTAATTTGCAACGTGCCGTAAAATTCAAAAGCAATAGTTACCACCATCAAAACGACGGCCGCAATCAAAACATAAATACTGATGTGAAAAATTTTGGCGTCCTGTTCCTTCTGCTTGTCCTTTTGACTGACACGATTGGCTAAAAAATTGATATTAATCATTGCTGTCTTATAGTTTTCTGGCAATTAGACCCATGCAGACGCTAAAACTAAGCTGATTTTGCTCTGGGATTTGGCCTTTGGCTTTAGCAAACGGCGCTGCCTGTAATACTTCTATGTTCAAAGCTTGGACAATTCTTTCCGTTAAACCTTTCATAGCAGCCGGACCACCTGAAAGCACTACTCTTTTAATTTTATTTTCTGGATGATTCTGGGTGAAAAAACGAATAGCTTTTTGGAGATCAATGATTAAATTATCAATTACTGGCGAAATGATCTGCAGCAATTTACCTTCCATTTGCGTAGGGTCTAAGCCATAATTAATCTTATACTCCTCTGCTTGTTTATTATCTAAATTAAAACTTTGAGCAATGGCACTATCCACCA
>DBRQ01000006.1:63512-95699 GCA_002306345.1 Candidatus Pacebacteria bacterium UBA1364 | reverse complement strand
TCATTACTTTGGATATCTAGCGAACGAATGACGGAAAACATTTGGGTTTCCAAAAGGGTGGCCTCAATGCCAATATTGAGGAAAATATTGTTAATTTTTTCAACTGAAGATTTACTTGCTCCAACCAGTAAAACCTTCATTTTGGCATCAGCCGTTTTTTTAGTTGGTTTTTCTAAAACCTGATACTGCAGGAGTAAATCATTTTTTGGAATAGGGATAGCTTGTTCAGCTTGCCAACCGATGGCCGAAGCTAATTCGGCATCATTTAAAAAAGGAACTTCAATCACTTTAGTAGTCACCAGATATTCCGGCAAGCTTAAACGTACGTCGGTTTGCTCCAATTTATAATCATGAAAGAGATTGGCAATCATCTCTCCAAATTGCAAAACTTCTTGATCACTTTTTGGCGCTACAATTCCCAGCTTATTAGGGGTTTCGATTGCCTTTTGAATTACCTGATTTTTGCTATCTTTGGTAACCACAGCTTTGATGGAGTAAGTTCCAATGTCTATGGCAGTAATTGACATATTTTCACCTTATATTTTTTTGCTAAATTTTGCATTATTTATTTCGCTAAATTTCCCCCACTCGCTAAGGCAAAACCCATAAAAACTGGCGCACTAGGAATAGACCTTTTGACTTCAATGGCTTTGGCACTTGAACCGTCCGGCATCTGCGCCAAAGAAAGAATGGTGTATTGAGCATTGGAAATTAAAGCGGTTGATGAACTAACATTAATGTCACTCCCTTGACGAAGTGGCAGAATTCTCAAAAAAGCTGACTGATTGTTACTGCTACTAATATTGATTCCATAATGGAATTTGTAAGGGCTAAGCGACGAAGTTTGTGCAGCAATGAAATTTTGATCATCATAACTCGTACAATTGCCCACTAAATAATAATTGACGTTATAAACGCCAGCGTTAAGGAAATAATGGCTAATCAATAGATTGGCGCCGCCTTGAGCGCAAGTAATTTTTGACCAGTTCACGTCTATAATACCCGTTTGCCCGTCAGCAATTTTAATTTCTAAGGCATTATCCTCCGTAACAAAACCCTCAAAGGTTCGATCGCTGGTGACACTGACTTGATTTATATTTGCATCATCAAAAGAAAATTCGGCCGGAAGTTGGGCATTTTGATCAGTTTCAAATTCAAAAATGTTGCCAAGGGCTTGCTGCACTCCTGATTCGGCGGTACTAAAAACTCGCGCGCTATCCTCCTGAGCCAAAGTACTTTGACTTTCCTTAATAGTACGATTGGCAATTGATAAACCAACCACTAAAACTACGGCTGAGACTAGTAAAACAATTATGCCTACTTGACCGGATTGTTTAGCACTTGATTGAAGAGTTTTTTGCATACTAAACCATAATAGCAGAATTCACTGGTCTCAAGCAAGTTTTAGTTAGTAGCAGTGTCAATAACTGAACTTGCAGTCTTTTTTTCCAGATAGTTTTGTAAAAGAGATTGATAATTAGGCTCTAATTTTAATTTTTCTCGCGCAGCATTGATAATCGCGACATTAGTCCAAGAGGCAAAACGCAAATCATGTAGACCACTTTGCTGATAGCCAAAAATGTCACCCGCACCTCTATTTTCCAAATCCATTTGCGCAAGTTTTAAACCATCTTTTTCCTGACAAAATTTTTGCAAACGCTTTTGAACGGCTAATGAGGAGTCTGCGTGATTATAATTAATGTTGGGGTCATTGTTTAGATTATTATTCAAATTAGCCGAAGTAAACAAAAGACAATAACTTTTTTGGCCTTTCCTGCCGACTCTACCTCGTAATTGATGTAGACTAGATAAACCAAAGCGCTCTGCCGATTGGATAACAATAATATCGGCATTAGGCAAATCTACACCCACTTCCACCATGGGTGTACTGACTAAAATTTGAATTTTTTGCTGATAAACTTGATCGATGATTGCAGCTTGTTGATCCTTTTCTAACTTAGAATATAAAGCAGCAATTTTTAATTGTGCTTTGGCCCCGACGTTTAATTTTTGGTAAATTTTTTTGAGAGCGTTTTTAATGTTGACAAAACTTTCTTTAACAGCAGCGACATTTTCGGTAGCTTGATAAGAAGATGGATTGATAAATGGGCAAATAATTAGAGCTTGTTTTTTTCTTTTTGGGCTGTCTGCTGTCCCATTGAGATTGCCTGTTACATCCTTGGTATGATTTGTGTCGCTGCCTTCATCCAGCAACTCTTTGACTAGCCATTCCAATGCCTTGTCTTCTTTCTCCTTTGGTATCAACCAAGTAGTAGCCATTTGACGTTCATTAGGCATTTGATCTAAGTGACTTAAATCTAAGTGGCTAAAAATACTAAGCGTTAAACTTCTTGGAATAGGGGTGGCGGTCATGCTTAATAAATGAGGTGGTTTTTGCATTTTGCCTAAGTATTCTTCTAATTGACGGTGTTTGACACCAAATCTTTGCTGTTCATCGTAAATTACTAAACTGGGTTGAATTTTTTTTAGTTGATTTAAAAGAGAGTGCGTACCGATAAAAAAAGTAGCTTGACTAGTTAATTTTGCTTCATTTTGCTTGCTTTTTTGGTCCGCAACCACTAATTGAAAATTAATATCTTTGAAAATAGCTTTTAAATTATTCAAGTGCTGCTGCGCCAAGATTTTAGTGGGCACAATTAAACAAACATTTTGTTTCTGTTCAACCAACAGGCTGGCGGGAATGGCGGCAACAATAGTTTTGCCACTGCCCACGTCACCTGTGAGTAGTCGATTCATGGGTGATGATTTTTGCAAGTCTGCCAAAATTTCTTGGACTGCTTTTTCTTGGCTCTTTGTGAGGGTAAAAGGCAAAGTCACAATTCTCTTTTTTGGGATTGCTTTTAAACTATAACAGGCTTGTTTGAGTTGATGGGCTTGCTTGTTTTGAGCTGATTTTTGCATTAGGTAAATAATTTCTTCTAACGCTAATCTTTCTCTAGCTAAAACAATTTTGTTAATACTAGAGGGAAAATGTAGGTCTCTAAAAACTTGTTCTAATTCGCCGCTTTGGTGAAGTTTCGAAATGGTTTCGGCTAAAAGCCGTCGCAAACTGCCTTGTTTAAAATCTGCTAATTGTGGATAAATCGGGACTAAACGACCAGTATGAATATTTTCTGCTCCAACTTTTTCGACCGTTGCTTGCATCAGTGAACCATTTTTTAAATTGCCAGAAAAAAAATATTCCTGACCAATAATTATTTTATTTTTGAGAAATTTATTATTAAACCAAAGACAATTGAGTTGCTCTGTTGAGTCAATAATAGTGGCGCGAGAGATTAACAACCGTCCTTTGCGATATTCATTCCACCGCAACACTTTAGCTCTAGTCGTTACAAAATTAGTTTTAACTTTTTTATTTTCAACGCTCTGGCTGATCTGTGTTTGCGCGCTACTTAAGTTTTTAATTTCGGCAAGAGTTTTAATAGCAGAGCGATCTTCATAACGTAATGGTAAAAACAGCAATAAATCTAAAACTTGCTCAATTTGATTGGCCGAGAGACTTGCTTGCAAATTTTTGCCGATACCTTTGATCGACAGAACCGAATCTTGCAGTTGATACATACTTATATTTTCAAATTTACAGCTTTACGATGCGCTATTCGTTAAAAAATTTAAGATAAAAACAGCACCAAAGCGCTGGCAACGCTACCTAAAACCATGGTGACGATAGCCAAAATCACAAAAGATTTGATGAATTTTTCTCTTTTTCTTTTATTCATATATTTTGATTTTATACCAATTTCTTTTACCTAATTTAACCTTAGTTCCATCTGCTAAACTCAACAACTCTGCTCTACTCTCAATTTTTTTCATTTCTGGCAAAATTTTGGCTGCGCCCTGTTTAATACGACGATTTAATTCGGTCGAACTTAGCTGAGGATCAGTTTGTATAACTTTAGCGGAATGACCATCAGTTTTGGTAATAGTTTTGATAATTATTGTCCCGAACACATTTTCTTCTGGAATTTCGTCATTTTGGACAGTTTTAGCAAAAAATTCTTCGGCATCTTTGGCACTAGCCGCATCATGCAATGCAGTTGTAATGGTCAAGGCTAATTTTTTCTTAAATGCCATAGGATTAACGCCCTTTTGCATGGCTTTTTCCATTTCGATAATTTCTGCCATTGGGACATCAGTTAAAAAACTAAAATATTTAATGATTGATTCATCTTGAATCCTCATCAATTGACCATACATAGCTCTAGGTTCTTGTGTGAGAGCAATGTAATTGTTAAAGGATTTACTCATTTTGCGACCATCAGTGCCCTCAATTAAAGGAGTAGTTAAAACCCATTTTTCATGATGATTATATTGTTCTTGTAAATGCCGACCCATCAACATATTAAAAGTTTGGTCACTCCCACCAATTTCTAAATCTACGTCCATGGCCACTGAATCATAACCTTGTAAAAGTGGGTAAATAATTTCGTGACCATAAATGGGCAAGCCTTTAGCTAACCTTTTTTGAAACATGTCTCTTTCCAGCAATTGCTGGACGGTAGTCTTGGCCATCAATTTAATCATGGCTGCATAATCAAGCTTGTCAAGCCAATCACCGTTGTGCCGAATTTCAATTAAGTTGAAATCTAAAATTTTGCTAGCTTGCGTTTTCCAATCTTGAAAGTTTTTTTCGATGGTTGCATCATCTAAAACGGGACGACTTTCGTCACGGCCAGTGGGGTCCCCAATTCTAACGGTGCCGTTGCCTACTAACAGGATGACTTGATGGCCTAATTGAGCAAACTGTTGTAATTTGCGTAAAACGACGGCATGGCCCAAATGTAAAAAAGCACCGGTTGGATCAATCCCTAAATAGAGACGAATCTTCCTTTCTGTCATTAACTTAGTCAGAGAACTTTTGTTTGGCAAAACTTCGTTGACTCCTCGACTCAAGATTTCTGCAATTTTTGTTTGGTTTGTGTCTGGCATAACTTTTGTTATTTTAGCATTAACTGATTTTTATTTCGCTATAAGTTCAATTGTTTGGTAAAATGAGCTAGTGATCAAAGAAAAAATTACTTCACTGGTGGTAAAAATCAAGGGCAAATTGGTGCGTTTTACTTCGAAAATTATGCCAAAAAAATTGAAATCAAGGCGTTTACATCAACATCGAGTGTTGACCGAGGCAGAGAAAAAATTGTTGAGAGCCAAACGCTTACGTACTGTGGCCCTGACTTTTTTAGGTTTGGTGATTTTGGGGATTGTGGGCTTTTTGGTGATGTTTGCCTGGTATTCTCGTGATTTACCAAAGCCTGGGGAAGTAGTGCGTAAAGAAGGTTTTAGTAGCAAAATTTATGATCGAAACGGTAGTTTACTTTATGATCTTTATGAAGAGGAAAGACGGAACCCGGTTGATTTTGACCAAATTCCCACTGATTTAAAAAATGCTACGGTGGCCATTGAGGATAAAGATTTTTATAAACATGGTGGTTTTGATTTTTTAACCATTTTGCGTATTCCGTATAATCTGCTTTTTAAACATCGCATTGTTGGCGGCTCTACCCTTACTCAGCAATTAGTCAAAAATGTCCTATTAACCAATGAAAAAACTATCACTCGCAAATTTAAAGAGTTTGTTTTGTCAGTGCAGATTGAAAGAAAATTTAGCAAGGACGAAATTTTGGCCATGTACCTTAATGAAGCACCTTATGGTGGAAATGGCTGGGGGGTAGGAACGGCAGTTGAAATTTATTTTAACAAGCCCATCAACGAATTAACGCTGGTAGAATCAGCCTTTTTAGCTGGTTTACCACAGCGGCCTAGCGTCTATTCGCCTTACTCTGGAGCTTTGGATGATGATGGTAAACCGTATTGGCACATGCGTACTCGTGCTGTCTTGGCAGCCATGAAAGATAATGGCTACATTACGCAAGCGGCTTATCAAGATGCCGTAGCCTCACTGGAAACTTTACAATTTGAACGAGCGGCGACTGAAATCAAGGCCCCACATTTTGTTTTTTATGTACGTTCACAACTAGAGGAAATGTTTGGCAGTGAGTTACTTAATAAAGGTGGACTCAAAGTAACTACTTCACTTGATTTGGCATTACAAGAACAAGCACAGACGATTGTCACTGAGGAAGTAGAAAGCGTGGCAAAATATAACATCTCCAATGGAGCCTCGCTGGCGATGAATCCCAAAACTGGAGAAATTTTAGCCATGGTGGGCAGTAAAGACTATTTTGATGCCGACATTGGTGGCCAGTTTAATGTGGTCACAGATGGTTTGCGTCAACCTGGCTCGGCAATTAAACCGATTACGTATTTAGGGATGATTCAAAAAGGTTACAATCCAGCTTCAATGCTTTTGGATGTGCAAACTACCTTTAATCATAACGATAAAGAAGAGCCTTACATCCCCAAAAATTATGATGGTAAATTTAGAGGGCCAGTCAGCTTACGCGAGGCCTTAGGCAGTTCTCTCAACATTCCAGCAGTTAAATCTTTGGCTATTGTTGGCTTGGAAAATTTTTTGAATCTGGCTTACACCATGGGTCTAGAAACGTTGGAACCCACCAAAGAAAATCTGCAAAAATTTGGTCTGGCGGTGACTTTGGGTGGAGCTGATGTAAAAATGATTGATTTAGTGACGGCTTATTGTGCTTTCGCCAATGGCGGCTTAAAAGTTGAACCAGTTGCGATTCTGAAAGTTGAAGACAAAGATGGCAATTTACTTTATGAATATCACCCGGTTGAGGGACAAAGAATTATTGATGAGGGCGAAACTTTTATCATCAATGACATTTTGTCAGACAATAATGCTCGTCTTTTGGCCTTTGGAGCTAATTCTTTACTCAATACGGGTAAGCCAATTGCGGTCAAAACAGGCACTACTAATAGCATGAAAGACAATTGGACGATTGGTTGGAGTCAAGATATTATTGTTGGTGCTTGGGTGGGCAATAACGATGCCACTGCCATGAGTTACGTTGCCTCTGGCATTACTGGTGCTTCGCCGATTTGGCGACGTACTATTTTTGCGGCGCTTGACCTTGGTTATCAGGCACCAGCCTGGAAAATGCCAGAGAACGTAGAAAAAGTCGAATTGGATGCCATTTCTGGTTACAGAAGTCACGATGATTTTCCAACTAAATTTGATTATGTAATTAAGGGTAGTCTCAGCAATGAATTAGATCCGATTCACAAAAAATTAAAAGTTTGCAAAGGTGATGAGGGTAAATTGGCTACTGAAGCCAAAATTGCCGTTGGTGATTACATTGAAAAAGAATTTATTGTCCTTAAAGAAAATGATCCGGTCAGTGAAGATGGTCGCAATCGTTGGCAAGAAGGTATTGATGCTTGGTTGGCCTCGCAAACAGATTCGCGCTATGGCAACCCCACTGAGTATTGTGGAGCCGAAAGTGATATCTCTGTGAGTATGGAGCAGCCTAAAGATCACGACAACTTTGGCGGGGAAGATATTACTTATCAAATCAAGGCAGGTAGTGACGCTGGTGTCGCCAAAATTGAGTTTTATGTTAATGGTGAAGTTAAAAAAACGGTGGAAAATCAACGTGAATTTCAGGATACTATTCATTTGCCCCGCGGTAAGTATGAACTTAATGCTAAAGCTTATTCTAGAAGTGGTAATGCAAAAGAAAGTAATAAAGTGAAAATTGGTACTGGCGGCTTGACTTGGGATTATACAGAGCCCACCCCTACACCAACAGCAACTCCAATTACCCCGATGCCGACCTTGGGACCAACTACTACTCCATCGCCAACTCTATCGCCCACTCCGTCGCCATCTGCTGCGACATCAAGCGCCACAGGGACTTAAGTTGCGTGGAATTTAATTACAACAAGTCATTATTTTTTAAATGAACAAATAAAACAAAGCTAAAAGGCCTAAGCCGGAAAATTGAGTAAATAGATAATGGTCCAAGCTGGCAATGGCCAATAAAATCATTGACTTGCTATAAAAATGCTTAACCTTTAATTGCTTAATGAGTAAAAATAAAACTGTCAGCAAAAGCAGGCCGCCTTCGCTCAACATGAGAAATAAAAGATTGTGCGCTGGCTGGACAAAGCGCACAATTTCTTTATATGCAGAGTTGTTTGTGTACTTCTCTAGTTCCAAAGTAAAATTATTGATCCCGACGCCAAAAATCATGTTTTTTTCAAACATTGTCAAGGCGGCCTGATTTAAAGTAACGCGCCGCTCCAGTGAGTCCGCATAAAAGTTATCTTCATTTGGTGTCATTTTAGTTAAGAAAAAAGGTAGCAGCAAGACAAAAAAATAATAAACAATAAAAATAATGACTGTTCTTTGCGCTTTGATTTTATCTAATAAAAGATACAACCCAAAAAGTCCTAAAGTGAGTAAGGCCGTCAGTGATTGAGTGAGATAAATGATCAATAAAGCATTGGCAAGTAAAGCAATAATGGTTTTTTTACAACCTTTAATTTGTTGAATAATCAAAATGGAAAAAATAACTATTAAACCGGCTAAAATATTAGGATGGGCAGTGGTGCCGTAAGGCAAGATTCTTTCGCCAAAGAAAAATTGTGCCCGACTGATGTTTGCTAAATCTTTTAAATTAGTCTCACCCAAAATTTGGTATTTAAGCAATGATTCTTGAAAAATAAATTGGTAAATTGCTAAAAGACTTTGAAAAATAAGGGTGGCAAACATGGCTCCTAAAGCAAATTCCTCGGCAATTTTGCTTTTAAAGATCGGATCACGTTTAACTACACTGAAAAACAGAATGATTTCTATAAAATGAATTAAATGAGTAAAAGCAGCCAGAGTATTTGGGACACATAATTGGCGCGAGAGCAAAAGTAAGACCAAAAAGCCAAAATAGTTACTGAGTTTAATGCTTTTTAATTGTTTAAATTCAATGATTAAAAAAGGAATTAAAAAAAGTTCCGTTAAATAAATTTTGGGAATTAAATAATCAACCAGTAAACCGTTGACATAAGCACCACTTAAAGATATTTTATAAAATAAATTGATGCTAAGGGTAAAAATAATGGTGAAAAACAATAACAACTTAACTATATCAATGGTTTGTTTGTCTTTAAACTTGGCCAACCAAATTAGCTTTGAATTCATCTTTACCTACCTTGACGATATTTTGTCTAATGGGTTCGACTTCTTCACTGCTTATATTAACTCTATTATCCTGAAAAATGAAGCTGAAACTGTAATTGTTTTTGTAGATATTTAATAATTCGACTTTTTTGATACGTTGATCAAGATTTTTAAAAGTAGTCATTAAGTCGCCCACAGCAGTACTTTTTTGAAGAGTAAAAGTCATTTCTTCGATGATGGCAGCCGTTTTAATTAGTTTTTTATAATTTGGGTATTTACTTGATACATCAATTAAACTTTTAAGGTCTAATTCGATGGCTGTTAATTGATTTTTTAAAATCGAAAGTGTGCCAATCTTAGTTTTACTTTTGCCATTTTTGATTAATAAATCGGCTTCTTGTTTAGCGATAGGCATTCGAATTTCTTTGTCAATTTTTTCCACAATAATTAATTCTTGATTGCGAGAAAAGATAAAAAGTCGATCAAAAAGATTGAGTAAGTCGCCCTTGGTTTCACGATAATTTTTATTAGAAAGCAGAGTCAATTTAAGGGGTTGTGCTGGTAAATCATTTTTTCTTGGGTGATAAACACAAGCCAGTTCAAAGACTGACATGTGTTTTTGCATTGGATTGGCGTTAATGACTTCAATTAAAGAAGGAATTAAACTACGGCGCAAATAAGTGTTTTCTTCTTTCAGCGGATTGGCTAATTTTAAATGTTCACTAAGTTTGTAGCCAGAATCTAGCGCCTGTTTTTCACTTACCAATGAATAACTGTAAATTTCTTGCCAACCAATGTCAGCTAAAAAATGTTTAATTAAATTTTCCAACTCATAATTGGTATTAGGATCAGGTTTAATAGGCAGCGGCCCATCCATCAATTTGCTTGGCAAATTATGGTAGCCATAAATCCTGGCCAATTCTTCAATCACATCAGCTTCAATTTCAATGTCGGAACGGAAAGTGGGTGGGGTCACATTGACGACACCATTTTTAATTTCCACTTGGCAATCTAAATCAGTGAGAATCTCTTTGATTTCGCTTTCTTGCAGTTCAATGCCCAGATAATTTTTGATGGTTGATAATTGAACTTTGACCGTCTTGGGGACTCGGCGATCTGGAAAATAATCATAAAGTTGTGAAGCGACTTTAGCTTGGCAGAGTGTGCTAAACAAATGGACGCCGTATTCCATCACTTCTTTACCAAGATTTGGATCAACATTGTTTTCATTTAATTGGGCAGCCACGGTGCGAATGGCATGACTCATTGAAGCATAGCGGACTTTTTTAGCATCCAAAGATTCAAGCCAAAACAAAATCGATTTGCTGTTTTTGTCTACACAAGTATTTAAAGTGCCTTTAATAGCCGGCAAATCAATGATTTCTCCACTTTCTGATTCAAAAACAATTTCTCCCCCGAGAGTTTCATGCTCAACTTCGTCTAAAGTGACGAACTTTTTACCTTTATGGGCTTCTTTAATAATAATTTTACCCCCCATATCCATGATTTTGTCATAATCAAAAACGTGACAGGGATGACCAAGCTCATGTGTAATGTAATTGCTAATGTCAATTAAAGCTTCGTGAGCATTAACCCCAATTTCTGCTAATCTTTTTTTCATGAATTCTGGACTATCTAAGTGCTGGACATCAGTCATTACTACTGCTAAAACGCGATGAATGGTATCTGTTTCGTAAATAATTTCCGGTAGTGGTAGATTTTTATTTGGATGTTTTTGGATGGGAGGAAAATGTATTTGTTTTAGTGTGGCAGCTTTGCCTGCCCTTTTGAGAATGGTGGCTGCTTCTCTGGCGATGCCACGCACTGACATGCTGTCAACGCGATTAGTGGTGACTTCGATGTCATAGACTTCATCATCATAAATTCTTTCCACAGAAGGGCCACTTAAAGAAAGATATTTTTGAATATCGGTTTTGCTAGCTTTGGTTTGCAAATGTTCGCGCAGCCAAGTGTCTGGAATTAAAATGTTCATATATGAATTTCGCCTTTTAAAATTGCTCCAAAAATTCTACATTACTTGAATAAAAAAGCCGGATATCATCAATGTTAAGACCTTTTTTGAGAGTGTAAGTGCGCTCCACTCCCCAACCAAAAGCAAAACCTGTATAGATATCTGGATCAATACCTCCCATTCTTAAAACATTAGGATGCACCATACCTGCCCCACCAACTTCATGCCAACCAGATTTGCAAAAATGACAATTTTTACCAGTGCCACCGCAAATATGGCAGCTAAAATCTACTTCAAAAGATGGTTCGGTAAATCTAAAATGAAATGGTCTAATGCGACTTTTAGTACCTGGACCATAAAAACTTTCGGCAAAATAATCAAGGGTGCCTTTAAGATGCTGGATGTTAATGCCTTTATCAATGACTAAACCTTCAAATTGGTGAAACATTTGGGTGTGAGTGGCGTCACTTTGGCGGCGATAAGTGCGAGAAACATTGATCATGCGGATTGGTGGTTGTGCATTCAGTCGTTCCATCTCATGAATTTGTCCATTAGAAGTGTGAGTAGTCAAAACCATTTTGCCAAGTTTTTCGCTTGGTTGAGTATCCACAAAAAAAGTTTCCCATTCATCACGAGCAGGATGATCTTTGGGCATATTTAAAGCCTCAAAAACATAATAGTCAAAATCTACCTCTGGATATCTAACTCTATTAAAGCCAATTTTTTCAAAAATTTGACTAATTTCTTCAATCGCTTGTGAAATTGGGTGCAAATGGCCAACTGGTCTTTTTTTTCCTGGCAACGTTAGATCAATTTTGGCTTGATCAGTTTGGCGTTGATTTTCTAGATCATTAATTTTTTCTTCGATTTTATTTTTAAGCTGATTGAGTTTTTGGCCAAAAAGCTTTTTTTGATCTGCTGGCACTTCTTTGATTAAAGCAGAAAGTTTTTTGAAAAGACCATTTTTACCTAAATATTTGATCCGCAAATCCTCTGGCTTGATACTGTCCTCTTGCTCAACTTGCAGCGAAAGTTCGCGACAAAGTTGAATAGGATTTGATTGACTCATCATATTTTTATTTCTTTTAAAAATATTTGTTTAGGCTTTATTGCTCTAATGTGTATAACTTACCTTATTATAACGCTAGACCTTGGCAGAGCCAAGTTCTTCTAGATAAGTCAATAAATATAATTCTGCAGAGTTAGAGCCATATTCTGGATATTTTTTCATAATCCGACCTAAGTTTCTTGATTTTTCGCATAAAACTTTAATGGCTTCGGAATTTTTGCTCACCTTCTGCTCTTCTAGTGTTGTTTTTACTTGTGTTTCTACTGACATTTTTCTCCTTTTTATTTTTTATTAAACAAAACGAAAAACCCCGCTTTTATGCGGGGTTTTTATATATTTTACTTAATTTATGCGCAAACTACCCCGCTTTCTTTTTCGTCAAGAAATTTTGGAAACAAATGGTAGTAGGTTTACGATAAAACTTTAACATTTAACGCTAGCAAATATATACTTATTTTTGCACTTTGGCAACAATCTCTTTGAAAGTGTCGAAGTCTTTAACAGCAATTTCAGAGAGCATTTTGCGATTTAATTCAATTTTGGCGGCCTTTAAACCTTTAATAAAACGAGAATAATTTAAATTTTCGTTCACTTGTTTAATAGCGGCAGTAATACGCATAATCCACAAACGACGCATGTCGCGTTTGCGTAATTTACGACCAACATAAGCATATTGGCCAGCGTGCAGCAAGGCCTCTTTGGCACGTTTATAAAGACGGCTGTTGGTGCCACGAAAACCTTTGGTGAGATTTAAAACTTTTTTGTGTCTTTTGTGACGCACGACACTGGTTTTTGTTCTTGACATAGTAAATCTTTCTTTTTGGAAAAACTAACCTAAACCAAGCATTTTTTGAATTTTGCTCTTGAATTTACCAGTGACCTCAACTGGAATTCTGTAGTTTCTGATAGCCTTTTTGCTTTTATTGTTACGCAGATGACGACGGTTTTGAATACGGCGCATGATTTTGCCAGTACCCGTCACATGAAAACGTCTTTCGACACCTTTTCTGGTTTTGACTTTAATTTTTTTCATAGTTTTTCTACTTATTTTTTCTTGCCAATTGGATCTAACTGTGCCAATATTTTTTTGCCGATTAATTTTGGTTCGATACTCACTTTACCGACATCAGCGTTGCTTGCAAAAATCCTTTTGATTACTTCAAAACCTAGGTCTTTGCGCACGATTTGTCTGCCCTTAAAAGTTAAAGTTAGTTTAACTTTGTTCCCTTTTTCCAAAAACTCTCTAACCTTACGATTGCGTACTTCAAAATCAGCCTCACCCATAAAAGGAGTAAATCGTAGCTCTTTTAACTCTTGAGTTTTAGATTTTTTACGTGTATCAGCCGTCTTTTTCTTGAGCTGGTACTTATATTTTGAAAGTTCAATAATTTTAACAACCGGCGGTTCAGCTTTGTCGGTGACCAAAACCAGATCACTTTCTATTGCCATGGCCTTTTCTAAAGCTTCATTGGAGGACATTTCCCCCAAAGATTCACCATATTCATTTAAAACTCGCACTCTCGGAAAATGAATCTGATGATTCGCTCTCACATAGATCTGCTCGCTTCTGTTTTTGTTGTATTTTTTTCTAATCACGCAAGGTTGTTTATTATATACTATAAATCTAAATTTCGCACTTTAATCAGTTGTAGCTGCACTAAAATTGTTTGTTATTTAAATAAATAATCTTCTTTTCGCCCAATGAAATCACTGTTTAATATGCGTGAGCACTTATTAAATTTTTAAGTCAGCTTTTCCAATTGGACTGTTTAAAGTACGAAATTTAAATTCTCTTCAAGTTACTAAGTGAGGGAATTATAACTGATGAAGGCTTTTGTAGCAAATAGAGTTATAATTTTTTTGCTGTAACTCTAATTGTCGAATGAACTTTCTTGATTTATAATTACGCCCTGTTGGCATGTTTTGGGTGTGTAGTTTTGGGTGAGTCGAGCTTGTAGCTCAGTTGGTTAGAGCGCTTCGTTGACATCGAAGAGGTCAGAGGTTCGAGTCCTCTCAAGCTCACAAAATAAATAATCGCCTGAATGGCGATTTTTTATTTTGTGAAGCTTTGAGACTTGATGAGAAACTCCGGTTCGCTTTATTGAGCTAATAATGCACACGAGCAAAGTGAGGCGCATTATGTTCAATAATCTGAGGCGGCGACAGCACGCTCAGCGTCTCTCTCAAGCTCACAAAGAATCGACTTTCACAAAGAATCGACTTTAAATAAAGGAAAATTCTGCTTTATCCAGCTGCATTATTGCCAGAGTTGTATTCATTACTCATACTATTTTGAATACTTTTAGTTGTACCGTAATTTAGTAAGCCTTGCTTTTTTTTGCCTTGAATTTTTAGGAGTAGAAGTTTGTTCCAACTGCTGCCGCTATCAGTTTTTTGCAAGATTAGTTGAATTTGATAGAGGAAATTGTGATAGTAACTTCCTTCCGTGCCAGGTTTAACTATCTTGAGATTAAGGGCATGGGCAATTTCGGTAGTCTCTGGATTATCATGATTTTTTTGATCAGCTAATGCCTTTAGTTCCTCTCGGGTATAGTTCAATTCTTGTTCTTTTTTTTCTTCTTCTTGTTCTTTTTTAGCTGAAAAAATTTCTTGAACACTGACTGAACTTTCTTGCTCGAGCCGTTGTTTTCGAAGCACCTCTTTTTGTTGTGCTAGAATCGCCTCTTCATTTTGTTCACGAGTGGCATTTGGATCACCAAGGTTATCTGTTTTGTCGATTTTACCAGAATGATTTAGCAACGCATTGGCGAATGAATTAAGATTCTTTTCACTATTAAGCAGTGGAGTAAATGTTGTTGAATGTTTTTGCTCATTTTCCAACAGGGATGCCACAGAAGAATTAGACGAATTCTGTAAAACAGATGTTGATTGATTATTGCCCTGTCCGAAAAGTGTCATTTTGATACAGATATACTATTAACTTGCGGTATTATAGGTTTCGATAAGTCACAAGTCAATGAATGGTTCATTTATATCAAAATTATAGTTTAAGTAAAAGATCTAAAGTTTTTCTTTGTAATAAATTGGCTTTGATTTGATTTAAGTAATTTTGGTTCTTTGCTAATTCTTGACGTATGTTTTGATCTGTCAACTTATCCAATTCGTCTGTGACTTCTTTATCTTCGATAGTTAGTTTTTCTGCTTGACTAATGGCAGCTATAATGAAATCTAATTGTAAGCGGCTTAAAACTTGACCAGCTAATTCTTGACTAAGCTGTTCAATGGTAATTTGGCGTCTGGTCAAATAGTCTTGCGTGGAAATTTTGTACTGTTTAAGCTGATCAACCAATTTTTCGTATTCTGTCTGAGTTTCTTGTCTTAAAAGTAACTCGCCAATGGCTGGAGCAAATTCATCAACTAAACCTTTAAAAATATGCTGTAAATTGATTTCTCTAATTTCATTTTCGCCTAATGCTTGATGGGCGTGCTCGTGATCGTGATTTTTTTCTTTATTCTCACAGGCGGCCGCCTCTTTTTTGATTTCTTCATTGCGTTTTGTTATAAATGCTGCCGCTTCTTTTTTGGCTTTTTGAATAATTTTTTTGTAATCACCAAGTTTGACCTCTGGGATTGGAGAAAAGTAAGCCTCTAGAATCCAGTCTTTACCTTTTTCTAAACTGATAGGATTGAATTCTGGAGTGGTAATCGGTTTTTTATTGTCTTGTTTGATCGCTGCTTCGTAAGCCTGGGGCAACAGCTCTCTTAATACTTGATTGATAATTTTTTCTGAACCAACATTTTTTTCTACAATAGCAAAAGGAGCTTTACCAATGCGAAAACCCTCAGCCTTAACACTCTTCGCAAAATGATTAACAGTTTTTTTGTAAATTGGTTCAACCACTGTCCATTTTAAGGTAATTTTGACTGACTCATTTGGGGTAATGAAGGATTTTTTGCTAACCGCTTCTTTTTCCTTTAATTCTTTTTTCTCTATTTTTGCTTTTTTAACTGGGGTTTTTTGATCTTTTTTATTAATGGTTTTGGACATAGGAAGGAATTATAACATGAAAAATTAATCCAAACTTCTCTCATCGGGAGATCCCACTTGTTTAATTTAACAGATTGGAAAGGCTCAATGGCACAATTATTAGACTTTTAGCAATTGCTCTACCAATCTACAAGTGTAGCCCCACTCGTTGTCATACCAGGCAACAACTTTGACCAAATTACCATCAATGACTTGTGTTAGTGCGAGGTCGACGACGGCTGAATATTCACAACCGATGAAATCACTAGAAACAAGCGGTTCATTACTAACAGCTACGATGTGGCGATAATCTGTTTTGCTTGCCTTTGTAAAAACTTCATTAACTTCTTCCACAGTAGTGTTTTTCTTGAGTAAAAAAGTTAAATCTGAGAGTGAAACTGTGGGAGTTGGTACACGAATGGCCAAACCGTCAAATTTACCCTTGAGTGAGGGAATAATTTCGGTAGTGGTTTTGGCAGCACCGGTACTAGTTGGCACGATGTTGCAATTAGCATTGCGAGCACGTCGCAAATCTTTTTTGTGCGAATTATCATGTAAATTTTGGTCATCAGTATAGGAATGAATGGTACTTAAAACGGCTTTTTCGATACCAAATTTTTCTTTGATGATTTTGACCAGAGGAGCGATACAATTAGTAGTGCAAGAAGCGTTGGAAAAAATTTGCTTATTGCCATCAAATTCGTTAACCGAAATGACGCTGGTTGAAACTTCGTGTTCGCTATCAGATTTAGCAGGAGCAGAAAGTAGCACTTTTTTAGCGCCACCGACAAAATGGGCTTTGGCTTTTTTAGGTTTGTTAAATTGACCGGTTGATTCAAGTACAATTTCGACTCCATATTTAGCCCAAGGGATTTTAGCAGGATCTTTTTGTGCTGTAACGATGATTTTGTGCTCTCCGACTTTCAAATAACCCAATTCGATATTTTCATCGCTAACCTCGCCAATGTCTTGGGTTTGTTTAAAGGTAATTTTTTGATTAAAAGAACCGTAGACTGTGTCGTGTTTAATAAGATGTACCCAGTCAGCCAAATTCATCGAACCAGAGGTATTAATNNACCGATACGGCCAAAACCATTAATTGCGAAAGTTTTCATATGAGGCAGCCTTTCTAATTTATGTAAAGCTAGTATGTCATAAAATCCAATTTTAGTCGAACGCGACTAGATTAAAATTTTTCTGTTTTAAACTAAAACAGTTGGAGCTTCATTGGAGACATAGGTGCCGATGTCTTTTCCATCAATAGCTTTCTCTAATTGACCATTATCGAAAAGATTAAAAACCATAATTGGCATATTATTTTCTTTGCACATTGCCAAAGCGGCAGTGTCCATCACTTGCACTTCTTCCATTTCAATAGCATTTTTGAAATTTATAGTTTTAAAACGCTTAGCATCAGCATAAATCATTGGGTCTTTATCGTAAATGCCATCCACTTTAGTGGCTTTCATTAAAACATCGCAATGCAATTCCAGCGCGTGGAGCGCTGCCCCAGAGTCGGTAGTTACATAAGGCATGCCAGTGCCGGCTGCAAGAATAACTACTCTGCCCTTTTCCATATGATGAATAGCACGACTACGAATAAAATTTTCTGCCACAGTAGGCATTTGCAGTGCAGATTGAATGCGCACTGGTACACCAACTTTTTCCAAAGCATCTTGCAGGGCTAAGCCATTCATGACCGTAGCAAGCATACCCATGTAATCAGCGGTAGCTCTGTCAATCCCATTTTTGGAAGCCGAGAGTCCGCGGAAAATATTGCCGCCACCAATAACAATGGCAATTTGCACGTCTTTGGCATAAATAGTTTTGATTTTTTCGGCCATCAACAACACAGCTTTGGGATCAATGCCGTACTCTCTATCTCCGAGCAGAGATTCGCCACCAATTTTGAGCATGATTCTTCTAAATCTCTTTTGCATTTTTTCCTTTCAACAAGTTTTAGCTTGGTCCTTTTAAAGACTAAATTTTATAAATTTAACTTCTTTTTGAAACGCAGAAATTTCCAGCGTAAATTTTCTGCTAAGCTGTAGATCTTATAACTTGGATAATCATTAACTAAATCAAAACTACCAATGAATTCCACTAATTCGCCACCATAGCCTTTTTTGAAACGATGAAAACCATTCCAAGGGGATTTTGGATCTGGAATTGGGCCAAGTGAACCCCACATGTCAAAACTTTGGCAACCTTGAGCTTTGCCAAAACGGATGACTTCCCACATCATTAAATTGCTGGCCATCACTTCTCGAAACAATGAACTAGAAGCGCCATAAGGATAATACAAAACGCCATTGAACACAAAAACTATCCAAACTACCAAGACTTTATTTTCATAGACTGCCTTGAAGATGTGTAACATGCCAGTGTCTTTTAAGCTAAGCCAAAGTTGACGGAAATATTCTGGAGTATGGGCATAAAATCCTTGTCTTTTAGTAGTTTCTTCCAAAATTTTTAAATAGTCTTTTAAACCCCGCTCCGTAGTGTCTTCAATTACTTTGACGCCCTTTTTAGTGGCGAGCCTGACGTTATAACGAGTTTTACTACTTTGTTTGCTAATCAGCGCTTCTTCGCTTAAACTCAAATCGAGTTCAAAAGTATATCTAGTAAAGAGCGCTCGACCTTCTTCAGTTTGGAATTTACGTAAAAATTGAATATCTGGATTCTCTTCTCTATTTTGCTCCAGTGGTTTTTTGACGTTTGGCTCCATTTTGATATAAATGGCATTATATTTTTGCGCCAGATGATTGAGAGCAGCGATTTGGTCCTCGTCTGGAGCAAAACCCTTAGGATAATAACCCACAAAACGATTCAGGATTGGAACTTTATGAAAAGTGACTTGCATCGCTTTAGTCAAAGTGCCGTTGTCAAAAAATCCAAGCCTTTCGACTTGGACACCAGTTTGTTTTCTGAATTCTCCCCATTGATAAGATTGCAATGGGTGGCTAGCCACTTGATTAAAAAGTTCTTTTTCTTGTGGCAAAATTTCTCTGATCAACATAAGCTTAGCTTTCCATTATATGGTAAATGTCTTTTTTCTTCATGTCTAGTTTTTTAGTTTACTTTTTTAAAAATTCTCGAATATCGAGTTCATCATTTAATAAAGCCTCTAAACTTTCATCATCGATGACTAGATGAATTTTTTGTTTGCTATTTTTGATTGATGATTGGTGTTTTTTACTTTGACTAAAAAAATGTTTATTTTGTTTTTCCTGGTTTACAAAATCAAAACTACGATTAACGTTTAATAATTTTTGATCAATTTCGGACAGAAATCTGCTAGGCATGCTGTTACTACTCATGCCATAAGTAAAGCGGCTGCGGGCGTAACTGAAATAAAGTTTTTCTTTGGCCCTAGTGACTCCCACATAACAAAGTCGGCGTTCCTCTTCAATGTCTTTTTCTTCAAGCAAAGCTCTGACGTGAGGTAATAAACCCTCTTCCATACCAACCATAAAAACAATTGGGAATTCCAGGCCTTTGGCTGAATGTAGACTCATCATGGTAATTTTATTTTCTTCACTTTGAATTAAATTATTTTCATTGGCAAGATAACCATCTTGAACAAGAGCGATATTTTCAAGCAAGGATAAAGTATTATCAAAACGACTAGCCACATTGAATAATTCTTGAATATTATCTAATCTGACTACATCGTCTGGATCTTTTTGGTCGTATTTTTCTAGATAATGAGTGTTTTCAATAATGCCTTGTAGACAAGCACTGGGATTTTCTAGAATGATTTTATCGGTTTTTGCCAACCACTGACTGAATTTTTGTAAACGTCTTTTGCCGATTTTTTGAGCCCTTTCTCTACTGGGGCTATCTAATTTGTTAAAACACAGATGTAAATAAGCTAACAAATCTTTAATTTCACTACGTTCATAAAATTTGGTGCCGCCAACAATTTTATATGGCAATTGACGACGCATGAAGGCTTCTTCAAAAGCACGTGATTGAACATTAGTGCGATACAGTAGCGCAATATCTTTAAGATTTTTGGGATATTTTTCTTTGATGATAGAAGCAATTTTTTCTGCTTCTAATTCACCAGTGCTAGTTTCATAAATTTCCAATTTTTCTTTTGAAGTTTGATCAGTCCACAATTTAAGCACAGGATGAGATTGATTGTTGGAAATAATTGAGGTGGCAGCATCGAGAATATTTTGCGTGGAGCGATAATTTCTTTCTAGTCGATATTGCGTGATGTTTTTAAAATCATGGTTTAGTCTTTCCAAATTGTGATAATCTGCGCCACGCCAGGCGTAAATACTTTGAGAAAAATCACCGACTACAAAAAGATTATTTTGTGGTTGCGTCAAAATTTTGCTCAAAAAATATTGCACTTTGTTGGTGTCTTGGAATTCATCGACTAAGACATCTGAAAATTTAGCTTGATACTGACGTCTAACTAGCTCATTTTCAACTAATAATTGATAACAGATGAACAGTAAATCATCAAAATCTACAGCATTTTCGTCACGTAATCTTTTTTCGTAACTTTTGTAAACTTTAGCGGTAAAAAGCTGCAAATCATCTTTGGCCATTTCTTTAAAATCTGTTGGAGTAAGTAACTCATTTTTAGCGTTACTGATTTTGGCCCTTATAAGCTGTGGTTTAAAAGTAGTCACGTCAAAGCCGTTGGTTTTATAAATATTTTTGATTAAAGCAAGCTGATCATCGCTATCATAGATAGTAAAATTGACGTCAAGACCAAATGGTTTTAAATGACCATAAGCAGCTTGAGTGCGCAAAATTTTAGCGGCTAAGCTGTGAAAAGTGCCCGAAAAAGGTAGTTTTTGTCCAGTGAAGGTAAAAACTCGACGTTGCATTTCGCCAGCGGCTTTATTGGTAAAAGTGACTAGAAAAATATTACTAGCAGGTACTTTTTTTTCCTTGATTAAATAAGCTGCTCGAGTTGTCAAAACTCGAGTTTTACCACTGCCAGCTCCAGCCAAAACAATAGCTGGTCCAGATTGATGCAACACTGCTTTTTGCTGCTCCTCATTAAGCTTGTTAAGTAAATCAGTAATTTCTAACACGATGGACATGGTAACATAATTATGAGATGAAAAAATACATTATTGCGAATTGGAAAAGCAACAAGAATTTATCAGAAGTGGCTTTTTGGTTAAATAATTTTCCAAATGAGCCAGAAAGTCTTCAAGTACTGCATGGCTTGGAAATAATTTTAGCCCCACCTTACCCATTTTTAGTTTCAGCTCAAGAAATTATTGAGGAACGGCACTTGCCTATTAAGTTGGCGGTGCAGGATTTAAGCGCCTTTGGCAAAGGGGCTTACACTGGTGAGGTATCGGCTTTTAATTTACAAGATTTAGACATTCAGTACGCTATTTTAGGACATAGTGAGCGGCGCAGATTTTTAAAGGAAAGTGATCAATTAATTGCCGATAAAATAGCGGAAGCATTAAGTTGGCACATCAAGCCGATTTTATGTTTGGACAAGCCGAATTTTGCCAGTCAAGCACGTTTTTTGTCTAGGCAAATTTTACCCAAATTATTTTTGGCTTATGAGCCAGTAACAGCAATCGGCAGTGGTCAGGCTGAAGATGCTCACAATTTATCTTTGATCAAAAAAGAATTATATTCTATTTATCAAGTAAAAACTTTAATTTATGGTGGCAGTGTCAACGCTGCTAACGTTGGCTCTTTTTTACAAGTTTGTGATGGGGTGTTGCTTGGTGGTGCTTCGTTGGAATTGTCAGATTTTGTCAATTTGCTTTTTACTGCATCTGAAAGTCTGATACAACTATGACGATCTTCATCAGAAGTGACTAAAATGTAGTAAAATATAGCCTAATGAATCAGTTATCCTCTTGCGTAGGAGGTCTATTGTGACTTTAAAAGAGTTAGTACTTTTCGCTTTGATTTTGTTTTTTGCCTTATTTACCCGTCTTTTTCGTCTTGATTATCCCAAGCAAATGTATTTTGATGAAGTTTACCACGTACCTGCAGCCATGATGCTTGATGATGGAAATTGGCAAACGCCATTTGATTTTCAACAAGGAAGTTATGATGGGCAAAATGTGGCCGATTGGTTGCATCCGCCTTTAGCTAAATATTTTCAAGCTTTGTCAATTCATTTTTTGGGCAAAAATCCTTTAGCTTGGCGTTTGCCTTCACTAATTTTTTCATTACTTTCTCTGATAGTTTTTTACTTTTTGTTGCGATTTTTAGGCAGAAATTTTTTCTTTCGTAAAGAAACTTTTTTGCAAAGAAATACTTTAGCAATCAATTTAGCCCTAATTGGCAGCTTTTTGTTTAGTTTAGATGGTTTATTTTTAGTGCAATCACGGATCGCTATGAATGATGTTTTTTTACTGTTTTTTCTTTTACTCGCCGTTTTTACTTATTTTGTTTACTTATCTTATTCAACAGTCAAATCGTCCTCATCCCTGTTACATCAAAAATACGCTTTTTTGTTTTTAACAGGTGTATTTTTAGGTCTAGCACTAGCCAGTAAATGGACGGCTTTATGGGTCATTTTATTTTTATTTGTGAGAGAATTTTTGCCACTTAAAAATTTTCGTAAATTACCTTTTTTAATTTTTGCATTGTTATTTACTCCATTTTTTATTTATTTTTTAAATTACCTACCGATGCTATTTGGTGGTTATCATCTTTCGGACTTTTTTTTGTTGCAAAAAACTATGGCTTTGTCGCAATTAAATAATCCAAATATGCACGCTTACAGTAGCGGGCCTCTCAGTTGGCTTTTAAATTTGCGCCCAGTTTGGTACTTTGTCGGCACCAATTTGCCAGCAAAATGGACGGCTAATATTTATGCTTTAGACAATCCACTTTTAAATTTTTATTTACTATTAACTTTGCTTGTCACCTTTATTGTTTTGCTAAAGATCAAAGATCATTCTGTGTTAAAAAAAACTATTTTATTCATTTTTTCGCTTTATTTAGTCAGTTTTATGCCGTGGTTAATTTTTCAGCGACCCATGTTTATTTATCATTATTTGCCAGCAGTACCTTTTTTAATTATTTTATTATCTTATTTTTTAGTTAATTTTTTAAGAAAAATTCAAGACAGTGCTAAAAGACAGGCGATCGGTTTTAATTTATTATTTTGGCCTTTATTCTTTTTTATTATTTTTTATCCACATTGGACGGCTTTAGAAGTGCCAAGCGATTTTGCAAATGCTGTTTACTTTTTACTCGCCAATTGGAGATAATAGTTTCACTCAAACCCTACGTTTTGGGTAGCTATGTTCGACTCAAACTATTGATAAAAGTCAAACAACTTTTTTCTCACTTGAAAATGGTTGTTTCGTGAGAGAATACTTATATTTTGTGCTTATTAATTAAATTTGTTAATTAAATAAGGATATTGTCTGTTATGAAAATTGCAATTATTGGAACTGGTTTTGGAGCGCTAGCGGCGGCCTTTGATTTAAGTAAAACTAAAGGTCGACAAATTGAATTGATTGATGAGCGCAGCGTGGCTGGTGGATTGGCGGCTGGTTTTAAAAAAGAGAATTGGGATTGGCCGCTGGAGGAACATTATCACCATTCTTTTACTACAGATAAGGCACTGCAACAATTTTTACTAGAGTTGGACTTAAGAGATCAATTGTTTTACAAAAAAGCTAAAAGCTCGACTTTGTATAATGGTCAGATTTACCAAATTGATTCGGCTAGCTCGCTTTTAAAATTTAAAGAAATTTCTTTTTTCTCAAGATTACGTACGGGAATAGTTTTAGCTTTTTTAAAAATTTTACCCAATGGAACTTTTTTGGAAAAAATTAAAGCCAGTCGCTTTTTACCTTTGACAATGGGTCAAGAATCTTGGCGTATTATTTGGGAACCACTTTTTGTTTCTAAATTTGGTCATTTTAGCGATGAAATCAACCTTTCTTGGTTTTGGGCCAGAGTGAATCCTCGCACACCGGCCTTAGGGTATTTTGAAGGAGGTTTTCAGCGCTTAGCCAATTTAACTGTTAAAAAACTTAAAAATCTGGGTGTGAAAGTTTCTTTAGCTACCAAAGTAGAGAAAATTACCAAAAAAGGCAATAAATTTACTTTGTCTTTAGTGAATAAAAATGGTCGTAGAATTGACAAGCAGTATGATTTAGTCATTTCTACCTTAGTTTCTCCTGACTTTGCTAAATTAATTGATTTACCAGAACTAAAACAGGAAAAATTACGTGGTTTAGCAGCAATGACCATGGTTCTTAGTTTGAAAAAGCAGCTACTGAAAGAAGGTACTTATTGGTTAAATGTTAATGAAAAGGATTGGCCTTTCGTGGCCGTTGTGGAACATGATAATTATATTTCCAATGCGCATTATGGTGGGGAAAGTATCGTTTATTTAGGTCGCTATTTAGAAATCAGTGACAAAGCTTATCACAAAACCGCCCAAGAATTATTGGTTGATTATCGGCCTTATTTAAAGAAAATTGACCCAAATTTTGATCAAAATGTGATTGATGTCAAGGTTTTTAAGTCTGCTTTTGCGCAGCCGATTACTTTCGTTAATCAAAGTCATTTTTTACCTAAATTTGAAACTAGTGTCAAAAATTTATATTGGGTTAGCATGCAGCATGTCTATCCATTTGATCGGGGCATTAATCATGCTATAGCAAGCGGACGCGAATTGGCTAGATATATTGAGAAGCATCTTAAAATGGAAAATTTATGAGGTCTTATGCAAAATAAAAAAATCAGAATTGGTTTTGATCTTGATGGAGTAATTTTAACCAATCACATTCGTGTTTTGCGTAGTCTGATTTCTCGTAGTAAAAAGGCCCATCTATTTCCTCGTCAAGAATTAGAATTTTATCATCCCAATTCATCAGTAGAGGATTTTTTGTGGTTACTAGTGCATAAAAGTAGTTTTAAATTGGCCAATGGTTTTCATGAATTGGAGCAGTTAGCTCTGGATCAAAAAATTGACATTTATGTAGTTAGTGCCCGTTTTGCTTGTTTAAAAAACGATACTGCTCAATGGCGCAAAATTATTGATCGCCGACACGTTTTTAAAGGAATGTATTTTAATGATCAAGATGAACAACCGCACTTTTTTAAGAAGCAGATGATTGAAAAGTTAAAACTTGATTATTTTGTGGAAGATAATTGGGACGTAGCTTCTTATTTAGCCAACAATCAAAAGCAAGTACAAATTTGGTGGTTGAGTAATTTTTTTGATCGAACCATTAATTATCCATACAAGTTTTTTTCTTTTAAAGACGTAGTTTTAAAAATTCAAAGCTTTTTGATATAGTGAGAAACACACGTTATGCTGTTACATGATTTAACTTTGTTGGCTTGGATTTATTTTATTTTGCTTTTGTTGCAGTTGATGGCTCTACCCATCATCTTTTATTTATCCAAAAAGTTTGCTTATTTAAAAGACGCTGGCTGGGGTTTTGGTAGAATGTTGTCAATTTTGATTTTATCTTTGCTAATTTGGCACTTGGCTTTTTGTAAAATTCCGGTCAATACCAACTTTGCCGTTAACGCTGTCTTTGTTTGCTTGTCCTTATTTTCTTTATTTTTTTCGTGGACGTTTTTTCTCAGTAAACGCAATTTTTTAAAAGAATTTGTCAAAAAATTTGGCAGAATTATTTTAATTGAAGAAATTGTTTTTTTACTGGGTTTAATTTTCATGTTTATTATTCGTAGTTTTCAGCCAGATATTTTAGACTTGGAAAAGTTTATGGACGCAGGTTTTATTCAAGCCTATTTAAAATCTCCCACACTCCCGGCAGGAGATATGTGGCTGGCCAACGAGAGTATTAATTACTACACTTTTGGCCATTTTTATCATGCAATCTTAGTCCATTTATGGCAAGTTGATTTAGCTTATGGTTATAATCTTTTGCTAATCAGTCTTTTCGCTATTTTTTGTTTAGAACTTTTTTCCATTGCTTTTAATTTTAAAGCTAATTTGTCTTTTGGCAGCAAATCTTTTTCTAAGGGTAGAGACTATAATTTTAAAGCGGCGCTTTTTGCTGGCATTTTTGCCATTTTTTTGGTGGCTCTCGGAGCTAATGGTCACCCTCTGTGGTATTTTGTCACTCACGGTAATTTTGACGCCTATTGGTATCCAGATGCCACAAGATTTATAGACCGCACCATCCATGAATTTCCAGCTTATAGCTTTGTAGTTTGTGACTTACATGGTCACGTTTTGGCTTTGCCGATTAGTTTACTTTTATTATTGACGATTTTTATGTGGCTGAAAGAACTTGTGACTGTGCGTCATTTGAAATTGGCTACTTTTTTGAAAACCAAGCTTTTCCCTTTAGCTTTACTCATGGGCAGTTTATTTGGTGTTTTGGTGATGACCAATACTTGGGACACCATGATTTATGGATTATTTTTGAGCTTGGTTTCTTTATTGGTCTTAAGTAAAAACAAAACTACTTGGCTGCCTATCGTTTTATCTGCGGTTTGCGTTTTTCTTGGTACTGCCGTTTTGTCTGCCTTTTGGCTTTTGAATTTTACTTCCATTGCCAATGGTCTTGCCTTGGCTAATGAACATACACCTCTATGGCAACTACTAGTTTTGTGGGGGCCGCATTTATTATTCGCTAGTGTGCTTTTAATTGTTGTACGGCCACTTTTTTTAGCTAAAAAAAGCGATCAAACTTTACTTTACTTGATCCGTAGCCTATTTTTGATGGTTTTATTTTTAATTGCTTTTCCGGAATTTTTTTATTTCAAAGATATTTATACGACCTATCCGCGAGCTAACACCATGTTCAAATTTGTTTTTCAAGGCTTTATTTTGTTGGGAATTTTGTTGAGTTTATGTTTTAGTTCACTGCTGTTTGAAAAAAATCCTAAAAAGCAATCTTTTTCTTGGCGTCTTATTGATTTACGGCAATCATTTCCACGCAAAAAAAAGCGACTTTCTTTGTGGAAAATTCGCTGGCGTAAATTCTTTTTACTTTATTTGCCAATTGCCACTTTTCTCTTTTTTTCAACCCTTGCCTATCCGTATTTGGCTTTTAAAAGTTACTATGGTGGGCTAAAAGTTTATAAAGGGCTTGATGGTTTAGCTTGGTTTAAGAAGAAATATCCACAAGATTATGTGTTGATGGAATATTTAAGAAAAAATGAAGCTAAGCAAGTTAATATTGTCGAGGCCGTGGGTGAATCTTACACTGAATTTGCCAGAGTTTCTGCTTTTTCTGGTATGCCCACTATTTTAGGGTGGCGAGTACATGAATGGTTATGGCGAGCCAGTTGGGATGAGCCAGCCAAACGCACCGGCGAAGTGGAAAAAATTTATCTAGAGCCAACTAGTGCAGAGGCTCGCGGTTATTTAGACCAGTATCAAATTAAATACATTGTGCTTGGCGACAAAGAACGAGAAGCTTATCCTGAGCTTGATGTCGAGGGACTTTTGTCTTTGGGAACAGTAGTGGTTTCTCAAGGAAACCACTACTTAATTCAACTTTTTTAAGGCAATTTTTCTCAGGCAATTTAATTTAATTCAAAAGTAACGGTGACAGACTTACTAATCTTGCTACTGCCAACCTCTAATTCTGGGTTAACAATTGCTTCGCTGGTTTTGGAAGTAGCCGCTAACATTTGATCGCGAGCTGAGTAAATTGGATAGCTGTTGCTGCCTTCTGTGAGAGAAATAATTTTACCGACTTTTTGATTGTTAGCATTGGCAATACTGTTTGCTTTCTCTCTAGCATTGTTAACTGCCTCTGGTAGCAATTCATCACCTAGTGTTGAGGAATCATCAAGACTAAAGTTTGGCCCATAAACGTAATTCACTCCACTTTCATTAATAAGAGCTAATAAAGCTTCGGCTCGATCGACTTCTCTTAATTTAATGGTTACCGAATTATTGGCCCACCAATCCCCTTTTTGAGCTTTACCGTCTGGTTCTATGTTAATACTCGCAGAATCTATGGTTGCCATATCTGGAGATACCGCTTCGGTGTTTTGGTAAACGTTGACGGTTTGTGTTTCAATATCTTCATCTTTAATGCCAAATGCTTTTACCTTGGCAATTAACTGATTCATGGCTTCATTGGTTTTATTTAAAGCTTCTTCTTTAGTGCTTTCAATGCTTTCTACTCCAGCAGTAAAAGTGGCAATTTGGTTAGTTTGTTCTTTTTGAGCTTGGCCAGTCACAGTAATTGTGGCAGTTGAGCCTACTTCGAGACTTCCCCAATGTGGTTTTAAACTGGTGAAACGAGTCAAGGCAATTAGCCCGACTACAAGAATAAAAGCTGATAACAAAAGGCGTTCATTTTGTTTTGGATTCATAATGATTTCATTCTACAACATCTTCAATGATTTTGGCAAAATCACTGCTTATCCAAGCCGTCTGCTGTTCAAATTGAATTTTGAGCCACTTTTGGTCACTGCTTTTTTCGCCAAGATATGGATAAAAATTGCCAACTTTGGCTAGACCAATTTCGGTAGCGGCACTGTCAGAGGCGGCGCGCACTTTGAGTACTTCTTGCCCTCCCTCAAAAAATCCAGTGGCCAAGATTTCTACTTTTGGGCCTAAAATTGCCGAGCTTTGAGAGGCTTGAGTGATTTCTTGATTAAGCTTAGCGTGAATTACGCTAGCGGTAGCTTCATTATTTTTTTCTGTTTTCTCTTCAACTAAGTTGATATTTTTAGCGAGGTTAATAGTAATTTTAGTTTCGTAACCCTTTAAAACCTGAAATTCGTGATCCTGAATTTCATAAGAAGGCAAATTAACTAAAAAGTGATGCTCACCGGGAGCGACGTTTTCAATAGTTAATGGCGAAAAAGTGACGGCTGCATCGTCAAAAGAGACAAAGGCATTTTCTGGGTAAGTTTCAAAGCTCACGGCAGAACTTTCATCTGCCCTTTTGCGCAATTCAAAAACGGTACTGGAACTATTTTTGGGAGTTTCTCCGGGATTATAAACTACAATTGTCAACGTGCCTTTTTCCAAATAAATAGGTAAATTTAAGTTACTCAACTTTTCATCGTCTGGAGTAATCTTGAGAATATATTCACCACTTTGTAATTTGTCTTCTGTAAGTGGGGCTTTACCCAAATAATTATCGTTAAGAAAAACCGAAGCACTGCCATTTGGGTACTCAATTTGTAAGCCAGAACGAGATTTTTTTTTGAGTGGATCGGCAAAAACAAAAAAAGCAGCGCCGCCAAGCAAGACTAAAAAAGCTAAAACAAGCACAACCTTCTTCAACATAAGTTAATGATAAGTATAGCAGTTATTTTTGAGCTGTTTTTATTTTATAAGTGCAATCTCTAAAACTTCACTAACGTCACTAACTGGTTTAAAGGTGACTTGACCTTTGAGAAGAGGAAGAATTTTGACTAAATCGCGCTCATTTTCTTTAGGAATAATGATAATTTTACTGCCTGCATTGTAAGCAGCAATGGCTTTTTCTTTGAGACCACCGATTCTTAAAACTCGCCCACGCAAAGTGATTTCACCTGTCATGGCGACGTCTCTGCGTACTGGTTTTTTACTGAAAGCGGAGACCAAAGCTGTAACAATGGTGACACCGGCCGATGGGCCGTCTTTAGGGACTGCGCCTTCTGGAACGTGAATGTGAATGTTAGATTTATTAATTGTTTCGATGCTAATGCCTAATTCTTTGTGATGAGAGCTAACGTAAGTCAAGGCGGCTTGAGCTGATTCTTTCATCACTTCTCCTAGTTTGCCAGTTAATTTAATTTGACCTTTGCCCGGAGACAATGCGACTTCTACAAACAACACGTCCCCACCAACGCTAGTCCAAGCTAGACCTGTTGCTAAACCGATTTGGCTTTCTTTTTCTGTCAAACTTTCATCAAAAATGGCTGGTCCAAGATAGTTTTCCAATTTTTTGTGATCAATGCGAATGCTCTTTTGTTTGGTTTCCAATAATTCTCGGGCTACTTTGCGCATGATTTTATTGATTTGTCTCTCTAAATCTCGAACGCCAGCTTCTTTAACGTAATGTTTAATGATTTCTTCAAGAATTGTTTCGTCCATTTGCAACTGATTTTTATTTAAAGCGTTGGCTTTAATCGCTTTGGGTAAGAGATAGCGTTTACCAATTTCCAATTTTTCTGCTGCAGTGTAGCCAGTATAGGGAATAATTTCTAAGCGATCCAACAAGGCGTCAGGAATGGTTTCCAAAGTGTTGGCTGTAGCAATAAAAAGCACGTTAGAAAGGTCAAAAGGCAAATCTAAATAATGATCTTCAAAAGCGTAGTTTTGCTCTGGATCAAGCACTTCTAAAAGAGCTGAGCTTGGGTCACCCCGAAAATCATTGCCCAATTTATCCACTTCATCAAGCATGAAAACCGGATTCATACTTTTAGCATTCGAAATTGCTTTAATAATTCTACCAGGCATGGCTCCCACGTAAGTGCGACGATGACCTCGAATTTCTGCTTCATCTCGGATGCCACCTAAAGAAATTTTGGTAAAATCGCGACCTAGAGCCGTGGCGATGGAGCGACCAATACTAGTTTTACCCACTCCAGGAGGACCAACAAAGCATAAAATAGTGGGAATATTTTGAGTTTTTTGTTTTTGCTTCATTTGTTTAAGCTGCAAGACTGCCATGTATTCAAGCACTCGATCTTTAACGTCTTCTAATCCATAATGATCTCTGTCTAAAATCTCTGCTGCTTTGCGAGTGTCAATGGTTTTATTTTTAAATTTACCAAAAGGCAATTCAAAAATTAAATCCAACCAGCTACGCACATAGGTGCTCTCCGGATTATTGGGTGACATTTGTTCTAATTTTTGAATTTCTTTGGCGACGCGCGCTGCCGTCTCTTTGGGTAGCTTGGCTTTTTTTAGTTTAGTTTCATATTCATTAATGATTTCTTCATCATCATCCAATTCACCCAATTCTTTTTGGATAGTGTGTAAGCGTTCCCGCAAGATATTTTCACGCATGTTTTTGTCAAATTTTTCTTGAGTTTTTTTGGAAACGTCTTTTTCAATTTCCAAAACATTGATTTCTTTGGATAGATAAAAAATGATCTTTTTGATTCTTGCTTTGACCTCAATCATTTCCAAAATTTCTTGTTTTTCTTTGGTGGAAATAGCTAAGGTACTGGCGACCTGATCAGCCATTTCGCCTTCGTTGACTCCACTTAAAAGCTTGATGAAATTGAGAAATTCAATTTGCTTGCCCATTTGAATGGTTTGTCTAAATAACTTTTGCAACTGATTACTTAAAGCGGTCAACTCGGCGTCTCTGGTAAATACATCGTAAACTTTTTCGACATTGGCTAAGAGAAACGGCCGACTTTGGATAAAACGCTGCACTTTGACGCGGCCAACTCCTCTGACTAAAGCGTTAATGCTATCGCCATTGACCAGGGTTTTTTCAATAATAGCTAAAGTGCCAGTTTGGTAAAGATCATCACTTTTGGGATTTTCTAAATCGGCTTTTTTTTGGGTAAGTAAAACTACGTATTTGCCATCCTCTTCCCCTTCTTTAATGGCTTGCAAAGACAATTTACGACCAAAAGTTAAAACCGATTCAGTCGAAGGAAAAAGCACTCCCTCGCGAATAGGAATCACTGGCAAAGTCAGTTGATTGCCAGGTAGAGATTTTTGCGTTGGTGTAGCTTTTTGAGTTGGCATATTTTTTTAAATCAAGACAAGGTGCAACATCCTTTTGCAAGAGTTTTAAGAGACGAAAAGTGGGTGTGCTTGGAATCGAACCAAGGACCTCAGTCTTATCAGGACTGCGCTCTAACCATCTGAGCTACACACCCATTACAATAAGGGTATATTTTAGCACAAGATGGTTTTTTTTCCACCAAAATTAATGTTAATGTTTTAAATAATCGTCTCTTTTTTTCTCAAGAATGCACAATGTTAATTTGGTTTTAGAATTCTAGCACCATTTTTGCTAATTAGCAATCACTTAATTAGTCTGCTAACTGAAGCTCTAAAAAAGATTGATTGATCTATCAAGACATATTTTGATATATTTTGATATATTTATCTCAAATCATTCTAAATTATTTTTAATCATCTTACAATTATCTCAAATCACCTCTATCTATAAAAATAGAAATAAGTTAATCTGCCCCAAAATCTGCCCCAAAATTTATCCAAAAATTTA
>DBRQ01000006.1:55305-63497 GCA_002306345.1 Candidatus Pacebacteria bacterium UBA1364 | reverse complement strand
CAATTGGCAACAATTACAGTGACAGAAAGTGAGACCTAGACACGATTGGTCATAGGATTTGGTTTTTCATCTAGGTTGCCCTAGATGGGAGAAGGAGGTCGTGAAAAACTCCTACCCATTCTCCTTAGAAAGGAGGTGATCCATCGGCACCTTCCAGTACCGATACCTTGTTACGACTTAACCCTCATCGCTAACCTCACCGTAGAAGGGCCACTCTCTTGCGAGTTGTGGTCACCCGCTTCGGGTGTTGCTAACTTTGCTGGTTTGACGGGCAGTGTGGACAAGGAGCGAGAACGTATTCACCGCAACCTGCTGATTTGCGATTACTACCGATTCCGACTTCATGCTCTCGAATTGCAGAGAACAATCTGAACTGAGGGGCCGTTTATAAGGATTAGCTCCATCTTGCGATCTTGCTTCCCGTTGTCGGCTCCATTGTAGGATGTGTGTAGCCCTGGATGTAAGGGTCGTGCTGACTTGACGTCATCCTCTCCTTCCTCCCTGCAAAAAGCAGGGCAGTCTCTCGTGACACTTGTAACACGAGATAAGGGTTGCGCTCGTTACCACACTTAAGTGGACGCCTCACGACACGAGCTGACGACAGCCATGCAACACCTGTGTACCACTCTCGAAGAAGACTTAGTTTCCTAAGCCGTGCAGGTACATGTCAAACCCAGGTAAGGTTTTTCGCTTTGTATCGAATTAAACCACATGCTCCACCGGTTGTGCGCTCCCCCGTCAATTCCTTTGAGTTTTAATCTTGCGATCGTAGTCCCCAGGCGCCTTGCTTAACGCGTTAGCTTACATCACTCAATCCATAAAGGACCAAGTAATTAGCAAGGAATGTTTACGGCTTGGACTACTGGGGTCTCTAATCCCATTTGCTACCCAAGCTTTCGTCCCTGAGCGTCAGTTATACTCCAGGAGCCCGCCTTCGCGAACGGTGTTCCTCTCGATATCTACGGATTTCACCCCTCCACCGAGAATTCCAGCTCCCCCTAGTAAACTCTAGTTGATCAGTTTTTCATCCTGTATCTGGGGTTAAGCCCCAGTATTAAAGATGAAACTTGACCAACCGCCGACGGACGCTTTACGCCCAGTAAATCCGGATAATGCTTGCACCCTACGTATTACCGAGGCTTCTGGCACGTAGTTAGCAGGTGCTTTCTAGCAGGGTACGCTCAAAATTTGTTCCCCTGCCACAGTGGTTTACACTCCGAAAAGCTTCTTCCCACACGCGGTGTCGCTGCGTCAGACTTTCGTCCATTGCGCAATATTCCCAGTTGCTGCCACCCGTAGGTGTAGGCACCGTATCTCAGTTACCTTGTGGCCGGTCATGCTCTCACACCGGCTACCCGTCATAGGCTTGGTGAGCCATTACCTCACCAACTACCTGATAGGGCGCAGGCCTCTCCTCAAGCGCATTGCTGCTTTGAACTTGCGTTCACATGCGGCATTACCCCACCTTTCGATGAGCTATTCCCCACTTGAGGGTAAGTTCCTACGTATTACTCACCCGTTTGCCACTCGTATTCCCCGAAGGGAATTTACCGTTCGACTTGCATGCTTAAGGCACACCGCCAGCATTCATCCTGAGCCAGGATCAAACTCTTAAAAAAAGTTTGATTAGCTCTATAAAACTTTTGACTTTACACTTGCTCTGAAAGAGTTTTGTGATGATCAAAAGCAAAATTTACTAAAAAATTGACGGACTTTTCTTTTTCAAGAAAAATCCTTGCACACTTTCTATCACTATAATTATTTCCAATTGGCTGTTATTAGACTTGTAGCGAAATGAAAAACTAAGATTAATTAACTCGATTTTCATTTCGCTACAAGTCTACTTTTTAAAGAGCTTTGACTTAAACAAGTTAGCGCCAGAAACAAAAAAAGGAAAGAAAAACTTTGCTCACGTTTTTCTTACTTCTTATCTTAAGGACGCTCCGGAATTCTATTCCATAAAAACAAAATTGTTAAGTGACAGTTATTTTAAGGGTAAGGTTACTAAAAGACAATAGTCAATCTGGCTTATTTCTATTATACTTAAATATATTATATGCCTGCCATTAAACACGCAATTCTGTTGACCATGAGTGTGCTAGGAGCCTATTTGTATCTGCAAGTGCCGTTTTTAAAACAGTACGCATTGCAGGTTTTTGCCCTAGTGACTATTATTTATCTTGTTTTACAAAAAAGACAAAGAGGGCAGAGTTATCTAATTTTGCCAGAAAATTCTTCTGCTAATTTAGCCCTTATCAATTTTGCTTTTTTGTTATTAACCGGAGCTAGTGGTTCGCTTGCTTCGCCATTTTTTGCCATTACTTTCATTGAGCTTTTTTTCTTGGCTTTAGCAGCGCCAACTAAAACTGCCCTGTTAGGAGTTTTAGAAATTATGGTTTTTCACTTTAGTCTAAGCATTGCCACTAGTAATAATTTTGTTTTGTCGGTTTCGGAATGGTCCAATCTTTTAGCCCTACCTTTGGTTATGATTTTTTATATTTTTGCCAAAGATCAATACCAAAAGGCTTATTACAATTCTTTACTGGTGGATGCCGAAGAAAGAGAATTAAATAAAGCACAAAGTGACGATCAGGCAGTGGCAGACTTTATTGCTTCGTTGATTAATAAAAGATTACCGATGTTGGAGTTTTTACTTAGTTTTCCAGACAAAAACAAAACAGCTATTGCTGCCGAAGTCAAGATGCTTAAAAGAGACTTAAATATTTTAAGTCGTCACATTAGTGAAAAAAATCAGACAGATGACGATCAGAAGCAGAAAAATGACAATTAAAACTTGCTTTTTACTGTGGCTTTTTGGCTTGGCTTTTTGTTTTTTTGTTCAGCCAGTTTGGGCAGATAACATGCAATCTGATTCTTACACCATTCAATTTGGCAATTTTAACATGTCTTCAGGCAGAGAAACTGGTGACAATTTGATTTTATCCAATACGATGGGTGGTTTAGCGGTGGGACCATACGGTCGGTATGGAAGTAGTAATTATTTTATTGGCAGTGGTTTTCAGTACGTTTACCAAATTGATTATTTTACTTTTAGTATTTCTAAACTAAATATTGAGCTGGGTGAGTTGTTTGTGGGCAGTTTTAAGACTGATTCCCACACCATTAATATTACCACTAATGGGGCCAGTGGTTATAGTATTTATGTTTTTGAAAATCATCCGCTCAGACTTACCACTGGCACAGCCACTATTCCTGATACGACCTGTAATTTAAACAACTGTGATGAAACGATCGCTGCCGTTTGGACAGAGCCTGACCAGGCCGGTTTTGGTTTTAATGCTAATGGAGATGATGTCGTCAGTGATTTTATTAACACTAATTATTTTAGGCAGTTTGCCAATAATGAGACTAGCGAGAGTATGCAAGTAATCATGAGTTCAAATAATGTGGCTTTAGATCGTACTGCTACTATTACTTACAAAGCTAGCATGCCAGGCAGTCAAGCAGCTGGTAATTATCAAACGAGCATCGTTTTTGTGGCAGTGCCTGGTTATTAAAAGAGAATACTATGTTTTTAAAATTTTTAAATCAAGCCACGTTTAAGGAAAAGTGTTTATCTTTGAAAAAAACAATCTTCTTTTCGCTCAATGAAATTGCTGCTGATACACGTCATGGCTTTTTTTTGTTTTTTATTCAGCCTCTTCAATGGATTTTCTCTAAAAATCCTCAAAACATATTGTTCTCTTTTAAATATTATTTCTTTATATTATTTTTTTTAGCTATCAGTTCCCACTTTGTCTCAGCAGCTCCCGCTCTTGGTTTGCAAGTTTATCCACCCACTGCTTATCTTTCAATTAAACCAGGAGCCGGTATGGAGCATCCAATTAAACTAAAAAATGACGGTCTTTACACTTTAGAAATTACACCCACTTTAGTTGATTTTCATGGTGATAATGAATCTGGTCGAGCTATTTTGGAGCAAAAAAGCGATTTTAGCTTTCTCAATTTGGATGGTGACAGTAGCAAGTGGGGTAAAAGTTTTTTGATTAAACCAGGAGAAGAGCAAACGCTTAATTTTGTGATTGCTATTCCCTCTGATGCACAATATGTAGAGCGTCATTTATCAATCTTATTTCAAGCTAAGCAACTGTCTTATGCCAGTGCTTCTAATCAAGACACTTTAATTTCAGCAATTGTAGCCAGTAATTTAATTTTGCTCATTAGTGCCGATGAGCAAAATCGGGGCGAATTGGTAATTGAACAATTTAGTGTACCCACGGTAGTGGACAGTTTTATGGGTTTTAGTTTTTCTGCTTTGGTCAAAAACATTGGGATCAATGCGACGCCTATTACAGGTTCTATCAAAATTAGTCATTGGCCTGACTCAAATACAGCAAGTTATGAACTGTATCCCGACATGGTGCTAGCTGATAGTAAAAGGTTAGTGAGAGCAATGTCGCAAGAAGACCTACAAACTTTAGAGCAAATGGAAGAAGGCAAGGCTGTGCAAATCGCCGCCGGGAATGATTATCAAGCGACCAAAGAACGATTTATTAATGAAAAGTTACGTACCAAATTATTTTATAAAAAAGGCTTTCTTATTGGAGCTTATGACTTGGAGTTAAAAGTCGGCGAGGATGTGGTGCAAAAAAGAGTGATTGCTCTGCCCTTTTCTGTTTTAATTGTTGCTCTGGCTGTACCAATTTTACATTGGTTTCTCAATTTATTAAGCAAAGCTTTTCAAAAATCGGCAACAAACCACACTGATAAATAATGAAATAACGCGCCATGTTTTGCAGAACCAGTGCTACTAGACTGCATAGCACTGTCGCATTATATTTATATTGGATACATTAACAATTTACTAATTGACTAGGAGTGCTCGAAAGAGTTACTCTGAAAGTGATTATGAATTTAAAACGAGGTTTGTTTTTGTTTTCTTTTTGTCTATTAATCTTTTTGACTGCAAAAAAGTGCGTAGTTTTTTCTGGAGAATTTACTAATGCTTCAGCCACTTTAAATAACGCCAGACTTTCTTTTAAAGGTGCTTTGCAAGGAACTCAGATCACAGGTTCTTCTCTGGTGATTATTGACACGACCAATTATCCTTCTAAATCCGTCTTGCAATTGCAAAATCGCGACACTGTTTTAATTAATGACACTAATTATACTGTGGCCACAACCATTGATAATGCTAATGATGACACTTTTAACTTAACCACTGGCTTAGATGCGAGTGATGTTTCTGACGATTTAGGGGTTTACGCAACGCAGTCGGCTACTTTAACGGTGCGTCTAACCACCATCAGTGCACTCAACAATGGTTCTTTTCGTATTTTAGTACCAGCAGCTTCCAACACGGCCGCTTCTCACGACGGTTATCCTGATGCAGGTGGTTTTGAATTTGGCAAAGCTCCTTCTACAACTGCTGCTATTACTTGCCCAGTCACCGCTAGTTATGGTACTTTCTCTGCTGCCTCTACTGATGCGCAAACTGCTAATATTAATATTGGTGGTGTAAATTATCACTCCTTTGTCTGTGATTACACTGGGCTTGGTGCAGTAGGAACGATCTTTGACGGCATAGGAACGAATGAAGAGGCTTTTGTGATTACTAATTTGATCAATCCAGCCCCAAAATTTGGCACACCTGCTCACGCTTTAGGTCAAGCTGATACTTACTCGGTGATTATTCAGCATTTGGATTCTGCTGGCACCGTTGTTGATCAAACCACCACTAAAGTGGGTGTAGTTGACGCGGTCAAGGTGTCAGCTTACATTGCTCCTCAGTTAACTTTCACTATTGGTGGACTTCCAGCTGGTACTTCTGCTTGCGGAGTGACAACTGACGTGCCAACCACAGAGCTTACTGTGCCTTTTGGCGACCTAGCCATTGGTTTTTTTGTTAATGCTGCGCAAAGATTGACTGTCACTACTAACGCTGTTAATGGTTATGCAGTAACTGTGGCAGAAAATGATCAGGTAGCTCGTGATGCTCACCCTTGTTCTGGAGATGGCGCTGGTGATGTTCAATGCTTGGTGGATGCTAGTGTGACTGGCGCAAGCCACTTAGTTGCGGCTGATTGGACCAATGCTAGTACTTATCCTGGTTTTGGTTATAGCCTACATCCAGTCACGGCTGGGATTACTCCTGCGTTTACTTATAATGAATACTCGAGAACTTTCTCGGCCAAACAATTTGCTGATTTAGCCGCTACTGAAATGGCGCAGCTTATTTTTAGCAGAGCAACCGTGACGCAGAGTGACATAGTGAATGTTTGCTATCGTATTGCTCCAGCTGCTACCAACGCAGCAGGTAATTATGAAAACTATCTTGTTTATACGGCTTCAGCCACCTTTTAGGGTTTAAAAAAATATGAAAAAAATCTGCCTAGCTAAAAATACCTCTTTGTTTTTCTTTATTGGCTTATTCGCTTTTGTTTTTTTAGGTCAAACACTGGCTGCTGCTTCCTCTTCAATGTCTTTAACTGCTTCTCCCGTGCGTTTAGGAGATGATTACAGCATTACTTTAGCTCCTGGAGAAAAAAAACAAGTACAAGTAAAAGTGCGCAATGGTTCGGCTGGGCCAGTGATTTTGGAAAGTGCAGCTGCTGATTTTATTGTGGCCGATGATGGGGCTACTCCAGTCACAATTGATATAACTCAAACCGATAATCGGTGGAGTTTAGCCTCTTGGTTGACTTTAGTGCCAGCTGAAAATCAATTGGCCAGTGGAGAAACAGCAACGGTCAATGTTTTAATCGAAGTACCAGAGGACGCTTTGCCAGGTGGTCACTACGCGATGATTTATCATCGTCCAGTTGGCGCAACCGAGGAAACTGGTTCTGGTTCTGGTGTTTCACAACGAGTGGGTACACTGCTTTACGTAGTGGTTAAGGGAACAGTAAATGAAGAAGCTTACATCAGTGAATTTAATTGGCCAAAGTTTTTGGAAAATGGTCCAGTGAATTTTTCCCTCAATATAGACAATCAGTCGGACATCCACATTAACACTAAACCAGTCTTAAAAGTTTATAATTTGTTCGGTAAAGAAGTAGCTAACCTTGATATAGAGGCAAAAAATATTTTCCCCAAGACAGAACGCAGCTTTGATGGAACTTGGAATAAAATTTGGGGGCTTGGTTACTATAAAGCAGTGGTCGAGGCGGCTTACGGGAGCCAAGGGCAAGTAATGACGGCTACAGCTGGATTATTTTTGATTCCTGTCAAACTAATTTTGCTAGTTTTAATTATTATTTTAATCGTTACGATTCTGTTCCTTTCGATCAAAAAGCGTAAAGAGTCTAAGGTGGCTTCTACTAATTTGCAAACAGATTCAAAAGTCAATGATGAAGAAAGCGACCGTTCAGAGAAAAAAGAATAGATTTATCTCGCTTTTTCTCTTTTGGCTAACCTTGTTTTTTTGTGCTAAAGGATTGGTTTTGGCCGATGATGTCACCGTAAGTGCTACGATACCAGACACTCAGCCGCCATCCGTGCCAATTTTGATCGAGCCAGTCGACGGCGCTTTAATTGCCGACAATACTCCTTCTTTTAAGTGGTATGCCTCAGTGGATAATGTTGGTCTTTCTCACTATATTTTTTATCTTGATGGATCAGCCCCATACGGCAATCTTCCTCTTATTGACACAGATAATAGTACTTATTTGTTGGACTATGATGAACTCAATAGCATTTACACTTTCACGCCAAAAAGTGGTTTAAACGACGCCGCTCACACTTGGAAAGTGGTAGCTGTTGATTATGTTAATTTAAAGGCGTCCTCTGACACTTGGGATTTTAGCATTGATACCCTGGCACCAAATTTTGTGCTTACGAAAATTGGTGATACTACTGTAAGTATTTCGGCAAGCAGTGTGGCTTCTGTGCCAAGCAATCCCATTGTCATTTTTCAAAATGACCCAACTGCTAATGAACCTCTTTTAATAGCTGGCGGTGAGGCATTAAGCAGCGTTAAATTAACTGTGACAATCGTTGGCGAACCAACTCAAACTTACACAACCAAGATTGATAGTAATAGTCACTACGAGCTTAAATTAGGCATTTTACCAAGAGATAAGGATATTCGTTTAGATTTTGTGATTACCGATGCCGTTAATCACGTGAGTGTTTTGGAAGGAGTGTATTTTCGCATTGCTTTGCAATATTGGCCAGTAGCGACTGCCACTCCAACCCCCACTGCCAACCCAACTCTGATTGCTACTCCCACC
>DBRQ01000006.1:49333-55257 GCA_002306345.1 Candidatus Pacebacteria bacterium UBA1364 | reverse complement strand
CTCAGTTGTTCCGACGGGGATTATTCCAATCATTCCCCCTAAAGAAATCATTCATGAGTTTGGCGGTAAAGTAATTGAATTATTACCAGAATCTACCGCTAATTACGTTAAAACTTTTTTACGCTCTAAGTTGTGGCAAAATTTATCTCTGGTCTTTCCTTTACTTGTTTTACTTTTGTTTTACTTTTTATCTCTTCTGATTTTACTTAGTAAATTTATACAGAGTTTTTCCATATCTCTTTTGCAAAAGATTTTGACTTTGTTTATGGCACCATTTTTTAAGGCCAGCAAAAATTTAGTTTTTGAATACAAAGAAACTTTGGCTAGTCCTTTGGTCAAAGTGGAATTACTTGATGAAAGCGGCCAAGTTTTGGATTTTGCCATTACTAATTTAGAAGGTAATTTTGATGATTTAGCTTATCCAGAAAGTGGTCGGTGGTGTTTGCAAGTCAAGGATGATAATTTTTATTATCCCATTGGCGATGAAAAACCAGCGCAATTAGAGTTTTGGCAGTTTTATCAAAAACAAATGATAGACACCAATTATGGTGGTCAAGCAATCTTAATGCCCACTTTGCGGGCTGCTGGACAAGAAAAATTACCGTTTTTGGAACGATTGCGCATTTTTATTCTCTATCTGCTGGATTATCCGGTCTGGTTTTTAGCCCTTGCTTTATTTTTTACTCTAGTTTTTGTTCTGCGTTATCCGTCCATATATAACACTTTTGTTTTAATTCTTTATGTCTCTTTAGCGCTTTATAAATTATTTATTTCTTTAAATAAGAAAAAAATCAGTCGATTGATTGTTCATGTGCAACTACTTAGTGGCCAGCAATTTAATGGTAATTTAGTTTTGTCCTTTTTTGATCAAAAAAAACAAATTGCGCGATCTATGGTGATGCCATTTGCATTTTCAAAATCTAAAGTAATTAAGCATTCTTTCAGCAACGCTATCTTAACAGTCTTTGCTAAAAGGGTGGCTTTAGTGAAAAATGATTTAGTCATAGGAAGTCAAGTGCTTAGTTTAAATCAAAAAGAAGAAGAAATTACCTTGCAGATCAAAAAAATCTAGAATCAGAGCTAAACGCTTCAAGCTCTTTCAAGCTTATTTGTGATGTATTTTAGTATATTGTGTCATACACAGATTAGATTAAAATACCTTCTCGAATCAAAATAAAAGGAAAAACAATGCAATTGCACTTTCTCATGGTTGGTTTTGCCGGAAATAAAATGTACGTACAATCAGCCTTAAAGAAAGGAGCTAAAATTAGCTTACTGATTTGTGCAGATAAATATAAAGACGCTTATAAAGGTTTTTTTCATCAAATTTTGATTGTTAATGATATCTATGATTGGCAGGAAGTTAAACAGGCTATTGATCAGAGTGACAAAATCGATGCAGTTTTTACGCGATTTGAAAATTATGTCAGTTTGGTTGGAGCCATCAATCAATATCTCGGTCTAAAAGGAATTGATTATCAGACTTCTAGGAATTTTTGTAATAAATATTTAATGAAGCGAAAATGGCTAGCAGCAGGAGTGCCCTGTGCTGATGGAATTTGTCTTAATGATTTAAGTGAATTAGATGAGTTTCTGGCAAAACACACTTTCCCCCTTGTTTTGAAGAAAACTTCAGCTTCGCATTCTAGTTTTGTCATTAAGGTAAAATCAAAACAGGATTTGTTGCTTCAATTGGCGTTTTTGAAAAGCAAGGCTGCCGGTTATATAGTTTCTAGTCCGGTCAAAGGCTATGGGAATGAAACACAAGAATGTCAGTTTTTACTTGAAGAAATGTTACATGGTAGAGAATTAACTGTCGATACTTTTGTTTCCAACGGTTGCTTTACACACACACCCATTTGCGAATATGTCATGGCACATGAATTGGGCATAGATGACTCGTATTTGCCAATTAGAATGATGCCTACTACTTTGTCGGTTGATCAAGAAAAAGTGGTTTATGCGACAGTAGAAAAAGCGTTGGCGGCGCTTGGGGCCAGAAATTGTGTGTGTCACAGTGAAGTATTTTTTAATGAGTTAAACGACAGTTGTGTGTTGATTGAAGCTACACCAAGAAGTGGGGGCAATCGTGCAAAAATGACTTTTTTAACTACCGGTCATGATTACAATCTTTCAGTTTTTAAAGCTGCTGCTGCATTAGCCATTGATACGGTTGCTCGACCTACATGCTCTGTTGGTGTAATTGAATATTTTGCAGAGCAAAAAGGCATGATTAAAAGTTTTAACCTAGACTTCTTAAGACTTCATCCAGCTGTTAGTAATGTGAAAATTCGATATAAAGTTGGCGACGTGGTTGAGCAAGCTCAATTTGCTGGTAAAAGCATTGTTAGTTTTTTTGTGCAAAAGAAAGATTGTTTAAAGACTCGCCAATTAGCCATTCAATTATTTAAGCAAGTTAGAAAAGCTATTAAAATAGATTATTCTTGATCATTTTTTGCACAGCTTGCTTATAGAATTGTGGATTTTTAGTCAAAATTTCTGGTAGAATTAAAGCCTTTTGGGTATTTAATTTTTTCGCTTTATTAATGTCTTTTAGATCCAATTTACCGTAATAAAGTTCGCTTGGATCATAATCGTTTTTTTTCAGGTAATTAAGTACTTGTACCAGCCCTTCAAAATAAACTAAATCTTTGGTGAAAGCACCGCCACAATTTGTATCAGTTATGCCCCTTTTTTTCTTAAAAGTCCAAGTCCAAGCTCTTTCTGGGTCTGGCCAAATTTGATAAATAAAATTGAAAACGCTCACAAAATCTTTTTTAAGAGCTAAATCAACTGCTAAATAATTAATGGCTGATTTATAAGCTAATTTATGTTGACTAGTGACGAGTTCATTGACTGCAGCTAGCCCTTCTTCGGTACGCAAATATGCTTTAAAATGATTTTCCTTTTTCTTCCGAAACCAGGGTTGTTGCTCATAATTTAATTGTCTTATTATGTGGGTATCGATTTCATGGTTTAAAATTGCCACGATTTCATTTTGATTAATGGTGATTGGCAAACGAATTTTGATCAATTTCATTCTGTTATTGACAGCAAAACGACTAACAAAATCTTCTGCGAAAACAATTTGGTATTCATTTTTTAAATCATAAGTTCGTAGTCTCTTTTCAACGAGATTTTTTATTTCGACTTGAGTAAGGAAAGCTTGGTCATTTTCTTCTTGTTTGATAAAATCTTTTTCTTTTAAATATTTTTTTAATATTCTTTTAGCCAAAAATATATAGCGTAATTTTGGTTTACCATATTTGCTTAACTCTACTTTTTTAATGTCTTTTGCGTAAACAAACTGCGGATTATATTGAAAATTAGCTGCAAAAAACTTGGTTTTTTCACTTGCTAAATTAGTTGGAGTTAAGTCAATAAGTTTGAGCATAAAATGCGTGACCTTACTCTTCATCGAAGCGAATAATAAAATTTTTCAGGTCTTTGCGTCCAATCTCAATCTGATTTTGCTTGCCATTTAAATTTTTGCTCACAATCATGGTTGTTTTAACTATCTGATCCTTAATTTTAAACTTAACCTCCACCACCGGCATTTTCCCCTCCTCTTTTTCGGTTTGAAACCACAATAGATCGTCAACATTAATCAATCCTAATTCTTGAGCTAATTTTTTAGCGATGACACTGCTAAAACGACCGGTATTTAAAAAAGCAATGGCGGCGACTTTTTGTTTATTCTCTCCCCAAACTAGGATTTCTTCATGTAGGGAAACCACAGGGAATTCTGCTTTATTTTTAATTTTGGATGCAAAACCTTCGGCAAAAAGTGCCTGGGCTACTTTTACACCGTGTTTGGGATTTTGAATATTTAAATCTTCTACTCTTTCTAATCGACGACGCAAGCCGGCGCGATTGGCAGCTTGGATGGATAATCCAGGTGCGGCATTGAGCTCAACGACCATGGGGCCTTTTTCTTTATGAATGAAAAGATCAACGCCGGCAAAATTCAATTCGGCGACATTACTGGCAACGACGGCAGTTTCTAAAATTTTTTCCCATTCTGGAATGACAATGCCGTTCAATTTTTTTTTAGTACCAGGCAGATAACGAATAGGTTCGTTTTTATGAGCTACTGCAAAAGTGGTGATTCCCGTAGCGATATCGATGCCAACAGCAATAGCTCCCTGAGTTACATTCGCGCGTCCGCCAGATTCCTCAGTTGGTAAACGTAGCATGGCCATTACAGGGACGCTATTAAACACAATTACTCTAATGTCAGGGGTGCCTTTGTAAGAATATTTTAATAATTTAGGATGAATAGGAATTCTTTCCTCAATAATCACATTATGATTCAAGCCGTGGATACTGTACTCTCCAGAGAGAATGTCGGCACAGTGCAATTTAATATCTGCCAAATCCCATTCATTGCCGAGCATATCTACCCAGGTATTTGCGCCAATTTTGGAACGAAAAGCTACTACCCCGGCACCAGCATAGCCATTGGTGGGTTTAAGGACAAAGTCTTTGGTTAAATTCATCCAGTCAAAGTTGGCAATATCTTCAGAAGTGGCCAGAATCCCATAGATTTGTGCATTGGCAATATTGTTGTCACGCAGCAAAATTTTAGTAGCGTATTTAGAATGCACAATCGCTTTGGCTTTTTTTGAGCTACGGCTTAAATACAAGGTATTACGAGCATTAATTCCCAAGAGGTCTTTGGTTTTATTAATTGACATGTTTGGGTTTTATTCCTCTTCCTGAGAATTGTCAGAGGAGATGTCCTTGAATTTGCTAAATTTGGCATCTTGGTCAAATAAGTTTTTAAATCTTAAATATTCTAAAATACGTAAGCCTGTATATTTACCAATAGCTAAATTAATGATAGCTACCATAAAAAGAGTCAATTCTGGTCTTAAAATGACAAACTTTTGGATTGATTCTGAACCGAGAATTAACGAACATAAAACAGCCATCAATAAGGTTTCAAAAGTAATTTCTAGCGCCTCTTTTTGACTGCTCAAGAGTTGTGTTTCCATGAAATTTTCAGTTAAAAGAATAATAATTAATAAAGGAAAAATACTAATGTTAAAAATAAGATTGACATTATAAATGGAGCTAACAAGCATCAGTGCCAAGACAGCCATTGAGACGCATAGAAGNNGCAGTCAGTAGTACTGCTGCAAAAACCACTATCCCAGTTAAAATCCCTGTCGAAACAAAAGCGACAGATAAAACTGCGGGAATATAAATACCAAAGCCTTTTAGACCAATGACGTGTCTAGAAAAAGCCACAAGAGAGGCAATGATTGGAAAAATTAATAAAATCACGACAATATTGGCAGGCATACCATTAACGATGGCTTTACGAATGGCTTTTTGCAGGAAATTATTCCAACTCAAAGCCCCAATTGGGTGTTCATCTAAATAAGCAGCTAATACCGATTTTTTTTGACCGCTGGTTTCTGTAATATCTTGATCAGTTTTTTGCTGTAATTTTTCTACTATTTCAGCTGAAGGTGAAGATAATTTGGCGCTATCAGTTGTTTCAGCAGCTCCGCTAGCGTCTGGCTCTGTTAAAGAACCAGCAAGGCTAGCTACGGCAGGCACACTATTTGACTTTGCAGAACTGCTCGCAGCTTGTACACTGCCAAAAGAAACCAAGAAAACGGCAGCAATCTGTAACAAAAATACTAAAGGAAAAACAGGTTTAAGAATTTTCATTGCTGTATTATAGCAATTTTATAAAATCAACGCAAAAATCCTTTGTAAAGAACTGATTAAAAATGAGGCAAAGAGCAAAGAGAAAAATTGATTAAAGTGCAAACCAAAAATAACAACATTATTAATAACAAACCCTGGCACAAGATAAGTAGCCATATAAAGGACAAATACGTTGATAACCAAGGAAAACAAGCCTAAAGTTACTATATTGATTGGCAGAAATAGAACTTTAAGAAGTGGAG
>DBRQ01000006.1:43169-49258 GCA_002306345.1 Candidatus Pacebacteria bacterium UBA1364 | reverse complement strand
ACAAAACTTGATTACTTTAAACACAAAATTACTTTACTCTACTCTCATTGTAGAAGCTTTTTCTCTCTAAGTCGAGTATGTTGTTTTTTGGCAAAACGGTGGGCTTCGTCACGCAATTTTTGCAGCATTTTAAGGGTGGGATGTTCTGCTTGTAGTGAAATAATTTTCGTTGATAAACCATCCTTTTTATCAGGATTTTGCATGCTAATGACCAGACGGTCAGGATTTTTGACCAAACCAATGACAGGTACTTTCATTTTACAAATTTTGGCGATTGCTCTGACTTGACCTTTACCCCCATCAATCATTAATAAATCAGCTTTACCCCACTCCGGATGATTTTGTCTTCTTTTAATAGCTTCTTGCAGCATGCCGTAGTCATTGGGCGTGTTTAGCGAACGAATTTTAAAAAATTTATATTCATTTTTAGCAATTTGTCCATCTTGAAGGACTACCATGGAAACAGTTGCCTGCTGGCCCATGGTATTACTCACGTCATAACCTTCAATACGGTGAAATTGTTGCTGACTACAAGTGACACCTTCTTGATGAAGAATATGTCGTAGGTGCACCAGAGCCTCTTGAGTTTCTGCTTGTTTAAAATTTGGCAAAATAATGTCTGATTTTAATTTATATTGACTACTGGTAATTTCTTTAATCAAATCAATTTTATTTTTAATTATCTGAGCTTTTTCAAAGTCTTCTGCTTTGGCAAAAGCAAGCATTTCTGTTTTTAGTTCTTCAAGCAAAAATTTTTTTTGTCCTTTGAGAAAAGCGATAAGCCGATGGATATCTTTTTGGTAATTCTCTTTGCTAATTTTTTGACAGCAAGCGCCTGAACAAAGATCAAGATGAGCGTAAAAGCAGGCTTTACCATCTTTTCTTGGTCCTTGATTGCACCATTGAAAAATAGGACGAATAATTTTGAGCAATTCATTAAGCTGGCTAGCGCTAGCAAAAGGGCCAAAAAGTGCCAGTTTTTGTTGGTAAATTTTTTTATTTAAATCAGTCCTACGCACTCGTAGAACCTTAGGGAAATCTTCTTTGCTGATTAAAAGATAAATATTAGATTTATCATCTTTGAGGCGACTATTAAAATATGGCTGATGGGCTTTAATCAATTCGGCTTCAATTAAGAGAGCCTCAATTTCATTATCAAGAACCTGATACTCCACTCTGTGGGCCAGTTCCGTCATTTTTTTGATTTTCTTTGAGAGCAGTGGAGAGTTCTTGTAGCTTGTGACTCTCTTCTTCAAGTTTTTGGCCTTTCCTACGTAAAGAATTTGCGAGTTTGCGTCCAAGAAGGAATAAACTCCCGGTGCAGAGGGTAAGGATGATAAGTCCGCCTCCCAAGCAAATGATTTTTTTATGATCAGTGACGGCGATCTGGAACTTGGAACTGACTTCGAACTCATTGCTTGTTATTTGGCCCTCTTTGAGCATGCTTGTTACTTTAATTGTGGACTTTTGCCCAAATTGTCCACTCTTATTATAAACGGTAATAGGTAAAACAATTCTAGAAAAAGGTAAAATTTTTTGAATTTTGCTGTTTTGATCAAGGACAATTTCCGTTTGCTCACTAGTAATTTGAATATCGGAAAAGTACCAAACTCTGCCAGTTTTGTTAAATATTTCAAGATTATAACTCCCTGGAATATTAAGTCCGTAAAATTTTTTATTAAATAAATTAATTTCTAAACTAGGGTTTATCTGTGCAAATTCTTCTTTGGAAAAATCTAAGTAAACTTTTTTATTTTTTTCATCACTATTACCAGAATAAGCTCCTGCTGGATAAGGAAGAGTGCTTGAAACGCCATTAATTGCTAAGGCAATATGGTTTAGGTCAAAATGATTAAAATAGTCAACTCCACCCGTAGTATCTTCCCAAGTAGGATCAATTTGCACCCAAGCTTTTTTTTCTTGATCATAATATTCTGGCCAAGTATGTAAAATGTCGGCCTCTAAATTACTTGGTCGCAATTCTTCATTGTTAGAATAAGCAATACCAACTATGCGGCGAGTAGCAATGTTTTTTTGTCTAGATAAGGCAATAAATAAATCAGTGAATTCTTGACAAGTGGCGTTATTTTTATTCTCCTCTTTTAGCGCGGCCACCGCCCCTAGGCGCTCAAAATTTTGGGTGAGTGGTTCTTTAGTGTAATTAAGTTGTTCGACAGTAAAATCATAAATATCTTTGATACTATTGAGATTTTCCGCCGCTTTTATTAATTCTGGGTCAGTAATTTCCCAAAATTTTTGTTCTGCCACTTGTTCTCTTAAAACTGGGCTAAAAGGAATGTTTTCATCTGGTCTAAGAGTTAGCATAACTTGAGCAAAAAGTTCGACATTAAAAGAGTTGTTAGCGGGGATTTCGTAAGTGGCAATAAAATTGCCATCTTGATCTTCCTTGATGTTTTTGGGCATGGGATCAAGATTAAGATAATAAACTTTTTGAACAGGTGTTTCTGGCGGTAAGGTAATTTGAGTTAAAGCATTTTGGCTGGTAGGATTATTGAGGTAGTAATTTAACTTAAGGTCAAAAATTTGCTGATTACCAAAAATAGCGCTAATGGATTGATCTTGAAGATTGTCATAGGTGATGACATTGTAATCGGCTTCTTGTTTAAGAGTGAAATTATCAGGACTAATGCGGCTGGGGGTTTCAAAAATACTGGGAACGCGCAGTTCTAATTGATAATTTTTGTATTGATAATGATCAGAAAGTTTGGGAATATTTACTTCCAAAATTTTGCCGCTAATTAAAGCAATATCTTGATCAGTGTAGCGAATGATTAATTCATTAGTTTTGCCCTCGCCAACTACTTTCTCGTCAAAAGTGACGCCAATACTCGTTTGTCCTTTTTGTTTGCTAACTGAGCTGTTAAGAGTTTTACCATTGTGGCTAACGCTGACGTCGTCGATGCTAGTGGAACTGACGACAATGCCGTATTTGTTGACAAATAATTCTGGATTTTTGTTTTTAATCAAAAATTTTTGTTCAACAATAGTTTTACCAGTGGCGGTTACGGTGTAGGTACTATGTAAATTGATTTCAAAATTTTCTGAACCATCTTGAATTTCGGTATTATTTTGAATCTGCTTTTGTGTAGCATCCTCAATTTGAGGATCGACAGCTTGAGCAGTTATAGCTTGCAGAGAACTAGTTAAAAAAAATAAAATAAAAACAAAAACATTTAAAAACCAAAAACACTTTAATTTTTTGATCAAAGCAATGAGCATCACTGCTCATTTTACCTTATTTTGGCTTAATTATGTTTTAATTCTGCTTTTAAATATTGACCAGTGAAAGATTGCTGATTTTTAGCCACTTCTTCTGGAGTACCGTAAGCCACTACCTCACCGCCGTATTCTCCACCCTCTGGGCCAAGATCAATAATCCAATCGGCATTTTTAATAATGTCTAAGTTATGTTCAATTAAAATGACGGTGTTGTCTTGTTCTACTAATTGATGCAAGACGTTGAGTAATTTTTGAATATCAGCAAAATGCAAACCAGTGGTTGGTTCATCTAATAAATAAACAACATGGTCATGAGATCTAGTACTTAATTCTCTAGCTAATTTAACACGTTGGGCTTCACCACCGCTAAGTGTTGGGGCGCTCTGGCCAAGTTTAAGATAGCCGAGACCAACTTCTTGTAGAGTTTGTAACTTTTGGCGAATATTACTGTGATTTTTGAAAAACTCACTAGCCTCATCAATGCTTAAATCTAAAACTTGAGCAATATTTTTATCTTGGTATAAAACTTGGAGAGTTTCTTCATTATAGCGTTGGCCATGACAAACATCACATTGGACGTATACATCAGGTAAAAATTGCATTTCAATTTTAATTTGGCCCTCACCCTGACAAGCTTCACATCGTCCACCTTTAACGTTAAAACTAAAGCGGCCAATTTTGTAGCCACGCATCGCAGCATCTTTACTCCGTGCAAAAATTTGGCGAATATAGTCAAAAATTTTGGTGTAAGTAGCTGGATTTGATCTGGGAGTTTTGCCGATAGGACTTTGATCAATCATACTCAGTCTTTTGACTTGTGTGGGGACTGAGATACTTTCAAGATCGGCTAGTTTACCTTCATAAGTGTAACCAAGATATTTAGCCAAGTTATTATGCAAAACATTGTTTAAAAGTGTTGATTTGCCAGAACCAGAAACACCAGTAATACAAGTTAAAGTATTAAGTGGGATTGCTACATCAATATTTTTTAGATTATGATGTTTGGCACCTTTAATGACAATTTTAGCTTTTTTAGCAAAAAAGTTTGGCTGCTTGATCCTGGTTCTAGTAATTTCTTTTTTTCTAGCTAAATATTTACCAGTTAAAGAATTTTTAGCTTGTAGAATTTCTTCATAAGAACCCTCAAAAATGATTTCACCACCAGCCTCACCAGCCTTAGGGCCAAAATCAATAATGTGGTCGGCAGCCATCATGATATCTCGATCATGTTCAACCACAATGACAGTATTGCCCTTCTTTTTTAACTCTTGCAAGGTGGCAATTAAGCGACGATTGTCTCTTTGGTGTAAACCGATGGTTGGTTCGTCTAAAATATAAAGTACCCCAGTTAGCCCAGTACCAATTTGTGAAGCTAAGCGAATTCTCTGTGCTTCGCCACCAGCTAGTGTGGCCGCTTCACGAGCGATAGTCAAGTAATTAAGCCCTACAGCAGATAAAAACTGTAGTCGCGTTTTAATTTCTTTCAAAATAGAATCAGCAATCTGCAATTCTTTATCTGAAAGAATTTTTTGAGTCGGACTTGCAATTTTTTCTATCCATTTCAAAGCACGATCGATAGTTAATTGACTAAATTGAGCAATGTTAATTTGATTAATGGTAATGGACAAAACTTCTGGTTTAAGGCGGTCACCATTGCAACTGGGACAGGTTTCCTTGTGCATGAATTGACCAATTTCGCGACGAATAAATTCACTATCGGTTTCACTGTAGCGACGCTCTAAATTTTTGATAAAACCTTCAAACTGGCTTTTATAACTAGTCATATGACCAAAGCGATTTTCGCCGACTACATCATAAATTTTCTCATGGCCGTAAAGTAAAATATGCTGCAATTCTTTCGGCATATCTTGCCATTTGGTTAAGCGAAAATCGCAATTGTAGTCTTTTAACACAATTTTAACTAACCTAGAAAACCAACCCTCACTGGCCAACATTCGCGCAAAAGGGATCACTGCTCCTTCACTCATGGTGAGAGTGGGCGCAATAATTCTATCAGGGTTAATTTTTAAAATTGAACCAAGACCGTTGCAATTGGGGCACGCTCCCTCTGGAGCATTAAAGGAAAAGGAACGTGGTTCCAATTCTTTTAAGGAAATGCCACAGTCGCTACAGGCCAAATTTTCACTAAAAAGAAAATCTCGTGTTTCTTTGGGATTATCTGGGAAATTAAAACTCGGATCGTTGACCCAAGTGGCAAAGACTAAACCGTTGGCTAAGCGCAAAGCTTCTTCCACTGATTGATTAAGTCGACTTTTTAATTTACTCAACTCGCTTGGGTTAGTCAATTGATCGTGAGTGATTACTAAACGATCAACTAAAGCATCGATACTGTGTTTATTGGTTTTAATAAGATTTAGCTCTTGATCAAGATTATAAATTTGTCCATCAATTCTAGCTTTGTTGTAACCCTTTTTGGTTAAATTTTGTAATAATTTATCGAATTCACCTTTTCTTTCTTTAATTATAGGTGACAAAATCATGATTTTTTGTGGTGGCTTTTTTGCTTGTAAAAAATTATTTTCAATGCGGCTCAAAATTTGCCCAATAATTTGATCAATACTTTGGGTGCTAATTTCTTTGCCACAATTATAGCAATGTGGGTGGCCTATTCTAGCAAAAAGTAAACGACAATAGTCATAGATTTCGGTAATAGTACCAACAGTGGAACGTGGATTATGTGAAGTGGTTTTTTGATCAATAGAAATGGCTGGTGACAAACCATCAATTTGATCGACGTCTGGTTTGTCCATAACGCCTAAAAATTGCCGCGCGTAAGAACTGAGCGATTCAACATAGCGACGTTGACCTTCGGCATATAAAGTGTCAAA
>DBRQ01000006.1:41600-43112 GCA_002306345.1 Candidatus Pacebacteria bacterium UBA1364 | reverse complement strand
AACTGCTTCTATTTCTCTAATTTTGTCACGAATAATGGTTGCTAATTCAAAATCTAGTTCGTTAGCTGCTTTTTTCATTTGTGTGCGCAATTTTTTAATTAAATTTTGCTTTTCTCCAGGGGTTAACTCTTCTGGATTAATAGCTAATAAATTTAATTGTTCTTTGTTCGAAATTTTAAGCAAAATGCCTTTTTGGTTTTCTCTATCAATTTCTTCTTTGCTTTTGCGTTGTAATAATTTTTCTCTAATTGGTTTATTAATGCCAATTGGAGTGATATTGTGTTCTAAATTATATTTTTCTTGCACACGGCGGCGGCGCGTAGTTTCTTTAATGGCAAAATCCATTGATTTTGTTGTTTTATCGGCGTAAAGGATAACACGGCCGTCGACGTGACGCGCCGCCCTACCCATGATTTGAATCAAAGAAGTAGTTGAACGCAAAAAACCTTCTTTGTCGGCATCTAAAATGGCCACTAAACTGACTTCAGGTAGGTCTAAACCTTCTCGCAACAAATTGATGCCCACCAAAACATCATATTTACCATTTCTCAAGTCATCTAAGATGTCACTACGATCTAGCGTTTTAACGTCGGAGTGTAAGTAAGCAACTTGAGGATATTCTTCTAAAGTTATTTCATCTTCAATCTTATCTGTGCCTTTATTCTTACCCTTTGTGCCTTTATTCTTACCTTTATTTTTAAAGTTTTGTAAAGCTTGCTTTTTGGCAAGTAATTTTTTAATTTTCTCCGGATCATTCAGGTAATCACTCAAAGCTTCAGCCATTTTTTTGGTTAAAGTGGTCACTAACACTCGCTGGCCAAGTTTTTTTCTTTTAATGATTTCAAAAGTGAGATCTTCTACTTGGTTACTAGTGGGACGAATGGTAACTTGAGGATCAAGTAAACCAGTCGGGCGAACTAATTGCTCCACCACTCTATTTTTGCTTCTAGCTACTTCCCATTCATTGGGAGTGGCGGACACGTAGATAGTTTGTTGTTTTCTTTGCAAAAATTCATGAAATGTCAGAGGGCGATTGTCAATGGCGCTGGGCAAACGGAAACCATAGTTAATGAGTATTTCTTTTCTTGATCTATCGCCAAAATACATACCTTTAATTTGTGGTAAACTAATGTGACTTTCATCAATAACGGTCAGAAATGAATCTTGATTGAATTTTTCTTGGTTATATTTGAAATAATCCAGCAAAGTATAGGGTGGCTCACCAGCTGCTCGACCGTCAAAATAGCGTGAGTAATTTTCAATGCCGTTCACCGAGCCAAATTCTTCAATCATTTCTAAATCATAATTAACTTTATGTTCTAGTCGATAAGCTTCAATTGTTTTGCCAGCTTGTTTGAGTTCTTCGACTCTCTTGACCATATCTTGACGAATTTGAGCAATGGTTTCTTTTTGACTTTGACTTTCTACCATGTAGTGTTTAGCTGGATAAATAACAGCCATTTTGTTTTTATGAAATTTGTTAGCTTCTTTTTCGACAATGCTGCCAGAAAC
>DBRQ01000006.1:0-41587 GCA_002306345.1 Candidatus Pacebacteria bacterium UBA1364 | reverse complement strand
TCTCCGCGTAAGCGGTAACTGCCTCGCAATAAATCGCTGTCACTACGCTCATATTGCAAATTTGTTAGTTGCAAAAGCAAACTTTGGCGATCGATTATTTCACCCTCGACGATTTCCAAAACAAAACGACTGTAATCCACGGGCGAGCCAAGACTATAAATACAAGAAACGGAAGCAACGATGATGACGTCTGGTCTAGTCATTAAATGAGTGGTAGCCGCTAGGCGTAATTTGTCAATTTCTTCATTGATAGTTGCCTCTTTTTCAATGTAGGTGTCGCTACTGGGAATGTAAGCTTCTGGTTGATAATAATCATAATAAGACACAAAATATGAAACAGCGTTCTCTGGGAAAAAATCTCTTAATTCTTGATAAAGTTGAGCGGCTAAGGTTTTGTTATGAGCGATCACTAAAGTTGGTTTTTGGGTTTGCGCTATGACATTGGCAATAGTAAAAGTTTTGCCAGAACCAGTGACGCCTAATAAAACTTGATCATCAAATTTATTTTTGAGCCCATCAACTAAAGCTTGAATTGCTTGAGGTTGATCACCAGTTGCTTGATAGGGTGAATGAAGTTTAAATTGCATTTTTAAAGTCCTTCATTATACCCTATTTTTATGTTTTATTGGGAAGACATAGTTTAAGAGTAGTCTGGACTTTTGGTCCAGAGTTTCTTATAATTTCCTCTTAGCTTTTGACTTTTCAGTCTGACTTTTAAAAAAGATCAAAAGTTTTAAAAAGTGCTGGTAGCTCAGCTGGATAGAGCAACTGCCTTCTAAGCAGTAGGTCGTGGGTTCGAATCCCACCCAGCATACTGTTTGTAAAATGTGAAAAAAACATGGTGAAAACATGGTGGCTGTAGCTCAGCTGGTTTAGAGCGCTGCTCTGTGGAAGCAGAGGTCGCGAGTTCAAATCTCGTCAGCCACCCATTATAGGATTTTTTAGCATCAAGTCCCAATATTCTACCGTACCATAATTAAAAATAAAAAAGTTGAAATCATTTATCTTGGTCTGGACTCACAACTCAATAAAGGACTGATTTATACATGCGATAGAACGATTTTGATTAGAGACAATGAAATCATTAAAGCAATTGAGGCGTAAATTTAACATTGAATATTAAGCCAGTGCGTCGTGATTTAGATGAGACTAATGATTACTTGGCTGAGTCAATCTTTCCCTTTTGCTGTCGAAAAAATTGAGTGACTGTTTCGTTTAATTAATTGGTCATTCATTTTTAATGACACAGTTTAATTTGAGTTTCAATTTTTCTTTATAATGCTTCTTTACAATGTTTTTCTAATTAACGTATACTTAAGTCATGTCAGAGTTGCCGAACCCTATGCCTTTTGGTTTTAATCCAAAAGTGAATCCAGCTAATCCAGTGGGTGTGGCTAATTCAACGAGTACGACTCCATTTGATGCAAACTTGGTCAAGTCAGTTAATACGGCTCGTACTGCTACAACTGGTTCGGCTAGTGGCTTTGCGACCAACACTACCAGTGCCGCCAATCAACAACCAAACTCTGGTGGAGCAGCTAAACTGCCCTCGGAAAAAGAAATTGCAAAAAAGAAAAAATACCTGATTACTGGCATTATTTTGGCAGTGTTGATTGCCGGGGTAAGTATTGCTTTGTTTTTCATTAATAAGAATCAAGACACGAGAAAAGAAGCGGCTTCGGCTTGTCAAGAGCAGTGTAATGGTGGTTATCGTCTATATTGTAAATATAATCTCGCTGGCGAGGATTTAGATAATGACTGTTATGAAGAATTATGTAGTTGGAAAGGTCGTTTGGCGATGTGTGGCGGGCGATTATGGTGTTGTCCAGCTGATGGCGGTAGCAATTGGACCACTGATTTAAGCAATTGTCCAGTTGCTACTCTTACTCCTACTCGTATACCAACTCCAACCCCTACTTATACGCCAACCCCAACTCCTACTCGTANNCCTACTCGTACGCCCACCCCCACTCCTTCACCTACTCCTACGCCAACTCAAAAGCTTAGTCCTACTCCGACTCCGACTGGTACTTCGACCCCAACCCCCACATCAACTGCTACACCTACTGTAACTAAAACTCCTACTCCCACGCCAACCACTAAGCCAAGTGCCACACCTACTTTAACTAAAACGCCTACACCTACTCCCACTAAGGTTGCTGCTACGGCTACTCCGACTAGTACAAAAACTCCGACGCCTACTCCGACTGGCACTCGTACTCCTACACCAACCTCAACTCGTACTCCTACTCCCACGCCAACTTCGACTAGTACTTCGACTATTGCTGCAGTAACGCCCACTTCGACCCCTACCAGTAGTACTAGCAGTACTTTGCCAGAGTCAGGAACGGTGGAAACGACCTTTTTATTGTTGATTGCAGCACTTTTCTCAGTTACTTTGGGAATGACAATTAAATACAAAAATTAATCAAGATGTGAACAGTCATTAATGCAGGAGATTTGCCACTTTTGTTTTTCATCATCAAAAATGGCAATGCTGAGTCCAGTATTATTTACGTAAAAATTTTGTTGAATCTCGTATAAACTTTTTAAATTGGCCTCTGGTTCAAGAATTTGACTCAGTATCATTTTGATTAATAAAGAATGGCTGACAACGATTAAATTTTCTTCTGCTTGCTGACTCAAAAAAACAAGGGCCCGGTGGGTTCTTTTGACAAATTGAATAGCAGTTTCTTCATCGGAATACCGCCAGTTACCATTTTTCTTCAAGAAATGTTGATGGTGCAGATTTTTTATATCTTTAGATTGCTGGCTTTCTTCGGCGATACCTGTTAATTCGCTTGGTGCACTTTTTTCCGTAAACAATTGATTAATTTTAATTTCTGCATGATTTTGCAAGGCAATGGCTCTAGCAGTTTGGCAAGCTCTAAGGCATGGACTAGTGACAATTAGCGCATCGTGGATTTGCGTGAAGCGTGCCGCCACAAGTGTTGCTTGACGTTGGCCTAATTTTGAAAGAGGAGTATTTATGGTCTGGTGAATTTTCAAAACGTTGCCTTCACTCTGGCCATGTCGAATAAAATAAATTTTTTTCATGCTAAACTTCTTTTTTTTGGTCTATTTGGTCTACTTGATTATAAACTGTCTTTGGCAGATAATAAACTTTTCGATTATATAGAATTAAAAAATATAAAAAATATAAGGAGATAAAGGGTATGAAAAAATTTACTAAAATTGTTGCTACTATTGGTCCAGCTACCGAAACAGAAGAAGTTTTGGAAGCCTTGATCAACGCTGGAATGAATGTGGCGCGTTTTAATACTAAACATGGCACTCCTGAATGGCATTTGGAGCGTATTCATCGCGTTAAGGCGATTTCTAAAAGATTAGGAAAAGCAGTTGGCGTGTTACTAGATTTACAGGGTCCAGAGATTCGTATCAATATTAAAGATGGTCAAGCTTTTGAGGTTAAAGAAAATGATTTAATCCAATTTACCAGCCAAACCCCAGGTGAAAGAGAAATGAATATTCCTGCCAACGTGATTGAGGCTTTACAAGTAGGTGATACTGTTTCCATAGATGATGGATTTTGTGAATTTGAAATAGTAGAAAAAGGCCAAAACACCGCCACTGTTAAGGTTTTGGGTGATTATACCATTAAACATCGTAAAACCATGAATACTCCAGGCATTGTCATTGATATGCCTTCGCTTATCGAAAGTGATTTAGTGCAATTAGATAATATGACCGACGACGATGTTGATTTTGTGGCTTTGTCTTTTGTCAGAGACACTAAAGACATTGCTATTTTGCGTGAAGAATTACAAAAAAGAAATTTACATGCCGACATAATTGCTAAAATTGAAAATCAGGCGGCCATCGACAATCTTGATGAAATTATTGAGGCTTCTGATGCGGTGATGGTGGCACGTGGTGATTTAGCAGTAGAGGTGCCTTTTGAAAGGGTGGCCTATTACCAAAAAATGATTATTGCAAAATGTCGAACTCTTGGCAAACCAGTAATTACCGCCACACAAATGTTGGAAAGTATGACCTTCAATCCTCGTCCCACCAGAGCTGAAGTAAGTGATGTTGCTAATGCCATTTATGATAGAACTGATGCAATAATGCTTTCTGGAGAAACTACTTTGGGTAAATATCCAGTCAAATGTGTGGAAACTCAGGCAAAAATTGCCGCTTACAATGAACCATTTACTGAAAACAATCTTTGTGATTGGCCTAATCTAGATGACATGTCTGCTATCACTTTTGCAGCTTTTTCTTTGCTTGATTTTAGCAAGGATGAAGTTGATTTAGCGGTTTGTTTAACTGCTAGTGGTGCCACTGCTCGTCAGCTTTCTCGTTTTAGACCAAATGTCACAATCAAAGCTGTGACTAATAATAAATCAGTCTATAACAAATTAGCTATAGTTTATGGAGTGGAACCTGTTTTGGTTAAAGACGATGTTTTTGAGTATACCTGTGAAACAGATATTATTGAAAAACTTAAAGCTAATAAAATTGTGGAAGTTGGCCAAAAAATTTTAATTACTGCAGGCCTTAGTAATAAAGTGACTGGTCGTAAGACTGATAGTCTGCTTTTTTTAGAAGTTAAGTAATAGGTGCTTATAAATAATTAAGTAAGCTTTCTTTTTGCTTAATTGTTTGCTATCCTAATTCTATGTCTAATAAAAAATCTGGTTTGCTTCCCATATTAGTAGGTGCTGTGGCTGGTGCCACCGCTGTACTTTTCTCTAATAAGAAGAATCGTGAAAAAATGAATCAAATTGTGGCTAAGGGCAAGGCACAATTAAAAAAATTATCGCTGGAGGTCACAGAGGATCCGGAGACTTTGGCCAAAAAAGTAGGCAAAAAAGTTTCTAGCGAGGCCAAAAAAGTTTCTAAAAAAGTTTCCAAAGAGGTGCAGAAACTGAACAAAAAGATTATAGAAGACCAAAAATAGGCTCTAGGTAAAAAATAGCAATCTATTTTGCTGGTAATTTGTTTTAATTTTCTTGCTTTGTTTTAGTCGATTAACTCGGCTAATTTTTCTGCCCAATTCTTGAGGAGAGTTTGATTGTTTTCTGTTTCTGGATAACCATCAATGCGGAGTGTTTCGATAATTTTTTTACCGCCTAAATCATTAACGAAAATTTTTTCTATAATATCAGTTGCCCCACAAAAATGCGCGTAATTGCTGTCCCCACATCCCAAGATAGCAATTTTTTTACCGACTAAATTGGGTTTAACAGTGACCACTTTTTGAATGAAGTCATTAAAATCAGCTTGAGGTTGGCCATCCTCCCAAGTTGAAGAGGCTAAAATGAAATTTTGGTATGGTCCACTTAAGTCGCTAGGATCTGCATCCATAGCGTTTTTAATCTCGATTTCTTTGCCTTTTGCTTTACACAAAGCTTGAACTTTATTGGAAATATTTTCTGTGTTGCCGGTTAAACTGCCGTAAATGAGTAAAGTTTTTGCCATAATACGTTTATTATAACAAAAATTTAAAAAAAGATGAACAAATCACACAAACTATTTAAAAATTATTCATAGCATTAAATATGCCTAGTTTAAATAAATATTGACCATTGTTCTGCTGGCTTGTACAATGACTTTACATTTATGAACTTGGAATCATTCAATTGGAAAATTTCAGCTAAAGCAGGTGAAGGAGTGATGTCCTCCGCTAAGCTTTTTGCTAAGGCTTGCAAGAGGCAAGGTTTAGCTGTTTTTAACTATTATGAATACCCCTCTTTAATTAAAGGTGGTTTGCAAAGTGGGCAGGTTTACACCTCTTTGCACGCGGCCACCTGTCAGCACAGACATTTAGACTTATTGATTCTTTTTCACGAAAATTTGCTAATGGATCATCTCGCAGAGATAGATGAGAAATCGTTGGTAATTATTAATGCTAATACTTTTGACAAGAGTAAATATCCAGAGGTTAAAGCCAAAGTAGTGGCGGTTTCATTAAGCAAAATTGCGCGTGATCAAGGGGCAAGCCCTTTGGCAGCCAATATTGCGGCTTTGGGTTTGAGTGCTTGCCTATTAGAGATGGATTTGTCAGTGATGAGTAAAGTGGTAGTAGAAGAATTTGCCAAAAATAAAGAAGCAGCTAAGCAAAACTTAGCTGTTTTAAAGGCTGCCTTTAAAGTGACTCGCCAACTGCTTAAAGAAGCAGTTTTAGAGCCTTTAGGAGTTTTGGTTTCCTCTGGAGTAGATGAGCAGCTTTTGTTAAATGGCAATGAAGCTATTGGTTTAGGGGCTCTAGCTGCTGGTTTACAATTTTATTCCGCCTATCCGATGACGCCGTCAACTACATTATTGCATTTTTTAGCCGCTCAGCAAGCAAATTACCCGATTATAGTTAAACACGCTGAAGATGAAATTGCCGCGATCAATCACGCTTTAGGCGCTTCTTTCGCTGGAGTGCGCGCGATGACTGGTAGTTCAGGAGGTGGTTTTGCTTTGATGGTAGAAGCTTTATCTTTTGCTGGAGTTTCAGAAATTCCTCTGGTGGTAGCCGAGGCGGTGAGACAAGGTCCAGCTACAGGTTTGCCAACTTGGACATCACAAGGAGATTTAAATTTTCTTCTAGGAGCTGGACATGGTGACTTTTTGCGTGTGATTTTGACTCCAGGCGATATGCAAGAACATTTTGCTCTGACCAAACTAGCGCTGGAGTTAGCGGAAAAATATCAATTGCCGGTTTTAATTATGTCCGATCGCTATATTTTAGAGTCTAACCAAACAATGCCTAAAATTGCGATAAAACAAAAAAATCAGCGCTACAACATCTTAAATGACGCAGCGTTAGGAGAAACTGGTCTAAAAGATGGAGAGTATTTGCGCTATAAATCAAATAAAAATGGTATTTCTCTCCGTGCCATTCCTGGCCAAACTAACGCTTGGCAGTTGAGTAATTCTTATGAACACGATCAATATGGTTTTGCTACTGAAGATGCTGTTGTGACCAAGCAAGCAATAGATAAACGGGCTGCCAAATTAGAGGCTCTTAAGCAAGAACTACCTAAACCTCTCTATCTCGGGGCCAAGCAGCCTAAAAAAATCTTGATCTCTTTTGGTTCAACAGTGAATGTTTTAAGAGATGTTTTATTAAATGAAGCTGCTAAAGACACAGCAGTTATTCATTTACCCTGTGTCTATCCTTTTCCTACTTTGGAATTAGAAAAATTGATTGAAGGCAAGAATGCCGAAATTTTTGTGTTGGAAGGTGATGCCACTGGCCAGCTAGCAGCTTTAATTAGGCGAGAAACCAAATTAGACGATTTTCACTCGATTTTACGTTACGATGGCCGACCTTTTTACAGTGAAGACATTGTCGAATTTTTAAAAAATCAAAAATTAGATAAACAATATCGATTAATATGACAGCAATTACCGCCGATAAACTAATCACCAGCATCCAACCCACTTGGTGCCCTGGTTGTGGTGCTTTTAGCACTTTAACTGCCCTAAAACAGGCCTTAATTGGACTTGGGCTACTACGAATGGAAGAGCTGACTATTATTTTCGGCATTGGTTGTAGCGGTAACACTGCTGATTTTATTAAATGTTGTGGCTTGCATGCTTTGCATGGTCGTAGTATTGCTAACGCTATTGGGGTTAAATTAGCTAATCATCAGCAAAAAGTGCTAGTTATTGGTGGAGATGGTGATCTTTATGGTGAAGGTTTTAATCATTTAGTGGCGGCTTGCCGTGGTAATCATGACATCACTGTTTTAGTACTTAATAACCACCGTTATAGTTTAACCACTGGCCAAGTTTCACCCACCTCTAATCAAGGTACCATTGGTAAATCTACACCAACTGGTTCAATCGAAATTCCTATTGGAGCCTTAGGAACGGCAATTGTTAATGGAGCTGGCTTTGTGGCGAGAGCTTTTGCAGGTAAAACTGAACAACTGAGCGAATTAATCAAAAAAGGTATGCTGTACGAAGGTTTTTCTTTGATTGACATTCAACAGCCTTGTCAAAGTTTTAATAAAGAACAAGACTACTCTTGGTACCAGGAAAATACCTTTGATTTAGGCGAAGATTATGATCCAACTAATCAAAGTCAGGCCTTGATAAGCTTACTAGATCAAACTAAACTTAGTTTAGGTGTCTTGTATCGCAATGATCAGCGTCCCGCCTATCATCGCCAACTTCCACAACTAAATAAGCAAGCTTTGGTTGAGCAATTTCCCAAAGAAATTGACTTAAGCCAAGCCATCAAAGAATTTATTTAAATTGAAGCTTTGGTTTAAAAATACACTCGTTATAAAATTTAGATTATTTTTCCTTAATAGTGACTGATGTCACTACTACTGGTTCGATTGGTTTAGACAGTTCTCCACTAAAATTGCTGGTCACCTTGGCGGTAGCGATTTGATCAACTACTTCCATACCAGAGGTAACTGCACCAAAAATCACATAATTGTGAGGCAGAGCGTAGTCTTGGTGCATGATAAAAAATTGGCTACCATTGGTATTTGGGCCAGAGTTAGCCATAGCGATGGTACCACGAGTGTATTCGCCTTCAAAGGCTTCATCATCGAATTGATAGCCTGGATTTCCTGTACCATCTCCTCGCTGATCACCACCTTGAATCATAAAACCATTAATCACTCTGTGAAAAATAGTGTTGTTGTAAAAATTATTTTGCGCTAAATAAACAAAATTATTGACAGTAACGGGAGTTGCTGCCGCATTTAAAGCAATGGTAATGTCACCAGCACTAGTGTGCAAAGTAGCCTCATAATTTTTGTTTTGATCAATGATCATTGCTGGTTTATTCATTGCTTTATTAGCTGATAGACTGGCTGGCATGCTTTTTTCCTCTTGATTATTGTACTTAATATTTTCGTTATTACTGATACTGTCACCATTAATTGCTGATTGTTGATTTATTTTTTGAATACTGGCAACGCCAAGCACAGTCAAAAAAACAATCAGAATTATGAGTAAAATATTTTCTTTTTTCATAGATTGATTTTTATAGCTCAAAGAGAGCTAGTATACATCAGTTTTTTTAAAAAAGTAAACTTTTCAAAAACAAGTTTAACGCAAGCATTGTCCTTTACGGGCGCATAAGCGACAAGCGGTTTTAGTAGTGGCTAATCCGCCCTCACTAGTTTCTCGATATTTTTCATCCATGTCGGTGCCAATATTTTTCATCACGCTTACTACTTCGTCATAGGGAATGTAATAATCCACTCCATCCAAAGCGAGTTCAATAGCGCTAAAAACCATTGAGGTCACCATGCCATTGCGTAAAATACAAGGTACTTCTACTCTACCCATAATGGGATCACAGGTTAGACCTAGCAAATTGGCTAAAACTAGTGATGCCGCATTTTCCATTTTTTTTAAATTACCGCCAAGCAAGAAAGTGCCAGCCGCAGCAGCCATGCTACCGGCTACACCAATTTCTGCCTGGCAACCAGCCACGGCACCAGCCAATGCTACTTGCCTGGCGGTAATGGCGCCGAAGGCGCCAGCTACTACTAAAGCTTGAACAATGTCACTATCTTCAAAACTAAATTGTTCTTGCATGGCACGCAGCGTGCCAGGAATGATGCCACAAGAACCAGCGGTGGGAGCAGCAACAATTTTGCCCATGCGTGCATTATGTTCAGCCACGCCGATGCTATAAGTAATACCATTTTCGATGACTGGACTGATAAGATTTAATTTTGATTTTAAAATGCGATTAGCATCATCACCAAAAAGCCCAGTGGCTGCTCGTTGGCGACTTTTAGTACCTTTATCAATTGATTCTTTCATGATCTGCCAACGGCGATACATTTCTTGGTTAATCTGAATTTTACTGATTTTTGGAGGATTGTTAGTATCAGCTATACCGTCAATGATTTTTTCATCCAAAAAATCTTGATAATTACGACTTTCTGCTAATTTTTCTTCAAAAGCTAAAACTAGTTGTAAAAACTGTCGACCAGTAGTAATTTTTTCTGTGAAATTATTAAGAGAAAAATAATCTTTCAATTGCTCTTTAGATTGATGATTGTAGGGTTTAAAGTTCTTTTCGCTAAAAGTTTTAATGAGTCCTCCACCTAAGGAATAGCCGATGAGTTGCACTTTTTCTCGCTCACCCTTAAGTTTAATCACCGCTGTATTAGGATGAAAATCCGAAGAATGTAAACCCCATTTAACTTCAAATTTCACCTGTTTTTTCTGCGCCACTTCTTTGGCTTGAATAATTTGCTCATCCTCTGGTTTAAGTCCCAAGCAGCCAGCTAACAAAGCCAGATCGGTTTTATGACCGACACCAGTGTCACTGAAGGAATTATAAAGTTTAATTTTAATTTCTTTGGGTTCGTCACCTAACCGTTTAAGAGCTTGATAAGCGCTGTAGCCAATTCGTGTTGCCCCTGCTGTGTGCGAGCTAGATGGTCCAATCATTACTGGGCCGATGATATCAAAGATGGAAATAGTGTTACTAAGTTTGAGGGTAGGCATAAAGATAACACTCTTATTCTAGCAAAAACGAGCTTTGGCGGCCAAAGGAAATTTGTTAAAAGAGGCAAAACGAGCGCGCTAAATTCAAGGATTATCCCTTTGTACTATTTTTCCTTCGTTAACGCCTTAATTTTGATCTGGATGTCTCAGTTGTCTCTTAATTTCTGCCCAAACTTGTTCTTCCCAACCGAGGCCACCTAGGACAGTACTGCGTTCCATGTTCCAACGACTACGAAACATATCTATTCGTTGCATTTGGCTTGCTTCTTTGATTAGATAAACATAAGTTTTTTTATCTGTTGTCGCTGGAGTCAAATTCCACGTTTTCCAGCCTCGACTTTCAAATTTTGATTTCCATTTGGAACTGTTTTTATAACTCTCGTAAATGTCACGAAAAACGGTTAAACCGATGCTTTTAAGCGGTCTTTTGTCAGCAAGATAGTCATCTTTTGTAAAATCCCATTCGATATAGATCGCAAAATAATCAATACCATATAAATTTCCTGTATTAGTTGTCAACTCTGCTTTGTAATCCTTGATGTAATCACGTATCACTTGTTGAAAAATTGGCAATAAAGCTTTTTCACATTTCTCTTTAAATAAGATAATCTCTGGTACAATTTGTGTTTCTTCCTCTGACTGTTTCTGTTCTTCTAATTTTTCATTACTATTTTCGATTTTTTTCTCGCCTTTATTGTTTTCAACTTGTTCCATTACTGGTAACTCCTTAAAGTCAAAGGTTAATTCTTTAATTTCTGACATATTATTTATTTTTTAATTTCAAAACTATTTGCAGTTAAATGGTTTATCGATCAACTATCAATCATTGTATGTATATCGTACATTATAGAACAGATACAGAACAGCTGCAGTACAAAAAAAACAATGTTTTGCTCTGATTAGGTCACGATACATATGAGACTTTAGCAAGCAAAGCTAGCTATGAGAATTAGACACAATTTGTGGTATAATACTTAACATAATTAATTATTATCTATGGTTAATTATGGCTGAAATCAACTATCAAACAAAACAAATGGCTGAACTGTTACCAAAAATTGCCAGAAACTTACGTTTTGCTCCTTTGATGAATAAAATCAAACCTGGTTTGACTACCTCTCAGTTGATGATCCTTTTAATTTTAAAAGATACCAACGGGATTGCTTTACCTATTGGTAAATTAGCTCAAGAACTGGCGATTTCTTTTCCCGCAGTTAGTGGTATTGTTAATAGATTGTATAAACAAAGACTAATCAAAAGAGTTCATAGCAGGCAGGATCGTCGCGTTGTGTTAGTGAAATTATCTAATGCAGGCGAAAAAACGATTGATAAGTTACCAAAAGTTTTTGAGGAACTCTTATCTAATACTTTTGCAAAAATACCTTTTGCAGAACAAAAAACAATTAGTAAAGCAGTTAAAAAAGTTTTTGAGTTTTCCACAGTGTTGTCTCAAAATAATCATAAGGAAAATATTTCTTTGTCATAAATGGTTTAAAGCAAAAAATTAAAAATTAATAATTAAAAATTATTAGAATAGAAAAAATCATGGCCGCGAAAACCAAAAAATTTCTTCAAATTGATCAAGATTCATTAGAGGTGCATCATATTTACGATGCAGTTTGGGCAAAAGAAGAAAACCAAAAATATTAAAAAGTAAATTCAATTAAAATGCCAAATCACTCATCTCCTTCATCTTCTCCGCAAAAAACTATACCTTATCACATAGGTTTCATTATTGATGGCAATCGCCGTTGGGCCAGAGCAAAAGGTTTACCTACTTTGATAGGTCACCAAAAAGGCATAAAGCGAATAGAAGAAATTATGGAATATGCTCAAAAATCAGGCGTTAAAATTGTCACGATCTATGCTTTTTCTACTGAAAATTGGAAAAGGTCTAAGAAAGAAGTGGCTTACCTAATGCAATTATTTGAAAATTTTGCGACTAACCAAATCAACGTTGCTGCCAAAAGCGGTGTGCAAATTAAGATTTTGGGTAATCCCAAGAAGCTTCCAGAATCTTTGCAAAAAACCTTACAAAAAGTGGTTGAATCAACAAAAAATAATCAAAAAATTATCGTTAATGTGGCTCTCAATTATGGGGGCAGAGACGAAATCGTTAGAACTTTTCGCAAATTGACCACTTTGGGAGTTAAAACAGAGGAAATTACTGAAGAATTGATCAATCAAAATTTGGATACTGCTGGTTTACCTGATCCAGATTTTATTATTAGGACCTCTGGTGAACAACGCTTGTCTAATTTTCTTCCTTGGCAAGCTACTTACTCTGAGCTGTACTTTCCACAGGTGTGCTGGCCTGATTTTGACAAAAAACAATTTGATCTAGCAATTTTGGAATTTCAAAAGAGACAACGCAGATTAGGAAAATAGATGCATAAGGCAAGTTTTTCTGTTTCAGCCATCGTCCCTGTTTTTAATGAAGCGAAAACCGTCACAAGGGTTGTCGAGGTTTTGTTAGAAAATCCTTTAATTAGTGAAGTTATTTGTATCAACGATGGATCGACTGACCACTCATTATTAAGGCTAAAAAAGTTCAAAAACAAAATTAAACTTATTAATTTTAAGAAAAATAAAGGCAAGGGTTACGCTTTAGTGGCAGGCATCAAAAAAGCTAAAAGTGAAATCGTCACTTTTATTGATGCTGATTTAATTAACCTGTCTGATAAACATCTTACGACTCTTCTAAGCCCAATCTTGGAGAAGGAATTTAAGGCAGTTATAGGATATCCATCAAATGGATGGACGCCAAACATTTTTACTGATCTAACAGGCGAACGAGCATATTATAGAAATGATTTGTTACCCTATTTGGATGAAATGGCTACAACCAAATTTGGTGTAGAAATTTTTTTAAATAGTCTTTTTTCCAAAAAAGAAACAAAAAAACTTGCTTTAAAACAATTAAGAGGCCTTTATAAATATGAAAAGTGTAATGCAGCAGATGCTTTCAAAGGATATCTGAACGAAGCTATTGAAATTGCTTTAGCAATCGGCAAGAAAGAAGGTTTACTTAAAAAAGATTATCAAGCAATTAGCCAGATTTCCAAAGTGGCTAATTTGAAGGAATTAAAACTTAGAATCAAAGACATTGCCAATAAGAACGTCAGACAATTTTTAGAAAAATATGTTTTAAACTACGCAAAAATTTTAGAAGAAAAGTGGAAAAATTTTTGATTTTTGCCTAAAGTAAGAGTTTTATGAAAAAAAAGGTAAATAATAGCAATTTTTTCACGTCCTTTGATGGCACTAAAATTTTTTATGAAATTGGAGGTAATAATAGACGAAAAACAACCATTCTTTTTCTTCACGGACTAGGTGGCAACATGCAGGCCTGGAATGGGCAATTATCCTATTTTCAAAGTAAAGGCTACCAAACGATTGCTTTTGATTTAAGAGGCCATGGTTTATCAGGTCGGCCAAAAGAGCTTGACGATTATGCTCTTGAAAAATTTGCTGAAGATATTTTTACTTTCTTGAAAATTTATCCATGTAAAAAAGTTGTTTTGGTGGGACATTGTTTGGGCGGCATGATCGTTTTGAAACTTGCCTCGCGCATGAAAAATCAATTAAAAGCCATTATCGTCATTTCTACTAGTATTAAACCGTTGCAATCTAGTCAATTTTTTGCTAAATACACCAAATTTCTTCACTTGTTGGCCGGTTTACCTTTAAAATCTCCCCTAGCAATTGGGCAAATCAAACAAATTTCATTCGAAAAATTTTCCGGAACTGGCGACTTTGATTTACGCAGGATTACTTCTGACATCTTTTACACAACCCTGCAATCTTATTTAGCTACATCTAGTTATGTAGTAACACTAAATGATGTTAACTTACTTAAAAATATCAGTTGTCCAACCTTGATCATTCATGGTGCAAAAGACCATATTTTTCCTGTCTCTAACGCGACGACTCTACAACAAAACATCAAGCAATCACGACTGGTAATTTTGCCGACTGCCAACCATATTATTCCAATTAATAACAAAAAAGAATTGACTTATCAAATAGAAACCTACTTAGATAATTTAGTATAAATTACGTATCTATAATATTTTAGAAGATTAACAAAAATATGTAGTCATTCCTGCTTTGAATGAAGAAAAATATATTACTGCCTGTTTGCCATATCTTTTTGATTAAGAGCAATTGTCAGGTAATTGGAAATGTTATTCCAAAGACAAAAAGAGTGGCTGAATTAATCACTCAACGTTATTTTTTACACCCTTTTTAAAGCCATAACTCAAGGAATCTTGATTAGTTTAATAAGTCCAAATCCTCCATAAGCCAAGATAAGCGATCCCCCAAAATTAGTCAGAGCTGTTGTCCAAAGGTAGCGCCGCAATGGTACATGATGCATACCAGCAAGAATACTGATAATTTTCCCTCCATAGCCTGGAATCATGCGGCCAAAAATCAAAAATTGCCATGAATTTACTGGCAATTTGCTTAATTTAAAAGGCAGTTTAGGATTGGAAGCTTGAGGATTGCCTGAGTATGGGATTTTTTTCCCCACGTAATATTCAACTAAGGCAGCCCCATTATTACCAAGCCAGGCAATAAAAACACCAATTAAGGGGCCGTAAGTTGCCCCAATAATGACAGTAATAGGATCGGTAGTAATAGGAGTAATGGCTAATAAAGCATAAAGCAAAATTGCCGCCAGCGGCGCCCATGGGCCAGCTTGATGTAAAATGTTTTCTATCAATGACCCATGTTTAGCTAACACATAAATCACCACGCCAAAAGCAATTATGCCAACGACGGTCCACAGTTTATTATTTTTTTTGTTAAACACATGATCATTATAATTGGAAAAAACAACAATAGGTGATAAAAAACATTTTTGATCCTTAAATTACTTGAGTCTCATGCATAGTATTTTGCCATCAGAAATATATTTTTTATTCACATGCTCACCAGCTTGAATTAAACGTAGATCGTAAACTTTATCAGATTTTTTTAGAGAGCTAAGAATATAATTCCGTTCCTGATCGATTTTTTTATCGATTCTGTGAGATATTTGATAGGTTAATTTTTTTAAGCCAAAACCTATGTCCTTAGTGCCTGCGCCAACCCAAATAAGTGATTTCTCGACATCAATGGGGCGTTTTTTTGTCCAGTATTGTAAATCAATGAGCTCTGTTTGTGGATCAACGTTGGCTGCCCAAAACCGAATATGATGACGTTTTCTTGGATTAGAGCTAATAGCTTTTTGAAATTCATAATCTGGTGTTCGTCCAAAAAGATACAATGCACTAAATGGGGCGCTGGGATAATCTTGGTTAAAAATAAAACACTTAATCATTTTCCACCTACTCGCAATGGTTAATTTATCAGCTTGTGTCCAGCCAGCAGCGGCAAAAGCTGCAGTCAATTGCTCTCCATTGCCCACTAAAAGTATATTGACGGGATCGGCTGGCAAACCATCAATGGTATAAGTTACTCTAGGAATGTGACCGCGTCTTAGGATGACTACCCAAATATGTATTAATCGAGGAAGCAAAAAATAGGCAGAAACGATGTAGGTTGTGATAGCAGCAATAAAAAATGGTAATTTTTGATCCAATCGATTAAATACTTGAGTAATAATTAGCGCCAGCATTGTCGCACCAATGAAAAAAGTAAAAATACGTGAAATTGCCCGTCTTAAAAAATTCATAAAAAGTTTATAGAAAGTTTACGGAAAGTTTATAGTTGTAATATTTGATGTCGACATAAAATATTTATTAATTTCTTGAAAAAAGCAATAATGCGCTCTGTTAAAGTTGGTTTAGGCATAAATAAATTAAATAGNNGTATCCAGCTAAAATATCTGACAAATAATGAGCTCCCAAATAAATTCTGCTAAAACTAATCAAGGCAACTATCAGTGTTGAAAAACAACCAGCAATGAAAGTTAATTTTTTACTTTTTGATAAATGATAAGTTAAAAAAACTAAAAGTGAATAAAAAATTAAATTATTCATAGCATGGCCTGAGGGAAAACTTTTTGAAGATTCAATGATTAAAGGATATATTTGTGGTCTTGGACGATTAAAGATTGTTTTTAAACTGGCGTTAATAATTACTCCCATAATCATAGTAATTAAAAACAAAGCAGCTTCTTTTTTATGTTTTTTAAGTAGCAATAAAGAAATTAAAAGTGTGGCCAGCGTCACAGGAAACGGCCCTCCTAAATAGGTGAAAAATAACATTATTTTGGTTAAAAAAGGAGTTCTAATGGTGGCAATTGTGGCAACTAATTTGCTATCTAAGTTGCCGAGACTTTCCTTTCCGATATAGCCTACTATTTTGTAAAAGATAAGCATGGATAAGATGCTAAAAATTAAACCAATTATTATTTCTATTGTAATAATCAAAGCTTTTTTAGATTCGCTTAAAGTATGAAAATAGTGCTGTTTTGTCCGCATATTTTTTCTTTAAAATAAAAGCTTAGTTACGTAAGGCAAAAAAATAATTAGACCAACTATAAAAGCAGCGATAGACACTAACAAAACCGCCCCTGCAGCCAAATCTTTTGGTAAACCCATATCATTATAAGTTTCGGGATGACATTTAGTGATGTTATTCACAATGTTTTCGAGTGCTGTGTTAAATAATTCCGCCGACATAACCAAGGCAATTATTAAAATAACCACTAACCACTCCCCTGCACTAATCTGCAATAAAAAACCGACAATTGTTACTAAAATGGCAGCCAAAAAATGAATTTTCATGTTTTGTTCAGATTTAAAAGCAAAAATTATTCCTTTGATGGCAAATTTAACTGCAGCAATTAGTTTCATATCCCTAAAGTATATAACAATAAGTTGCTATACTTAATGATGATTAGTGAACCGAAGTATTTTGGATAGCATCTCCAATTATTAAGCCAAGTGTAATTGGCTAATTTTTGTTCACCACAATCTATGTCATTACCCATTGTACAGTAGCTTGGGTATTCCAAATCTTTGATGTCTAAGCAAACAATAAAGGATATTACAACACTTATATTTACAAATTCCACTGTGATGTGAATAATCACCTGACATAGTATTTGCCAATGAGCTAAAGGAAAAAAACAAAAACGCAAAAAAAGCCAATTAGTTTTTATGCGCAATTTTATTTTACACCGTAAATCTGGTGGACAAGGAATTCATTTATATTATAGAAAAATTTTAGTGGTAGTTATTTTTTAACTTTCTTAATTTCTGCTTGAAAAATATTTTGGTATGAATTCATAAAAAGTTCTAAATCACTGGGATTGGTTAGAGCAATAATACTAGCTAAAAGACGTTGATCAGTTAAATTTTTCTCAGTTTTTCTCATTTTTACATACATATCTTTTTGAAGTAGAGAAAGTGATATTTTGCTAAATTTTTCCATTTCTAGTACTTGAACAAAACTTGGTTCCCTATCAATGTTGCTCATATTATCAGCATAACACATTGTTTTGAAGAATTCTGACGTTTATTGTAAATATCTTTTGCCGTTTGATTTAATAAAGGTTCGAAATCTTTAAATTCTTGGTGGTGGTTTGTTAATCACATCGACACTAAAAACTTCAAAGTAGGCCAAAAGTGCTTCTTGAAATTTGCTAGATTTGACAAAATCTTTCATGAGTTGAAACATTGGACTCTTTGTAGGTTTCTTCGTTACTTTTTCTTTGTTTTGCTGCAGAAGAGTAAGACTAAATGGTTGCTTGCTTTAAGTTAATGATAAACTGAATTGCTTCCATTAAAAAACATAATGATAATCCAAATGGATTTAGAAAAACGAATGCTCATTTGATTAGATTAAGCGTATATACTACACCAAACCTAATATCTTGTTTATTGGAATGGAAGAAGGAGCTCACGCTTTTTTATAAACATATTAAACCGAATTTAAATCCAAAAAAAGTTTTCCATACAGCAAAATACGGAGGAGCTGACACCTTTGAAAAATATGCTTTTGCAGAAACATCAAAAATTATTTTGGGAAATAAAGCCCCATCCCTATGCCATTGCAAAATAATTTTGATGATAAATATCAATTAGATTGATAGACAACTATGATTTTAATGATGCCCGACATGGATTCGAACCATGATTAAAGGCTTCAAAGGCCTCTGTCCTGCCATTAGACGATCGGGCAATCTGTTAAGAGTTTTTCATTATAATCTCTCTCAAGCTTTTTTCAAAGAGCTTTTAGTAGGAAATATTGATTAAGTTTTCCGGATTTGCCATCAGCGAAAAATCGATTAACTGGTTGCAAATGATTCTCTTTAGCAATTTTTCGCATTTCCTCTTCATCAATTTGGTGACAATAACGAAACACTTGATTTGCTTTTTCACCTTTGCGCCAATCTAATAAATAATCATTTTTTTCTAAATTCAGTAAAAGAACAATTAGTTTAATTTTTTGCCACAAATTTATTTTTGGATTTTTTATAATTTTTTGCCAACTTAAAATATTTTTAGCAAAGCGACTTTGTTCATTAGCGAATTGCCAATTGCTAACGATAATAAGACCTTTTTTATTTAAATTATTTTTTAGACTTTTAAATAATTCATTTCTCAATTCAAAGGAAGGCAAGTGGTGACTTAGACCAAAAAGGACGATTACATCAAATTTTTTTTTGTTTTCAATAATTATCTTTTGATTTATTAAATAATTATCTACTAAATCAAAATAATTAAATTGCTTTTTTGGAAATCTATTTTTAGCAATTTTTAATAGCTCTTTTGAATTATCTAAACCTAAATAATCAAAATTATTATTTAATTTTTTTTCTAAAAATTCTATAAATCTACCATTGCCACAGGCTATATCCAAGACTTTTAAATTTTGTTTTTTTGGTAATTGCTGAAAAATTATTTCCCAACCATCCCAAGAAAAATTACGACTTGCGCTAAAATCCACGCTAACCTGTTGATAAAAATCTTGATTAAGTTGATTGAGAGCTTTAATTAACCATTTATTCATCAATACATATTTTATGCCAGAGCTAGGTTATAATACAGATGAGTTTTGTTCTTTAAATCTAGTCACGCTTCACTAAAATTTTACTTATGTTAAGTAACAATCTTTTTTCGCTTGATGAAGTCGCTGTCTTATAAATATGTTTGCTTATTAATAATTTCAATTCAGTGAATTCAATGGATTTAAATTTAAAAAACAAAACTCAATTAGCAAAATGAAAAACAATATAATTTTTCTCTTAAAGGAACTGGAAAATAGTCTTGACCAGTCAACTGAAGATTTACTGCGTTTGATTAAAAAATACCAAAAGCCTGATGGTTCATATTGGAATTATCCTGAACTTATTGAGCAATATAAAAAATTCGCAGGTACACAAGGCTTAAAAAAATTTAATCCGAAATTAGTAACAAAAATTCAAATGAAACCGGTGCGCACTATTTCTGGGGTGGCGCCAGTGACAGTTTTAACCAAACCATACCCTTGTCCTGGTAAATGCATTTTTTGTCCTAATGATTTACGCATGCCCAAAAGTTATTTGGCAGAGGAGCCAGGGGCGCAAAGAGCTGAGAAAAATTATTTTGATCCATATTTACAAGTCACCAATCGTTTGCAAGCGCTCTACTCCATGGGTCATCAAGTTGATAAAGTCGAATTGATTATTTTGGGAGGCACGTGGACGGCTTATCCAGAGACTTATCAAATTTGGTTTATTAAAGAATGTTTTAGAGCAATTAATGATTTTCCAAACAAAAATGATAGTAAAAAAATTATTAAAAAATACCAAAATTTCCAAAAAAAATTCCAAAATTCACAAAAAAAATGGCATACCAAGACTTTTTTAAGCAATATTGCAGCAGAAAATAAAGCAACTTTTTCTAAGCTACAAATTAGAGGTGAAGCAATCAAGGCAACCTACAATCAATTGATTAACAAGTATTATTTACAACCAGAGCGTGTCCTAGGTGTAGATAAATACCAAAGAGCTACTTGGGTACAATTGCAGACAGAACAGAAAAAAAATGAAACCGCCGCCAAACGTTGTGTGGGTTTGGTCATTGAAACTAGACCAGACGAAATTACTCCAAAAAGTGTACAGAAAATTCGTCGTCTTGGAGCTACTAAAGTGCAATTAGGCATTCAATCTCTTGATGATAAAATTTTACGCCAAAATAAAAGAGGCCATGACGTAGCGGCTATTAGTCAAGCTTTTTCCCTACTACGTCAGGCTGGTTTTAAAATCCATGTGCATTTTATGGCTAATCTTTATGGCAGCAATGTGGCTAAAGATAAAAGCAATTTTCTTAAACTTTTTACTAATCAAAATTTTCGTCCAGACGAATTGAAAATTTATCCGTGCTCTTTAATCGCTAGTGCAGAATTAATGCAATATTACCAAAAAGGTTTGTGGAAGCCATATACTTATGAAGAATTATTGGCAATTACTACCTTTACTTTGACTCATACTCCAGTCTATTGTCGTATTGCTCGGATGATTCGTGATATTCCCGCTCAAGATATTTTTGTAGGTAATACCAAAAGTAATTTTAGACAAATTGCTGAAAATTATGCTAAATCAACCCAGCAAAAAATGCGAGATATTCGCTCGCGTGAAATTCGTTTGCAAAGTTTCCAATCAAATCAGGTCAAATTAAAAATTAAAAGTTACTGGACCAGTGTTAGTCAAGAAAAATTTTTGCAGTTTGTTGATCAAGATAAAATTTTAGCTTTTTTGCGCCTGAGTTTACCAATCAAAAAAAATAATTCAGTCATAAGTGAATTAAGCGACGCGGCAATCATTAGAGAAATTCATGTTTATGGGCAAAGTTTAGGTATTGGTCAACAACCAGGTGAGCGAGTGCAACACTTTGGTTTTGGTACAAAATTGATAAAAAAAGCTGCCTCTCTTAGTAAAAAAGCTGGTTTCACTAAATTAGCAGTTATTTCCGCCATTGGCACTAAAGAATATTATAGGAAAAGAAATTTTACTGATGGAGAATTATATCAATTTTTGACACTCAAAGATTTTTCACCTATTTGAAAACGCTCTTTAGTGAATTTAATTTTTTTCTTAACAACTTTTTCGATATCAATATCTAATTCATTACCTAGCAAAATTAAAGAACCAAAGACATCAGCGAATTCATCCTCCAAATTTTCTCTGGAAAATTTGGCAATTTTAGAATCACGCTGTAGATTCATGCTGGTTAAAATTTCGTCAGATAATTCACCCAGTTCTTCAACCACTTTCATGGTGCGAGCAAAAACTCGTTGGTTATGATCTTTTAGTGGCCAATGTTGGTTGAGAAAATCAGCAATTTCTTGATATTTAGCTACCACCTCTTTGATTTGCATAGAAAGATATTATATCACTGCCAACCCCTGGAATTTTTTGTAAATCTTCAAGGCTTTTTGGTTGCAGAATGGCCATCAACTCCATTTGTTTGATAGTAAAAAGATTGGGCAATTTTTGGTAGGTAATTTTATTTAGATAAAGCTGATTAATTTCTTCTAATTTTTTAATAAATTTTTTTTCTTGCTTTGTTAATTCTATTCTTCTTTGCAGGCAAAGATAACAATGTTGACAACGAGTCAACTGTTCATTGCGACCAAAATATTGAACAATTTTAGCTTGCAAACAAGTTTGACTAAGCGCGTAATTTCTAATTTGTTCAAGTTTTTTTATTTCCAATTGACGACGGAAGTTTTTTTCATCTGGATAGTTATTGTTAATCATTTGGGCTTGAATCAGCAAATCTTTTTCATAGTATAGTAAATAGACATAACTTTCTTGACCATCGCGACCAGCGCGCCCTGCTTCTTGATAGTAATTCTCTAAATTAGCAGAGATTTGGTAATGAATCACCACTCGAATATCACTTTTATCGACTCCCATGCCGAAAGCATTAGTAGCGATCATAATTTTAATTTTGCCACTGAGAAAATCATTTTGATTTTGTTCTCTTTGTTTTTTGTCGAGTCCACCATGGTATAAATTAGCTCTATAAAGATGAGCAAAATCGTAGAATTTAATCAATTTAAGTAGTCTCTGACACTCGATTCTGGTGGAGCAATAAATAATAATATTTTCGCTTTGGTGCATTTTTAATAATTTAAATAAGTAAAGGTTTTTAGTCCAAGTTGAATCACAAATTAAATTATGAAAAATTAAATTTTCGCGCAAAAAACCACCTTCAAAAACTAGTGGTTTTTCTAAAGCTAAGTATTGTTTAATTTCCTCACGAACCAAATTAGTGGCGGTAGCAGTAAAAGCAGCTATGGCAATTTTTTTCTTATTTTTTTGAATTTTTTCGACAAATTTAGGAATTTCTTGGTAACTTGGTCGAAATTGATGCCCCCATAAACTAATACAGTGCGCCTCGTCGATAACGAGATAAGCAATCTCAATTTGTTGACAAATTTGCGTAATTTTGTCATTGACTAGGCGTTCTGGGGCTAAATAGAAAAGCTTGTATTTGCCTTTGGCTAATTTATTGAGACGCGTTTCAATCTCTGTTGAATTTAAATTACTGCTTAAATAACTGGCGGCAATCCCCACTTTTTCCAAGTGATCAACTTGGTCTTTCATCAAGGAAATAAGTGGTGAGATAACTAAAGTGGTGCCCTTCAAAATCAAAGCTGGTACTTGAAAACACAAAGATTTTCCTCCTCCGGTAGGTAGAATTGCTAAGACATCTTTATGCTCTAAAATCGCTAAAACAATTTCTAATTGGCCAGAACGAAAGTTAGTGAAACCAAAATTTTTTTGTAATGTCTGAATTGCTAAAATTTCATTCTTTGTCACTGTTTTTTTATAACAGTTGCAGTTTACAAGAAAGCGGATTGTTTGAATTTAGCTCAATTCAATTTATTTGGTAAGAATTTTTAAATCAGTTCAAGCTGGGAAATAATCAGTAGTTTTAACTGTTGCTTCCAGTGAGGAAGGTACAAAAATTCTGTCTTTGCCACTTTTGATTGCCTCATAAATCGCTTGCGCCACTTCTTCAGCAGTCACTGCAGCTTGCATTGATTCTGAACTATTTAAATCAATATCAGCCTTATTTTTATCGAAAAATTCTGTTTTCACTGGTCCAGGATGAACAGTGGTGATTTTGATTCCGTAGGGAGCAACTTCTTGACGTAAAATGTTAGCAAAAACAGTAATTCCCCATTTGCTGGCACAGTAAACCGACCATTGCGGAGCAAGAAGATAGGCCGCTAAAGAAGAAGTAAAAATAATTTGGCCATAGCCTTGTTTAATCATCAAGCCAGCAGCTTTTTTGCCAACCAAAATCATACCCTTAACGTTAACATCAATGATTTGTTCAACTTCGTCATCGCTCAATAAATAAGCTTCTTTGACAAAGCCGAGTCCAGCATTGTTAAAAACCAAATCAAGTTTTGGAAAATCCTTTTCTAAATCAGTAAAAAGTTGGGCAATAGACTCTTTTTTGCTAAAATCAGCTAACATAATACTAGCTTGCGCGCCTAATACTCTGACTTCTTGTGCCACCTGTTCAAGCTTGGCACTATTACGCGCAACCAAAATGAAGTGATTGCTAGCACCTTCCTTTTTGGCAAATTCTAGAGCAATGGCTTTACCAATCCCACTTGAAGCTCCGGTAATGAGGATATTTTTTGACATTAACATTTGTAAATATTTTTTTGATCAGAGACTATTTATCAAGTTATTTCTAGTGCAGTCTAAATGACCGAAAAATTATTTACCCCTTTCTTTTAAATAAATTGTTTTATAAATTTTTAAATAGCTTCATTTTTCTGGTTCGTGATTAAACATAAAATAAATTATATCAAAGTTTTAAGCTTTTTCGTCACTTTCCCCATCGCCAATAAAACCATTTTTTTGTAAAGACCAAAGTCTTTGATAAATACCATCTTTTTGCTCAATAAGCTCTTTGTGTGTGCCAATTTCGGCGATTTGACCATTATTCATGACCACAATGCGATCTGCTTGCATGATAGTGGAAAGACGATGAGCAATAATAATGCTGGTACGCGGATTTTTTGGATCTTTGACTAAATTCCAAAAAGCGTTTTGGATAATTTTTTCTGAAGCACTATCTAGCGAACTGGTGGCTTCATCCATAATAATAATTTTAGCTTTTTCTAGCAAAACTCTAGCAATGGCCAAACGCTGCCGTTGTCCACCAGATAATTTAATACCCCGTTCACCCACAATTGTTTCATAACCATTCGGTAAATTTTTTACAAAGGCATCAACTTGAGCTGCTTTGGCCGCTTGTAACACCTCTTCTTTACTAGCCTGATTATTAGCATAAGCAATGTTGAAGTATACGGTATTGTTGAATAACAAAGGGTCTTGTGGTACCAGGCCAACCATTTTGCGTAAATCAGCTTTGCGTAAATTATCAATCGCTATGCCATCAATTAAAACTTTGCCTTTGATTGGATCGTACATACGCATCAGCAATTTAGTAATAGTGGTTTTGCCTGCGCCTGAAAAGCCAACTAGAGCAATGGCCTCACCACTTTTGATGTGTAAAGAAAAATCTTTAAGCACCAATTGTTTATTTTCATAAGCAAAATCCACCTGGTCAAAAACAATTTCTCCTCGCAATTTTTTAATTTGTTTAGGTTTTAGTGGATCTTTCACTTCAATTTTTTCGTCAAGAAGATTTAAATAATTACTAATGTCAGTGTGTTTTTTGGCTAATTCACGGATGTTAAAAAGTAGTTGCATCATTCTGGGAAACAAAGTAGTCGAAAAAGTTGCAACTAGTAAAAAATCTGCTAGAGTAATTTGTCCTTGGCGTAAATCTTGGATTGCTAAAAGCATGATACCCACTAAAGCGACATTAATTAAATTGCCCACCAAAACATCGAAATAACGAAAAGTGAAAAAGTAATCTAACAACCGTCGGTACCAAATTTGCAAAAGTTCTGCAAAGCGTGTTTGCTCGAATTTTTCATTAGTAAAATATTTAACTGTGTCAAAATTTATCAAATTGTCTGCTCGCACAGCCGAAACATTATCATCAATCTCGTTGAATAATTGGCGTTTTTTAATATTGATTTTGATCAAAAAAATCGCCACCAACACAGTGATAATAATCAAGCCAATAACAAACAGTAAATAATTGCCATGCAATTGGGCAAAAGCTGTAAACATTACAGTAAAACTAACCAGTAGACTTAGAAATTGGCGATTGATAATATCGTAATAAGCAAAAAAAGCATCATCACCCCTTTTCATTAAACTGATTAATCTGCCAGAACTTTTATTGGTGTGATAGGCAAAATCCAAATTATGAATATGAGCTAATACGGCTTTGGCAATATCGGTCGAAGTTCCCACCATGTTGCGATCAGTAATGAAATACGCCAAATTATCAAATAAATTACTAGTGATGAGAGTCAAACCAAAAAGCAGCACTAAGTCAAAAGCGCGATCTAAATTGCCATTTTGCACTGCTTGGGTTAGCCACTTGATAAAAAATGGCGATAAATTGCTTAAAATCATGGCAATAACCATAGGAATAGTACCCAAAAGAAATGGCCATTTACGCTGCCAAATGAAATGATAAAGGCGTTTAAAGACGGACATGAAAACATTATATACGATATACGGGTTTGAGGAAATGTGCTTTAAACCTATCCTACTATGTTAAGTTTTTTTATTATTTTAAAATAATCTTTTGTTTTGTTTTTCTTTAGATAATTTAAATACATCCTTCTTTTGCCAACTAATATTAGTAATTTTCTACGATTTAATTCGTTATTTTTATCTGTTTGCAAAAAACTAATAAGTTTGGTAATTTCAGTAGTAATATTTTCAATTTGTTCTTCTGCTGAATTATTTGCTTTTTTCATTGAAGAAATTATGTTTAAGAATTAGTTGCATTAACTAGTAGTGGTACATAGTTACTGTAATGATTAGTGAAAGGCATAAATACATAAAAATCATATGTTTGATTTTTTTCCCATTTTTCTAGAATATCAGTGGCTAGTTTATTTTGAATAAAAAAATAAATACTTGTCTCTTGTTGATTAATTTTGAAATAATGAGTAAAGATTTTAGAAATTTCTTTGTTCATTGTTGCAGAATCCAAAATAGATAGTAGTTCATTAGAAACGTGAATTGGTTTATTGGGAATCGTTATTTGGAATTTATAAGCAGAATTAAAAACACTCACCCCTTTAAAATTCATTGATTTTTTTTCATCAAAATGATCTGATATCATTTGCAAAAAATCATTGTAATTAATTAGCTTATAGGCATCATAATCAAATTTGTTTGATTCAGTATCATTTTGATTAACTGTATCAGGAGCTTCTTTTAGGTGTGAACCATCAGACATTAGAACTGACTCATCTGAGAATGTATTTAAAACAGATGGCTCTTCATTTTCTGCAGGTTTTACTTGCTCTTGCTTTTCATTTTTTGAATAGTTCAATTCATTTTGTTCTTTTTGATTGGGGTGCGAAAAAAACAGCTTATAAATAATTATGATAAAAATAAGAAAAATAAATAAAATAATTAACTTATTTGAAATTTTATTTTTTTGATTCATTATGTTTATTTCCCCCAAGAGTATCCAAACTCTCCGCAATTTCTATTTATAGAATCTAGGGCTCCTTCTGCGGTAAATTCATCTAGTCGATATCCCTCATAGTTTGCTTTTATTATTGCTCTACAATTTTTTGGTAACCCTGTTTCACCATATCTTAGTTTTTCATTTAAATCTTTTTTATTAAAAACAAGAAATCCTAAAATAAATCCTATAAATAAAATGAATACTTTTGACAGCAAGCTGGTATTGTTTTTGTTTTTCATACTTTTTCTTTTTATTAATAATTTACCCAGTTAGGCATAAAATCCCATTGATTATTTTCACTATCCCAACTTCTACAAAAAACATATCTTGGACGATCTTTTCCTGAATTTCCAGCAAAATAGCAAGTTAAATTATTGGTAAAAATATATCCGCCATTTGGAAAATTAATTTTTGCAGATTTTTTGCTAAGTAGTGAAACATTTAGTTTATAGCATTCCTTGCTTGAATAATAAGGTTTTTTGCAAACCTGTATTTCTTCTGTTCCTGTCCAAAATGGTTTTTTTTCTGAATTTATATAATTATCATGAATCTTGTTGGCTATCCATATTACTGAAACAATAAAAGTTGTTATATAAACTATTTTTCTCATAAAGATTACTTTTTCACTTTATTAAAAAAATGATAAATTCCAGCTCCAAGTCCTACCATTGCGATAGTGCCTAATCCATTTGAGGATTCATTGCTATCTGAAGATTCTTGATAGTTATTTGTATTAGTTGGAATTGGCGTGGGAGTTGGATATGGTCTGGCAATATCCTTAACATTGCTTGGAATGTCTATTGTCCAATAGGCTACTTCTGACCAATACCCATTAAACTCTTCTTTAATATTTACATACCATTTTCCTGGTTTAATATTTGTAAAAGTATATTCACTTTTAGTCGTGTCGGTATTAGGACCTGGATCACCACCAGCGGTTTTACTCATAGCAATACTATATTGTTTTCCATCTGGCCTATCCCAATCAAATAACATTTCAACTACACCACTTTTATTGATGAAATATGTAGGGCCACCTTTTGTTTCTGATGGAATTGTTGGAACGATTATTTTTGGTTTTGGAGCTGTATACCCTCCATGACAGTGCCTTTGATTCCATGGAACTCCCTACTTGTCACAATTAGTTCTGCAGTAATGGCATCCATCACTAGCCGTATTCCCAGGATGTGCCAAAATATTTGAAGATGAAGACAAAAATATAACAAAAAAGAAAGATACGACAATGCGTTTCTTTAACATGATCACATTGTATACCTGAAATTAGCCTGAGAAAAGTATTATTATTTTTGCCTAATTTTTATAATACTGCAAACTTCCAAGACATTATTTATAAAGTCATCTCTCTCTTTTCTTTTCTCTAATCCATGTGTCCAATCGTCTAGCTCAATTACTTTTATTGTTTCTAGTGTATTTTTGTCAGCAATTACAAAATCAACTGATTTTCTATTTATTTTATTGAAGTAATGGTAATAACTTTTTTTAGTAGTTACTTCTACTAATTTATCTAAATTGATTTGAGGAAAAATATAATATTGTTGGCCGTAAGTTTCTTGCAATTTTTTAAAATATGCTTGTTCAGCATGGGTCATTACAGAAAATCTTTTTTTATAAGGGAGATAGTTTTTTTGATTAATTTTTAATTGTCTAAGAATTAAAGCTAAAGCTATTGCTACAAACCAAATAAAAATTACAAGTTCCCACATACTTTAAGTGTAGCAGAAAATTTTTATTCATTTTTATGAAACATAAGATTTGAAATCCAGAGACGCTCTCCTCCTATTATATTTTTCAATAGTAGTCGAGTTTATTGAGCATCATGCGCCTCGCTATGCTCGTGTGCATTATTTAGCTCAATAAGGCGAACCACAATTTCTCATCCAGGCCTCATTCAACAAATAAAAAAAACTGCCTTTCAGCAGTCTTTTTTATTTGTCGGAGAGACAGGACTCGAACCTGCGACCTTACGCTCCCAAAGCGTACGTTCTAGCCATCTGAACTACTCTCCGTTTTTTAATTTGCCAGTAGGGCGGCGCCGCGGCGCCGCCATACCCTCCAAAGTGCCGCGAGAGGGAATCGAACCCACACACTATTGCTAGTACGAGATTTTAAGTCTCGCGCGTCTACCTATTCCGCCATCGCGGCGCACTTTTAACTTACAAATTATATCACCACTTTTTGGCGGTTTTGAGATCAGATTAACAATTCATGTGCATGATAAATATTGCCAGCGCCAATGGTAATGAAAACTGTATAATCGCTTTTTTTCACGTAATCGGCCAAAGCGGCAATAGTTTTTAAGTTTTGAATTTGACAGTGAGGATATTGTTTTTTAACGGCTGCAACCAACTTATCGCAACTTATTTCACTATCAAAAGCTTCACGAGCTGAAGGAAAAATATCGATTAGCAAGATTTCGTCATTGTTTTTAGTATGCGAAGCTAAAGCATCAATAAATTCTTGAAATAATTGTCTAGTTCTAGAAAAAGTATGCGGCTGGAAAGCAATGAGTTTTTTAGCTGCGCCAAAACTCTCATTAAGCGTGTCAATAGTGGCTAAAAGTTCTGAAGGATGGTGAGCATAATCATCAAAATGCCAATGTTGTGCGTCTTTTTTAACTAGTTCGAAGCGGCGCTTGGTTGATTTAAATGCATTTAAGGCTGAAATAATGGTGGTAGTTTCAAAACCTAATTGCTTGAGCGTGGCAAGCGCCGCCAAAGCATTAATTTGGTTAAATTTGCCAGGTACTAGCAAATCAAAATGAAAATCAGCTAGTTTAAAATCGCAGGTTTCTTTTGTACCAAAAGTGACAATTTTTAGATCATTTCTCGGTATTTGTCTTGACAAATCAACTAAATCTTGATTATCACCATTGATGATTAAATAACCACCACTTTTAATTTGTGCAAAAAAAGCCGCAAAAGTTTTTTTGGTGGCAGCAAAATTTTCGTAAACATCAGGATGATCATATTTTAAATTGGTACAAACTGTGGCAAAAGGTTTTAAAAAAGTAAAACGAGGGGTAAATGCTTGACCTTTTTCTTTAGCGTTTGGATCAATCACATATTCATCGGCCTCAGCCACAAAATATTTACTATTTTTTTGCCACAGACCTGTTCTAGACATACCGATAATTTCCCCTACCCCAACGGAAAAAGACAAATCTTTTTGAGCTAATTTATTTAAAGCAAAAGCAATCATGGCCGAAACGGTACTTTTACCGCCGACACCGCAAACGGCAATGCCTTGTTTTTGATTAAAAAATTCCGCTAAAGCTTCTGCTTGGGTATAGACCGGAATAGCAGCCGCCAAAGCGGCTTGCACTTGCGGATTATTAACACCCTGATGAGCGGCAGTGTGAATAACAGCATCAATTTTTAAAGCTGCAAAATTTGGAATTGTATTGATATCTTCAATTTTGACTGCCAAATCTTTTAAAATGTTTTCAGTTACAAAATCTTCCGCCACATCCGAACCGATGACTGTTTTACCAGCGTCAAACAAGCATTGCGCAATAGAAGTCATGGCAACACCTTTGATACCGACTAAATAAAACTTGTTTGCGTCTAAAAATGCCATATTTAGCTTTGCTCTTTTTGTGAGTGCAGTTGATTAGTTCGGCCATTGGTTAAACTGCGTTTGACGGCCGCTTCATCACTCCAAAGGATTTCTTTATTACCGTAGCACATGCTTTTTTCTGGGCCCTTACCAAATACAGCCACCACATCGCCTTTTTGTGCTAATTTTTGAATAGCAAAATCGATGGCTTTTTGGCGATCGGGAATGGATAAAATTTTATTATGGCCAGTGCTTAAATTTTCTTTCATTTGACGAATAATTGACCAGATATTTTCAGTCCGTGGATCTTCAGCAGTAAAGACTACTAAATCCGCCAATTCTACGCCAATTTGCCCCATAATTGGTCTTTTGATAGCGTCACGCAAACCAGCGCAACCATAAACGGCAATTAGCTTACCAGGCATTTTTTCTTTTTTCATTAAAGTACGCAAAGCAGTTAAAGCACTGCGCAATCCCTGTGGAGTGTGGGCAAAATCAATCACCACTTTAAAGCCCTTTTGATTTTCAATAAACTGCATTCTACCGGGCACTCCCTGAAAATTTAACAAAGCCTGGCAAATTACGTCTTGATCTAAACCTAATTCTAAGGCGATAGTAGTCACTAAGCGAGCGTTATTCTGGTTAAATAACTCTGGAAAACGTTCTTTAATTGCTCGCTCAATTTTGGCAGAAAATTTCTGTTCTTGGCTGTATTCCAAAACATGATACTTACTACTTGGAAAAAATTTCTTTAGTCGATAATAAGATTGATCATCCCTATTCAAGACGACAGTCTGAGCTTTTCTAAGAACAATAGCTTTAGCCTCTAGATAATTTTGATAATTTAAATGATAGTCAAAGTGATCTTGGTCAATATTGGTTACACCAGCGATCATAGGATTGATACCGAACAAACGAGATTGATAGGCTCCCTGTGAAGTAAATTCCAGGACTAAGTATTCGGTCTGATGCTCCAGCATTTTTTTCATGAAAGCAAAAAGCTGATCTGGACTAGGGCTAGTGACGTGAAAGCCAGTATCAAAAGTTTGATTATCAATGCAGGCAGCAACAGTAGAAATTAAAGCGGTTTTTTTGCCACTTGCTTGCAAGATGTGATAAAGCAAGGTTGAAGAAGTGGTTTTCCCATCAGTACCAGTAATGGCGATAATCTTTAATTTTTTATCTGGGAAACCATATTTAATACGTGCTGGCAAACCCCTGATTAGACCAGTTTTAAAAAAGTGATAAGGTCTCTTGAGTTGATAAAGCAGTTCTCTTGACATTGTTGATTCTTTAATACAAGTCATTATGATAGCAGATTTTGCAAGAATTTTGCTTATGAAGAAGTATAGGTCATATGTGGCAGCAAAATGTCTACACTTCTTGTAACTTTGATCTTTTACAATTAATTTAAGGATATTTTGCAAGGCAATTTATGTTGGGGCAAACTTTCAGTGCCATCAATAAAGGTTTAGAAACAATCAAAATTGAAGTGGAAGTGCAAACTACTTTTGGTAAACCTTCTTTTATCATTATTGGTTTAGCTAATCGCGTCATTGATGAATCTAGAGAAAGAATTACTGCTGCTTTAGTACAGTGCGGGATCAGAATTAAACCAAAAAAAACTTTAGTCAATTTAGCACCTGCTGATTTAGACAAAAGAAGTAGCAGTGTTGAATTAGCTATCGCGGTAGCCATTTTAAAGTTATATGGAGAAATTCATCTTGATACTAGTCATTCTTTATTTTTAGGTGAATTGGCTTTAGACGGCCGCTTGCGCCGCATCAGAGGTTTTGTTTCTATTGCTTTAGCGGCTCAAGCCATGGGTTTTACGAAAATTTATTTTCCTCAAGAAAATTTAGGTGAATTACTAAACATCAAAGGTATAGAATTTTATCCTTTGGTTTCTTTGCAACAATTTTTGGCTTTTGCTCGTGGTCGTGTCCATTTAAAGTTGGCGGTTTTTGGCTCAAGCCAAAAACCGCCTAAAACTCTTACTAGGGAGGTTAACCAAGTAGATTTTGCCCATATTTTTGGACAAAGGCAAGCCAAAAAAGCTTTGGAGATTGTGGCAGCTGGTCGACATAATTTACTAATGTTTGGTCCTCCTGGCTCTGGAAAAAGTCTATTAGCTCATGCTTTATTATCGATTTTGCCAGATTTAAGTGAAAAAGAATTTTTAGAAATCAATCGGATTCATTCTTTGTGTGGTTTGTTGCAAAATGCTTTGTTAACTAAACGGCCGTTTCGTTCGCCCCATCAAAGTATTTCTCAATTAGCATTGATTGGTGGGGGTTTTTATCAAAGTCCTGGAGAAATTAGCTTGGCTCATCGTGGTATTTTGTTTTTAGATGAATTTGCTGAGTTTAAGCATCAATTAATAGAAATGCTTCGTCAACCGTTGGAAACTGGCGTAATTGAAATTAATCATGGCAACCAAAGGTGTTTGTATCCAGCTAATTTTACTTTACTAGCTGCCAGTAATCCTTGTCCTTGCGGTTTTGCTGGTAGCAGCAAGCATGTTTGTCGTTGTAGTGATTATGACTTAAAGCGTTATCAAAGCAAATTTTCTGGCCCTATTTTGGATCGAATTGATTTAATGTTAAGAGTGGAAAGTGTGGAAAATTTATCAACTCTTGAGCAAGGAGTGGAAAATTCACAGACAGTTAAAGCAAGAGTGGAAGCTGCCGCTGCGTTGCAGCGGCAGCGTTACTTTAAAACTGCGTTTCAAGATAATGCTAGTTTAGATTCTCAAGCAGTGCTACAGTTTTGCACTATCGACAGCGAGGCTAAGAAAACTCTTGATTTAATCGCCAATCATCAACAATTTTCTACACGCACCTACTTTAAACTTTTTAAAGTAGCCCAAACTCTGGCTGATTTAGCTGCAGTAAAAATTATTCACAAGGAGCAAATATTAGAAGCGCTTAACTTTCGAGATTTTTTTATTTAAACCATTGTGGAGCAATTTTTTCTCTAGCCATTTTTATAGCAATTCATTTTATGGTTGATCTGTGTTTCGGGTTGATTTATCTTTCAAACATTTGTGAAGAACGTGGTCTAGTAAGCCGGATTCTGTTTCTCGACAATGATTTATCTATGCGCTCACATTATGACCATGATAGGGAGTAGTACCATTAAGGTCAAAGTCGTAGCTCGCAACGGGGAGGATTGCCCTATCGCTTACGCGATATATCCAAAAGCTTGATCGTTTCACCCGACGCTACTCGGCTCGTCTCTGTTGCTCTAACTGGCTTGTTTTGGTAGTAAACATTGCTGTTCTGACCAAAGCAATCCCTGACTTTCGTCAGGCACCCTCTACTGCTGTTGTCCGGACTTTCCTATCTTGATAGAATCAAGATCCATTGTCCTGAACCCACGTTCTTCCCCTTTATTATACCGCGATTTTTTGTTACTCTTTCATCTGAAAGGTGATTTGTATTGATACAAATCGAATAATTTTATGGCAGATAATCAAAAAAAAATAAGTGCTAGTGATGAGTTAGCCTTAGATGCGCTGAGTCAGACTAATCAGGAAGTTGAAGCCGAAGATGAAGTTAATAAGTCGAATGAATTGGCCGAAACTTTAACTTCACTGCAGAACTTAATTGAAAAGCACGCACGTGAATTGATTCGCATTGAAGCTGAGTTGAAAGAAAAAAGACAGAGTTTAAAAAGTGTTTTTGACAATGATGTTCAGTTAGTTGAGGCCCGTGATGAGGTTGACAGACACGCCCAAGTGCTCAAGGAACGTAAAATGCAGTTGCAAAATGATCCACAATCAACATCTCTAAAGATTGATATAGCCGAACTTAATCAACAGAAAAAAGAATTAGAAGAAACCCTCAGTAATCATTTGGTTAATTATCATTCTTTAACTAATTCGATGAGTTTTGACACTAGTGATGGCGATCAATGGGACTTTAGTATTAAGGCGAAAATTAAACCAAAAAAGCTTTAGGTTTGGCTTCTAATGTGTCATAAAACTTTGTGTACCAAATGAACAATGGATTATTATGTACCAAATTACGAAGTGTTAATCAATGATCATTATCCGTACTTTTTTCATAGCACTTTTCAACAAAAAACCCGCTTTTTAAGCGGGTTTTAAATTTCAAAATCCAAAAATTATGCACCAAGTCTTGCTCGAATTTTAGCGATAACAAGTGGTGAAATATTTTTAGTTTTGGCAAGAGAGTGAGCTCTTTTTCTTAAGCGACTCTTTTCAGCAGTTTTGATTGATTTAATTTTGGAAGGTTTTTGAAAATATCTACGATCCTTCACAATCTGCACTACAGAAGTAGCTGCGACAGCTTTTTTAAACTGTCTGATTAAATCAGAAGTCGACTGATTTTTTTTAGCTCTAATTACAATTGGCAGACTAAACCACCTCCCTTCCCATTTTTAACTATTAAGATAGCTAATTATATCTTAAGAATGACTTGTAGGAAAGATCCCCTTTTGTTAAACTGCTTGCGTGCGAATTTTATTAGTTGAAGATAATCTTGCTCTATCTGATCTAATTAAACATAAGCTTTGTAAATTTCACATTATTGATGCGTCTTATGATTTACAAATGGCTCACTATTTTCTTGATACTAAATCCTACGATCTTTTAATTCTAGACTTGATTTTACCAGATGGTAGTGGCTGTGAACTGTGTGATTATTTAAAAGAAAATAAAATTGCTTTGCCAATTTTATTTTTAACAGCCAGCGTAGATGTCAAACAAAAGATTTCTTGTTTGCGTCAAGGTGATGATTATTTAGTCAAACCGTTCAACATCCAGGAATTAGAAGTCAGGGTTAAAATTTTACTGAGTAAAATTTCTAGTCAAGAAGCTAAACATTTAAAAAATACTAATTTTGAATTAAATCAATTGACTCATCAAGCCTATTTTAATGGTAAAGAAATGAAACTAAATCGTAAAGAATTTTTGCTTTTGGAATTGTTTCTTAAAAATGGTCATCGGGTTTTAAGTAAAACTACTTTGGCAGAAAAAATTTGGCAAAAAGATGACGTTGTTTTTGGCAACACAATTGAAACTACTATCGCTAATTTGCGCCGTAAATCAAATAAAAATTTAATTAAAACAGTTAAAGGAGTAGGTTACGTTATTAACTCTCGTTAAAATTAAAGTGACCTTTTTTAGATTTGTAGCCACCCATTAGATGTAAATGGAGATGCTGGACGTCTTGGACTTTTTTGCCGACATTCATGAATAATTTGTAGTTGTCAGCAATGTCTAATTTTTTAGCCATAAATCGAGCCATTTTTAATAGTTTGGCATAAAAAACGTCGTCATTAAAATCAACTGCTTCTAAGCTTTCATAGTCTTTTTTGGAAATGATCAAAACGTGCACTGGAGCTTTTGGGTAAAGATCGTCAATGACGATGAAATCATCGTCTTCGAAGCGAATGGTCGCTGGAATTTCGCGCTTGATGATTTTACTAAAAATTGAATCTGACATAGTTTTTTTAGCAATCTAGTTGTTAACTATATAACTTTTGAATTAACTGAATGATACTTTTTAAACTCAAAGAGCTGGCAACTTGATTACGATGCTTAATCGAACCATTGAGTAACATTTTGCCACTGGCGTGATAAAACCAAGTAGCTTTTGGATCCATTGCTTTAACAGCCTGATAGAGTTTTTCTAAATTTAATTGTGCGTCCGGACGTACTTTAATTCTCAGGTGGCCATATTCTGGATCCTTTCGCACAGCCAAAATATAACCCTTCACTTGCGATAATTTAATCGTTTCATCATTTTGGGTTTCCAAACCCAAACACTTACCTTCTTTGATTTCAAATTCAATGCCCTTGGTTCCAATAATTTCTTCGGCCTTGAGTCGATTGGTCATTTCAGCGTAGGCACAGTCAAGAGCCCTCATACCAAAATGTAATTGCGAATCGTCATCGTGAGGTTCAATTGATTCATGGCCATGGATCAATTCATGTAAGCTAAAAACGAAGCGGTTTTCTTTAGCCTCTGGCCAATAAATTTCCCCAAAATGATCAATGTCGACCACTATTTTAATCATTTCTACCAAAGCGGCGTCATCTTTAATTTCTGGTCTGACTTGAGTTAAATAATCAAAAACCAGGGTGGCAGCGCAAATTTCCTTACTAGCTCTTTCCGCTTGATGATGGTCAAATTCTCTCAAACCGGTGTCAACATGGGTAATTTCGTGAAGTTGACAGCTAAATTCTTTCTCTGCTTCCTCTAAAGAAATAGTCTCGCCTGGATTCACAAAAGCCACTTTGGCGTTGGCATATTTTTGACTATCAAAACGCTTGAGTAACCAAACCGAAGTAATAGCGTCGAGGTCTGGGGCATGATGGGTAACAATCAATTTACGCGCAGTTGTATTCATAATGCCTATTTTAGCATTAGAAAAAATAAATTGAGGTCACAATGAAAAACCCAACGAGACGCCCACCAAAACCAGCTTGTTGCTTGGTTTTAGTGGGACTCCTCACCGGGATATAGTTAGTAATATATATTTGTTTATAGAAAAATATAGAAGTAAAAAAGATTGATGATTGGCTATATAATATTTATGTATGGCTAATCATTTGTGATAATATAGGTCTATTTTTTTCCAGCAGTTTTTGCAATAATCCAGTTAATGAACCAGTTAATAAATCGCCAAAGCATTCGACACAAAAACCACAACAAGCGGAAAGGTGCGGTGATTAAAAGCCAAATGAAAGGTGGTTGATCTGCTTCCCCTTTAACCCAAACTGAAATAACTAGCCACTTGTCCTCTTTTGCTAAATAAGTAGCTATTGCCTGATAATGACGATGACCAATTTTTTTGAAGAATTTAAACTTTTGCTGGCCTAAAACGATCTTTCTCTCTGGATCAAGAACAACTTTTTCGATGGCTTGAAGTTCCATTTTTCTGGATTTAGCTCTTTTTAGGGCATGATTACTTAAAATAACTTTGGACATTTGATTTCATTATTGAAGTCGCTTAATTACAGTTTCTAAGTCAATTAATTCACTTTCTGCTTGATCGCGTTTTTTCCATTCAATTTGTTTTCCATTGCGAGAAGAAATAACTAATCTAATTGGTAAACCAATTAGATCTGCAGCAGCAAATTTGCTGCCGGCTGATTGGAAGCGATCATCAAAAAGCACTTTGATGCCAGCTTGTTGCAAAGTCTCATAAACATGATTAGCGTATGGTTCTGCTCCATTAAGAGCAATGAGTGAAACTGCAAAAGGTGCTACGCAAGCAGGCCAAATAATGCCCTTTTCATCGTGATGTTTTTCCACAATTACTCCCATGCAGCGACTGATGCCAATGCCATAACAGCCCATAATTGGGTATTTTTTTTCTCCATTTTTGTTAGCAAACGTGAGGTCAAAATCTTTGCTAAATTTTTGCCCCAGGTCAAAAACATTACCCACCTCTGCTGCTCGTGCCAATTTTAAAGGAGCGCCACACTTTGGACAAGCGTCGCCCTCTGTAATTGTGGCAATTTCTTGGTTAATACAGTAGTCACAACGATCACAGTAAAAAATATTATCTTCACCAGCCTCGGTTAAGACCATAAATTCGTAGGAAATTTTTTGGGTGAAACTACCGCCAGAGGCCTCGGTAACTTTGGCTGTTAAACCAAGGCGCTGAAAAATTCTTAGGTAAGCTGCTTTAACTTCACCATAAAACTTTTCAAAATCTGCCTGATTTTCGTGAAAGCTGTACATGTCTTTCATGAAAAACTCTCGACAACGTAAAATTCCAGATTTAGCGCGCAATTCATCACGATACTTCCACTGAATCTGGTATAAAGTTAGTGGTAAGTCTTTGTATGAATGAATTAATTCTTTGGCTAAGGGAGTCACAATTTCCTCATGACTTTGACCTAGGGCATATTCCCTACCGGTGCGACTTTGTAACTTAAAAAGGACGTCGATTTTGTTCCAACCATCGGTAATCAACCAATTAGCCTTAGGATGTAAGGCTGGCATGAGAATTTCTTGACCGCCGAGCGCATCCATCTCTTCTCTGACAATATTTTCAATGTTACGCAAAACCTTCAATCCCAAGTTAGTATAGGTATAAACTCCAGCCATTAATTGACGGACGTAGCCAGCTTGAACTAACAATTTATGATTGATAGTATCAGCATTGGTAGGCGGAGTTTTAGTGACTTGGAAAGCAAGTTTGGATAATTTCATAACTTTATTGTAACAAAGTATTTAAACCCAGTCAGCTAAGCCAGCTACAAACAAGGGTGCTAAGTGAATATATTTAATTTTTTTTGTATTTATCTCATGAATAATTGAATCGCTAGTGATCACGAGATCTACCAAACTACGATCAACAACCTCTAAACCATTATTACAAAAGATGCCATGAGTAGCAACAAAAATAACTTTTTTTGCGCCTTCTTTTTTGAGTAAGGCCGCCGACTTAGCAACAGTACTGCCGGAAACAATGACATCATCTAAAACAATGGCATTTTTACCAGCGATTGCTTCTCCGTGTAAAGCGTGAGCAGTCACGACGCCAGTTTTGTAATTACGACTTTTATCAATGTTTAATAAAGGTAAATTGAGCAAATCAGCTAAATTTCTCGCTCTCTTTAATCCACCAAAGTCTGGGCTAACAATGGCAGCATTTTCTAAATAATTATTGCTTTTTAGATAATCTATAAAAAGGTTTTGTGCAGATAAATGGTAGGTTGGAATCGAGAAAAAACCAGGAATGCTAGGATTGTGAAGATCAAGCAAAAAGACGCGACTGATAAAGCTATTGGAAATTAAATCAGCCACAACTTTGGCCGCAATGGCTTCACCTTCGCGAAAAACTTTGTCTTGGAGTGAATAACCCATCCATGGAATCAATAAAGAAACTTCTTTTGCTCCTAATCTTTCCAAAGCATCGATAATCAGCAATGTTTCCATGATGTTTTCATCTACTGGTTTGGAAAATGATTGGACAATGCAAACTTTTTGACCCCTGACTTTAAACCCATCTTTAATCCAAATTTGTTTTTCATCGTTGGCAAATTTAGTAATTTCAATTTTAATGAGGTCGCTGTGGTTAGACGGATATTTCTCTTTGAGGCCTTCAGCGATGGAGCTAGCTAATTCGGGGTTGGAAGAGCCAGAGATGATATTCATAAGTTAGGATTATAACAGGATTTAATCGTCGCCGTGAGGGATACCATATATTAATTTGTTTTTTCTCCAAGCCGCTGAATCGGCACTTGTTTCGATACCGCCCCTTAATTCGGGATTACCTAAATTAATATTGACAGCCTCAGGGTTAACAAATGGACATTTACAGCAACTTTCGTAGCTTGAAATAACTACTGGACATCTTCTGCGATCTTTTTTACCAGCTCCGCAAATATTGTTCTTAAAATCATCTATAGAAGTTTCCTGATCTGGTGATTCTTTTGTTCTTATTTTTTCAGTATCATCTTTTGTCAAAGATTCTGAAATTAATTCTGGGTTGCTTGTTAAATCTGTTTTTTCGCTGTTAAGAGTGTCTTTTGAGGATATTTCTTTTTCTAATGACATATGTATCGTTCAATTTTCCTAATTTGTTGAATTTTGCCATTTTATCACTGAACCTAGAGAAATCAAAGTGAATTACGGAATTTTAGAGAGAGAATAATTTATTCAATCAGGTCTTTATATTTTTGAGGATTTTCGTACAGATCGGCTTTATTGATAGCCATTACATCAGGAAAATACTTACTTTGTTCAATGATTTCTTTGTTATCAGTAATGACAATACACTTAATATTCTTTTTTTGAGCTCCTTCGACAACCCCTATCCAATCTCCATGCAAACCATCTGTAATGATAGCAGATATTTTTTTACTAGCTTCTTTTTTTTCAATAAATTCGTTAAATTCACCCATGGTTCTTAAAATAATTACTTCCGCACCATTATCTTGTAAATGTTTTTTATGTTTCTCAGCATAAAAGGCTGAGTCCTCTACTACAACAAATATTTTTTGTTCTTGTGACATTTAGTTTATAGCATAATTCTATCTTATTTTAAAAATGACGACAAGTGGACGATGCTTCCGTGTTTTTTTGTAAAGTGAGTCAGGTGGGACTCGAACCCACGACACCCTGCTTAAGAGGCAGGTGCTCTAACCGACTGAGCTACTGACCCCGATCTTGAGCACCAAACATTATAACAAATTTTTTCTTCTTTACTCTAAACAAAACCTTTTGCCTTTGGGAAAAGGTCAAGATTGCGTCAATCGCTATCAATTTTTTCAAAAACGAGCCACATTCAACAATTTCACAATGTTCAAGATGGTACCCCTAGAGGGATTCGAACCCTCATCCCTGGTTCCGAAGACCATTACTCTAATCCGTTGAGCTATAGGGGCTTTTTGTCATTTCTTTTTGCTATTATAAGACTAAAATCTCTCGAAAAATAGTATATAATCTCTTTGCTCAAGGATTTTTTGTCCAAGGATTTGAAAAATTTAAACAAGCCGAGATGGCGGAATGGTAGACGCGCACGTTTCAGGAGCGTGTGGAGCAATCCATGGAGGTTCAAGTCCTCTTCTCGGCACAAAAAGAGATAAAAAACTAAAAGCCATGGTGTCTAGAGCTTTATAATTTTTCGCTAGTTTGATAGAATGCTAGGTGTTCTGAGTGCAAAACATCTGTAGAGTTTGCAAAATTAGATGTTTGCCTGAAACGTAGCCCGGGTGGCGAAATGGTAGACGCGCAGTTTTGAGGTGACTGTGAAGTAATTCATGGAGGTTCAAGTCCTCTCCCGGGCACATTCTTAATTTGTAAATCTGTTAACTTACATGTAAGTAGCAAAAACATTGATTTGCGGGCAATTAGCTCAGTTGGTTAGAGCGCATCGTTTACATCGATGAGGTCATAGGTTCGAGCCCTATATTGCCCACAGTTTGAAACAGGCTCATTGTTGAAGAGATGAGTGCATTTGATTAATGAACAAAGTTTGTGTTCATTTGACATTTAAATTAAAGTCAAAGGCCAAAAATTAGAGATTAAAGATGGTAATTT